>JAFTVX010000004.1 GCA_017465575.1 Alistipes sp. | reverse complement strand
TATCGTGGACACACGATGGTAAAGGCGGAGTTTGCAACAATCGCCACGGCACATAATATCCGAAAATATATCAGAACTCTAGCAATACGAAATACTAATAAACAACCTGCGTAGGGAGTCTATAAATGGCATTTTAGCAATGTATGAACGCCTATAAGCGGCATCTGTAAAAAAGATACTAATATTTTCTAGTTATTTATCTTGCAACTCTTTTTTTCGACTATCGCAAACATAAACAACAAGGCCGACCAAAAATCACTTTTTAGTCGGCCTCGTTCGACCCCCTATATTTTTATTTTGATTAAGGGTATAAATGAGTTTTATAGGCTGACCGATGTTTGTGTGGTTTATGGGCTAAGGCTCACATCCTGCGGTTGTTGTGTGTGGCGAGTGGATATGTTTCGAGTGAGCAAGCCCCCTCGCCCCCAATCCACTCACCCCACAGAGCCAAGGCTCTTAAACCTCTGACCCGTTATACCCAGCTTCGGTGGCGGTTGGTTTTGGGCGGGGTTGCCGATAAAATTGTTCTCTAAACCTAAACAATTTTATACGGCGACGATGCATATTTTCGAATATGCATCGTTCGACCCCCTAGGTTTTTATTTTGATTAAGGGTTGATATGGATTTATAGGCAGACCGCTGTGTGTTGTGTCTATAGACTAAGGCTTCACATCCTGCGGTTGTTGTGTGTGGCGAGTGGATATGTTTCGAGTGAGCAAGCCCCCTCGCCCCAATCCACTCACCCCACAGAGCCAAGGCTCTTAAAGCCTTTGCCCCGCTATAATCCGCTTCGGTGGCGGTGATTTTGGGCGGGGTTGCCGATAAAGGCAAGTTTAAAGCAAAACGGCAAGCCTCAATTGAGAACTTGCCGTTTTTTGTCTGTATTAGAGTACACCTACTTTGCGGGCTCCCACTTGCAGCGTACGGGTGATACGATTGCGCCCTCATCCTTGAGCTGCTTCATCGCCTTGTCTACCTCCTTGCGGTCGATGCCCGAGAGCTCTGCAATCTTACCTGCGTTAAGGGGCTCGCCTGCCTCCTTCATTGTTGCCAATACCTTATTCTTAATCTCCATAGTTGTAATATTTTAAAGTTAATTTACTCCTTATCAAATAGTTGCTTGCCTACGCCACATACAGGGCAAGTCCAATCATCGGGCAACTCATCAAACGATGTGCCAGGTGCGATACCATTCTCGGGGTCGCCCTTCTCGGGGTCATAAGTCCAACCACAAGGCATACAAGTATACTTAGTCTTATCCATAGTCATATTAGTTTTAGTCGTTATTAAAAATCTTTTTAGTTCTTGTTTCTGGTGCAAAGGTAATAAGATTTTCTAATATACAATCATAAAACCAATCATACTTTCTTATAGGCGTATTAGCGGAAGTTATACCCGTAAGGCCTGTACAACCAAAATTTGTCGTCAGAGTGGTGCTAATGTGGCGCTGACACGAAAAATGGCGGATGGGACATACCAAGCGTATTTCCCATTCGCCATTTTGACTGAAGCGTCGCAGTAGCGCCGCTATCACGACAAATTACTTGTACTCAACAAGCGACTCACCCGACATTTCTGCAGGCTTGGGCAAGCCCATAAGGTCGAGAACGGTAGGCGCAACATCTGCCAAGATACCATCTTTAACCTTCGCTACCCTATCCGATACAACCACGATAGGCACGGGGTTGAGTGAGTGTGCAGTATTGGGTGTGCCATCAGGATTAACAGCGTTATCGGCATTACCGTGGTCAGCAATCTGCACAACCTCGTAGCCGTTAGCCTTGGCAGCCTCAACAACATCCTTAACGCACTCATCAACAGCCTTTACAGCCTTCTCGATAGCCTCATATACGCCAGTGTGGCCAACCATATCGCCATTTGCGAAGTTAAGGCAGATAAAGTCGTACTTCTGCTCGCCGAGAGCCTCTACCAACTTATCCTTAACCTCGTATGCCGACATCTCAGGCTGAAGGTCGTAGGTGGCAACCTTGGGCGAAGCAACGAGGATACGATCCTCCTCGGCGAACTTATCCTCACGGCCACCGTTAAGGAAGAATGTCACATGGGCATACTTCTCTGTCTCGGCAATACGCAACTGCTTCAAGCCCTGGTTTGCGATGTACTCACCAATGGTGTTGGGCACATTGTCCTTATCGAAGAGGATGTGCAAGCCCTCGAACTTTGCATCGTAGGGGGTCATACAGCAGTAGTACAAAGGCATAGTGTGCATACCCTCCTCGGGCATATCCTGCTGAGTGAGCACGATGGTAAGCTCCTTAGCACGGTCGTTACGATAGTTGAAGAAGATAACAACATCGTTAGGCTTGATGGTGCCGATAGCGTTACCCTCCGAGTCAACATTCACGATAGGCTTAACAAACTCATCGGTAACACCCTCGTCGTAAGACTTCTGCATAGCCTCGACCATATTTGTCGACTTCTCGCCAACGCCCTCTACGAGCTGGTCGTAAGCAATCTTAACACGCTCCCAACGCTTATCGCGGTCCATAGCATAGTAGCGACCAATGATAGATGCAATCTTACCGGTCGACTTTGCCATATGCTCCTCCAAAGCGGCGATAAAGCCCTTACCGCTACGGGGGTCGGTATCACGACCATCCATAAAGCAGTGAACGAAGGTATTCTCGATGCCGTAGTGCTTCGAGATATCGCAGAGCTTGAAGAGGTGGTCGAGCGATGAGTGAACGCCACCATCCGACACAAGACCCATAAAGTGAACATTCACACCATTCTGCTTTGCATACTCAAAGGCGCCTACAATCTCCTTGTTCTCCAAGATAGAGTTGTCGCGGCAAGCACGATTAATCTTCACCAAGTCCTGGTAAACAACACGGCCAGCACCGATATTGAGGTGACCTACCTCCGAGTTACCCATCTGACCCTCGGGCAAACCTACATTCTCACCGTCGGTCTTCAACTCGGCGTGAGGATATGCCGCAGTCATTGCGTTGATATATTCGGGATTGGTCGAGTAGATAACATCCGACTTTGAGTGGTCGCCATTACCCCAACCATCTAAAATCATCAATAAAACCTTATTGCTCATAATCTTATAGTTCTCAACTTAAATTTTACTTAATCTTCGACATAATAATCTCTACGGCCTTGTCTACCGCTGCCTGCAAGCCCTCGGCATTCTTACCACCGGCCATAGCATAGTGCTTCTGACCACCGCCACCGCCGTTCATCAACTTCGCAGCCTCACGAACCGTAGCACCTGCATCTGCACCCATAGCGACAACATCGTCAGAGAGCATTACATTAAGCGTAGGCTTACCCTCGTGGAGGTTACCGACAACCATAACGAGGCGCTCTGAAACACGCTGACGCAAGCCAAATGCCAAATCCTTCATCAACTCGGGAGTGTGGGCAGCAGTGCGTGCGATAAGCGTGAAACCATCGGTCTTAGGGGTAGCTGTTGCAAGGGTCTCGGCGAGCTGTGCCACCTTCTCCTTACGCATCTCCGTAACCTCACGACCAAGAGCATCGTTCGACTCAATCATCTTCTCGACAGCCTGAACAACCTTGGGGTTGTGAACAAGCTGCTCAAGCGAGAGAATCACATCCTGTGCAGCATATACCAAAGCCTCTGCAGCCTCGCTTGTAACAGCCTCGATACGGCGTACACCAGCCGAGATAGCGCTCTCCGACACAATCTTGAAGAGGCCGATAGTACCTGTTGCCGAGGTGTGAGTACCACCGCAAAGCTCGGTCGAAGGACCGAAGTTCACGATACGCACCTTGTCGCCATACTTCTCACCAAAGAGCATGATAGCACCTGCAGCCTCTGCCTCTGCCATAGTAGCCTCACGGTTCTCAACCAAGGGATAGTTCTGGCGGATAAGCTTGTTCACCAAGCGCTCCACCTCACGAAGCTCCTCGGCAGTCACCTTCTGGAAGTGCGAGAAGTCGAAGCGCAAGCCCTGAGGCGTAACCATCGAGCCCTTCTGCTCAACATGTGAGCCAAGCACAGTGCGCAAAGCGTAGTCTACAAGGTGGGTTGCCGTGTGGTTGTTAGCAGCCTTCTGACGAGCATCAGCATCTACCACTGCGTGGAACTCCGCAGCGGGGTTCTCGGGCAACTGCTTAGCGATATGGATAATAAGACCGTTCTCCTTCTCGGTAGCGACAATCTCAATCTTCTCGTTAGCATTTGCGATATAGCCGATATCACCAATCTGACCACCCGAGTTACCATAGAATGGGGTGTGGTCGAATACAAGCTGATACGAGGTGTTGTTCTTGCTCTTTACACGACGATAGCGAGCGATGCGGACATCTGCCTCAAGGTTGTCGTAGCCGATAAACTCGCTCTCCTTGATAGAGATAATCTCCTGCCAGTCGTCGATATCCTGCTGTGCAGCATTACGCGAACGCTCCTTCTGCACCTGCAACTCCTTCTCAAACTCCTCGATATCGACCTCAACGCCCTGCTCCTTGGCGATAAGCTCCGTAAGGTCGATGGGGAAGCCGTAGGTATCATACAAAACAAAGGCATCCTTACCCGAAATCTTGCCACCTGCCGACTTCTTGATTACGCCTTCCAAGAGGTTGATACCCGTAGCGAGGGTACGGAGGAATGATGCCTCCTCCTCCTCGATAACACGCTCGATGAGTGTCTGCTGAGCAACCAACTCGGGGAACTGGTGCCCCATCTGCTTAACGAGGCCATCAACGAGCTTGCAGATAAAGGGTTCGGTGAAGCCAAGGTATGTGTAGCCATAACGCACTGCACGGCGCAAGATACGGCGGATAACATAACCAGCCTTAGCGTTTGCGGGGAGCTGACCATCGGCAATCGAGAACGAGATAGCACGCAAGTGGTCGGCGATAACACGCATAGCAACATCCGCCTTCTCATCCTTGCCATACTCCTTACCCGAGAGTGCTGCGATGCGAGCAATCGTAGGCTGGAACACATCGGTATCGTAGTTCGACTTCTTGCCCTGAAGAATCATACACAAGCGCTCGAAGCCCATACCGGTATCTACATTCTTTGCAGGCAGGGGCTCCAACGAGCCATTAGCCTTGCGGTTGAACTGCATAAATACAAGGTTCCAAATCTCGATAACCTGAGGGTGGCTCATATTTACCATCTCACGGCCAGGAATCTTTGCTACCTCCTCCTCGTCGCGAAGGTCGTAGTGAATCTCGCTACAAGGACCGCAAGGACCAGTCTCGCCCATCTCCCAGAAGTTATCCTTCTTGTTACCACGGATGATGTGGTCCTCGGGCAAGAACTGCTTCCAGTAGTCGAAAGCCTCCTGATCGAAGGCAACGCCATCCTCCTCGCTACCCTCAAATACGGTAGCATACATACGGCTCTTGTCGAGCTTGTATACCTCGGTGAGCAACTCCCACGCCCACTCGATAGCCTCCTTCTTGAAGTAGTCGCCATACGACCAGTTGCCGAGCATCTCGAACATGGTGTGGTGGTAGGTGTCGTGGCCTACCTCCTCCAAGTCGTTGTGCTTACCCGACACACGCAAACACTTCTGAGTATCGGCTACGCGAGGCCACTTGCGGGGTGCATTACCAAGGAAGATATCCTTGAACTGGTTCATACCAGCATTGGTAAACATCAGCGTGGGGTCATTCTTCACGACCATCGGTGCCGAAGCTACAATCTCGTGCTGCTTCGTACGGAAAAAGTCCAAAAAGGCTTGTCTTGTTTCGTTTGAATTCATATCTATTTTTTATTTAATTATTACCTATATTTATTACGCGGTTGCAAAATTACACAATTTACTTTAATTTTGCATCGTTATAGAGAAAATTTTGATAATTTTGTTCGACTAATGCAGAACGAGAGAGAACATACAACACCCGAATCTGTTCGAAAGGTGCGAAAGCACAAGTCGAAGGGGCGTCGTATAGCCATTCAGATTGTTGCAACACTGCTTATTGCCCTCGCATGCAACTTCCTTATCTCGATGTTTCTCGACACTCCAAAGTCGGCATTTATCATCCGTGATGGCCTACGCATCGACCGCCAATACGAAATTCTCCAAGAGAAAATTTCGATTGCCGAGAACCTTCTTGGCGAGATTCGCCACCGCGACCACTTTGTCTATCGTCCCTTGCTCGGCGTCGATACGCTAAATATCCCACAGGTATATAGCGACTACCCCGATGCCAAATACGCAGAGCTTAGCCAAAACATCGTCAAGGAGACCTATCGTAAGATGGATCGCCTGATGCGAAATATCTACTACGCTTCGCTATCTCTCGACGATACGCAGGAGTTGGCCGAACACAAGGAGGAGTTCTCGACCGTTATTCCCGCTATCTGGCCTATCGACCGCACAAAGCTGAAGTATGTGAGCAGCCTCTACGGAATGCGTATGCACCCTCGATATGGCACATGGCGAATGCACGAAGGTGTCGACCTCTCGGCGCCCAAGGGCACACCCGTCTATGCCACGGGTAATGGCGTAATATCGGAGGCAAAGTGGCGACCTGGCTACGGTCAGCTTATCGAGATTAACCACGGCTTTGGCTACAAGACACGCTATGGACACCTATCGAAGATGTTTGTTATCGAGGGCGATAGCGTAACCCGTGGTCAGGTTATTGGCGAGGTCGGCAATACTGGCGTTTCATCGGGCGCACACCTTCACTACGAGGTGCGCTACCGCAACAATACGGTTAACCCTATCCACTATTTCAACAAGGATATGACCCCCGAGGCATACATCGACCTTATGGAGCAGTTAAGCGAGGGTAAATAACTAATGAAATGAAGATTAGAAAAGATATATCAACCAAAGAGTCAAGTTTCTGGAATCGTATAACTCCAGTTGCTATCCGTGTGCTCACATGGGTAGGAATGGTGCTCATCTGGTCGGTAATAATATCGTTCGTTGTGAATATGCCCAAGGAGGCATCGTTGCGCAAAACCAACGACTTAAAGCGTGATGCCTACAACAACCTTGTCGAGCGCTACGACTCATTAGCGATGGTATTGGAAAATGTTTCGGCACGCGATGAGAATGTATTCCGTAAGTTGTTCGAATCCAACCCCTACGACCTTAATACAGGTTATAGCAACGAGCGCCACGAGCTTCACCGTGAACTTATTGATATGAGCGACGATGAGCTGCTTGATATGTTAGATGGTTATCTATCGTCGGCAGACCACAAACGCGACAAACTTCTTGCCTCATACGACGATTTGAGCTATGCTATCACAACAACCGCACTATCAGACGATTGCATACCCTCAATACAACCTGTCAACAATAAGCAACTAACGCTCCTTGCAGCAGGCAAAAAGCCCCTTATCAACCCCTTCCACCGCACTATGCGTGAGCATCATGGCGTAGACTATTTGGTCCCCGAGGGAACGGCAGTTTTTGCCACGGCAGACGGCGTTGTAAAGTCGCTCTCGGAAAAGAACTCCACCCACGGCAAAGCAATCACCATCGACCACGGCAACGGCTACGAGACATCATATAGCCACCTCTTAGATATCCGCGTAAAGAAGGGCGCGCAAGTTAAGCGTGGCGACATCATCGCTTCGTCGGGCAACTCGGGTCTCTCGTTTGTTCCCCATTTGCACTACGAGGTGATTTATCGAGATACCCGCGTAGACCCTGTACACTACTTCTTTATGGAGCTCTCGCCCGAGGAGTATCAGCGCATCATTCGCATTGCGCTATCAAGCATGCAATCATTCGATTAGTATGGCTCAATTAAAGTTAATTCTACTTGACTTTGACGGCACATTGGTCGACACTCGAGAGGCCAATGCGTTGGCCTATATTGCTACCCTCAAAGAGGCGAATATTCACATCACCAAGGAGGAGTATCTATCGCGTTATTTCGGTGTTCGTTGCCCCGAGTTTATGCGCATGGTGGGCGTTAGCGCCCCCGAGAGAATCAAGCACCTACGCCAACGCAAAGTCGAACTCTACCCCAACTATTTCTCAACAGTCAAACTTAATGAGCCACTTTGGGCGTGGTGTCAGATGCAACGAACGACAGGAGTTAAAGTATGGATTGTATCAACTGGACATCGTGACAATATTGCCAATGTAATGCAATACTTGAAGTTGGAGAGTGGCATTGATGGCATAATCTGTGGCGACGATGTTGAGCACCCCAAACCCTATCCCGACTGCTTCTTAAAAGCCATGGAGTCGGAGGGTGTATCGCCTTCCGAAACTATCATTTTCGAGGACTCGGCAGTAGGTATCGAGGCTGCTCGTCGCAGTGGCGCTACATACTCAATTATCAAGATGGATTAGTCCTTAACAGCTCAAATTCTAAATTTTATTTATAAAATTCATCGAAAGTTTGTCGATTCCATTTATTTTTCATAATTTAGTGCTTTGAAACTATAATTGCACGAGTTATGAAAAGGCTTTTATTGACTATATCGCTCCTCCTCACAATGGTTATCGCCACAGCTCAGGAGGGCGCAACAACAACAGTTACCACACCTTCGAGCAACCCTGTCAAGCAGTGGACTGCGAGCTTTACTGCTATTGATGTTGACGCACCTGTGCGCCTTAAACTCATTAAGATTGACGAGAGCGCAGCACCCTACATCGTCTACGACACCAAGGGATTTTATACATCGAAGTTCGAAGCTGAGGTCGAAAATAGCGTGCTTAAAATTCGTGAACGCACCGACCTTAAACGCGAGAGCGTAACCGAGGTTGAGGTATACTTCAACACCCTTAGTGAGATAACTGTCGCCAAGGCTGGCGTTATTGTCGAGGGTGTGCTTACCTCACCACTTCTCGACATCACACTATCGAATGGCACCACATTCTCTGCCGAGATTGATGTTCTCGACCTTATGGTCTCAGTCACTGGCAAGAGCTATGTAACCCTCTCGGGCAAGGCACTCTACCAGAGCGCCGATATTTCGACAGCCGAATACAACGCATCAGCCCTTGAGACTATGTCTACAATGGTATCTTCGTCGCACAACGCCGTAACGAAGGTTGATGCCACACAGCGCCTACAAGCCAAGACCGCCACTGGTGGCAAGGTCTACTATAAGTCGCTACCCGAAATTCTCCGTCGTGAAATCCCCGTATTCGGAGGCGAAATATCTCTTATGCGATGACTAACAGCACATTCTTAAAGGAGCTTGCCCGAATACTTGTTGATAGATATTCGGGTGATTTGTCGTCGCTCGACATAATGTTTCCGTCGCTCAGAGCGCGTACATTCTTCGTAGATGCCATTGCCGAGACGACATCTAAGCCCGTGTGGCAACCCTCGTGGACCACGATTGACGAGATTATGGAGCAGGTGGCAGGCATATCGCGCGGCGAGCGCATACGACTAATTGCCGAGCTCTACCAAGTCTATGTCAAGCACCACCCTGGCGAGTCGTTCGACAAGTTCTATTTTTGGGGTGATATGCTTATCTCGGACTTCGACCTAATCGACAAATATATGGTCGATGCCTCACAACTTCTACGCAACATCGAGGAGATTAAGGAGTTGGAGGCCGATGTGTCGTACCTCACCCCCGAACAGTTGCGCATCATCTCGTTTTGGAAGAGTATTGGCGACAATGACTCGCTAACGGAGCAGAAGCAACGCTTCTTAAAGGTGTGGCGTAGTCTGCCAGCTATTTACAACGAGTACCGCACAACACTTCTCGGCAAGGGCATTGGCTATACAGGTATGATTTATCGCATGGCTGCCGTGCGCTTAAAGAGTGGCGATGCGGAGCTAAAGGGCGATAGGCGTTATATTGTTGCAGGCTTTAATGCGCTATCCGATAGCGAGAAGGTGCTCTTTGACCACTTGCAGAGTAGCGCTAAGGGTGCTGAATACTATTGGGATTACGACTCCTACTATGTGGCCAATAACGACCACGAGGCGGGCATGTTCCTCCGCGAGAATTTATCGCGCTACCCCGCCACCGAGCCCATTTCGCACGATTGCTTTAAGTCGAGAACTAAGAAGTTTCGCTCTATCGCCTGCGTGTCGAATGTCGTGCAGTGCAAATATGTAGCAAAACTCCTTGAGGAGCTACCCACCGAGGAGCGAGATAAGCGCACAGCGATAGTCTTAACAGACGAGAATATGCTTGTTCCGCTGTTGCATTCGCTACCCGAGAGCGTTCCCACGGTAAATATCACCATGGGCTATCCGCTCAAGAACACTTTGGTCTACACCTTTATCGACCGACTTATCGAGCTACAAGCCCATTCTCGAGAGCGCGATGGTGAGACCATGTTTTACCACAATGATGTGAGCGGTCTACTTACCCACCCCTACATCACCGACTATTCAAAAAGCGAGGCAAAGAGTACCCTCGACTACATTGTAGCAAACCACCTTATCTCGGTGGAGAGTGCTATATTGCAGGGTAATGAGCTACTATCAGCAATTTTTCAACGCACAAGCGATTGGGAGTCGTTGGCCAGCTACATCGACAACATTTTGACACTTCTCGCCCCCACCATTAGCGCTATTGACGAGCTACAAGGCGAGTATCTAACATTGGCTACCGACGAACTCAAGAAGTGCCGTCTCTCTATCACGAACTGCGGCATTACACCCTCGATCGATGTCTTTTGTTCGCTTCTGCGCCGTCATCTTCAAACGGTGTCGATACCCTACGAGGGCGAGCCTTTGGAGGGTGTGCAGATTATGGGTATCCTCGAGACCCGAAACCTCGACTTTAAGAATGTTATCATACTCTCGATGACCGACGATAACTTCCCTGGCGACAAGACAGGGCAGTCATCGTTTATCCCCTACAACCTTCGTGCCACCTACTCGATGCCTACACCCGAGGAGCACGAGGCGATGTATGCCTACTATTTCTACCGCCTCGTTCAGCGTGCCGAGAGTGTTACGATGCTCTACTGTTCGCGTGCCGATGAGCGTTCTACAGGTGAGCAGAGCCGCTACATCTATCAGCTCGAGTATGAATCGCCTCACAAGATTGAAAAGAGGGCTGTTGGTGTCGACCTATCGTTAGACGACAACCCACCTATCGAGGTTGCGAAGGGCAAGCACGAACAAGAGATATTAAACCGTTACCTCGACCCATCGGGTGAGCATAGTCTATCCCCCACGGCGCTCTTCCGCTATGTGGAGTGCCCGCTAAAATTCTATTTAGCATCTATTGCCAAGCTTCGCACCAACGACGAGCTTAGCGATACGATTGATGCTCTAACCTTTGGAAACATCCTCCATGAGTCGATGGAGGAGCTATATACGCCAATCTTGAAGATTGCCAACCCCAACGCCGAGATTAAGAAGTTAGCCAACCGCGACACTATTGCCAAGGCTGTCGATAACACCATGTGCCGACTGCTGATGAACTCGCGCAAGCTAAGTAGCGAGGAGTTCTCGGGTGATATGCTTCTTGTTAGGGATATCATCATCAAGTATATCCAGCGAGGTATTATGCGATACGACATCGCCAACGAGGGCTACACCATAGCGGGTTTGGAGAAGGATGTTGATTGGCAATGTCCTATTTCAAGTGGCCGCATGGTCAATCTCTCAGGCCGTGCTGATAGAATCGACCGTCGGGCAGATGGCTCGCTACAAATCATTGACTACAAGAGTGGTAACACGCCACACCTTGAATACAACGGCATGGAGTCGCTCTTCCGTGGCGAGGCCCAGGAGCGAGTGTCAAATATCTTCCAAACGATGCTCTACTCGATGATTTTGCACCGCAAGTTTAATCTTGAGTCGTGCCCTTCGCTCTACTTCGCCTCGAAGATGCTCAACGACGACTATTCGCCCCTTATCCTCGACCGCACCACAGGCGCCTATGTTGAGCGATATAGCGACATTAGCGAGGAGTTTGAGAGTGAACTAAACACCACCTTAGAGGAACTATTCGATTATAGCACACCCTTCCGTCAAACCGAGGATGAGGATATGTGCAAATATTGTGATTTCAAAAAGATTTGCCGACGATGAAACGAGCCAAGATACTAAGTGCAAGTGCCGGCTCAGGCAAGACCTATCAGTTGGCATACAAATATGTTCGCGATGTTATCGAGCATCCCGAACTATATCGTGCTATCCTTGCCGTAACCTTTACGAACAAGGCTACCGAGGAGATGAAGTCGCGTATTTTGCGCGAGATACATATCCTTGCATCGGGTGCCAAGAGCAACTATAT
Source organism: Alistipes sp. (assembly GCA_017465575.1). Classification (GTDB taxonomy): domain Bacteria; phylum Bacteroidota; class Bacteroidia; order Bacteroidales; family Rikenellaceae; genus Alistipes. Next base: position 85,842 of record JAFTVX010000004.1, on the reverse strand, counting down.
GGCCGAGCTTCGTGCCGAATTGCAACTTGGCGAGAGCCAGGTGCGTGAGCGAGCTTTGAAGGCTCGCACGCTTATCCTCCACGACTATTCGCGTTTCTCGGTGCTCACCATCGACCGCTTTTTTCAGCGTATTATCCGCGCCTTTATCAAGGAGTTGGGTATCGACCTCAACTACAATATTGAACTTGACCCCAACACTCTGCTTAAACGCAGTGCCGACGGCTTAGTAGAGAGCATTGCCGAAGATAAGGAGCTTCGTCGCTGGCTCTTGGAGTTTGCCGAGGAGCGCATCAATGATGGCAACCGTTGGGATATGCGTGGTGACCTGAGCGCCTTAGGCCGTGAGCTATTCAAGGAGAAGACTCGAGAGCGCATGGAGATGAAGCGCTCAAAAGAGGAGCTTTCCGAGATAGTAAACCGCCTTGTTGGCAGTGCAGAGAAGAGCAAAAACCGCATGAAATCACTCGCCGAAAGCGCCATTCAGCTTATGGAGCAGCGTGGTGTATCACCCGCCGAGTTTAAGGGTTCATCACGCAGTTTTGTCTTTAACTTCGCAAGGTATGCCGCTGGCGAGTTCCGTGAGCCTTCGGCTACGATGTACAAGGCTGCCGAGGATATTGATGCTTGGTATGGCAAGACGGCAGATGCCCGAGTGAAGGATGCCGCTACGGAGCTAATGCCAATCCTTCAAGAGATGTGCGACCTCTATCGCAACTCGCTCCCAGTAATCAACACCGCAAGCATCGTCAAGGAGAACTACCGCAGTTTTGCTCTGCTTGCCGACCTCTACGACAAGGTAACGCAGATGTGCGAGGAGGAGAATATTATGATTCTTGGCGAGACAAAAAACATACTCTCGACATTTATCAACGACAGCAATGCTCCGTTTATCTACGAAAAGGTTGGCAACCGCTACGAGCGATATATGATTGATGAGTTTCAGGACACCTCGGTGCGAGAGTGGAAAAATCTACTTCCTCTTTTGCAGAATGCTATGTCGCAATCCGAAGATGTCTCGGTGCTTATCGTGGGCGATGTCAAGCAGTCTATCTATCGTTGGCGTGGTGGCGACTGGCGACTATTAAAGAGCGAGGCTGTGCAGGCTCTGGGCGACAAAAACACCATTATTGAGCCTCTTACGCACAACTATCGTAGTTTCAGAAGTGTCGTTGAGTTCAACAACAAGATGATTGAGAGCGTCGTCGAGAAAGATGGCACATACCTAAACACAATGCTCGACAATGCACTCAATAACAAAGAGATGACATCTTCGCTACACTCATCGCTTTACGACATTATGCGTTCGGCATACGCCGACCATAACCAAAAGAGTGGCAGTAGAAACTCGGAAGATGGCTATGCCGAGGTTACGGTATACGACAGCGAGCGAGGCTTCTCGCCATTTATTCAGACTATCGAGGATGTTATCAGCCGTGGCTACCGCTACCGCGATATTTTGATTTTGGTGCGTGGCGCAAACGATGGCCGAAAGGTTGCCGAGGAGCTATTTGCTTATAAAGAGGAGAAGTTTACTTCGCGTGGCGAGATGGGCTTCAATATTCTCACACAAGATGCACTCACCATCGACTCGTGCGATATTATAGAGTTTATTATCGCCGTGATGCGCCTCTCGATTGATGCGGGTGACGATATCGAGCGAGGTGTATATAATAGGTATTTAGGTTACGACCTTGGCCACCGCTTTAGCGACGAGGAGGTTGCCTATCTAAGACATATCGCCCACCTCTCGCCAATGGAGGCATTAGAGAGCATAATATCTACTTTCCGCCTTAACGAAAAACGAGAGCGCATCGCCTATCTGCAAGCTATCCATGAGCAGGTCGTTGCCTTCTCAACCTCGCGCATTGCCGACATTCGCCACTATCTCGACTGGTGGGATGAGCGAGGCAAGAGTGAGACTCTGCGCGTGGAGATGAGCGACGACACTATCGAGATTATGACAATCCACAAGGCCAAGGGTTTGGAGCGCCCCGTTGTGATTATTCCAAATTGCAAGTGGGATACAGCACCTCGTGGCAACCTCAACCAGGTGATATGGGCGCAGGCAGACAACAAGAGCGACATCTCTACTGTCGGCGAGTTCCCCGTAATCTATCGTAAGACGATGCAACAATCGGCATTTACCGAGGATTACTACAAGGAGCTTACAATGAGCCATATCGATGCTGTAAATCTACTCTATGTGGCCCTCACTAGAGCTTCAGAAGAGCTTTATGTATTTACGCCTCAACGCCTCAATGCCAAGAGTTTATCAGGAGATATTACTACCGTAGTTCCCCTTGTTGTTGATGCAGCATCTAAGGTCTGTGGCGAGGGCGCTACGCTTAGCGACGAGGAGGGCATAAAGCAGATAACCTACTCGTTTGGGCGCAAGGTGACATCACACGCCACAACACAAAAGAAGGGCGATGCAAACGACCAACTTTTAGAGGATTACACATCTCACCGCCCATCGGTAAGTATTCATCTTCCTGGCCGTCGTTACACCGAGGAGGGTCTCAGCGTTGGCACATCGTCACGCATCAATGGTATTCGTCTGCACCGCATCTTCGAGCAGTCGCGCACAGTCGAAGATATACAGCGTGCCATCAAGCGCTTGGAGCGAGATTGCTTGATTGATAGCAACGAAGCTATGCGCCTTGGCGAGAGCATTGCAAAAGCTATGACCGACCCCACAGTAAAAGAGTGGTTTACAACCGAATGGGAGGATATAAAGTGCGAGGCAGGCATCATTACACCTCAAAATATGCGCCGTCCCGACCGTGTGATGATTAAGGGGCGCAGAGCCGTTGTTGTGGACTACAAATTTGGCCAAAACGAGGAGCGTAGCTACTTAAAGCAGATGAGTGAATACCTCGACTTGCTCAACACCATGGAGCGCTACGACACAATCGAGGGATATGTGTGGTATATAGCACTCGGCAAGGTTGTAAAGGCATAAAACCAACTTAGAAACAAATATCAAAAAACCAAACAAAATGAAAAACGCAAAACTATTAATCATGCTTCTTGTGGCAGCTATCGCAACTGGCTGTGCTACAACGGAGTTGCGTAGCGATGTACTACTCGAGGAGGGGTGGCGCTTTACGAAGGGCGATATCGCCTTTGCCGAGAATGTCGACTTCGACGACAGCGCTTGGGAAGAGGTTGTTGTTCCCCACGACTGGGCAATCTATGGCCCTTTCAGCAGCGACAACGACCGCCAGAAGGTGGCCATAACGCAGAACTTCGAGACCGAGGCTACGGTAAAGACTGGTCGTACGGGAGGTCTGCCCTATGTTGGTGTAGGCTGGTATCGCACATCGTTTGATGTCGAGGGCTTCAGCGACGAGAAGGCGGTTTCACTGCTTTTCGACGGTGCAATGAGCGAGGCTCGCGTATGGGTCAATGGCAAGGAGGCCGCTTTCTGGGCATTCGGCTACAACTCGTTCCACTGCGACATTACCGACCTCGTCAACAAAGACGGCAAGAACAACACCTTGGCTGTTCGCTTGGAGAATCGCCCTGAGTCATCGCGCTGGTATCCTGGTGCAGGTCTCTATCGCAATGTTCACCTTATCACCACCAACCGCGTGCATATTCCCATTTGGGGCACCTATATCACAACTCCTGAGGTAAGCACCGACAAGGCAACGGTGAATATCGAGATTAAGACCTCGGAGGTAAACCCAAATCTCGCAGTCGAGACACGCATCGTTGATAGCGAGGGCAAAGAGGTAGCACGAAGCAAGGAGTTTGAAATTGCCGATAATAAATACTATCAGCAACTTACAATCGCCAATCCCTCTCTTTGGTCGCCCGAGAGTCCAGCACTCTACTATGCCGAGACTACACTCAAAGTCGATGGCAAGGCAGTAGATTGCTACCGCACACGCTTTGGTGTTCGCACCATCGAGATTAACCCCGAGAAGGGCTTTGCGCTTAATGGCGTATCGCGCAAGATTAAGGGTGTTTGTAACCACCACGACCTCGGTGCTTTGGGTGCTGCTGTCAATGTTTCGGCACTCCGCCGTCAACTCTCGATGCTCAAAGATATGGGTTGCGATGCTATCCGCACTGCCCACAATATGCCAGCGCCCGAGTTAGTGCAGTTGTGCGACGAGATGGGCTTTATGATGATGATTGAGCCCTTCGACGAGTGGAATATCGCAAAGTGCAAGAATGGCTACCACCGCTTCTTCGACGAGTGGGCAGAGCGCGATATGGTAAATATGTTGCACAACTACCGCAACGCCCCCTCGGTCGTTATGTGGAGTATCGGTAACGAGGTACCCAACCAGTGTGCTGATGCAGGTTGGGAGGAGGCAATATTCTTGCAGGATATCTGCCACCGCGAAGATCCCACACGCCTTGTAACCTGTGGTATGGACCAGGTAAGATGTATTGCTGACAACGGCTTTGGCGCTATTATCGATATCCCTGGTTTCAACTATCGTGTTCATTTATATGAGTACGCCTATGAGCGTCTGCCTCAGGGTTTTGTACTCGGCAGCGAGACATCATCAACTATCAGCTCGCGCGGCGTCTACAAGTTCCCCGTTGAGCGCACAAGCAACAAGACTTACGACGATCAGCAATGTTCGTCTTACGACTTGGAGCACTGCTGGTGGTCGAATATCCCCGATGAGGATTTCGCAATGTCCGACGACAAAGAGTGGGTTATCGGTCAGTTCGTATGGACTGGTTTCGACTACCTTGGCGAGCCTACCCCCTACGATGGCATGTGGCCCAACCACAGCTCTATGTTCGGCATTATCGACCTTGCAACTATTCCCAAGGACCGCTTCTGGCTATATCGCTCGATTTGGAATACCGAGTCGCCCACATTGCACATCCTTCCCCACTGGAATTGGGAGGGTCGCGAGGGCGAGATTACACCCATATTTGTCTACACCTCATACCCCTCGGCCGAGCTCTTCGTAAACGGTGTATCGCAAGGTGTTCGCACTAAGGCTTCGGCAGATGCTGAGAATGTAGTGGAGCGCTATCGCCTAATGTGGAACGATGTCGTATACGAGCCTGGCGAGGTTAAGGTTGTGGCATACGACGAAGATGGCAATGCCGCTATGGAGCGTATCGTTCGCACAGCTGGCGAACCCGCAGCAATCCACCTAAGCGTTGACCGTGAGGAGATTGAAGCTAACGGCAAGGACTTGGCATATATCCGTGTAAGCATCTTCGACAAAGATGGCAACCTCTGCCCCAACGATGGTCGCTTGGTTGAGTTCGAGGTTGAGGGCGCTGGTCGTTATCGCGCTGCTGCCAATGGCGACCCTACATCGCTCGACCTATTCCACCTACCCCAGATGCACGCCTTCTCTGGCGAGCTAATGGCAATTATTGAGAGTGGCAAAGAGAGTGGCGAGATTCGCTTTACGGCAAAAGCCGAGGGCGTTGAGAGCGCCGAACTTATCGTAAAGGTTAAGTAAAACAGGTATAACTAACTCTCTAAAAGAGGAGTTGTCAAGCCAATAGAGCGAAGACAACTCCTCTTTCTTGTGATTTTGAAAGATATTACATATCTTTGCAATATGAAACGACTCTTTACGAGTATTATACCCAAGAGCTATCGTCGCCGTGCAGTAGGTGTTGCGGGGACTATCTTCTTGCGTGCCTTGCTCAACTTTGTGGGTATCGCACTCTTTGTACCCGTATTGGTCGTTATCCTCGATAGAGAGAGTATTACGAAGGAGGGTTATTTTAGCGTCATTTATGATGGCCTTGGTTTTAGTAGTTACACCTCATTTGCTGTAACCATATCGCTTGGCGTTGTGGCGGTTATCATTCTTAAAAATATTATCTCGCTTCTTCTCTATCGCTCCGAGCGCAACTTTACCTACGGGCTATATAAGCACCTATCTGAAAGACTCTATATCGGTTACCACAATCGTGGTCTCGGCTTTATCAAGCATAGCAATTCGGCACTGCTTACGCGCAATGTAAATGTTGTTAGCCTAATGTTTGTTGTGGGTGTTATCAAGCCCATTGCAACGATTGTTGGCGAGATTATGCTCTTTTTGCTGCTCTTTGTTGCAATGATGTGTTACTCGCCCGTAGCAGCATTGCTTGCTGTGGCAGTGATTATCCCTGTTATCCTACTCTTCTACTTTGTTGTGCGCCGTAAGCTAAACGACATCGGTATTCGTGAGAACGAGGCACAGCGCACCAAGAGCCGTATCGTTGCCGAGACCTTCCGTGGCTACTCCGATATCGAGATTGGCGGAGCATTCCCCGAGATGTACGACCGCTTCGAGAGGGCTATGGACGAGGTTGTAGCGCTCCGCAAACGAAATGCGACGATAGGTATGTTACCGCAGATGTTCACCGAGACTGGTATGGCGCTTGGTATGGCGGGATTGGTGATATTGAGCGTCGTTGTCAGCAAGACAGATATCGGTCTGCTGTTCGGCATCTTTGCCGTGGCAGTTATGCGTCTAATTCCGTCGATTCGCAATATTATGTCGAGCTGGAGCGCCCTACGCTACAACCGTTATACCATAGATGTTGTAGCCGAGGCTAACTACGAGAGCATCAATATCAACCGCACCGACGACCGCTTCCATTTCGCTCGTGAGATAGAGCTTCGCAACCTCTCGTTTAAGTTCGACGATGCCGAGACCGAGACTATCAGCAACCTTTCGTTAAAGATTGCAAAGGGCGAAAGAGTGGGCATCAAGGGTGCTTCGGGCGTGGGCAAGACTACCCTATTCAACCTTATGCTCGGACTCTATCGACCCACCTCTGGCGATATCCTCGTTGATGGCGAGCGCCTTGGCACGGAGAATATCCGCAAGTGGCAAAATAGTATTGGCTATGTGTCGCAGAGTGTCTTTATTGCCGATATGTCGTTAGCCGAAAATGTAGCCCTTGGAACATCTTCAGAGAAGATAGACTATGAGCGTGTCGCTAAGGCACTTGAGATGGCTGACCTAAAGGAGTTTGTAGCAACACTTCCCGATGGTATCAACTCACGCATAGGCGAGCAAGGTAGTCGCCTTTCGGGAGGTCAGCGCCAGCGAATAGGCATCGCTCGTGCCCTGTATAAAAATTGCGATATCCTATTCTTCGACGAGGCTACATCATCGCTTGACAGCCATACCGAGGAGAATATCAATAGCGCTATTCGTCGTCTCTCGGCGGACAACCGCGCACTCACAATTGTAGTAATTGCTCACCGCGATAGCTCGTTGGAGTATTGCGACAGAATTATAGACCTATGATTTACGACTATGTAATTGCGGGGCTTCGCCTTCGCTCCGATATTGACCTTGTAGCAACGGGCATTCGTGGCTTCCAACCCTTTGAGGTAGAGGCAGACAAGAGCGTTTCGCCAAGCTGTCATTTCCATATCGACACCACCTTTAGCGAAGATAGCATCACCATCGAACAACTACTCTCGGAATTCGATGTTACGGAGGCAAATGCCGAGGGTCGCTTCTCGCGCACCACTACGGGTTATCTCTACTCGACACATAGCCGCTTGGATAATAAGCCCGCCACACTCTTCCATATCGACCGTGCAACGCATAATATCGTTAGCAATATCGTCTGCCAGAGCAATTTAGATATTTCGCTCTTGCGCTTTGGTCTATGGATGATGTTTGGCGTGGTATTGAGCGAGAACAATGCGATTGCCATCCACTCATCGGTTATCGTTTCTCACGACCGCGCGGTGTTATTCCTTGGCGAATCAGGCACAGGCAAGAGTACCCACACCCGACTCTGGCGCGAGAATATCGAGGGAGCGAAACTCCTTAACGACGACTCGCCAATTGTGCGTGTTGTCGATGGCAAGGCAGTTGTTTTCGGCTCACCCTGGAGTGGCAAGACCCCTTGCTACAAGAACCTATGCTTCCCCATTGCGGGCTTCTGTCGCCTAAGCCAAGCACCTCACAACCTTATCCGCCGTCTGCACCCACTGGCTGCTATTGGCGCACTACTTCCATCGTGCCCACCCGCCTTTGCTCACGACGACTATCTACAAGATGGCATCTGCACAACACTTGGAGCGTTGCTTAAGCAAGTGGGGGCTTATCATCTTGAGTGTCTGCCCGATAAGGCAGCTGCAGAGTTATCGTTTAACACCATAATAGGCAATGCAGAAGGTACTCGATAACATAGAGAATATTGTAGAGGAGGGCGGCAACTTTCGTATGATTGTTACCGGTTATAGTATGCTCCCCTTGCTCGGCTATGGCCACGACCATATCATCGTGCGCCGTACCGATATCGAGGAGCCTATCCTTGGTCGTATCGCTATGTTCCGCACCCCAAATCGCCGAATCATCGTGCATCGTGTTATTGCCGTAGATGGCGACAAGATCACCTTCCACGGCGATGGTAACCTCGCACAGACCGAGGAGTGCAGTCGCAAGGATGTTATCGGCGTTGTCGATGCCGTCATTCGAGAGAGTGGCAAGGAGGTTAGTTGCACCACTCGTTGGTGGCATATCCGCGAACGAATTTGGCTCGCACAACCTCTGATTATCAGGCGATATGCTCTTGGCATTATGCGCCGTTGGTTAAACTTTAAGCGTAAATAATAGGTATGGATATTAGAATTGGACACGGTTTTGATGTGCACGCCCTTGCCGAGGGCTTGCGTTTGGTGCTCTGCGGAGTTGAGATTGAACACACCAAGGGTTGTGTAGCGCACTCAGATGGCGATGTAGCGATACACGCAATTTGCGATGCTCTGCTTGGCGCCTTGGCACTTGGCGATATCGGCAAACTATTCCCCGATACCGATGCTAAATATAAGGGCATCGACTCCCGCCGATTGCTTAAAGAGGTCGTTGATATAGTTACGGATAAAGGCTACTCAATCAGCAATATAGATTGCACTATCGCTATGCAGCGACCCAAGCTCCGCCCCCATATTGACCTTATGCGTGAGCGACTTTCGGAGGTTATCGGCATCCCAGCCGACCGCATCTCGGTAAAGGCAACCACGACCGAACGCCTCGGCTTCGAAGGCCGTGAAGAGGGTGTATCCGCTACCGCCGTAACGATACTTATCAAGGCATAAAAATTACAAAAAAATCTCTTGACATAAGTTGTCAAAATTTTAGGGTTACTTTGCGGAGTAACCCTAAATTTGTTTGTTATGTTTGAAGAATTTGTAAAATGGATGGCTGCACTTCCAGAGTGGGAGCGCGACCAAAAGATGGAAACCTTAATTAACTTTTTTGCTCCAAATCCAGCACACGAGGACTTTCAGCGATTAAAAGGTGCGCTAAAACGCAAGGAAAAGAGGGTGAAACAATTAGAAGCAGAGAATTGTCGACTTATTGAGAAGCTTAAAAAGCTATCAAAGAATTAGCACTTATCCAAAATAGTTGTAACTTTGTAGAAATACCATACTATGTCGGATGGCAATGGTATAACAATATAGAGTTTATTAATATTAGTAATATGAAGAATGGTATAGAAATTTATCTTCCTATATTCAAGAAAAGATGGGAAGAAGATATCTGCAAACTTGAGGCTTACAAGTGGGATGCTGTTAAAACATTCCAAGATAACTATAGAAGAATATTTGATGAGGAGGAGGACTTATATAAAGTCTTAACAGATGCTTTTAAGAAAACAGATAATCTTAAATATTTTGCCCCTATTGATAGTCTAAGATCAAATGCCAAATATTCAGCAAATGATATCAGAGAAATACTAGGAATATTATTTAATGAAGACCTTGACTTGGAGGATAGGGTAAAAATTTATCGCGATAGATTCCGAGAAATTACTCTACGCAATAATCAAGCAGGCAATTTCAATGGGAAGATAAAAAGCTACAAACAAGATGATAGAACCATAGCACTCCTTCTTGCGTTAAGATATCCATCAAAGTACTACTTATACATAAGTAATATTTTTGAAAAAGCCGCAACTATACTAAAGTCAGAGAATTCCTATCGTCGCCATCGAACAGGAGACATAACCAATATAATTAGTTATACAAGGTTTTGTAATGAGGTCAAGTCAGTTATCTTGCAAGATTTGGACTTATTGAAATTGTATAAAGAATTTATCTATAAAAAGGAGCTAACCGATTTTTCAGAAGGAAATCTACTTACGCAAACATTTATATATTCTATATGCACTCATCTTGATGAAAATGAAAAAACAGGTGAATGCAATAGCGTCAAAATGGTAGGTAGAGAGTCTTTAGAGCTTCTAACTTTTCCCCAAATAATATTTAAACCCTCAAGAAACAATATTGACTATATTAAGGAGGCATCAAAACAACAGTCATTAGGAAGATGGGGTGAACATTTTGTGATTCGTGTCGAAAATGAAAGGCTGAAAGTACTTGAGGAGAAATGTATTCATAAGTCTATCGAAAGAGGAGGAGATGGATATGGCTATGATATTCTATCTTATAATGATGATGGAACTGAACGATATATAGAAGTTAAAACAACAAAAGGAGACTTTAATACACCTTTTTACTTGTCAGCTAGAGAATTAGAATTTAGTAAACAACATAAGGATAACTACTACCTTTACAGAGTATATGATTATAGTTTAGAAAACAAGACAGGAAAAATTGCTATTATAAAGGGAAGTATGGAAGAATATGCTAATTATCCTATTCAATATAGAATAGCACTTAACGAAAAATAACCATGATTCCATATAAATCAATATTTGAGATAGATGACCTCACGGTAGATGAACTTATGTCAATCGATCAGCGTAAGGTTTTTGATTATCGAAAGAGAGCTTTTTACGCATCAAATCTAAAAGCCTTGACGGAAGATGAAAAATGGATATTGATACGGCAATGGGAGAAGGCTCCTATAACGGAGGAAGAGTATAACCAAACAACAAGTCAAATAGAAAGGTATGAAGATTTATTCCGGTTGTACCTACATCGAGGTGAGTTTGATTTAGCATACGAATATGAACGATTAGCGGGATTGAACTATATTGACCTTTGGAAGATTCCAAGAGATGTTGTGCTACAGAATGAGCCTGAATACTATGAATGGAGAACGAGCGAGCTTCTGCGTAGAGCGATTGATATAGCAAAAGAAGCGCATAAAGGACAAGTCGATAAGGCTGGTAACGAATATATAGACCATCCTCTTCGAGTGATGATTGCTGTCCATAGTGTCAGTGAGAAGATTGTCGGAGTACTGCACGATGTGATCGAAGATACCGACTGGACTTTTGAGAGGTTAGAAGCAGAGGGTTTTACAACCGAAATTATTGAGGCGTTGAAATGTGTTACCAAACTATCGGAAGATGAGCCTTATGATGCATTTATTGAGCGTGTCAAGACAAATCCATTGGCTGTGGCAGTTAAGATAAAAGATCTTGCCGACAATATGGATATACGCCGCCTTAATGAACTAACAGAAAAAGACTTCAAGCGTTTACAAAAGTATCATCGAGCATATAAAGAACTATTAAGCAAATAAAAACAAGAAAGAGAAGCTATTATGACTTCTCTTTCTTCGTACTCGGAACCGGGGTCGAACCGGTACGGGCATTACTGCCCACAGGATTTTAAGTCCGGCGTGTCTACCTATTCCACCATCCGAGCAACCGATCTTTCGTAAAGACGATGCAAATGTAGCACTTTTATTTAATTCTGCAAAATCTTACTATCAATAAACTCAATTATATGTTCCAACTCCGTTGGTGCAAACCACCCTATCTCCTCGTCACGGCGGAACCAAGTGAGTTGGCGTTTGGCATAGCGGCGGGAGTTGCGCTTGACCAATTCGATTGCCTCCGCAAGCGAGATTGTGCCATCGAAATAGTCAAACATTTCACGATAGCCCACCGTCTGCAGGGAGTTAAGCGCACGCTTTGGATACATCGTGCGAGCCTCCTCGACCAGACCCTCCTCGACCATCATATCTACTCTGCGGTCTATACGCTCATAGAGCACATCGCGGGGCATATCCGTGCCAATCTTCACGATATTGAACCAACGCTCGGCGACCGTGCCACTACGCTGCTCGGAGTAGGGCTTGCCCGTTGTTAGGCACACCTCCAGCGCGCGCATAACACGCGCGGGATTACAAAGGTCTACCTCCTCGGCATACTTCGGGTCGAGTCTTCGTAACTCCTCGACCAACGAGCCGATACCCTCATTTTCGAGGCGCGATTTAAGCCTCTCGCGCAAAGCCTCATCAGCCTCGGGCAACGAGTCCATACCCTCGCACAAAGCCTTGACATATAGTCCCGAGCCACCTACGGCAACGACATAGCGATTATCCTTGAACAACTCCTCGAGCAGAGCCAACGCCTCGGTTTCGTAGCGGCCACAGTTGAAGTTATCCTCCACCTCACGGTCGGCAATAAAGTAGTGCTTGGCAGCTGCCAACTCCTCGGCCGTAGGCTGTGCCGTACCTATGGCAAGGCCTCGATATACCTGCCGAGAGTCGGTAGATATAATGGGAGCGCCATAGTGCTTGGCAAGCTCAACGGCAAGAGCGCTCTTGCCCGAGCCCGTAGGGCCCACAACAACGATAAGCGTAGGGCGACTAATACTCATCGTCGTAATTGTCGTCGCCATCAAACTCGTTGTAGTCGCTCATCATCTCCTCGAAGATTGAGCCGCTATCCTCCGTAGCATCGGGGTCGTACTGGTCGGGCACTGGGGCGTGCTCAAAGGCAACACGGGGATAGGTCAAGTCAGCCTGTGGTCGCTGCATATCGAGCAACTCAAGATAGAACGAGCGATTGTTGAGCATATCGAAGGTGTAGATAAGGCGGTCGTGGAAGTCGTTGTTAACCTCCATTAGGCGCACATTATCCATACAGCGAGGTACGCCAGGCATATCATCGCCCATATCTATTTCGGAGAACTCCTCGACAGGGCGCCACTCGGCATCCGACTTAAAGATAGATACCATACACTCATCGTAGCGCAATGCACGGAGCAAGAAATCGGAGAACTCACGAAGAGTCATATCGGGGTAAACCTCGAAATCGCGAACGAAATTATCGCTCTCGTCGCTCAACATTCGATACTTAAATATAATATTCATAGTTTGCATTGTTTTGTCGTGATACAAATTTACAAAAATTATCCAACACTCCCGCAAAAAGCATAAAAAAGAGTGTAAAAAAATTACAAAGTTTATTTGCTATAAACAAATTATTCGTATATTTGCACAGACTTACACGGTTTTTGTATGTCTACTCCGTACTATTTCCCGCCTCTGAGTCAAGAGTGCGAGAGCAAAATCAAAAGAATATATGCAAGATTTTTCAGCCTTGGAGGGCAAAACAATTGTCGAATTACGCGAGATTGCAAAGGCTCTTGGTATCACACCATCAACAATGAAAAAGCAGGAGTTGCTCGAGAAGATTATTACCGTAGCGACCTCTGACGAAGATAGCGAATCACAGCCCACGCCAGCAAAGCGTGGTCGTCGTCCCCGCATGAATACACAGAGAATAGAGAGTAGCGAGCCCGCAGCCGAGCCTTCAGGCGAAAGCGAGGCCACCGCAGCACCCATTGAGGCTACCCAGCCCAAGCGTCGAGGCCGCAAGCCAAAGTGGCTCAAGGAGCAAGAGGAGCAGAATAGAATTGCCGAGCAAGAGCAGGCCGAGGAGTTCAACAAGCAGGAGGAAGAGGTGTATGATGCTATCGACGAAGATATCGACTTCAACACTTCGGAAATCCCCTCGGTAGAGATGGCCAATGTTCTCGACGACGAGGACGACGAGATGTATTTCGACGACGAGGAGTACGATGGCGAAGATGACGGCGAGGAGTCGGAGATCACGAAAGATGACTTTGCGGCCGAGATCGAGGGCGAGGGCGTATTGGAGATTATGCCCGACGGCTTTGGTTTCTTGCGCTCGGCAGACTACAACTATCTCAACTCACCCGACGATGTATATGTGTCGCCCTCGCAAATCAAGCTCTTTGGTCTTAAGGCTGGCGACACGGTGAGTGGCGTAGTCCGTCCACCCAAGGAGGGCGAGAAGTATTTCCCATTGGTACATGTCAACCTAATCAACGGTCTCGAACCTGACTATGTGCGCGACCGTCAGCAGTTTGAGTATCTCACACCGCTATTCCCCAACGAGAAGTTCAGTCTTACGGGCAATGGCCACAACACGATGTCGAACCGCATTATCGACCTTTTTGCGCCTATCGGCAAGGGGCAGCGTGCGCTTATCGTGGCACAGCCCAAGACAGGTAAGACAATGCTTTTGCAGTCTATTGCCAATGCCATTGCCGACAACCACCCCGAGGTATATATGATTGTTTTGCTTATCGACGAGCGACCCGAGGAGGTTACCGAGATGGCCCGCAATGTCAAGGCAGAGGTTGTTGCTTCGACCTTCGATGAGCAGGCAGCACGCCATGTCAAGGTTGCCGAGATGGTTTTGGAGAAGGCAAAGCGTATGGTGGAGTGCGGTCACGATGTCATTATCTTCCTCGACTCTATTACCCGTTTGGCTCGTGCCTACAACTCTGTGCAGCCCGCTTCGGGCAAGGTTTTGTCGGGTGGTGTTGATGCCAACGCATTGCATAAGCCCAAGCGTTTCTTCGGTGCAGCGCGCAATACCGAGGAGAAGGGCTCGCTTACGATTATCGCAACGGCCCTTATCGACACAGGCTCTAAGATGGACGAGGTTATCTTCGAGGAGTTCAAGGGTACGGGTAATATGGAGCTTCAGCTCGACCGCCGCCTCTCGAATAAGCGTATCTACCCTGCTGTCGATGTTATCGCTTCGGGTACTCGTCGCGAGGACTTGCTTTTGCCCCAGAATGTTATGCAGCGCACCTGGATTTTGCGCAAGCACCTCTCGGATATGACCACTGTCGAGGCTATGGAGTTCTTGCAGAAGCAGTTTAACCTAACCAAGAGCAACGAGGAGTTCTTGGCAACTATGAATCAGTAAAATAACGCAGTTATATGAAGAATATCTTAACACTAACACTCGCCCTCTGCATCAGCCTTAGCGCTATGGCTTGGGGCCCCAAGGGTCACGATACCGTGGCATATATTGCCGAGCAGAATCTCTCACGCCGAGCACTCAAGAAGGTGCAGAAGGTGCTTGATGGCCACTCGTTGGTATATGTTGCCAACTGGATGGACAACGCCAGCCACACCGATGAATATGCCCACACCTCGACTTGGCACTATGTGAATGTCGATGCAAATGAGGGCACATATGCCAACTCTAAGAAGGAGGCAAAGGGTGATGTTGTCGTTGCTATCAACAATGCCGTTGAGCGCCTTAAGAGTGGCGAACTTACGGCCGAGGAGGAGAAGGTGGAGCTTATGATGCTTATCCATATGGTTGGCGATATGCACTGCCCTATGCACGCTGGACATAAGGCCGACCGTGGTGGCAATGGCACGCAGGTTAAGTACTTCGGCAAGCAGAAGAAGTTGCACTCGGTATGGGATAGCGAGGTTGTCGAGTCGGCACACCGCTGGGGTTACTCGGAGTGGGCCGAGCAGGTCGATAGAGTAAAGTGCCGTGAGCGCAAGGCATTGAAGCGTGGCACACCCAACGACTGGATTGAGGAGACCGTGGTGCTGGCTGCCGACATCTACGAGAAGTCTACAACGGGTAAAAACCTCTCGTACGACTATGTAGCCGAGTATGCTCCCGTTATCGAGCGTCAGTTCCTCAAGGGTGGTCTTCGTTTGGCCGCTTTGCTCGACGAGATCTACTAACGCAAAGATTGCGAGATTGTTAGGCTTGACGCTAAGTCGTTAGCCAAAACAAAACAACGAATTTTGTGCGATAAAACCGATAATTTATCGCACAAAATTTTGGAGAATAGAAAAAAGTGTGTATATTTGCACACCGATTTGGAAACAAATCTACACGGTGGATGTAGCTCAGCTGGTTAGAGTAGAGGATTGTGGTTCCTAAGGTCGTGGGTTCGAATCCCATCTTCCACCCATTTATTGCAGAGCAGATGACTTGAAAAAGTCATCTGTTTTGTTTTTATGGTGTATAGTATTGTGCAAGCCCACCCTAACACCATAAAAACAAAACCGCCAAGGCGGGTGCTCTGCAATGGGCGAAAGATGGGCTATTTTGTGCGGGTTGAGCCGATATGATAGTGATTTATTGCTCGGGCTACGCCCTGCGCTCTCTTTTCAGCGGTATCGGCTCTACTTTGCAATGGCAAGCCATTGCCAAAGTTCGAATCCCTTAATTCGTAGCCAATCCCATTTTCCACAAAACAAAAAGTACCTCGGAACGATTTTCCGAGGCACTATCATTACCAATATCACGAGAAATTATCCTTTCAGCCAGCTATGCTTTGCCACGCTGTAGATAGGCACAAGAGGCAGAATCAGCGGTGTGCGCTTGATGTAGGCCTGGAATTCGGGGTCGTTGCCATAGGTTTCGTTCTGGCGAAGTTCAAGGCGGCGGGCGCCACTAAACATCACATAGACAATGCCGATATAGCCGAGCGATGCGATAACCCACTGACCCACGGTGCAGCAAGCGCCAAAGCAGATAACAAAGCTACCTGTCCACATCAGCACCTCGCCAAAGTAGTTGGGGCAACGCACGATGCGATAGAGACCGTGGCTAACAAAGCGGTTGGCATTTACCTTCTTGGCAGCGCTCTTTTGGGCATCTGCCACCATCTCGATGATAACGCCCGCAGCAGCAACCACAGCACCTACCCACGCCCAAATATGGTTCACCGAAGCACCCAACTCGAGGTTGTAGAGGTAGAATGTTACGGGGCTGATCTGACCAATATAGAGCAGAGCGCACGATATCCAAATCATAAACATCGCAAAGATTGGTTTGCGCTTGGTATTGTCGGGTTGATAGAGTATCTTCTTATAGGATGCCGACTTACGCTCGCGAATAAGCAGATATAGCGCAAGGCGAATACCATAGACAAAGAGCACGCCGAGCAGGATAGCCGCTGGGAGTGTCATCACATCGTAGAATAGCACCGCAGTAGCCACCGAGAGTGCCGAGATAGCAAAGCCGTAGCCGATGCTAAAGAAGTAGATAAAGTATATCCAGCCCACTGCCGAAACAGCAAACGATAGGGCAAGAAGCGCATAAAGATAGCTCATACAATATTTATTTATAGGTTTAACATTTCGTGTAACACATAACAAAGATAGTGAAATTATTGATTTATTATCCTCACTTTGCCGAAAAATCACTACCTTTACGCTATAAAAACGAAACAATGAGAGAGGTAGACCCCAAGACCACCAACCGTGCCAAGGCTTTCGACCTTTGGATGCGCTCGCCGATGCCTATGGTCACGATGACCAAGACCTACGATATCACGCACCTTAGGCGTGTTGCTCGCCGTAGCGGTGCAAAGCTCAATATGCTTATGTGCTACGCCATCGGTCGTGCAGCGAGCGACTTTGCGGAGTTCTATATGTTGCCCGTGGGCGACAAGCTTATGCAGTTCGACCACTTGGCGGTGAATACCATTGTTCGCACCGAAAAGGGTGGCATCAACACTTGCGATATACCCTTCTCGCGTGATATCCATCAGTTTGCGGCAGACTATTTGCGCCTTACCGCCGAGGCAGCAAAGAGCGATGAGGAGCTAAACCTTGGCGACGACTATATGGTTATCGGCACCTCGGCACTTACAAAGTGTGAGTTGGACTCGGTCGTAAACCTCTATGCGGGCTTCTACAACAACCCCTTTGTTGTGTGGGGCAAGTACCGCAAGGGGCTATGGCGCACTACCCTGCCTATATCGTTCCAGTTCCACCATACGCAGATGGATGGTCCGATATCTACGGGCTTCCTCAATCGCTTGCAAGAGGTGTTTAACGAGATAGAGTTATAACAATGAAAGAGATATATTTTGCGGGCGGTTGCTTCTGGGGTACCGAACACTATATTAAGCAGATACACGGTGTTATCTCAACCGAGGTGGGATATGCCAATGGCGATGGCGAAAACCCAACCTACGAGGAGGTATACACCGACCTTACGGGCTTTGCCGAGTGCGTAAAGGTGGTCTACGACCCCGCAATTTTATCGCTCGATAGGCTCGCCGAGCTATACTTCTGCTCTATCAACCCACTCTCGCTCAACCGCCAAGGCAACGACTGTGGCACCCGCTATCGCACGGGCATCTACTATACCGACGAGGGCGACCGAGCCACCATCGAGCGTATCTATCACACCACAGAGGCGAAGGTTGGCTCACCTATCGTTGTCGAGCTTGAGCCCCTACGCAACTTCTACCCTGCCGAGGATTACCACCAAGACTACTTGGACAAAAACCCATCGGGCTACTGCCACCTACCCCACACCCTGATGGAGTTCGCCCGAAAAGCAAATAGGTAAAAAATGGGCTGACCAATCATCTAGTCAGCCCATCATCTATATTGGCATTTCTACTTCTCTTCTTTTATCATTTCGTACTCTACGCCAAACCAATCATTCAGCGTGTGGTCAACCTTGGCATTGATGGTGGGGGTAATCTTATCTTTAACCTTCTTGTAGACATACATCACCGCAGCACCCTCATCCAAAACGCCGATAAGCTTATAGATTGCACTGGGCAAGATGCTGACGGGCGAAATGGTATAGATGATAGCCGCATAGATTAGCGCACGGTCGAGGGTCGAGGTCTTGTCGTCCTCCAACGCATAGTAGAACTGCAACAGAGGGCGAGCAACCACCCTACCAGCCTTCAAGGCGTAGGGGCGGATAGAGTCGATAAGCGATGAGGTCTTCTGTCGCCAGTCGATAGACTTTGCCTCCTCCAAGAGGTTCTTGATATCCTTGCCCATAATCAGATAGGCAAGAATCGTAATACAGAGAATCGTTGACATAGTTTCGTGTGTTTTGTTTGCTTTACAAAGTTACGCATTTTTTCCGTTTTGGTGGCGCATCTGCACCGATTTTTCCGTTTGCGTTTGCATATATAACGAAAAAAGTGTTACTTTGTTATGCAAACCCAAACCCAAAAAGACGATGGCATTAGATATTGTGCGTGTACTCGGTGCTTTGCGCTCCGATGTGCAGTTTCTGCGCACGCTCGAACATATACTTATCGAGCGCGACACCATATCGTGGGGCAGCAACTCTGCCACCGCGCGCTGTCGTGTGATGGGTATGGAGGGCACTTTTCTTTTGAAGTGCTACTTCCGCCGTCGCCGCAATGCACGAGCCATCTATGGCGATAGGTTTTACCCACAGGAGTTTGGCGTTGCGGGCTTTCGCGGGCGTATGGAGTATGCCGATATTGCGCTTCTCGACTGGGTGGAGGGCACACCTCTCGAAACACTCCTCTGGCGCAAAGATGCAGACTACAAGGCATTTAGCGAGGCATTCGACCGCTTGGCGCACCGCACACTGATGAGCGATGGCGCTCACGGCGATATCAAGCCCGAGAACATCATCGTAAAGCCCGATGGCGAGATGGAACTTATCGACTGGGATGCTGCGTGGCGACCGGGTATGTCGAGCTACGATACCGAGGAGATTGGCACCTTCTCGTATCGCCACCCTATGCGTGACGACACCAACTTCAACAAGCATATCGACGACTACCCTATTGCGCTGATAAGCACAATGCTTGCCGCCCTCGCCATCGATAGCGAGGAGATGCTAAAGTATCGCAATGCCGAAAACTACCTTATCAACCCCGAGAATGCAATCTACGGCAAAGACCCCGCAGTGCATCACGCACTCGAGCTATTCGAGCAAACAGGCGATGCCGCGCACTACCGCATAGCGAAGGTCTTGGAGAGCATCTTCACATCGAATATCAGCCTACCCGACTATATAGCGTGCGCCATCCAGCCCCGCCCAACGGCTGTGCCGAGCAATGCCACACTCGCCAAAGAGTGGCATCTATACGGCTTGCGCGTTGGCGATGAGTGGGTTGTGCCACCTCTCTACGACTGGGTCGATGAGCCGAAGAACGGCATCTGCCGACTAACGCTTGGCGACAGCGAGTTTGAGATTGATGTAGTCGAGGCCGAGGAGAGCACCGAAGCAGAAGATGAGGCTAATCCCAGTGAGCCACCTCTTTAACACTCTTCTCAAACTCCTCGTTCTCGGGGTCGAAACGCTTGTTGCACACAGGGCAGAAGAAAGGTGCCGACTCATCACCAAACTCGCCACAATCGTGACAATTACAGACAAAACCGATACCCGCCTGATGGGTAAACGATGTATTGCAGCGATCACACTGCATAGAATAAACAACTCCCATAATCGTAATATTTTAGAGTATTGTAGAATATTTGCCACAAAAATAGAGTGGAGGTTTGACAACTTGCGTCAAACCTCCACTCTCTCTAAAAATTTATTACAAATTAATATCCGTCGTTCTGGACAAGTTGCGGATTTCTCACTATCTCAAACTGTGGAATTGGCATCAACAGTTCATACTCCTCACAGCCAACAACCTCGCAAGCGGTATTCGTTCTCTTTAACATCGCCCAATAGCCATATCGTTCCTCTTGAAGCGATAACCAATCGGCGTTTGTATTTTCGCCACCAATCTCTTTTCTTAGAAGTTCAGTTTTAGACTCTGAGTAGATTGTAATAGCATCACCAAACAGAGTATAATATTGAGGGAATCTTGCAGAATCAATCGAAAGCGCAAAATCTGCATCATCCGCAAGCAACGATGCGGCTTGCTCCTTTGCACCACGATACAATGCAATCTCTGCACGAAGAGTCGAAATATCATCATTCGACAATCTATACTCTGCGTTCGAAACCTCGCCCAACGACGAGAGCATATCTTCAACCATATCAAGAGTCTCGGTGGCATTATAAATCGTACAATTTTCCATGGACTCATACTCCACCACAACACCATACAACATAGCAAGGTTGTAATATACGAAAGCCTTTAATGCCACCGCCTCGCTATAATAGTTAGGATAGAGTTCTGCATCAATATTATCCACAAGGACTTTTATTTCATTAGCCACTTTATACCACTTTTCCCAAGCAGATAAAACCTCCTGAGAATCGGGCGTAATGCTCTTTGGCACACCAAACAAATCCACTTTGTTGATACGAATATTTTCAAGGTTTAGTTGCTCGGCGACAGCATCAATCATTGATAGATAGACCGCACCCAAAGCAGCAACTATATTGCTTTCCGAATTAAATATTTCATCGGTTGTAATATTGTCGCTTGGAGTCTCCTCGATAATATTCTCCTCGATTTCTCGCTTCACCTCCTCCAACGAACTCTCCAAACCATCATATCTCGCAAATAGATAGATTATCTCATCATTCGATATAGACAAGACATCGCCTGTAACAGCGACATCGGCACGCCATATCTCTTGACCTATAATCTGCACAACAATCTCCGATTCGTTAATCGTGTAGATTAGGGTCATCTCATCTTTATTCCATTCCGAGTCTTCGTAGCTATAATCAACAAGGATTGCCTGACCAGTGCGAACATCCAATGTGTAGATATGATCCTCCATAACCATATACCAATATCCCTCGATATTGAGTTCGGAGTTAGGCTGCTCAGGGTCATTTGGCTGAGGCTCAGGCGGCACGGGCAACTGCTCACAACCAATTGAAAACAAAGCAACTATAAGGCTTAAAAGCAATCTCTTCATAATGCTATATTTTATTACTATTTAACTTTTCACGGATATACTTTTCAAATTCTGGCGAGTCGACAATGCGGATATCATCAATAAGACCCATCACAAAGCGACCAACACCAAGATAGTTGCAGACGAAAGTTTCTAACAGCCAGCGATTTGGGGCAATCTGCCGAATATCGCGCTCCGAGAGTGGATACTCCTCGGTTAAGAGGTTATGCGAGAGGATGCCAAGCTCAAGAGATACACGATGTTGCTCAAAGCCAGTAGTGCGGAAGATGTCGATATGTCCCTCACGATGCTCCGCCTCATACGACCACTCCGTATTTAATATCTCCACATCGCCGATTCGCGCCGTATTAAAGAGTTTGTTCATTCCGCTTTCGGGCTCAAAGCACCACAACTGCACATAGTTGGTCGTAAAGCCAAAGGGTTCGACAAGACGGTCACGACAGCCAGTATTCGCCGAGGCGTAGTCGTGCAACACCACCTGACGATGATTCTCTATAGCCTCGATAAGGTAGTTGACATTCGTTGCATTCTTGCCCTTAACGATGCTATTTGCCATCGAGGTGCAGTTGTATACCGAACTAAGCTTACGGCGAAGATTCTGCTTCAACATATTGCTATCATCCAGACCAGCAATAAGTTGATTTACAATATGCGCCTCCTCATCCGTAAAATGCACCAACTGCGAGATATCTTGAAAATATCGGCTCTCCTTGCCAAGCTTGTAGATGCCGCCATCGAGCTTATGCACCACAAAACCTGCATCCTTGAAGGTCTCGATATAGCGATATATCGAGCGATACGATGTATCCAATCGCTCGGCAAGGTCGTTAACGGAGTAATTCACATTACCCGTCATTAGTTTCATCAGGCGCAACATACGCTCCAACTTCGGCTGATCCATATATCTTCGATTTAGATATGTAAAGGTAGTAATAATTTCGCAAACCAATGACAATAAGTGTCAAAAAAAATCGGATCACTTGCAAATTACAGTGGGGATAAAAAAATCACAGAAATAATAATCAACTCGTCATCCCGAGGGAGGGCAACCGTGAGGGTCGGGGTGCGATTTGCATCTATGCCCGACCGTGGGGATCTACCGCTGTTTATGGGCGGTAGGTTGCGGTATCAGCAAGGTCGTTGACAATGGTAGATTGCCACGGAATTGCATAGACTCTACAAGGTATCACTACCGCTACAAAATGCAATTCCTCGCAATGACGGAGTGTATAGTATTTTTGTTCTCCACTTAAATTTACGACAGATGCTTGGTGGTAGGTGGGCTTGCACACTTCGACCATCAAGCATCTGTCGCAATAGAGCGCAGCTCTACACCTCTCGCGTATAAACAAAAAAAGATGACCTTTCGATCATCTTTCTTGGCGGTGCGTAGGGGACTCGACCGGCGAAGCCGTAGAGCCGATACCTTATAAAAAAAGCGCAGGCTGAAAGCCGAGCAATAAATCACTATAATATCGGCTCAACCCCGTAAATCGTGAGCAGTGCCCTACGCACTGCGTGAGTAGGATAGTCGCGAGAGGTGGTATTGCCGTAGGCAAATACGACAGATGCTTGGTGGTCGGTGGGCTTGCACACTTCGACCATCAAGCATCTGTCGTGATAGAGCGCAGCTCCACACCTCTCGCGCATAAACAAAAAAAAAGATGACCTTTCGATCATCTTCCTTGGCGGTGCGTAGGGGACTCGAACCCCTGACCCCGTGCGTGACAGGCACGTATTCTAACCAGCTGAACTAACGCACCAAGATTTTTAGAACCTTGCTACCGAGCTTTTGTTTCTCGATTGCGATTGCAAAGGTACTACAAATTTTGTAACCTGCAAATATTTTTGCAACTTTTTTTCAAAAAATTTACTCTTTTTTGAAGAACGAAAACTGCACGCTACCGTAACTTCTTAACTGCCAAAAGTTTTCGTATTCCGAGAAATCTTTATCTTTTGAGTGCTCAAAGATAAGCATTCCGCCCTCACGCAATAAGTTTCGCTCAAAAACGAGTTTGATGACCTCCTCGCTACCCTCCAAATCGTAGGGCGCATCCGAGAAAATCAGGTCGAACTGCTTGGTACAACTCTTCAAATAGAGGAAAACATTTGCCTTGACAGCAAAGAAATTCTCGAATTTCAGGTCTCGCGCAGTCTGGCGTATAAAGTTATGGTGAACGCTATTCACTTCGACAGAGGTTACGCTACGCGCATCACGCGAGGCGAACTCATAGCTAATAGAGCCTGTGCCCGAGAAGAGGTCGAGAACATCGAGCTCCTCGAAGTCGACGAGGTTGACAAGGACATTAAACAGGTTCTCCTTGGCAAAGTCGGTCGTGGGACGAGCACGCAGGTTGCGTGGTGGCACAATGGTACGACCACGATATTTTCCGCTTATTATTCGCATATTACACTCTTAAAAAACTTTTTGGCAATGGTCTCAATACGGCTACCACCCTTGATATATGCTGCCTTATTATATATAAGGTATACCTCGTTGAAGCGCTCAAGGTAGTAGAGGATGTCGGCATCGTTGGCCACGGGCAACGCCTCGGCAACACGCAACACGCCACCCTCGACGATATGGAGGTACAACACCGAGCCAATAAGGTTGAGCATCGCACCCTCACGCGAGCAATCGACCGAGCTTAATGGCGACGAGAATACCGCCGAGCACTCCTTTAGGCGAGCGCACAATGCGCTATCGACCGCCATAACCGCTACCCTACCATCGACAGCCTCCGACTTTACGGCACACTCCGTAGCGAGGGGTGCAAGGCCTGCCATACGCAATACCTCGTCGGGCGAAAGATGGGCATCGGCGGGCATAAGCGTAGTGCGAGGTGTAATGATTTCCATCTCGACCCTCTCTCCTGATGCGACAGCCTTCGTCAGCTGCTCCTCGGAAAAAGAGTGTCCACCCGACTCAAGGCGGATGGACACTTTATTTTGATTATTAATGGTTGTCATTAGTTGCCCTTAGCGCTCCAGTTACCAGCCTCGTTGGTAGGCTCCTCAAGGCTACCGAAAGTAACACCGAAGAACTCCAAATCCATCTCGATGGGGTGAGCCGAGCCAATCTTGTACTTCTCCTCCTTGTTGAAGGTCTTGTAAACACCGTCAGCCTTCATCTTCTTGAAGTCCTCAGAAGCCTCTGAGTGGTTGATGAAGAGGTTGAACTTCTCATCGAGCTTGTTCCAAAGCTCCTGAGAGTAAGTATCCTTGTCGATAAACTTAACATAGGGAGCGTGGCAACGGATAAGGTGAGTCTTATATGTACCCAACTCGTAAGTTGCGGTGTCGAGCTCAAACTCTACATGGTCGGTGAAGGGAATGTAGCGGAGGTTCTTGATCTGCTCCTCAGAAAGGCGGCAGTTGCCAAGAGCATCGTCGAAGAGAGTATCGCGAGCAGCAACAGCTACAACGCGCTCGTTCTTCCAGTTCTTGTCCTTGCGGAGCTCTGCGAGGATAGCAGCATTCTCCAAGTTGTTCTCATCGTAGATCTGGCTACGGTACTCGATAGTGCCGTTCAACGCGAAATCGATAAGCTCGTCCCAGTTAGTTGTAAACTGCTTCTTGGGGTTAGCATCACGGTAAGCCTGAACAAGGGGCACGATATGCTCCTCTGCCTCGATAACGGCTGCCTCACGCTGGTGGAAGTGCTGCTCGAACTTCACGGGAGTCTCGATCATACCATAGATCCAATAGACTAAGCCAACAATGGCTACCAGCAACAAAATCTGTAATACTTTTTTCATTTTTTGATTATTTATTTTTAAGTTTGTATCCAGTTTTACAAAGTTAAAAAATACGGAGCGCTATGCTTAGCACACATATTTCGCATCAAATTTACGCAAAATTATCGTTCGAAGCAACTTTTAATCAAAAAAAAATCATAGAAAAGTTGTCGGAGTGGCTTTCGTCGGAGGACTACGAACGAATATTTTTGCTCAATGGCTATGCCGGTACGGGCAAGACGACGATAATCGCCGCCTTTGTTGCCGCACTTAAAGAGTTGGGAATCAAACCTATACTCCTCGCCCCTACGGGGCGTGCCGCAAAAGTGCTCACCCGCTACTCGGGTGAGACGGCATACACCATACACAAAAAGATTTATCGTGAGCGCTCGATAGCCGATATCGACTCAAAGTTCTCGTTGGACTACAATCGCGAGAAGGAGGCGATATTTATCGTCGACGAGGCATCGATGCTCTCGGCACACGCTGCCGAGGGTGCGGTGTTCGGCACAGGCAATCTGCTCGACGACCTTGTGCAATATGTACGCACGGGCAAGAAGTGCCGATTGATGC
Organism: Alistipes sp.; assembly: GCA_017465575.1. Taxonomy (GTDB): domain Bacteria; phylum Bacteroidota; class Bacteroidia; order Bacteroidales; family Rikenellaceae; genus Alistipes. The sequence continues at coordinate 59,954 of JAFTVX010000004.1, read as the reverse complement.
TCGTGGGCGACGATGCACAGCTACCTCCCGTGGGCGATGATTATAGTCCTGCCCTCGACCCCAGTGAGCTACTACCCTATGGCGATGTCGAGTACGGCACGATGGACGAGGTGGTGCGCCAGTCGCAGGACTCAGGCATCCTGTTCAATGCCACGATGTTGCGCTGTATGCTCGAAAACCGCATTTATGAGATTCCGAAATTCGACCTAACACACCCCGATTTTCAACGAGTTGATGGTAGCGAACTTCTTGAGACGCTGCAAGATTGCTACCATAGGTATGGTCGTGATGAAACAATCGTTGTTACCCGCTCGAATAAGCGTGCTAACCGCTACAACGAGGGTATTCGTCGCTATAACCTCTCGGCAGAGGAGGAGATTGAGAGTGGCGATATGCTGATGATCGTGAAGAACAACTACCACTATGCCGAAAGGGATGAGAAGTCGCCGATGTCGTTTGTGGCCAATGGCGATGTGGCACGCCTTAAGCGTATCCGCCGATATGAGGATTTCTACGGCTTCCGCTTTATCGATGCGGTGTTGCAGTTCCCCGACTACGACGACTACGAAATGGAGGTCAAGGTCTTGCTCGACACCCTATCGTCGGAGTCGCCATCGCTAACGCGCGAGCAGAGCCTAAAACTCTTCTACGAGGTAGAGAAGGACTACGAAGATATCAAGGCTAAGGGCAAGCGTTACAGAGCGATACGCGAGAATGCCCACTTTAACGCAATGCAGGTAAAGTTTGCCTATGCCGTAACCTGCCATAAGGCGCAGGGCGGTCAGTGGAAGGCTGTATTTATCGACCGTTGCATCTTTGGCGACGAGCCTATGTCGAAGGATATGTTGCGCTGGCTCTACACCGCCATAACACGCGCCACCGAACGAGTCTACTTGGTCAACTTCGACGACCGCTTCTTTGAGTAAACGAAAAAGGTTTTAGCACACACGCTAAAACCTTTTTCTTCAAATGATTATCTATTGCTCAAATGCAACAAATAACAACAAACATTATAACAAATCTGCATCATTAAATATTTTTTCCAATACTCCTTTTGCATTTCTCCGCATAGATAAATCATTAGTTTCGCTTATGACAAGGTTTATCCATTGTTTTACCCTATTTGATTGAATTTTTCCACCCCAATTATCAACAAATACCGAAGACGGCGTAAACGCCAATATCTCACCAATATAGTCTATGTGCTCAGCAATTTTCCTAAAAACTGCTGGCATCTCCACATAGCGACCATCTATTGTTTTCATTATCTCCCTACCACCAGAAGAGAAGGAATCTCGGACATTTGCATTGATTATACCTTTCTGTGTTGCCAACCATAATGTTGCTCGGTCATACTTAAATTGATTCCTTGACATAATTGTTTCGGGAAAATAGACATATATAGTGGCTTCTAATTCATCCTTTTCGGAGGCTTTCAAAGTTCGCCACAATCTCGCAGTTATAGGTATTGATTCGTTTTTTCCTCCTGCCCACCACAAACTCTCGCCTTGCTTTAGTTGTGATTTATAGTATTCAGCAACAGATGTTACTGGATTAGACATACTGCGAAACTCATCATATTCAATACCCATCTTATCAAATATCGACTCGCCCTCTTTAAGCGACATATCTATTTGATATCTTGGGTAGTGAGTAACAGCGACACCCGACAAACACTCCTCATACGGTCGCGAAAGAAACTCAACAGGTTGACCTAATTTGCCAAAAGTTAAGAATACCCTTTCAATTTCATCGACTCTTGTCGTTTCCAAAATTGAGTTTCCGATTGTTTTCCAATTATTCGATAGAGAACTCTTTACCTCTATTCCAAAATATTTAGACGCAACAATATCAGGGAAAGAGATTCCCGAAACTAATTGAATACTACCCTCAAATTTAGTATGCTTGGCACACTCAATGGCTGCATCTCGGACATCCTTTTCTAAATCAGTTCCACTGCGTTTAAGAAAATATGATGAATTTCTGTTGGCGCTATGATTTAATGATTTGTCAACATTGCTCATCAACTCTCTAAACTCATTTACCGTAGGCTTGGGATTATCTAAAACTATCATAGCTTAAAGTATAGATTCCACTTATCTGCAATATTTTTAGCAATATTATATGCCAATACACAAGGGACAGCATTACCTATAATCTTATACGCATCACTTGAGCTTAACGATGGTTGACTTTCGCTTTTGGGAATAATAAACTCATAGTCATCTGGAAATGTTTGTATTCGTGCGCACTCTCTAACGGTTAATCTCCTTTCAATTAGACCTTTAGCAAGCTCATCAGAATGTTTACCGCCGTGCTCTGCCGAAAGTCTTCTATACTCAATATTTCCGTGATGTTCCGCTCTAATAGTTGGACCAACCGAATCCAATTTAACCTCTGTTTGTCCTTGGCAATGCGAACCCATAAACTTTGCTTTCGAGTATATCTTCTGCGATGGGTCGAGAGTGGTGTTGGGTTCATCTAAATTGATAAAGGCATCACTACAAGTTACATACGGCACATTGCCAATTCCGTGAGTTTTAACTGGATAGGGATTATACTTTACTGGAATCACCTCACTTGTCAATGCTTCCAATGCTTGTTTTCTCAAAGCACTTTTCTTAAATCCAAAGAATATCACACGACTGCGAGACTGCGGTACTCCATAGTCTGCTGCATATAACACTTGTGCAGGAATTACCACATATCCCGAATTGCAAGTATTGGCAAAATCTCTCTCTATAATCTCCTTAACATCAGCCAAATCTGCCAACCCTTTAACATTTTCTGCAATAAATAGTTTGGGTTTTGTAATAGATATCACATCTCGCATCCACATATACAGCTGACCTCTACTTTCAATAGAGGGAGCGCCTATATCCAACTTGCCACCCGTATGACTTTTTTGCGATGCAAAACCCTGTCTTTTGCCTGCGATAGAGAAGTCTTGACAAGGGAAACCACCCGTAACAATATCTATATCAGTAGGAAAGATATCTTCACCTTGTTTAGATGCTTTAACCAAATCGACAATACTACCTAAATGATAGATACTATTTGTATTCGTCTTCCTTTTTGAGAAATACTTTGTCCAAGCGGTTTTAGCATCTACCCGAATATCGTTAGCAAAAACCGTTTGAAATCCAGTTGGAGATAACAACACCCAATTACCACAATCCTCTTTTATCCAATCGGGGTGTATTGATGTATTTATAGATTTCTTCAAACAAAAGAAATCTCCTTCAAAGCCAATATCCATTCCTCCACAACCAGAGAATAACGATAACACTTTGCGATTCATACTGTTTCAGGGATAGTCTCGACTACCTCCCGCCACATCTCCTATAACGGCATAGATTATAAAAAGAAAGTGTGGAGATGCTCGTTTATCTGACAATAGGTATTTGGCGTAACCCGAACACAAATAAACACAAAACCCCACACTTGTACAGTATGGGGTGCGGACACAGAATGTGCCGACATATACATACCGATACAAGAAGTGAGTGATCTGCAACCCTTGTGTTCTTAAAATCGCCAAATTTTATTGTCAAGGATTAGCGAAACACTTTCACTAATAAATATGTCTGCCGAGAGCATACACTCCGACAATACAAATATACAAAAACTTTCTCAATTAACAAAATATCAAGGGCAAAATATAGCTCTAAAAATCTAAATATTAAATAAGCATCTACTTTGTAGAGTTTTGTTTTTTCAAAGATTTATCCTACCTTTGTAAGATATAACGAAATGCAGTATGAGTCCCAGACGAAAACAAGATATAGACACACCAAAGGCAGAGGCGCCGAAGACAAATAAGTATGTCGAGACACCCTTGATGAAGCAATACTACCAAATCAAGGCGGTGCATCCCGATGCTATTTTGCTCTTCCGTGTGGGCGACTTCTATGAGACCTTTGGCGAGGATGCAATCAAGGCGAGTGGCATTTTGGGCATCACACTTACACGCCGTGCCAATGGTGCTGCATCGTATGTTGAGTTGGCAGGATTCCCTTATCACGCTCTCGACACCTATATGCCCAAGTTGGTGAGGGCTGGTGAGCGTGTAGCAATCTGCGAGCAGTTGGAGGACCCCAAGATGGTCAAGGGTTTGGTTAAGCGTGGCGTGGTCGAGATGGTTACGCCAGGCATCGTGATGGGCGAAAACCTTATTGCGGGCAAGGAGAACACCTTCCTCGCTGCGGTATATTTCGGCAAGCAGACCACGGGTATTGCATTCCTCGACCTATCGACTGGCGAGTTCTATATTGCCGAGGGCGACGATATCTATATCGACAAGCTTATCTCTAACCTCCAGCCCAAAGAGATTGTCTTTCAGCGAGGTATGGAGGAGCGTTTCTCGGAGGCATTTGGTTCGAAGCACTACACCTATCGTCTCGACGAGTGGGTATTCTCGGAGTCGGTAAACCGCGATAAGCTACTCAAGCAACTTGGTGTGCAGTCGCTCAAAGGCTTTGGTATCGACCACTTTACGGCGGGTATCTCGGCGGCGGGAGCTATACTCTACTACCTTGAGTTTACCGAGCATCACCAGACAGCGCATATCTCATCTATCTCGCGCATCGAGCGTGGCGACTCGGTATGGATTGACCGCTTCACAATTCGTAACCTTGAGCTCTTCTCGTCGAATGGCGCAAATGCCAAGTGCTCGTTTGCGGATGTTATCGACCGCACACTCACGGCGATGGGTGGTCGTCAGCTAAAACGCTGGATTGCGATGCCGTTGATGGATATTCAGAAGATTAGGCTTCGTCAGGATATTGTCGAGAAGTTCACGACGGATTTCGACCTTGCCGAGGCTATGCGCGAGCAGATTGCCACGGTTGGCGACCTTGAGCGCATCGCATCACGCATTGCCACACAGCGTGTTACACCTCGTGAGATGGTGCAGCTAAAGAACTCGCTTGGCGCTGTGGAGATTATCCGTGCGCTGATGGAGTCGACCGACTATGAGCCGTTGCACAAGATTGCCGCAACAATCGACCCCCTCACCGCAGTGCGTGAGCGATTGGAGCGAGAGATATTCCCCGACCCCGAGACCAACCAGATACAGAAGGGCGGCATCATCGCCTCGGGCGTAAGTGCCGAGCTTGATGATTTACGCCGTATTGCCCTCCACGGCAAGGACTTCCTTCATTCGTTACAGGAGCGCGAGAGTGAGGCGACGGGCATCCCATCGTTGAAGGTGGGCTACAACAATGTCTTCGGCTACTATATCGAGGTGCGCAACACCCACAAAGATAAGGTGCCCGAGAGTTGGATTCGTAAGCAGACACTTACCGGAGCCGAGCGATATATCACCGAGGAGTTAAAGGAGTATGAGCAGAAGATATTGGGTGCCGAGGAGCGCATCTTGCAGATTGAGGCACAGCTATATGCCGAGATTATCGCCTTCGTTGCGCAACACCTCGTTGCATTGCAGCGTGATGCTCGCGTGGTGGCGATGGTCGATTGCTTGCAGTCGTTTGCCAAGATTGCCGTTGAGCGTCGCTATATGCGCCCCACGGTAGATGACTCTACCACTATCGACATCCGCGATGGTCGCCACCCAGTTATCGAAACCCTTATGCCCATTGGCGAGGAGTATATACCCAACGATGTGTTGCTCAACGACAGCGACCAGCAGATTATCGTTATTACGGGTCCCAATATGTCGGGTAAGTCGGCGTTGTTGCGACAGACTGCACTCATCGTGCTGATGGCACAGATGGGCTCGTTTGTTCCCGCCAAGTCGGCACATATCGGCATTGTAGATAAGATATTTACGCGCGTGGGTGCATCGGACAACCTATCCGAGGGCGAGTCTACCTTTATGGTCGAGATGTTGGAGTCGGCAAGCATCCTTAACAACATATCGCCCCGTAGCCTTGTGCTTCTCGACGAGATTGGTCGTGGCACAAGCACCTACGACGGTATCTCTATCGCGTGGGCGATGGTCGAGTATCTCCACAACAACGGCTTGGGGGCAGCCAAGACCCTCTTTGCTACGCACTACCACGAGCTCAACGAGTTGGAGAATATGCTGCCCCGTGTCAAGAACTACAATGTTACGGTCAAGGAGATAGATAGAAATATTGTCTTTTTGCGCAAACTTGTTCGTGGTGGCACCGAGCACTCGTTCGGTATCCATGTGGCGCGCATGGCAGGTATGCCACAATCGGTGGTATCGCATGCCGAGGCAATATTGGCCAACCTCGAAAAGGTCTACGGCTCGGGCGAGATTGTGCCGAGCACAAGCCTCAAACAGCGCACCAAGCGCCGTGCGGTGGCAGAGTCGGCAGTCGAGACGAAGGATAACATCCAGCTCTCGATGTTCCAACTCGACGACCCCGTATTAAAGAGCATCCGTGACGAGATAAAGGGCTTAGACATCAACAGTCTTACGCCTCTTGAAGCACTCAACAAGCTCAACGAGATTAAGAAGTTGGCTGGTATCTAAGCGCGAAACAAAAATTTATTATCTGCTAAATTGTAGTTTATCAATCTTTTTGCTTACCTTTGCCCGAAATGACAACACAGGAGCAATATATAGAGCGCTTGAAGGAGATGACCGCTACCAAGTTTGGTCGCTCGGTTGTGACGACCGAGGACTATGGTGCGTTGTCGGATGCTATCTTTGAGGAGGTAGGCATCCGCCTCGATATACCCTCTATCAAGCACCTCTACACCCACACATCCTATGCCATATCGCCCCGACCCACTACCCTCTCAGCATTGGCAAAGTATGTAGGCTACGCCTCGTGGAGCGACTTCTGCACCGCCCGCGATATTCAGCCTGCGGAGGACCAGGAGAAGATTCCCGTGGTGCGCCGTTGGCGTGTTATCATTGGCTTTGCAGTTGCAGCGATTGCTCTAATCGTGATGCTTGTTGTTTTGTTGCTCCCTCGCGAGGAGAAGATGACCGAGGCTCAGGCGATGTATCGTGCAGTAGACGATAGGTTTAATGCCGTGCTCAGCACCTGGGCAGCTATCACCACCGAGCATTGCAACGATGTTCGCCAATACTACGACGAGCAGAATATGAGCAACTACCACGCCCATATCATTGAGTGCAACAACACCTTCGCCACCGACCTTGAGGCGCGCATCGGCGAGGATATCACACGCTATGCTGTCGAGCACAACATCACGGTAGACAACGCCACCATCGACAACACGGCAAAGGCTATCGCCACCATCTGCCAATCGATGTGCGACAATCTGCTCTACGAATAGGCGTAAAGGGTTAGACAATATAAGACACTCCCGATAACTGCGGTTATTGGGAGTGTTTTGGTTTAGGGGGGGGGCAGTTGAGAGGGAGAGGTCAGAGAGAGGTCAGGGAGAAGACAGAGAGAAGACAGCGAGAAGTCAGAGAGAAGTCAGAGAGAAGACAGAGAGAAGTCAGAGAGAAGACAGAGAGAGATCAGAGAGAGATCAGAGAGGTCAGAGAGGTCAGAGAGAGGTCAGATACCGCAGTCAGCTCTCCCTGAATCCTCTCTGAAAACTCTCTGAGCCCTCCCTGAATCCTCCCTGAATCCTCTCTGAATACTCTCTGAATCCTCCCTGAAAACTCCCTGAGTCCTCCCTGAATCCTCCCTGAATCCTCCCTGAATCCTCTCTGAAAACTCCCTGAATCCTCCCTGAAAACTCCCTGAGTCCTCCCTGAATCCTCCCTGAATCCTCCCTGAAAACTCCCTGAATCCTCTCTGAAAACTCTCTGAAGACTACCAAAACACCACCTCCCAACCAGCACTCAGCCTAATTTGTTGTCAAAAGGGGTTAGGCTTGGCTCATCGCAAAAGAATACCCCCTGGGATAGTACTAAAAGTACAGCCCAGGGGGTATTACTTTTGGGATGGGTCGAGAATGACCCCTTTTCACAACAAATTACAGGGGAAGGAATGCCAACAAAATACCCGCTGCCACTGCCGAACCGATGACACCTGCCACATTGGGACCCATAGCGTGCATCAAGAGGAAGTTGCCGGGGTTGTACTGCTGACCCACGGTCTGCGATACACGAGCTGCCATAGGCACAGCCGATACACCTGCAGAACCGATAAGAGGATTGATCTTCTCCTTGGTGAAGAGGTTCATCACCTTTGCAAGAAGCACACCCGATGCAGAACCGCAAGAGAATGCGATGATACCAAGGGTAAGGATACCCAAAGTCTGCCAGTTGAGGAATGCATCAGCCGTAGCGGTAGCACCTACCGAGATACCGAGGAAGATGGTTACGATGTTCATCAACTCGTTCTGCACGGTCTTTGACAAACGCTCGGTAACGCCACACTCCTTCATCAAGTTACCCAACATCAAGCAACCGATAAGAGGTGCTGCCGAGGGCAACAAGAGGGCGATAATAACGGTGATAACGATGGGGAAGATAATCTTCTCGCGCTGCGATACGGTACGCAACTGCTTCATCTCGATCTTGCGTTCCTTTTCGGTAGTGAGCAGCTTCATAATAGGAGGCTGAATCACGGGAACAAGAGCCATATACGAGTAAGCAGCAACGGCGATGGGACCAAGGAGGTGGGGAGCCAACTTCGAGGTCAGGTAGATAGCCGTAGGACCATCAGCACCACCGATAATACCGATAGAGCCTGCCTCCCAGTAATTGAAGCCGAGAACCAAAGCGCCAAGGAATGTTGCGAAGATACCAATCTGTGCAGCAGCACCCAACAGCAAGCTCTTGGGGTTGGCAATTAGCGGACCGAAGTCGGTCATAGCACCTACGCCCACGAAAATCAAGCAAGGATAGATACCGAGCTTAACACCGAGGTAGAGGTAGTCGAGAAGACCTGCTGAACCAAGAGCGAAGTCGCCCCAATGAACATGGCCACCTGCGAAGAACTCGGCGTGATACATACCTGCACCGGGAAGGTTGGTGAGCAACATACCGAATGCGATAGGCATAAGGAGAAGTGGCTCGAACTTCTTGACGATAGCCAAGTAGAGCAATACGAACGATACAAGGATCATCACAGCATAGCGCCAGTCGTCAGCAAAACCCTTGAAGCCTGCCTGATTAACGAAATCCTTGATAGCCTTGCCAACGCTGAACTCGTTGTCGATAGCCGAGTTGTCGCGACCCTGTGAGCCACCAACAGCTGCCACCTCAGCCTCAGCCTCGATAGCAATCTCCTCGGCAGCCTCGTCGATGAGCATAATACCCTGATTTGCCTCGGTAGCAGGAGTCTCAATCACCTCGCCCTCAACAGGCTCGGCGGGCTGATTATCCTGTGCCTGCAAGGGCATCACGAACATCACAGCTGCAAGGAGCAACGAAAAATAAAGTTTCATACTCTTCATATTATATAAGGTATAAAGAGTTAGTATTACTCGAGGTCGATAAGAGCCTCGCCCTGCTGTACGGCCTTGCCCTCCGATACATAGATTTTCTTCACGGCACCGGCAGCGGGAGCCATAATCTCGTTCTCCATCTTCATTGCCTCCAAGGTCATAAGAACCTCGCCAGCCTTAACGGTCTGACCCTCCTTAACCTTAACCTTAGAAACATTGCCCGGCAGAGGCGACTTGATAGAGCCAGCATTGCCTGTGATAGGCTGTGCGGGAGCATCTACGAAATCAGCGCCAGTAGATGAGGGCTTAACGGCAGCAATCTTGGGAGATACGATAGCCTCCTCCTTCTCTACCTGAACAGTGTAGCTCTTACCATTGAGCTCAACACGAGCGGTATTGCGCTCGGTCTCCTCTACGATAGCCTCATAGCTCTTGCCGTTGATATTGAATTTAAATTTCTGCATATCTAATTTGTAATGTTTAAGAAGCTGTATAGCTTTTCTTTAAATTTGGTTAATAATTGGCTTAAAAACAGCCTCTAATTACAGGGACTTAGAAATGTTGCGTACCTGCCAAGCCGATACATCGTGGTTCTGACGGAATGTGAGCACATCGCTCTCCTCATCGTGACGATTGAAGAAGAGGTTGACAGCCATAGCGATGGCTGCCACCTCCTCGTCAGTAATACCATCAGATGCACCTGCAGAAGCAGTAGACACCACAGCACTCTGCTTCTCGCGGAAGATAACTCCGAAGAGCTTCAACACGAAGATAAGAAGCACAAGCATTACGAATACCAGCATGATGCTGACGAGTGCCATAAGTGCTGCATTAGCCCAATTGGTTGCAAGTATCATCATAACTCACTCTGATTAAATCGATTACAAAGGAATGTTGTTATGACGCTTTGCGGGGTTCTCCAAACGCTTGTTGCGCAATGACTCCAAAGCACGGATCACGCGGAAACGAGTGTTGCGAGGCTCGATAACATCGTCGATGTAGCCGTAGCGAGCTGCGTTGTAGGGGTTAGAGAACTTGTCGCGGTACTCCTGCTCCTTCTCGGCAACAAACTTAGCCTTATCCTCCTTGTTCTCGAACGCTGCCAAAGCCTTAGCGTGCAATACCTCAACGGCACCACTTGCACCCATAACGGCGATCTCGGCAGTAGGCCAAGCGTAGTTAACATCGCCACGGATGTGCTTCGATGACATCACGATGTAAGCACCACCGTATGCCTTACGCAAAGTAACGGTAACCTTGGGAACAGTAGCCTCGCAGTAAGCGAAGAGAAGCTTTGCACCGTGGGTGATAACGCCACCGTACTCCTGAGCTGTACCGGGCAAGAAACCAGGAACATCTACCAATGTTACCAAAGGAATGTTGAAGGCGTCGCAGAAACGAACGAAACGAGCTGCCTTGCGCGATGCGTTGATATCCAATACACCTGCCATAAACTTGGGCTGGTTAGCGATGATACCTACGCTCTGACCGTTGAAGCGAGCAAAACCGGTGATGATGTTCTTAGCATAGGGAGCTGCTGACTCCAAGAACTCGCCATTGTCGACGATAGCCTTGATAACCTCCATCATATCGTAAGGCTTGTTGGGGTTATCGGGGATAATCTCGTTGAGGATATCCTCCTTACGAGCGATATCGTCGGTGCAGGGCTGGTCGGGAACCAAAGCGGTGTAGTTCTGAGGCATATATGAGAGAAGGTCGCGGATAAGCTTCAAGCCCTCCTCCTCAGAGTCTACTGCAAACTGTGCAACACCCGACTTTGTAGTGTGCATATTAGCACCACCGAGCTGCTCCTGAGTTACATCCTCGCCAGTAACGGTCTTAACAACCTTAGGACCAGTAAGGAACATGTTAGAAGTCTCACGACGCATAATGATAAAGTCGGTCAAAGCGGGTGAGTAAACGGCACCACCTGCGCAGGGACCAAAGATAGCTGAAATCTGGGGGATAACACCCGAAGCCATCACATTACGCTGGAAGATGTTAGCGTAACCAGCCAAGGCGTTAACGCCCTCCTGGATACGAGCACCACCCGAGTCGTTAAGACCGATGCAGGGAGCACCATTGCGAACTGCCATATCCATCACCTTGCAAATCTTGTCAGCCAAAGAGATTGACAACGAACCAGCAGTAACGGTGAAGTCCTGTGCAAATACATAAACCAGGCGACCAGCGATGGTACCGTAACCAGTAACAACGCCATCACCGAAGGTGTGCTTTGCATCCATACCGAAGTCGTAGCAACGGTGAGTTACGAACATATCGAACTCCTCGAAGCTACCCTCATCCAACAACATAGCGATACGCTCACGAGCGGTATACTTACCCTTCTCGTGCTGCTTGTCGATAGCCTTCTGGCCACCACCCATACGAGCTGTCTGACGGTTGTCCATCAACTTCTCAATCGCTTTCTGAATTTCGCTCATAGTGAAATACTTTTTTTTATAATTTATTTAGTTTTTGTTTCTAAAATCTTCGGGCAAACCCTTTTTAAAGTCTTGTCCAAACATTCAGGGTTGTTAATAAGCGGTATAATTTCGGTTGGTTTTAGGCGCAACGCCGAAACAACCAAATTAGATTACTTATTCTTGTTCTCGCAAAGCTCGGTAAGAATACCCTGTGTTGACTTGGGGTGAAGGAATGCGATAGTCAAACCCTCTGCACCCTTGCGGGGAGTCTTGTCGATAAGACGGATACCGTGAGCCTCAGCGTCAGCAAGCTGCTCCTCGATATTCTCGCAAGCAAGAGCCATGTGGTGGATACCGATACCCTTGTTCTCGATGTACTTCGCGATAGTTGACTCGGGTGAGGTGGGCTCCAAAAGCTCAATCTTGGTCTGACCAAGCATAAAGAATGCGGTCTTAACCTTCTGGTCAGCTACCTCCTCGATAGCATAACACTTCAAACCCAATACATTCTCCCAGTAGGGAATTGCCTCCTCCAAGCTGTTAACGGCGATGCCGAGATGCTCAATGTGTGATACTTTCATAGTGTTTAATTTTTATAAAGTTTAACTTAATATTTATTTGTATTTGTGTTTCGTTTCAAGTGTCCCAAAAATCACTCAAAGTTACGCCAACTTTTTGAAATGGCGAAATATTTTCGACTCTTTTTTTCGTGAATTTCTATATTTATATAGAGGGTCGCTGATTAAGAGCACTTTTTGCTAAAATATTTTTCCTATCACACAATTTTTCTTCGACCGAGGGATTGATATTTGTAGAAAATTTAGTAACTTCGCAATGAAAACTATACTTAACGCAATGAAGTATCTACTTTCGATATTGGCAGCGATGCTTGTTTTTTGCTCGTCGGCAGAGGCTCAACGCCTACGCCTTGGCGACCGCACACCCGATATCTCGGTGGGGGCGACACTCGGCACGCCGATGGATAATATCTCGCAGAAATATATCTGTATGGTCTTTATCCACTCCGAGAGTGCGCCCGCTGTCGATGCTGCGGATAGGCTATGTGACGAGGTTATCTCGGCAGACGACGATATGGCTATCGTACTGCTTACCGCCGAGGAGCAAACCGAGGATAACGCTCTGCTTAACTCGTTCGTGAGCCACAACTGCTCCGTAGCATTTGACAACCACCACCATACATTCCACTCATTCGGCATTAGCTATGTGCCGTTTGGCGTAATCTTCGACAAGAAGAAGCAGCGCATCGAGTGGTTTGGCTCGTTGCAACACTTAGACAGAAAAGTTATCAATAACATACTGAAATAAAACATATCCCCTATGTCATATACCAAAATTGAACACTACGAGAAGGAGTATCTCGACCAGCACCACGACAGCGCACTAAATGTTGCCGAGGGTGTTGCAGACCAGCCCGTTGTAAACCCATACTTTGTGCGCCGTAAGCGTCGTACCTTCACCACCGACGAGTATGTCGAGGGTATCCTTGCTGGCAACATCACCATCTTAGCTCAGGCTATCACGCTTGTTGAGAGCAACAACCCCGCACACTATGCTCAGGCTCAGGAGATTATCGAGCGTTGTCTACCCTATTCGGGCAAGTCGGTGCGTATCGGCATCACGGGCGTTCCGGGTGCGGGTAAGTCGAGCTTTATCGAGGCTGTGGGCAATATGATTACCTCGCTTAAGCATAAGCTTGCGGTGTTGGCTATCGACCCTTCGTCGGAGCGTAGCGGTGGCTCAATCCTTGGTGATAAGACCCGTATGGAGAGCATCTGCCACAACCCCGACATCTTTGTGCGCCCCTCACCCTCGGCTGGCTCGTTGGGTGGCGTGGCACGCAAGACCCGTGAGACTATCGTATTGTGCGAAGCTGCGGGCTTCGATGTCATCTTTATCGAGACCGTGGGCGTGGGTCAGTCGGAGACCGCCGTACACTCTATGGTCGATATGTTTATGATGTTGCAAATCTCGGGTGCGGGCGATGAACTTCAGGGTATCAAGCGCGGTATTATGGAGATGGCAGATATGATGGTTATCACCAAGGCGGATGGCGAGAATATCACCAAGGCTGAGCTTGCCAAGGCGCAGTATCAGGGTGCTTTGCACCTCTTCCCCCTTGCTGACTCGGGCTGGAGACCCCAAGTATACACCTGCTCATCACTGCTCGGAACTGGTCTTGAGGAGGTATGGCAGGGTGTCGAGAAGTACCTCGAGCATATCGAGCTCAACGGCTACTTCACCGCCAACCGCAACCGCCAGAATAAGTATTGGATGTATGAGACCATCAACGAGACTTTGAAGTCGAGCTTCTACAATAACCCCGAAATCGAGGCAAAGATGGCGGAGGTTGAACAGCGTGTTTTGGAGGCTAAACTTTCATCGTTTATCGCCGCCAAAGAGTTGCTCGATATCTACTTTAAGTAAAACATACTGGGCTACTATGCACCTATTGGGCGTAGTAGCCTTTATTATATTTACCCTTAAAACGCAACCGCTATGAAGAGACTACTTACACTATTTATCGCATCGATTTTTGCCGTTGGCACTATCTCGGCACAGCAAGCCGACCACTTCACCTTCAAGGGCATACCCATTGATGGTAGCCTCTCGGCATTTGGTAATCAGCTTGTAGCAGAGGGATTTACGAAGGTAGGCACAAATGCCTATCGTGGCAAGTTCCTACGCAACGAATGTCTTATTGCGCTTGTTGGCGATGATGACAATATGATTTGGCGCGTTGCAGCCATCTTCCCTGCAACCGATACTTGGAGCGTACTGGAGTCATCGTTCAACGGCTATATAGACCTATATAGCGAGAAGTATGGCAGACCCACAACTATTAAGAAGGAGTTTTCGACATATATCGGAGATGATCCTTGGTTTAAAATGAACGCTATTAACGATGGCGAGTGCAACTACTTTGCTGTATGGAAATTACCACAAGGCTCTATCGAGGTAAGAATCGTAAAGACCGAGAAGTATTTGAATGGTGCTATTCGTATCGTCTACACCGATAATGCCAATAAGGAGAGTGTTCGCAAATCTGACCTTGAGGAGATCTAAAGCTACCGACTATGAAACGACTACTTTTCGCCACCCTACTACTCGTTGCCACATCTTGCACAAGCGAGGCGTTGCTATTGCCTCGTGCCGAGCGATTGGCAGCGAAAGAGGTTAAGCAGATGCTCTATGTGCCAGATAGTTACGAGGCAATAGAAACCACCATCGATAGCGCATTTCTATCGAAATATACCGACCCTCAAATACTCTCGGCTGCGGCAGAGATTATCGAGATTGAGGAGAACGGCGGTATTATCTCGATGTTCAAGAGCGCCGACAAGATAAGTGAGCGTGCAAAATTTATCGCAGAGCGTGCCGACAGCCTCAACGAGGGTGAGTTTATCGGTTGGCGTGTTCACCACCGCTATCGTGCAAATAACCGAATTGGAACACCCGACATTGCCGAGGTGCTAATCTTTGCGGACAATATCATTAGCGAGAGCCAAGCAACATTCTCGCTCAATGCCGAGGATAGATACTCCTATCAGCGTGTAGTATCGCTTATCGAGAGAGTTACCGAAGTAGAGGAAATTCGTCAAAATATCGGATCTGCAGTCGAGACACTTATCGAGGAGTTTCAGAGTATCGACTACGAAGAGGTAGTCGGCAACTGGGAGCAAGAGATTGAGTCGTGGTCGGCAGAGACCGAGAGCCAAGTTGAGAGTTTTGTCGAGGAGTTTGAGGCAGAACTCGAGGCGGAGAGTGCCACCTTTGTCGAGGAAATCGAGCAGATAAGCAGCGAGGTTAAGGAGCAAGTAACGACAGTCGGAAAGAGGATTTCCACCGCCATCGAAGAGGAGAGCTATTTCGATGATTTTGGCGAGTCATCGAGCAACGATATCTCATTAGATAGCGACACAATGATAGAGCTAAATAGCCTATAAAAACAACTTTATATAGTTTTGTCTAAAACACTAACACAAAGGGGATTGCTTCGGCAGTCCCCTTTATTTTTCTGTATAAGCGTTGCTAAAAAAGCAGTGGGTTAAAATGGGTTACGATGTGTTAAAATGAGTTAAAATGTTTTATAGAGGCTTTATATAAAACATATACCAATCTAAAATCATATTAACCCATTGTAACTCATATTAACTCATTGTAACAACTGATAATAATCTTGCGATGATAAGAGCATCGAGAGCAAGGAGAACTCTTAAAACGATAAGACAAGTAAGACGATAGGAAGATAAGAAAAAATCCTATGGTCCTAAAGTCTCAAAGTCCTAAGGTCTTAAAAACCAACAACCATTAAAGCTCTTTCGTAATTGGCAAGGTGGTTTTGGACTATACAAAAATATCCAAAACCACCTTGCTCTCACTCTGTTTAGCTTATATCGCCTATTTCTCAAACTCGACTACTGTGCCGTGAGCACGGATAGTCCTCTTATTGACGAATAATATTGTTTTGAAATCCTCGTGAAGAGTGATATTCACCAATGCCTGAGAACCTGTAAGTTCTGCTTTCTTTGTCAATTCAGATACTGCATTATTTTTCAGTGCTCGCTTGCTGATACCTCCGATACCAAATACATAGGTCTGCGAAACATCGGCACTTACTGTTTTGACTATATGGAAATTAGCCTCACTCAAAACCACATTAGTCTGATTTACATTTGTATTCTGCGTCATATAAGATGATACGGAACAGCTTGATGAAACGATTGCGATAATGGCTACCACGAAGGGCATTAATAGCTTTTTCATATTTAACATTTGATTTATATTCTACATTCAGATATGCCCCAACTGATTGATATACGCACAAAAAAAAGCGCGGGACTAAGTTGTACTCCCGCTCAGAGGTGTTTGGCGTAACCCGACAGAATAATACAACGAAGAGCCCACGCATAGCGTGAGCATCTCAACAATTATTCCTTCTGTCTTTTTAGTCGCCAAACTTTCTGAGCAGCAGAATAAAAGCTAAAACGCTTTTCCAAATATGTCTAAATTGTGCGTATCAACTATACGCTATGCTTCATAGGCAAAACAATTAAATTTTAATTTATGCAAATGTAAGGAATTATTCGCAAATAACCAATTAATCACTTAAATATATCAATAACTACCCCATTGTGCTGATTTAGTATTTTATCCAAACGACACATCATCTTTCGAGAGAGGACAGGGCAGCCGAAACTGCCAACCGTGGCAATAGGAAAGATGGGAAAAGAGGTTGTGTGTTCCCAGCCGTGGAGAACAACGCAACGGCTTCGGAGATTGCTATTTGTTTCGTCCAGTCCATCAAGGCGGTAGGCGATGCCGTAGCGACCCTCGTAGCGTTCGGCAACAAGGGCACGACCAATAGACGAGAGGTGCGAGCCGTCGAGGTTCGAGAGGCGAGCATAGGCGGAGCGTTGGTGCGACTTTGGCGAGCCACTGCCGTGGCTTACGGGGCAGCAGAATATCGCCTTTTGCTCCTTGAAACTCCAAGCAACAAAGCGCCTACGACCCGAGTGGCGCGACAAATCGACAAAGAGGGCTATCTCGGTATTATAGCCCTCCTTGGCGCAAAATGCCAACAGCTCCTTGGCGCGCTCGGCCACCCTACTTCGTAAGCTCATCCTTTAGTTGCGCTACAAGTTGTGGAACACCCACTGCGCCACGCTCCTTGATATGGTAGAGTGGATTACGAATCATTGCGGTATCGGGGTTGCCTGGGTCGACAAGATAGATAGGCACTTGGCGGTCGCGCACATAGTAGACCAGCGAGGCTGCGGGATATACAGCCAACGAGGTGCCAACGACAACAAGAACATCTGCCGAAGCAACAATCTTGCACGCCGTATCGAACATAGGCACCGACTCACCAAAGAAGACGATATGAGGTCGAAGCAGTGTGCCATCCTCTGCGCAGGCATCCAACTTCTGCTCCCAGCCGTTAATATCGTAGATAAGGTCGGGGTTGCGCTCCGAGCGTAGCTTCATCAACTCGCCGTGGAGGTGCGTAACACGCGATGAGCCAGCCTGTTCGTGGAGGTTATCGACATTCTGCGTAACGACTTCAACATCAGCCCACTCCTCCATCGAGGCGATGGCAAGGTGACCCTCGTTGGGCTTTTTGGTAAGCGACTCACGACGACGAAGATTGTAGAACTCGACGACCTGCGCACGATTATGCACCAACGCCTCGGGGGTGCATACATCCTCGA
The DNA here is from genome assembly GCA_017465575.1 of Alistipes sp. Taxonomy (GTDB): domain Bacteria; phylum Bacteroidota; class Bacteroidia; order Bacteroidales; family Rikenellaceae; genus Alistipes. The sequence goes on along the minus strand of JAFTVX010000004.1, from coordinate 41,986 downwards.
TGCGGTAGTTAGCCCAAAGACCATCTGAATCACGGAAGGTGGCGATACCGCTATCGGCACTCACACCAGCACCCGTAAAGACAACTATCTTCTTTTTCTTCTGTTCCATCCTATTCCATATTTTTCACAAATGTACAAAAAAATAAGGATAATCGCAGCGACCATAAGAACAATTTTTGCTCTATGCTTTGCATATATGGTGCAAAATGCTAACTTTGTAGGTTGAAAGGGAGATGATTTTAATCAAAAATTCTTCGATATAATGAAAAAGTTACTTAAGAATGTAGGCGTCTGGATTATCATAGCGATGGCTATCGGTATCGTTGTGGGCGCAATTATGGGTCCCGAGGCCTCGATGTTTAAGCCCTTGGGCGACCTCTTTATTCAGCTTATCAAGATGCTCGTTGTGCCCTTGGTTGCCGTCTCGATTATCAGCGGTGCAGCAGCCCTCGGCGAGACACGCTCTGCAGGCTTGGTGGGCGGTATCAGCATCGCCTATATGATGATTACCACGCTTATTGCAATCATCGTAGCCCTCGTCTTAGCTGTAGTCTTTGAGCCCGGCTCAAATGTCGATGCTGCGGGCATCGCCGCTATCAACGAGGCGGGTCAGGGTGTTGCCTCGTCGGCAGCCCCCGAGAGCGCAGGCTTCTGGCAGACGGTCATCGGTATGATTCCCGAGAACCCCATCGAGGCACTTGCCACGGGCGATATTTTGCAGATTATCATCTTCGGTCTCTTTCTCGGCTTCGGCATCTCGACACTCGCTTCGGAGCGCCGTCAGAAGGTTGTTAATGGTCTCAACACCATTCTCGAGGCGCTTATCTGGTGCATCGGCAAGGTGATGCTCGTAGCACCCCTTGGTGTCTTTGGTCTTATCGCCGATGCTACGGGCACCTTCGGTTTCGATGTGCTGTTGCAGGTGGCAAATGTCTTGTGGCTCGACCTTATCGCCGTGCTTATCATCGGCTTGGGTCTCTACCCCTTGACCATCTTCCTCTTCTCGCGCGTTAAGCTCAAGGACTACTTCCGTGCTATGATTAAGCCACAGGTGGTGTCGTTCTCTACCGCATCGTCACTCGCTACGCTCCCCGTAAATATGGAGGCGTGCGACGAGATGGGCATCTCGAAGCAGACATCGGGCTTTGTTCTTCCGTTGGGCGCAACAATCAATATGTCGGGTAACGCTATCTACTACGCTATGCTCGCAATCTTCTTTGCGCAGTTCTACGGCATCGACCTTACGATGGCAGATTACACCTCTATCACCATTGTCTGCACCCTCGGTGCTATCGGTCAGGCAGGTGTTCCTGGCCCTACCCTCTTGGCTGCTGCGGTGTTAGTTGCTGCGGGCATACCATTGGAGGGTCTACCTCTCTTCTACGCCCTCGACCGTATCTTCGATATGATTCGTACAACGCTCAACATCACTGGCGATGCCGCTTGTGCCGCCGTTGTCGACCGTTTCGTGAAAAGAGATTAACTTAAAGCCTTATGAATAATTTTGTATACGACATACCCGTAAAGGTATATTTTGGAGAGAACCAGTTGGGCAACCTTGCACCCGAAATACTTAAATTCGGCAAGCGAGTGTTGCTCACCTATGGCGGTGGCTCAATCAAGCGTTCGGGACTCTACGACCGTGTGATGGCAGAGCTCAAGGCTGCTGACTGCACCGTTTTCGAGCTCTCGGGCATCGAGCCTAACCCCCGCATCACATCCGTGCGCAAGGGCGTCGAGATGTGCAAGGAGCATAATATCGATGTATTGCTCGCTGTGGGCGGTGGCTCAACCATCGATGCTACGAAGTTTATGGCGGCAGGTGCTTGTGTTGAGCACGATGCGTGGGAGTTTTTCGGTGCAAATGCCAAGCCTATCGAGCGTGCATTGCCCATCGTAACAATCCTAACCCTCTCTGCCACAGGCTCGGAGATGGATGCAGGTGGCGTAATCACCAACCTCGAGACACAAGACAAGTTAGGTCGTATGGCAGCGCCTATGTTGCCCAAGGTGTCGTTCCTCGACCCCACACTCACCTATACCGTTAGCCCCTATCAGACCGCTTGCGGTGCTGCCGATATGATGTCGCACATCTTGGAGGTATATTTCAACCTCAACGACGACCTCTTTATGCTCGACTCGATGATGGAGGCGATGCTCAAAACTATCGTTAAGTATGCGCCCATCGCCATTGCCGAGCCCGAGAACTACGAGGCACGCGCCAACCTTATGTGGTGCTCATCGTGGGCTATCAACGGCTTTATCAACGGCGGTCGCCGCAAGGCGTGGAGCTGCCACCCTATGGAGCACGAGCTCTCGGCAATCTACGACATCGCACACGGCCACGGCTTGGCAATCCTCACACCCCGCTGGATGGAGTACTGCTTGGAGGAGAGCAACGCCTACCGCTATGTCTCGCTTGGCGTAAATGTCTTTGGCATCGACCCCAAGGGTGAGCCTATGGCGATTGCCAAGGAGTGCATCGAGCGTATGCGCGAGTTTATGTCCGTAACGCTCAACCTTCCCGATAGCTTTACCAAGGTGGGTATAAAGCGTGAGGACTTTGCCGTGATGGCACGCAAGGCGTGTCGCTATGGAGCAATCCGTGGTTTCAAGACCTTGGAGCCCGAGGATGTAGAGCGCATCTTCGAGATGTGTATTTAAGAGACGAACATAAAAACCTAAAACTCTAAAAATATGAAAAAGCTGTTTTATTTTCTTTCGCTTGTTCTGCTTATGGCACTTGCCGTAGGTTGCAACAAGGGCTATGAGAGTGTCGATGGCGACCCGATGAATGCTCGCATCTACACCCTCGATAACGGACTCAAGGTCTATATGTCGGTTTTGGACAAGGAGCCTCGCATTCAGACCTTTATCGCCGTGCGTGCAGGTGCCAAGAACGACCCTGCCGAGACAACTGGTCTTGCTCACTACTTCGAGCATCTTATGTTCAAGGGCTCGGAGCAGTTTGGCACATCGGACTACGCTGCCGAGAAGCCACTCTTGGACGAGATTGAGCGATTGTTCGAAGTATATCGCGTAACCGAGGATGAGGCGGAGCGCAAGGCTATCTATGCCGAGATTGACCGCATTTCGAACGAGGCATCGAAGCTCTCTATCCCCAACGAGTACGACAAGTTGATGTCGGCAATCGGTGCCGAGGGCACAAATGCTTGGACCTCGATGGACGAGACCGTCTATGTCGAGAATATCCCCTCAAACCAAATTGAGAATTGGGCGAAGGTGCAGGCCGACCGCTTCAAGCACAATGTAATCCGTGGCTTCCACACCGAGTTGGAGACTGTATACGAGGAGTACAATATGTCGCTTACGCGCGATGGTAATAAGGTATACTATGGTATGTTGGAGCTTCTCTACCCCAACCACCCCTCGGGTCAGCACACCGTGCTTGGCAAGCAGGAGCACTTGAAGAACCCCTCGATTACCAATATCAAGAACTTCTACAAGACCTACTATGTACCCAACAATATGGCTATCTGCCTTTCGGGTGATTTCGATCCCGACGAGATGATTGCCATCATCGAGAAGTACTTTGGCGATATGGAGCCTAACGCCGAGCTTCCAAAGTTTGAGTACGCTGGCGACGAGCCTATCACTAAGATTCGCGAAAAGACCGTATGGGGTCAGGAGTCGGAGAGCGTGCAGATTGCTTGGCAGGCAGGTGGCAAAAATAGCGCCGATGCTGATATCTTGCCCTTGGTAAGCAGCATACTATCGAACGGCATGTGCGGTCTTATCGATGTGGATATCAACCAGAAGCAGTTAACTCTTTCGGCTCGTGGTGGTGCATATCCTGGCGTAGACTATGGTCAGGTGGCTCTCTCGGGCTCACCCAAGGAGGGTCAGACACTCGAGGAGGTACGCGATTTGCTCCTCGCCGAGATTGATAAGCTCTGCCGTGGCGAGTGGGATGAGTCGCTTATCGATGCATCTATTGCCAACAACAAACTCTGGGAGATGAATAGTTTGGAGAACAACCGTTCGCGCGCCGAGATGTTTGTCGATGCCTTTATCGCCAACCAGTCGTGGGAGAGCGTAGTTAACGAGCTTAAGCGCCTCGAGAATATCACAAAGGAGGATATCGTGGCTTGGGCAAAGGAGAATCTTCGTACAGACAACTACGCAATTATCTATAAGCGTCAGGGCGAGGATACCACACAGAAGAAGATTGAGAAGCCTCAGATTACCCCTATCTCAACCAACCGTGATGCCCGCTCGGCATTCTTGGAGGAGGTGCAGACGAGCGTTGTTGAGCCCTTGAAGGCTGAGTTTATCAACTTCGACGAGGATATGTCACGCAAAGCGTTGGCCGAGGGCGTTGAGCTGCTCTATGCTAAGAATGAGCTTAACGACCTCTTCGAGCTTTCGTACACCTTCAACCTCGGTAACGACTACGACCCAGCGATGAGCATTGCTCGTGGCTATGCTGCGTTGCTCGGCTCTAAGGATATGTCATTGGAGGAGTTCAAGGCGCAGATGTACAAGCTCGCTTCGTCGATGTATGTCTCTGTGAACAACAAGCAGACAACCATCAATATCAGCGGTTTGCAGGAGAACTTAGAGGCTACGATGGCTCTTGTTGAGGGCTACTTGCGCAACCTCGTTGGCGATGATGCAATCCTTCAGAACTACAAGGATAGCTTCCTCAAATCGCGCCACAACCGCCTCTTCAACCAGCAGACCAACTTCTCGGCACTCACGCAGTATGCGCTCTATGGTAGTGAGTTTATCGACCGTGTAACATTGTCGGATGCCGAGGTCGAGGCGTTGACAAGCGAGGAACTTTTGGAGCATATCGCTCGTCTCTTCGATTTGGAGCACCGTGTAACCTACTATGGTCCTTCGTCGCTCGATGCTATCTCGGAGCTTATCGCCGAGCACCACGCTGTGGCAGAGGCGCCCATCTCGACCGAGGCTATGAAGGTTAAGCGCGAGATTTTGCCTACCTCGGAGAATCGTGTAATTATCTTGCCCTACCCCGCAAAGCAGGTTTACTATCGTCAGATTTCGAACCGTGGCGAGGTGTTCGATGTTAAGAACGATGCAATCATCGAGCTCTACAACAGCTACTTCTCGGGCGGTATGAACTCTATCGTCTTCCAGGAGATGCGCGAGGCTCGTGGCTTGGCATACTCGGCATCGGCAGGCTTGTACGAGGGTTACGAGGCAGGTATGCCCTACTACTTCACCACCTATATCGCTACACAGAACGACAAGGTGCAGCAGGCTATCGAGGCTTTTGCCGACATCGTGGACAATATGCCCGTATCGGATAACGCCTTTGCACTTGCCAAGGAGAGCTACCTCAAATCGGTTGAGGCTCGCCGTTTGGATGGTCGTGGTGTTATCAGCACATTCCTCCGCAACGAGCTTATGGGCTTGACCGACGACCGAGCAAAGGCTGCCTACGAAAAGGCTAAGACGCTTACGCTCGACGATGTTGTTGCATTCCAGCAGGAGTGGATCAAGAATCGTCCCTACACCTATCTTATCTTGGGTGACCCCAACGATATCGACCTCAACTACCTCTCGACACTCGGCACAGTCGAGATTGTAGCAAAGGAGAAGGTATTCTGCTACTAAAGGTTGTGGCGAGAGCCAACCAATTTCAACGGACATCACACCAGATGTCCGTTTTTTATTTCTACCCATATCGGCTTAAAGTATGGGCGAACACTTGACCAATTCATAAATATTACTTAATTTTGCGTGTTTCGTAAAAAAGCGATACACAACAACACTTTAAAAACATATCAATTATGAGAAAACTTTTTGCTTTTGCAGCCTTTGTGGTTGCATTGGTAGTATCGTCTTGCTCGTATGACGATACCCCTATTTGGGACAAGCTCAACGACCACGAGAACCGCATCAAGGCTCTCGAGGAGTTGTGCACAAACATGAACACCAACATTGAGGCGTTGCAGGGCATCGTCGAAGCGTTGGAGAAGCACGACTACATCACCGAGGTAGTTGAGACCGAGGATGGCTACACCATCAATTTCGCTAAGGGCGACTCTATCACCATCAAGAATGGTAAGGACGGCGCTAACGGCAACGATGGTGCTGATGGCGAGAATGGTGCTGATGGTAAGGATGGCCAGACTCCCGTTATCGGTGTTGCCGAAGAGGGTGGCGTATACTACTGGACCGTGAATGGCGAGTGGCTACTCGATGAGAATGGCAACAAGATTAAGGCTGTAGGTACCGATGGTAAGGATGGCGAGAATGGCGCTGACGGCAACGGTGGTGCAGCAGGTGCTGACGGCAACGATGGTGCAGCAGGTGCTGACGGTAAAGATGGCGTTACTCCTAAGCTCAAGATTGAGAACAACACATGGTATGTATCGTACGACAATGGCACTACATGGGTAGAGCTTGGCATAGTTGCTGAGGGCGATGTTGTAGTTGCTAATCCTATCGAGGTTACTGAGGACGAGAAGAATGTATACTTCAAGCTCTCTGACGACCAGGTTATCACCATAGCTAAGGTTACTCCCCTTGAGATTGAGTTCTCGGCATTGAACGCAGGTGGCATCTTCGAGGTAAGCTACACTGTTGATACAACCGCCGAGAGAGTTGAGGTTGAGGCTATCGCAGCAAAGAATGTTGCTGATGTCGAGGTTGTTAAGGGTGAGGGTAACACTGGTGTTATCAACATCACCGTAGGCGAGATGGAGGGCGAGAGCAAGGTTCTTGTATTTGTTGGCGACGAGACTCGCGTAATCATGCGTAGCATCGTTATCACTGCTGATGCTATCTCGTTCGAGGCAAACACCGCTATCGAGGCTCCTGCTGCTGGTGGCGAGGTAGAGTTGGCATTTATCTCTAACGAGGAGGTTAATGTTGTTATCCCCGAGGAGGCAGCATGGATTAGCTATGCAGAGGCTACCCGTACCGTAATCGAGAAGAAGAGCTTGACTCTTACTATCGAGGCTAACGAGGGCGTAAAGCGTGAGGCTGAGGTTATGCTTGAGGCAAAGAACAACCCCGCTTTGTTTGTTAAGTACACCATTGCACAGGAGGGCTTGATTCAGCTTGCTACTCCCGCTGTTACAGCCAAGGTAGAGGGCAATGTTGTTACCCTTGCTTGGGAGGCTGTTGAGAATGCTACTGCATATAGCATAACCGTAGGCACCGAGATGCCCGTAATCACCGAGGAGCTTACCTACACCTTCACTGGCGAGTATGAGACCGAGTACACCTTCGCTGTTGTAGCTATCCCCGCTGACGAGAGCATCTACGCTGCTTCTGAGGCTGCTTCGGTTACAGCTACTACCGAGGCTGAGGTTGTTGGTCCTAAGGCCGTTACCGTTGCTGAGTTCTTGGAGGCATCGGTTGACGATGGCGAGACCTATCAGCTTACTGGCGTTATCACATCTATCACCAACACTCAGTATGGCAACTTCTACCTCAAGGACGATAGTGGTGAAATCTTGGTTTACGGTCTTGACCTTGGCGAGTCGGGTATCGACTGGACAGGTGGCGAGAACCTCAATGTAGGCGACACTATCACCATCACAGGTACTCGCGGCGATTACAACGGCACAGCTCAGGTTGGTAATGGCGTATATGTTAGCCATGTTGACGGCGAGGAGCCCGTTATTGAGGCTCAGAAGGTAACCGTTGCTGAGTTCTTGGCAGCTGCTGAGGACAACTCTACAATGTATGAGCTTACTGGTGTTATCACCAATGTAGCAAACACCTCTTATGGCAACTTCGACCTTACCGACGAGACAGGTACCGTATATATCTATGGTCTTTGCAGCCCCGAGGGCGTACAGAAGTACTGGGCTGAGTCTGGTGCAAAGCTTGGCGACACCATCACCGTACAGACCATTCGTACATCATACAACGGTGCTCCTCAGGGCAAGAACGCTTTGTTCGTAGAGCTCGTTCCCTTCGTTGAGACTGCTTCGGAGTGGGGCGTAGTTGGTGACTTGAACGGTTGGGCTGCTCCCGATGTTGTTATGTACAACACTTGGAAGGCAAAGGACCTCTTCGTAGCTTACGATGTTGAGATTGCTTCGGGCGGTTTCAAGATTCGTGCTAACAACGAGTGGAACGATGCTAAGAACTACGGTTTGGAGATTGGCGGCAAGATTTATGCTGACCAGTATTATGGATTGCTCAATGGCGCTGGTAGCCAGAATATCACTCCAATGGCTTACGGCACATACGATGTATACTTCGACCTTGCTAACGAGCGTGTAGCACTTGTTACCCCTGGTAAGGAGTATGCTGATGCTACCGATGGTGGCGAGCCCGTTGTAGTTATCGAGGGTCTTACCGACCACACCTGGGGTCTTATCGGCTCATTCGAGGGCTCTGGTTGGGCTACCGATGTAGCGATGACTATCGATGGCGACTGGGCTGTTGCCGAGAATGTACAGTTGGCAAACGGCAACGAGTTTAAGTTCCGTGCAGATGGCGCTTGGGATTTGAGCTATGGCTCAGCTTGTGATGTAACTGTTGGCGAGACCTACACCACCTACAACAATGGTGGCAACATGAAGTTCGTAGGCGAGGACGGCGCATACAACATCTACTTCTCGATGGTTGATGCTAAGTTCTATATGGAGAAGTGGATTAATCCTGCTGATATTGCCGAGATGTCTATTACCTTCCCTGGCACCCCCTCAGCATACACTAACTCATACACTGCAAGCTTCACCATCACCTTGGAGGAGAGCTATCCTTTTGAGTTCTCCAGCTTCAATAATGGCCAGGAGAGCAACGCTTGGACAGCTATCAGAATGGGCCGCAAGGCCAACGATTCGGTAGCTACCGTGGTGAATAAGGTTGCTATGCCCTACGCAGTATCGGCTGTTAAGGTAAACTTCACTCAGGTAGATACCGAGATGAACTCGGCTAAGCTTATCGTTGCAACTGACGAGGAGTTTGCAAATGTTGTTGAGGAGGTAACAGCTACTTTGGCTGTTGGCGAGGTTGTTTACAACATCACAGCTCCCGCAATAGGTCTTTACTACAAACTTGAGTACGATATGCCTGCAACTGGCACAAATGGTTCATATCGCATCGACAAGGTTACTTACGCAAAGTAGTAATCTCGAATACTAAGAAAAGCAACGGACACCTCGAATTTCGGGGTGTCCGTTACTTTTTTTTCAGTATGTCGATTGTCGTTACCTTGCCAAGTATTCGCCTACGATGCGGGCGGCGGTGGCGACATACTCTACGCAGGGGCGTTTGCGGTAGTACTCCGCCGTGCGCTCCGAGGGCATAGCCGTCTCCTTCTGCTCGTCACGGGGCTCAAGACCGAGAAGGCGACGACATACGATATCGCCATTTTCGTTGCGGAATGCCGCTGCAAACTCCTGAACAAGAGCATAGTTTGCCTTGCGCTCCTCCATATTCTTGGGGTCGAACGATGGCGAGATAGCGCCCGCAAGCATCGTCATCGCACTCACCGTGCCACACACCTCGCGCATACGACCCATACCGCCACCAAACGGAGCGGCAATCTTTGCTGCATCGTCGGTCGTAAGCGACATAATATCGTTATACGCCATCACAACCGCCTGTGCGCAGTTGTAGCCACTCTCGAAATATTGGCGTGCCAACGCTACACGCTCCTCAATGTTGATAGTTTTTTCCATTTTATTTCGTAACTTTGTCGCAAAGATAACTATTATTTCGATATGACGGACTACCCCACACTTAACTTTCCTGCCATTAGGCTTCGTGCTCGCCGTACGCCCAAGGGTCGCACCGAGGTGTTCGACCGTGTGCGTGGTCGTTGGTTGGTGCTTACACCCGAGGAGTGGGTGCGCCGACATATCGTGGAGTATATGCTCTCGGAGTGCGGTTTTCTCTCGGAGCAGATTGTCGAGGAGTACCCCGTGGAGCTAAATGGTATGGCACAGCGTGCCGATATCGTGGCTATGGGTAGCGACTGCAAACCATTGGTTGTTGTCGAGTGCAAGGAGCCGAATGTAAAGATTGATCGCACGGTGCTTAATCAGGTGGTACGCTACAACTCCTTTATAGGGGCCCGCTATATCGTTATGTCGAATGGCATCGACACCTTCTGCTATGAGTACGATGGCGAACGATATACGCCACAATGCGACTTTCCGCACTTCGAATAGCGCTATTTTGCACTTTCGCCTCCCATATAGACCATTTTTTCGCCGTTATTGCTTGCTATCTTCATTTTAGTTTGTAACTTTGTCGCATCATTTCATCATAGAATTATGATTGTAGTAAACAGAGTAGCAGAGCTCAATGCAGCTTTGGCAAACTGCCCCAAAGAGGGCGTAGGCTTTGTGCCCACTATGGGCGCACTTCACCGTGGTCACCGCTCGTTGGTTGAGCGTGCACGCAAGGAGAACGACACCGTCGTTGTCAGTGTATTTGTAAATCCCACCCAGTTTAACGATAAGAACGACCTTAAGAACTACCCTCGTACCCCCGAGGCTGACTGCGCCGTTTTGGAGGCTGCCGGTGCCGACATCGTATTTATGCCCTCGGTAGAGGACATCTATCCCGAGCCCGACACCCGCGAGTTTGACTTCGGCTTGGTTGACAAGGTTATGGAGGGTGCTACACGCCCCGGTCACTTCAACGGTGTGGCACAGGTTGTTAGCCGTCTTTTCGACCTTGTGAAGCCCGCACGCGCATACTTTGGCGAGAAGGACTTCCAGCAGATTGCCGTGATTAAGGCGATGGTCAAGCAGCTTGCTATCGACATCGAGATTGTTGAGTGCGCCATCGTGCGTGGCGAGGATGGTCTTGCCCTCTCATCACGCAACGAGTTGCTTACCGCAGAGCACCGTGCCGCAGCACCTCACATCTACGCCACCATCAAGCAGTGTGCCGAGAAGATGGCTACAATGTCGCCCGCCGAGCTTACCGAGTGGGCAGTTAAGACCATCGACTCTAACCCCTTGCTTCGCACCATCTACTTCGAGGCTGTGGATGCCACCACGATGCAGAAGGTTGAGCGTTGGGAGGATTCGGAGCGTATTCAGGGCTGCTGTGCTGTGCAGGCTGGCGATATCCGCCTTATCGACAATATCCGTATTAAGTAGAAGCAAACGACCCAAACTATGTTTATCGAGAGAATGAAATCGAAGATTCACCGCGTGCGTGTTACGGAGGCGAATCTCAACTATGTGGGAAGTATCACCATCGACGAGGACTTGATGGATGCCGCAGGTCTTATCGAGGGCGAGAAGGTGCAGATTGTCAATAACAACAATGGCGAGCGCATCGAGACCTATGTCATCAAGGGCGAGCGTGGTAGCGGCTGCATCTGCCTAAATGGTGCTGCAGCACGCAAGACTGCCGTTGGCGATATCGTCATCATTATGGGCTATGGCTTTATGGACTTCGAGGAGGCAAAGACCTTCGAGCCCAAGGTCATCTTCCCCGACGAGCGCACCAACCGCTTGTTGTAATATATATAAATAGGTAACGCAAACGCCTACTTTCCGAAAGGGAGGTAGGCGTTGTTGGTTTTTGAGGGAGGGGTAAAAGGGGTATAAGGGGCAAAAGGGGCATAGCCTGCGCTTGGAACAAGCGCAACCCCTCTGACCCCTTAGACCACTCAGACCACTCTGCGTAGCAGGCGCTCCAAGGAGCGCAGTTCGCAACCTTCCAGCCAGCACTCCGCCTAATTTGTTGTCAGAAGGGGTCTAATTTGGTCTCGACACGAAGAAGCCCGGATGGGACATACTATGATGTATTTCCCATTCGGGCTTCTGACTGAGAGGCCGAAGTAGACCCCTTATCACAACAAATTACTCTGAGACGAGAATTCGACCGCAATACTCACATACGATGAGCTTCTTGCCTTGGCGGATATCCACCTGACGCTGGGGAGGAATACGGTTGAAGCAACCACCACAAGCATCACGAGTTACGGTAACAACAGCAAGACCGTTGTGCACATTACTACGAATACGGTTGTAGGCAACAAGCAAACGCTCGTCGATAGGCTGCTTTGCCTTCTCTGCCTGTGCGGTGAGGTCGGCAACCTGCTGCGCTGTCTCTGCCTCAATAGAGTCGAGCTCCTCCTTCTTTGCCTTGTAGTCGATGGTGCGCTCCTCAACAAGAGCAGATGTCTCCTCGATCAACGCCTTCTTGGTCTTGATAGCTGCGGTATACTCCTTGAGACGCTTCTCGGCAAGCTCAATCTCCAACTCCTGGTACTCAATCTCCTTGGTGATAGCGTCGTACTCGCGGTTGTTGCGAACATTGTTCTGCTGCTCCTTGTAGTTGCCAATCATAATCTTTGCCTGGTCTACCTCGCGCTTACGCTGACGGGTGAGTGAGTTGAGCTCCTCAATCTCGGCATTGATATTCTCTACACGGGTGTTGAGACCTGCAAGCTCATCCTCCAAGTCCTGCACCTCCAAGGGTAGCTCACCCTTAATCTTGTTGATCTCGTCAATCTGCGAGTCAATCTTCTGCAACTGGTAGAGTGCAAGGATCTTCTCCTGCATCGAATAATCGACTTCGTTTGTCTTCTTCTGTGCCATATCTAAGGTATGTTCTATAAATTAGTTATCAAGTTGTTTAAGGCAGATTCTATTTAAGTTGCCTTCAGATTTCCTCTCCGCTATACTAAATAGTGAATCGGGTTGCGCGAGTTCACACTCTTGCGAACCGCAAAGGTATTAAATTTTTTTGATAAAATATCAAATAAAATGCGAATTGCACAAAATTCGCTCTCAAAATGGCCAATATCCGCCAAAATCATACGATTATCGCCACGCATAAAGTCGTTGTAGCGAAGGTCGGCCGTAACATAAAGGTCGGCCTTGGCACGCAGGGCATCGTCGATAAGCGAGCCACCAGCACCCGTGCAGATAGCAACACGCTGAACCATAAAGTCATCGGCAGGGATATCGCTATAACGGATTGCGCCGACATCGAAGATAGCCTTGATACGGCTCATCAACGCCATAGCACTTTCTGGTCGGGGGAGTGTACCCACAACGCCAAAGCCAGTCTCGGCACCTGGAGCCGACGGCTGCAACACCGACATATCGTTCAAGCCCATCATCGAGCCCACCTGCCAGCTCATACCGCCAACGGTGCTATCGAGGTTAGTGTGGCAAGCATAGAGGGCGATGCCACGACGGATAGCACGCTCGACACAGCGCTCGACATAGTTCGACGAGTTGAAGCGCTTGAGGGGGTGGAAGATTATCGGGTGGTGAGTGATGATGATATCGCAACCCTCACGCTCTGCCTCGTCGAGCACCTCCTCGGTAACATCGACAGCCAAGAGTGCGCTATGCACCTCGTCCTCGGGATGGCCGACAATAAGTCCAGAGTTGTCGTACGACTCCTGAAGCGAGAGTGGGGCAAAGCTCTCGATAGCAGCAGCTAAATCTTTAATCTTCATCTTGTTACGAAATTAGAACAATGACTGCTCATAGAAGGGGAAGAGCTCCTTATTCTCGTCGTTCTTCTTCTTCGCACGACGGCGCACTGCGGGCTTCTCACTCTTCTCGGCACTATCGGCTGACTCCTCGGCAACAACCTTGCGAGGACGGCCACGACGACGAGGTGCCTCCTCCGCTGCGGGCTCCTCCTTCTGCTCCTCGGCAGTTGTTACGGCCTCCATAACCTCTGCCTTTGCCTCGGCCTCGACATCGGTGATAAGGTCGTTCACAGCCTCGATAGGTGCTTCGTACTCCGCAGGGCTATCCTCGCCCAACGAGTTGCGCACCTCGACAAGCATAGCGCGGATATTCTGCAAACGCTCCAAAATCGAGACATCGCGCTTAACACTCTTGCCACGGCGCTTCATCGTATTGTTAGCGCCTTCGAGGGTCATACCCTTCTCTTTTACAAGGTGGTAGATAAGTTTCAGGTTCTCGACATCCGAAGGGGTAAACATACGATTGCCCTTCTTGTTCTTGTGAGGCTTGATGCAGTCAAACTTCGACTCCCAGTAACGGATAAGTGAAGCATTGACATCGAACATCTCAGTAACCTCACCCATTGAGTAGAGTAACTTTGCCATCTCGTTTAGTTTTAGGTTTTAGGTTGTTTATATTATAAATTTTGTATTCTTAACTCCTTGGGGTACATATTGTTGCAACGGTTGCCTATGCGCTTGACAAAGCCGATAACAACACCCCCATAACTTACGGCATTGATGCCTTCATCGAACTGCTGAGCCGCGATATCTGCTCTACGCAGATAGTTGCGAGCATCATCGAGGCTGACCTCAACGACGGGCACAGCATCGTGATTTAGACCGACATAGAGCGAGAGAGCGTGGGCAGGCTTAAGCTTACCCTTGAAAATCTGCCCCATCTCGACACCCGACGAGAGCACCGTGAGCGACTCGGCAAGGCGTGTAACATCCTCAACAACAGCCGTTCTATATCCATATATATCTTCGCCAATAAGGCGGAAGGTCATCTTCTTGGGTTCATCAACCCATCGTGCCACAGCATCCGCATCGGCACTCTTGACCGCTGCAAAGACCTTTTTGCGAGCCTTGGGTGTAACACGGCGAATTGCGCCACTCTTCTTGCGGGCGATAGCAGCAAAGAAGCCCTCGCCACGCGCACTATGCGGATAGAAGTGGAAGCACTGGAAGGCGCCAATATCCGCGCGGACAATGCCCCAACTATCCTCGGTAGCCACCCTATCGCTCTCTTCCAACTCATCGCCATACTCCTCCATCAACCAACGAACGATATCTTCGTCCTCCGTAGGGTTGAAGGTGCAGGTGCTATAAAGTAGCGTACCACCTGGGCACAATGCCGACCACGCCTCCGCCAAAATCTCACGCTGACGAGCCGAGCAGACCGCAGGCGAAGATGGCGACCACTCCTCGCGTGCCTCCATCATCTTGCGGAACATACCCTCGCCCGAGCAGGGAGCATCGACAGCCACAACATCGAAGAAGTGCTCGAAGGCGGCGATATGTCGAGGCTCAGAGTTTGTAACCACCACATTGCCCATACCCCAACGCTCGACATTGTCTTTGAGCGCCAAGGCACGGCTACGGCTGATATCGTTGGCAACGACCAAGCCATCACGCCCCGCAAGCATCGAATAGACGGTACTCTTACCGCCAGGTGCTGCGCACATATCCAGCACACGGCAACCATCGGCGATAATATCACGCATCAGATGCTCGACAAACTGCGACGACGCCTCCTGAACATAGTAGGCGCCACCGTGCATCAAGGGGTCGAGCGTAAATTGTGGTCGCTCAGCAAGATAGCGACCAAAACTGCACCACGGCACAGGCTCACCCTCGGGAGCGTTAGCCACCTTGGCGGGGTTGAGGCGTATAGCCACATCGGGGGTTATGTCGAGAGCCTGAAACAACCTCTCGGCATCGTCACCCAACACCTCGCGCATCGTGAGCTTAAACTCTTCGGGAAGGGGTATGTAAGCCTCTGTCGCCACCGCTACTTATCCTTTTTGGCAATCTCCTCAATCGAGGCACAGATGCGGTCGATAATCGTGGGGTCGTCCACAAAGTCATCTACATCCTTATCCACCACAAGCACACGACCATCGTAGATATTCTCTATCCAGTTGTTGTACTTGTCGTTAAGGCGTGTGAGGTAGCCGATATCGATATTCTGCTCATACTCTCTGCCACGCTTGCGTATTTGGCGAACAAGCGTAGGGATACTCGCCTTGAGATAGATGAGCACATCGGGCTTTGGGATAATGTGTGACTGAAGGTTGAAAATCTTCATATAGGTACCAAAGTCGCGTGCCGACATCAGGCTCATATCGTGGAGATTTTGAGCGAAGATATGGGCATCCTCGTAGATTGTACGATCCTGCACAACGGTATCCGCACCATCTGCCAGCATATCGAAAGTCTGCTGGATACGGCTACCAAGGAACCACAGCTGGAACTGGAACGACCAACGACTCATATCCTCGTAAAAGTCGTTGATGTAGGGGTTCGAGAGATCCTCGTAGTAGGATTTAGCGTTGTAGCGTTTCGTCAGAAGCTCGGTAAGTGTGGTTTTGCCACTACCGATATTACCTGCAATAGCTATATACATAAAGGGTTAATAATTGTGTCTTTGTGTCGTTTGT
Organism: Alistipes sp.; assembly: GCA_017465575.1. Lineage (GTDB taxonomy): Bacteria > Bacteroidota > Bacteroidia > Bacteroidales > Rikenellaceae > Alistipes. The sequence goes on along the minus strand of JAFTVX010000004.1, from coordinate 25,909 downwards.
GTCGTAAGTCAGGTTTAGCGTTGTTAGTTAAAGAACTCGGCAACTCGCATCACCGAGTCGGGCATCGCAAATACCACGACCTTGTCGTAGGCGTTAATCTGCGTGTCGTCAACGGCGATAAATACTCTATCGCCACGCACCACACCGCCAATAACGGCGTCCGAAGGCAGACCAAGGTCACGCACACGCGACTTTGTAGCCTCCGAGTTGGGCTTAACGATAAACTCAAGTACCTCGGCCTGACTACCCGTGAGGCACTTGATAGATTGAACATCGGTGGTCATCGTAAAGCGGAAGATATTCGATGCCGTAACCAACTTCTTGTTGATGATGGTATCGACACCGATACTCTCGGCAAGCGAGATATAGTTGATATTCTCAACCTCGGCGATAACACGCTTTACGCCCATACGCTTGGCAAGCATCGCAGCGAGGATATTGGTCTCGCTACGACCCGTAACCGCAACAAAGGCATCCATAGACGAAAGGTCCTCCTCCATCATAGCCTCGGTGTCACGACCATCCTCGTTGATAATGAGCGTCTTATCCAACATCTCGGCCAAGCGATATGCCTTGTCGGCGTTGTAGTCCACCAACTTGACATTGATATCGTTCTGCAACTCGTTAGCGATGCGGACACCGATACGCGAGCCACCAAGAATCATCATATTGCGAATTTCGTACTCCCTGCGACCCGAGAGTTCAACAACTCTCTGCGTAGCGCTATGACGCGTAAGGACATATATCATATCCTCCTCCTCGTAGCGGTCGTCGGCAGTGGGGATAATGGTACGAGAGCCACGAACAATGGCCACGGTGCGGTACTCCAACTCATCGTCCGACGAGCTGGGGTCGATAACCTTGCGACCCAGCAATGGCGAGGTAAGCTCCAAACGGAAGGCAACCATCGAGAGCTTGCCACCGGCAAAGTCGACATACTCCGTAGTCGAGGTATGACCCAAAAGGTTGATAACCTCACGGGCAGCAATCTGCTCGGGATAGAAGATGTAGTCGATGCCCATATCGATAAATACCTCCTTGCTGTTTGGCTCAAGGTACTCGCTGCTATCGACACGCGCAATGGCCTTCTTCGCACCGAGTTGCTTTGCCATAACGGCAGAGAGTATATTGTCGTTCTGCACCGAGCGCACAGCGATAAAGAGGTCGCACTTTCTTACGCCCGCCTTGCGCAACACCGAGAACTGTGTGGTGTCGCCCTCAACGGTAACAACATCGACCAGATTACCCACCTCAACCAACGCCTTGGGGTCAACATCCACGACCGTAATGTCATGGCCATTACCACTCAGCATCTTGGCAAGATGAGTGCCCATATCTCCTGCACCTGCAATAACTATTCGCATTCTTAATTAAATGAATATAAAACAATTACATACAGCCGTTATCTAACACACGACTATAACATTTGCATATTACAGTGCAAATATATAAATTTGCAGCCGAAAAAGCAACTAAAAACATAGTTTTTATAAAAAGATATGTCAACAATTTTAGTAACCGTCATCGCCGCCATTGCGGTAGTAGGCTTCTTTGCATTGGCAATGTCGCTAACCTACATCTTCAAAGGCCACCATATTCAGTCCGAGATTTCGACAAATCCCAATATGCAGAAGATGGGCATTAAGTGCGCCGTGCAGGAGACTCGCGAGGATATGGGATTGAACGATTGCGACTCGGACAACATCTGTTCGGGCAACTGCGCAGGTTGTGATATTGACCACACCGAGGCAAAGAAATAATCGAGCAACGAAGATGGAGAAGAATGCAAATAGAGAGTGGTTGTGTCGCAACTGCAATACTCTGGTATCAAGCGAACTAAGCGTTTGCCCCAACTGCCGTGCCGATAGACCTGAAGAGGCATCAAATGAGGCTAAGGTGGAGGGCATCGCCGAGAGTGTAGTTGTGGAGAATTACACCAATGCACAACCCGCCCCAAAATCGAAGTATACATTCCGTGAGGCAGTGCTTGTTAATGCTGCGGATATTATCCTTGTATTGGGTCTTTTCTGCACCTTTGGAGCATTGATTATGCCGATGTTCGTTGAGATGGAGAATATTAAGATTATCTCCATTTCGGCAGCGATTCTACTCTTTGCCTTTGCGATGATTAGTTGGGCGCTACTGCGCACCGTAGCCGATATCTCACGACGACTGCGAAAAGGCGAAAATGATTAGTTTTTATAATTCATAAAAAAAACATTTTAACCCATTTTAACTCATTTTAACTCACCATCATATACCACAAAAAGAGTAGCCCGAAAGACTACTCTTTTTCGTTACTCGATAGCAATCATCTTTGCTGTCTTCTCAGCATCTGCGCCCGACTTCTTTGGCAACTTGATGCGTAGAACGCCGTGCTTCATCTTTGCCTCAATCTTCTCGCGGTCGACACTCTCGGGCAGGTTAAAAATCTGGCAGAACGACGAGTAGGTAAACTCCCTACGGAGATAGTGGTGCTTCTCATCCTTCTCGCAATCCTTATCACCGCAACACTCACCACTCTTGCCATCTTTTTCCGTCTCCTTATCGAGGCAGACAACCAACTGACCGTCAGCATTTAGCTCCACCTTGAAATCATCCTTCGACATACCAGGTGCAGCAATCTCGATTTTGAACTTCTTGTCCGTTTCGATGACATTGATTTGAGGTGTTGTGGTACGGCGTGTCCACAACTCGGGCCACTGGTCGGCAAACAAATCGGCAAAGACCGAGGGCATACGATTGTACTTCTTTTGAGGTAACATAAAATATTATTTTAAAGGTTTACACCCCACGAACAGCAAAACACAGACCACAAACCACCATAAAGTCGATGATTTTCTGTGATTTTCTTAAGAAAAGTTTTGCAGATTGGGAAAATGTCCGTATATTTGCGCGCTAAAAAACCCGAATTGGGTTATGCGTATTATTATTAACCAATAAATTTTTATAGCAAATGGCTGTTAAAATTCGTTTGGCTCGTCATGGTAAGAAGGGTTATGCTTTCTACCACATCGTAGCCGCAGATAGCAGAGCGCCACGTGATGGTAAGTTCATCGAGAAGTTGGGTACTTATAACCCCAACACGAATCCTGCTACAATCGATTTGAAGTTCGACCGAGCTTTGGATTGGTTACTTAAGGGCGCACAACCTACGGATACTTGTCGAGCAATTCTCTCGTACAAGGGCGTAATGTATAAGAAGCACCTTTTGGGCGGTGTAGCTAAGGGCGCATTCACCGAGGCTGAGGCTGAGGCAAAGTTCAACAAGTGGGCAGAGGAGAAGCAGTCTAAGATTGATGCAAAGAGCAACAAGCTCGCATCTGACGCAACTGCTGCTAAGAAGGCTCAGCTTGCTGCCGAGGCTAAGGTTAAGGAGGAGCGTGCTGCTGCTATCGCTGAGAAGAAGGCTGCTGCCGCTGCCGAGGCTGCCGCACAGGCTGCTGAGGAGGCTGCTGAGGCTACTGAGGCTCCCGCAGAGGAGGCTTAATCTTCGAGGTGCTATGATCGCCGTGGGACGCATAGGTCGCCTCTTTGGCACCGATGGTGGCGTAATGATTACGCTATACGGCTCTTTCCCCGACGATTTCCGAAAAGAGGAACCGCTGTTTGTCGAGATAGACAAGCTCGCGGTTCCTCTGTTTTGTTCGGAATGGGAGCGTCGTGGTCAGTCGGGTGCTGTGGCTCGCTTCGATGATATCGACACAGAGCGTCGTGCCGAGGAGTTCTTGGTGGGTCGCGAGATATTTATCGAGAAGGAGGAGTCGGAGTTGGGCGACGACGAGTTCTATATGGAGGATTTGGTTGGTTTCTCGGTTGCGGTGGGCGACCTTCGCGGTGAGCTTACGGACTATATCGACAGCGAGGCAAATCCCCTATTCGAGATAACGATTGATGGTCGGGAGCATTTAGTTCCTGCACAAGAGGAGTTTATAGCACATATCGACTTCGAGGGCGAGGTTATCAAGTTTATCCTGCCCGAGGGTCTTTTGGAGTTGTAATATATTAAATATGTATATGGAGGAGTTTGTTTCAAACTATAAGCGTGAGGATTGCTACAACAGCGAGCGCATCGAGCAGCTAATGGTGCACTACCGCGAGATATTGCGTCTTTTGGGCGAGGACCCCGAGCGTGAGGGTCTTATCAAGACCCCCGAGCGAGTAGCCAAGGCTATGTCGTTCATCACCAAGGGCTATGCTCAGGACCCTATCGCAATCTTGCGTTCGGCGATGTTCAAGGAGGAGTATCAGCAGATGGTCTTGGTTAAGGATATCGAGCTCTTCTCGGTATGCGAGCACCATATGTTGCCCTTTATCGGCAAGGCCCATGTAGCCTATATTCCCAACGGTCATATCACCGGTCTTTCGAAGATTGCGCGCGTTGTGGAGTGCTTCGCTCGTCGTCTTCAGGTTCAGGAGCGCCTCACGGTGCAGATTCGTGATAGCATTCAGCAGGCTCTCAATCCGTTAGGTGTTGCTGTTGTTATCGAGGCAAGCCACACCTGTATGCAGATGCGTGGCGTAGAGAAGCAGCGCTCGGTAACTACCACATCGGCATTTACTGGCGTATTCCTCTCTGATCCTCGCACACGCGATGAGTTTATGCAGCTCATTAAGTAGTTTCGGCGATGAGGGTTGTCGTAGGCTTGTCGGGAGGTGTCGATTCGTCGGTGGCCGCCTATCTGCTTAAGCAGCAGGGGCACGAGGTCATCGGCCTCTTTATGCGCAATTGGCACGACACGACAGGCACTTTGGAGGGCGATTGCCCCTGGTACGACGACCAAGTATTTGCCGAGCTTGTAGCTAAGCGACTCGATATCGAGTTTCACTATGTCGACCTCTCGGCGGAGTACCGCAAGCGAGTGGTTGACTATATGTTTGCGGAGTATGAGGCGGGTCGTACGCCCAACCCCGATGTATTGTGCAACCGCGAGATAAAGTTCGATGTCTTCCTTAAGGAGGCATTGCGCTTGGGTGCCGACAAGGTTGCCACGGGACACTACTGCCGTTTGGAGGAGTGGACCGACAAGGAGGGCACCCGACACTATAACTTGTTGGCTGGTAGCGATCCGAACAAGGACCAGAGCTATTTTCTCTGCCAACTCACTCAGGAACAGCTATCTTATGCCATGTTCCCTATCGGGCATCTCTTAAAGCCCGAGGTTAGGCGCATTGCCGAGGAGCAACGCTTAGCCACCGCCAAGCGCAAAGATTCGCAGGGCATCTGTTTCGTAGGCAAGGTCGACCTTCCCGTATTTCTTCAACAAAAACTTGCTGCCAAGCAGGGTAATGTCCACGAGATACTACCCCACTCGCCCCGCTTCGTAAGGGATGCGGCAGACGATGATTATAAGGCACATAGCATGCCCTATCGCCTCACGGTGCGTGATGGCAAGAAGATTGGCACACACGATGGTGCACACTTCTTCACTATCGGTCAGCGCAAGGGCTTGGGCATTGGCGGCCGTAAGGAGTCGCTATTTGTTATCGGCACCGATGTCGAGCAGAATGTTGTCTATGTTGGCGAGGGCGACAACCACCCTGGCCTATATCGCAAAGCACTGAGGATAGAGCCAAAAGATATTCACTGGGTAGACCCTGTGGATAGGATGCAAGAGGGCGAGCGCCGTCGTTATGAGGTGCGTATTCGCTATCGTCAACCCCTACAAGGAGCAGAGCTTATCATCGACGAGGGGGCGCTCTACATTCTCTTCGACGAGCCTCAGCGTGGCATCGCTCGAGGTCAGTTCGCCGCGTGGTACGCAGGCGACAAGTTGGTAGGTAGTGGCACTATCGAGAGGTAGTTTTTCGCCGTCGACCACAAGAAATATCGTCTTAGGGGCAAAAGCCCACACATAGTGTGCATATTTTCGTGCATAATCTTTGTAATTTCCGATTTTTTTATTTACTTTTGTAGGCTATTCGTAGGAAGAATAGCCCAAATTGTCGCAAACTAATTATTTTTTAACTATAAAAACAAAACGATTATGGCAGATGTAAAGCGCGTCTATACCTTCGGTAACAAGCTCGCCGAGGGTAATGGCAAGATGCGAGAGTTGCTTGGCGGTAAGGGTGCCAACCTCGCCGAGATGAACCTTATCGGTATCCCCGTACCTCCGGGATTCACCATCACAACTGATGTATGTACCGAGTACTACAAGGAGGGCAAGGAGCGTGTTATCGAGTTGTTGCGTCCCGAGGTGGAGGCAGCTATCAAGAACATCGAGAACCTCACAGGTCGCAAGTTCGGCGACACTACCCTTCCTTTGTTGGTTTCAGTTCGTTCGGGTGCTCGTGCTTCAATGCCCGGTATGATGGATACCATCCTCAACCTCGGTATGAACGACGAGGCTGTTGAGGCTGTTGCAAAGCTCTCTGGCAACCCCCGTTTTGCTTGGGACTCGTATCGCCGTTTCGTACAGATGTACGGTGATGTAGTGCTCGACATGAAGCCTCAGTCGAAGGAGGATCACGATCCCTTCGAGGTTATCATCGACGCTCAGAAGGAGAAGCGTGGCATCAAGAACGATACAGACCTTACGACCGATGATTTGAAGGAGTTGGTTGCTTCGTTCAAGAAGGCTATCAAGGAGCAGACTGGTAAGGAGTTCCCCACCAGCGCTTGGGATCAGCTTTGGGGTGCTATCTGCGCAGTGTTCGGCTCTTGGATGAACGAGCGCGCTATCCTCTACCGTAAGCTCAACAACATCCCCGAGGAGTGGGGTACAGCCGTTTCTGTTCAGGCGATGGTATTCGGTAACATGGGCGACAACTCTGCTACTGGTGTAGCATTCTCGCGTGACGCAGCTACTGGTGAGAACATCTTCAACGGTGAGTACCTCATCAACGCTCAGGGTGAGGATGTCGTTGCAGGTATCCGTACTCCCCAGCAGATTACTATCGAGGGTTCGAAGCGTTGGGCTGCTGCTCAGAACATTTCTGAGGAGGAGCGTAAGGCTAAGTATCCTTCGTTGGAGGAGGTTATGCCCGAGGTATATGCCGAGTTGGACGGTATTCAGCGCCACTTGGAGCAGTACTTCACCGATATGCAGGATATCGAGTTCACTATCCAGGACGGTAAGCTCTGGATGTTGCAGTGCCGTAACGGTAAGCGTACCGGTGCTGCAATGGTGAAGATTGCTATGGATATGCTTCGTGAGGGTCTTATCGACGAGAAGACCGCAGTTTTGCGTTGCGAGCCCGAGAAGCTCGACGAGCTTTTGCACCCCGTATTCGACAAGAGCGCTATCAAGAACGCTAAGGTTATCGTTAAGGGTCTTCCCGCATCTCCTGGTGCAGCAACTGGTCCCGTAGTATTCTTCGCTGACGATGCTGAGAAGGTGCTCAACGCAACTGGCCAGAAGGCTATCCTCGTTCGTATCGAGACCTCACCCGAGGACTTGAAGGGTATGTTGGATGCTGCTGGTATCCTCACCGCTCGTGGTGGTATGACCTCACACGCTGCCGTTGTGGCTCGTGGTATGGGTAAGTGCTGCGTATCGGGTGCTGGTGAGTTGGAGATCGACTACAAGGCTCGTACTATCAAGGTTAATGGCTACGAGATTAAGGAGGGCGACTGGATTTCGTTGAACGGTTCTACCGGTGAGGTTTACCTCGGTCAGGTTGCTACTCAGGCTGCTAACCTCGACGGCGACTTCGGTCAGCTTATGGAGCTTGCAGGCAAGTACTCTAAGATGAATGTTCGCGCTAACGCTGATACTCCTCGTGATGCACAGCAGGCATTTGCTTTCGGTGCACAGGGTATCGGTCTTTGCCGTACCGAGCATATGTTCTTCGAGGGCGACCGTATCAAGGCTATCCGCGAGATGATTCTCTCGGACGATGAGGATGGTCGTCGTGTAGCACTCAACAAGTTGCTTCCTATGCAGCGTGGCGACTTCGAGGGCTTGTTCAAGGTTATGAACGGCTACCCGGTTATCGTTCGTTTGCTCGATCCTCCTTTGCACGAGTTTGCTCCTAACACCGATAAGGATCAGCAGGATATGGCCGACGCTATGGGTATCCCCGTAGAGAAGGTTAAGGCTAAGGTTGAGACTTTGCACGAGGTTAACCCCATGCTTGGTCACCGTGGTTGCCGCTTGGGTAACACCTATCCCGAGATTACCGAGATGCAGGCACGCGCTATCATCGAGGCTGCTATGAATGTTAAGGCTTCTGGTACTCCCGTTAAGGTGGAGATCATGGTTCCCTTGGTAGGTAACCACAAGGAGCTCCGCTACCAGAAGAACATCATCGACAAGACTGCTGAGGCTGTATTCGCAGAGCGCAACGACCGCATCGACTACCTCGTAGGTACTATGATTGAGGTTCCTCGCGCAGCTGTTACAGCTAACCAGATTGCTGAGGTTGCCGAGTTCTTCTCATTCGGCACTAACGACCTTACTCAGATGACTCTTGGCTTCTCGCGTGACGATATCGCTAAGTTCTTGCCTATCTACCTCGAGCGCAACATTTTGAAGAATGACCCCTTCAAGATTTTGGATCGCAATGGTGTAGGTCAGCTCATCCGTGAGGCTGTCTTCAAGGGTCGCACCACTCGCCCCGAGCTCAAGTGCGGTATCTGCGGTGAGCACGGCGGTGAGCCCTCTTCTGTAGAGTTCTGCCACCACGCTGGCTTGAACTATGTAAGCTGTTCGCCCTTCCGTGTGCCTATCGCACGCCTTGCAGCGGCTCACGCAGCTTTGCAGGAGTAATTTAAGGCTATTCGAGTAATAGTTATTTCATAACAATGGGAGGAGACCGTTCCACTTGTGGGGCGGTCTCCGATTTTTGTAGTTATTAGTTATTAGTTATTAGTTGTTAGTTGTTAGAGATAGGACATTAAGAGTGTAGGAGTTTTGGACTATTGGGATACTACCCTATTTTTTATTGGAATTTGTTGGAGAAAAAGTTGCTCGGTTGTACTTTTTTTCGTACATTTGTATGAAATTATGGTGTGCCGTATAATCGTGGCACAAAACATCGTAGAAAGAAAACAACAAACTAATAACATAAAACTACAAACTTCACTACAATGGACAATGTAAACGCTTTGCAGTTGCAGGATGTCGTTATCCGTTTCTCGGGTGACTCGGGTGATGGTATGCAGCTCACCGGTACACTCTTCTCGGACACATCGGCACTGCTCGGAAATGGTATCTCTACCTTCCCCGACTACCCCGCAGAGATTCGTGCCCCACAGGGTACTGTAGCTGGTGTATCGGGTTTCCAGGTACACATCGGCGCTAGCCGTGTGGACAACCCCGGTGACTATTGCGATGTTCTCGTTGCGATGAACCCCGCAGCACTTATCGCCAACCGTAAGTGGCTCAAGCCTTCGGCAACAGTCATCATCGATGGCGACACTATGACCGAGGACAACATCAAGAAGGCTGGTTTCAAGACCCTTGACCCCATCGCCGAGCTTAACCTCCAGGACTACAATGTCGTAATTCCCGACATTACCACTATGACCAAGGAGGCGTTGAAGGACTCTGGTATGGACAACAAGGCTATCGTTAAGTGTAAGAATATGTTTGCTTTGGGTATCGTATTCTGGATGTACAACCGTCCCGACGACTACGCAAAGACTTACCTTGATTCAAAGTTTGCAAAGAAGAACCCCGCTGTTGCCGAGGCTAACAAGAAGGTTATCGAGGCAGGTTACAACTATGCAGCCAACACCCACCAGTTTGCTAACAACTACACCGTAGCTCCCGCAGAGTTGGAGAAGGGTATCTACCGCTCTATCAACGGTAACACCGCTACCGCTTGGGGCTTCTGCGCTGCTTCAGAGAAGTCGGGTCTTCCCCTCTTCTGTGGTTCATACCCTATCACTCCCGCTACCGTAATCCTCGAGGAGTTGGCTAAGCGTCGTGACTTGGGCGTTAAGACCGTTCAGGCTGAGGACGAGATTGCAGGTATCTGTACTTCAATCGGTGCAGCATATGCTGGTAACTTCGCAGTTACCACCACTTCGGGTCCTGGTATCTCACTTAAGAGTGAGGCTATGGGCTTGGCAGTTATGGCAGAGCTTCCGTTGGTTGTTGTTGATGTTCAGCGTGGTGGTCCCTCGACTGGTCTTCCTACCAAGACCGAGCAGAGCGACCTTAACCAGGCACTCTATGGCCGAAATGGTGAGTGTCCTATGGTTGTTATCGCCGCATCATCGCCCAGCGACTGCTTCCACTATGCATTTATGGCCGGTAAGATTGCCATGGAGCATATGACTCCCGTAATGTTGCTTTCTGACGGTTTCATCGCCAACGGTTCGGAGCCTTGGAAGATTCCTTCAATGGCTGACTACCCCGCTATCGTTCCTCCTATCGTAGAGCCTCGTGAGGGTGAGGAGTTCTTGCCTTACGCTCGTAACGAGAAGCTTGCTCGTGGCTGGGCATTCCCTGGCAAGGCAGGCTTGCAGCACCGCATCGGTGGTTTGGAGAAGGACCACTTGCGTGGTACAATCTCGCACGATCCCAAGAACCACCAGGAGATGGTAACTACCCGTAAGCGCAAGGTTGAGCTTGTTGCCGAGGAGTTGCCCGAGTTGGAGGTATTTGGTGCACAGGAGGCAGATGTATTGGTTGTTGGTTGGGGCGGTACCCGTGGCCACCTCCACAGCGCTGTTAAGCAGTTGCAGGAGGAGGGTAAGTCGGTTGCACACCTCCACTTCAACTACATCTATCCTATGCAGAAGGGCGTTGCCGAGACTTTGAAGCGCTACAAGCGTATCGTTGTTTGCGAGCTCAACGAGGGTCAGTTTGCTAACTACCTCCGTCAGCAGTTCCAGGATGTCGTTATCGAGTCTTACGGCAAGACTGAGGGTCAGCCCTTCACCGTTATCGAGATTAAGGATAAGGTTAACTCAATGTTATAATTCACACCACTTATAATATATTAGAAGACTATGGCAGATTTTAAGTATACACCCGCTGATTTCAAGAGCGATCAACAGGTAAAGTGGTGTCCCGGTTGTGGCGACCACGCCATTCTTAACGCCGTACAGCGTGCTATGCCCGAGGTGGCTGACGCTCTCGGCAAGCCCCACAACAAGTTCACCTTCGTTTCGGGTATCGGTTGCTCATCACGCTTCATCTACTATATGAAGACCTACGGCTTCCACACCATCCACGGTCGTGCAAATGCCATCGCAACAGGTATCAAGACCGCTAACCCCGACCTCTCGGTTTGGGTATGTACTGGTGATGGCGACTCGTTGGCTATCGGTGGTAACCACTTTATCCACGCTATTCGTCGTAACATCGACCTCAATGTCATCTTGTTCAACAACGAGATTTACGGCTTGACCAAGGGTCAGTACTCTCCCACCACTAAGTTGGGTAAGATTACCAAGACCTCACCCTTCGGTACTGTTGAGAAGCCCTTCACCCCTGGTGAGTTGGTTATTGGCGCTAAGGGTACCTTCTTCGCTCGTACTATCGACCAGGAGGTAATGCTTACTAAGGATTGCTTGTTGGCAGCCGCTAAGCATAAGGGTATGGCCGTTACCGAGGCTTTGGTTAACTGTATGATTTTCAACGATAAGACCCACGCAATGTTCGCTGGCGACAAGGCTACTCGCGAGGAGAACACTATCTTGCTCAAGCACGGCGAGAAGATGCTCTACGGCAAGGATAAGAACAAGGGTCTTGTATTCGAGAATATGCGCCTCAAGCCCGTAACTATTGGTGAGGACGGCTACACTATCGACGATGTTTTGGTACACGACGCAAAGTGTGCCGACACTACCCTCCACTCGATGCTTGCCGCTATGAAGTACCCCGAGTACCCCGTAGCAGTCGGCGTTATCCGCGATGTTGACGACGAGAATGTCTACGATGTCAAGGTTGCCGAACAGGTTGAGCAGGTTAAGGCCGCTGCAAAGATTAAGTGCGTAGACGACCTTCTTCGTTCAGGCCAGACTTGGGAGATTAAGTAATCAATTCTATATCAATACGATAAGAAGAGCCAACCTAAGTGATTGGCTCTTCTTTCATAGTATAAATACGACAATGAACGACACATCAGACAAAAGGTTTACTACCGTCAAAGAGCTACTCTACTGGTCGTATGCTAATCTTGCTATGGCACATTATGCAATCTCTAACCAAGAGAAAAAGTACACAAAAGTAAGTTTTATGGTACGCGCAAGATTACATAAAGGGCTAATGAACGGAAGTATGCATATCGGGACAATAATGGATGATGAGAAGATTAAACTCATCAATAGCGACAGATGTGCATACTGCGGTAACAGCAGCGATATTTCGATTGACCACATTCTGCCAAGAGTCAAAAATGGAATGGAGTCGTCAGACAATTATATACGCGTGTGTAAGCATTGTAATAGTTCAAAGGGTGCTAAAGACCTAATTACCTGGTTTGAGCAACGAGGTGAGTTCCCTCCAATATTAATACTTCGTCGCTATCTAAAAATCATAATTTCATATTGCATTGAAAATAATCTGATGGAGTGTAGCTTAAGCGATTCGAAACTAAAGGACTTACCCTTTGATATATCAAGAGTTCCGACGAACTACCCTTCTCCAGATAAACTTACTCTACATAAATAATCAATGCGGGTAACTATTTAGATACCCGCACCAACAAAGGTAACTGTTAGCAATTAGTAGCCATCGTGTCATCCTGAGCGTAGCGAAAGATCTCGAGGTTTCGTGGGCGGTCGAGGGTCGTGCAGACTGGGAGATTCTTCACTTCGTCCAGAATGACCAACAATAGAATTATTAGTATTTAGAAAGATTCCGCAAAAAAGCATTTTAACCCATAGTAACACATCTTAACTCATTAAAGAGAGAAGACAGAGAGAAGACAGAGAGATGACAAAAGCGTTTAGTAACCTTTCCACCAACCTCTCACGGGTATTAAAATAACACCCACATCATCTTTGATAACCTATTTAGGTACTATTTTTAACACCTTGCAGGTGTTATTTTTAGCACCTGCGCCATTATACAGCCGACCTCCAAGGTGTCATTTTTAACACCCACACGGGTATCATTTTTAGTACCCACATCATCATAGGGTTAACCTATTTAGGTACTATTTTTAACACCCGCACAGGTGTCATTTTTAGTACCCGCATCATCTTTGGGCGACCTATTTAGGTGCAATTTTTAACACCCGTGCGGGTAACTATTTAGATACCCGTGCCAACAAAGGTAGCTGTTAACAATTAGTAGCCAGCGTGTCATCCTGAGCGTAGCGAAGGATCTCAAGGCTTAGAGGGCGGTCAATGGTAGTGCAAACCGAGAGATTCTTCACTGCGTTCAGAATGACAGAGAGTGGTCAGAGAGAAAAACAGAGAGAGGGCAGAGAGAAAAAACAGCCCTCGCTAAAATCTCTCTGAAAATCTCCCTGTCCTCTCTCTGAAAAACTCCCTGTCCTCTCTCTGAAAATCTCTCTGCCCACTCCTACTCATCCCCATACCCTAAAAAAAGTACCCTTTTCCGAGCAAATAGAGATAGAAAAACGAGGGGTGGAAAAAATCGAAAATCGGAAAAATGCAAAGCATTGATATAGAGTTATTTCCAAAGGGCAATCTGGAAAAATTTGACAGCCAAAAATTTGCATAGCGTAACTATTGTGAGTACCTTTGCACTAAGCAAAACCTAAAAAAGAAGCGTTTATGATGAAACGACTTACGAAATACACCCTCTTAGCTGTGGTTGCAATCGTGGTTGCAGGGTGCTCGACAAGTGCCGACATTCGTCGGAACATCGAGCGTGCCGAGGCCATTATAGAGAGCGAGCCGGCGGAGGCTTTGGCGATAATGGAGAGCATCGAGCCAAGCGAGGTGCGTGGCGATAGGGACCGAGCGCACTACGCCTTGGTGCTAAGCGAAGCCTACTACTACAACCGCATAATCGTCGAGAGCGACACGCTGACAGCGCCGATGATGGAGTATTATCGTTTCAGCGACAGCCACGACGAGCGAGCGAGGGCGATGTATCAACACGCGCTCGTTATGCAGGCGATGGGCAAGATGCCCGAGGCGATGTTGGCGTTGTTGGAGGCAGAGGAGTCCTTCACAAAGTACGACAACAAGCGTTTGCTGGGTCTTATACACCGCACCCGTGGCGACCTCTATGGCGAGGGTTGTCTCTATCGCAACGCCTATGATGAGTATGCCATGGCAGCTGACTGTTTCAGCGAGGTGGGACTTACGGAGCACCATATATACGCGCGAATGGAGATGGGCACAACGGAGCTGTTGATGCGCCACTACGAAGAGGCAATTGCGCTCTACAACGAGGTTACGGAGTACGCCATCGAGAGCGACAATCGCTACCTGCTCTGCGAGGCGTTGATGGGCTTGGCTGAGGTTTACTCGCAGCAAGACGACTACGCAAAGTGCGCTGAGGTGCTCGACAGAGTGGAGGCACACGATGCCCTACTCTTCGACTTTTGCCACTACTACTGCCTTCGAGCAACTTGCGATGCAGCGCATGGCGACAAGGCGAGTGCCGAGAGGAATATCGTCAAAGCAACCGAGGCAGAGGACTACGATGAGGAGGCGGTAAACTACACCCTCTATGTGGTGCATCGCACGCTTGGTGACACGGCTACAGCACTTATGTGGCACGAGCAAAACAAGAACGAGCAGGATGCGTTAATACTCGAAGTCTTGGAGCAACCAGTGCTGAATGTCGAGGTGGAGTCGTTGCAAAAGACACTCAACAGCGAGAAGCGTGAAAGAGCCCTTTTCCGTCAGCGTAATACGCTAATTTACACAGGAATAGTCATTGCGCTTATCGCCATTGCGCTCTATATTCGCTATCGTATGCGCAAGAAGAACGACGATATTGCGCAGTATATTGCCACCATCGAGGAGCTACAACTTGCCAACCGCAACCTCCCCGAGGAGATGACCGCATCGGTGAGTGCATTGTATCTCGACCGCTTCTCGGAGCTTAACCACCTATGCGACATCTACTACGACCATAGTGGCTCGTCGCGCCAGAAGAATCTGGTCTTTGACAAGCTCAACGAGACGATTGATGCTATCAAGAGCGACAACAAGCGCCTCAAGGAGTTGGAGGTGGCCGTAAACCGCTATCGCGACAATGTTATGGAACAGTTGCGCGAGGTGCCACGCCTTACGGAGCGCGACCTACGCATTGCGCTATACACCTTTGCGGGCTTCTCAAACCGTGCCATCAGTATCTTCCTCGATAGCGACCCCGTGTCGATATCACGCTACCGCTACAACCTCAAACAGAAGATTAAGAGTTCGGGCGTGGAGCATAGCGAGGCATTGCTAAATGCGCTAAGCGACAAGTAGAGCGCTTGTAGAATTCGAAACTTTATACTATCTTTGTGCTATGACCTTTAAGATAAACGATATAATCAAGGTGGTTGCCCTATGCCTTATCGCCCTTGCGGTGATGGGATGCGAGGATATGGAGCCGATGGTGTCAGGACCGATGGATTCCAACAGACCCAACTATGGCATTATCAGCACACCTAAGAAGACAATTACCATTAAGCGTAAGACGCCTACAATTAATAACCCCTCACCCAGACCGCTCTCTGCGGACTATGTAGCTGAAATAGAGGAGTACGATGAATTTGAAGAGTATGAATAGTTGGAATATAAAGTCAATATCGAGAGTGCTTAGCCTGTGCGCTATCGTGGCTATGTCTGTTGGCTGCGCATACGATGCTACTGAAATACCAGATGAGCAGCTACCCCTCACTCCTGGCAACGGTATCCATAAGTTTCCGCCCAAGAAGACTATCACCATCAAGCGCAAGAAGCCGACTATCGGCAATCCATCACCTCGCCCACTCTCGACAGATATACCCGTAGAGGAGTACGAGGGGTACGAAGAGTATGAGAGCTATGAGGAGTACGAGGAATAAAAGAAGTAAAATTATTTATAGCGTTAATAACTGACAAACAATAACTTAGCGATACACGACACAAAATACTGAAAATATTTTCGCAAAAAAGTTTGCAGAAATAAAAAATGTGCTTATCTTTGCACTCGCTTAACCAAGGTTAGGCAGACATAACGATGGTGCCATAGCTCAGTTGGTAGAGCAAAGGACAGAAAATCCTTGTGTCCCTGGTTCGAATCCCGGTGGCACCACTTGAAGAAAACGAAAAATTAAGCAAAACCCTGATTTTCAATAGAAATCAGGGTTTTTTCTTTCTCGTCACTATGGAAAAATGATGAGAAATAAAGCAACTAGGATGTGCAATAGAGTGTACATTTTAGGGTCCTTAAAAAATGTACACTTTTTTCCGCATATCTCACTACTTTTCTGAGTTTTACACTACTCTTTAAATGACTTCGAATTGTCCAACATTTAAAAGAGTAAAGCTATGAAGCAGTGTACAGCGATTAGTGTTTGGTTTTTTATACGCAAAACCAGACTTGGCAAATCAGGCGAAACGCCTATTCTTATGCGTATAACATGCAACGGTCAACACGCAGAACTTAACACACAGAGAAAGATTCTGCCTTCTTTATGGGATCAGAGTAAAGAAAGAGCTACTGGCAAGAGTGTTGTTCATATTGAAATTAACAAGCATCTCGAAAGTCTTCGCGCAAAAACAATGGAGATCTTTTCGACGACTATTGAAAATGACGGCTATGCTAGTCCCGTATACATTAAGGAGGCGCTTCTCGGTAAGCACAAAGAGTGCAAATTATTGTTCGAAGTTTTTGAAGAACACAACTCTCGTATAGCCCTCTTAGTGGGAACAGAATACAATGAGACCACATTAGGTCGATATCGTTTATGTCTAAAATATTTAAGAGAGATGCTAGCTGAAAAGAGCAAGGTAAACGATATACCTCTGAAGCACTTAAATGGAGAGATGATTCGTAATTTCGAAACCTTCCTTAAGATAAAGAAAAAGGTGGCTCAAAATACGATGATCCGCTATATGAAGTGTCTGAAAAAAGTTACCAACTTAGCTATCGCTAATGGCTGGATAACAGTAGACCCATTTGCTGGTATAAAATTCTCAGAAAAAAAGGTGGTCAAGGATTTTTTGACAATTGAAGAGGTTAATACTATACGCTCAAAGGAGTTTGGTATTGAACGCCTCGATATAGTAAGAGACATTTTTGTATTTTGTTGCTACACAGGTCTAGCCTTTATTGATGTATATAATTTGAAGCCTGAGCACATAACTGAAGACGCTCAAGGTAGAATGTGGATACACAAGCAAAGACAAAAAACAGAGATAGAATTTTTTGTCCCTCTGCTTGATTACCCTCAACAGCTAATAAAAAAATATAAGGGGCACCCATTGTGCAAAATTAAAGGTACTCTGTTTCCTGTGTATGCAAATCAGAAGATGAACTCATATTTAAAGGAGATAGCCGATTTTTGCGGCATCAAAAAGCATCTAACAATGCATACAGCCCGCTATACTTTTGCCACAACCATAACTCTGGCAAACAATATCAAGTTGGAGACTGTTTCAAAAATGCTTGGGCATACAAATACTCGAATGACACTCCATTATGCTCATGTTCTTAATGACTCTGTTGCTAGAGAGATGGAAAGAATCGCAGATTTAGTTGATGATCCGAATTTATCAAAAGCAATTAGAGGAGAATGATGTATATATATCAAGATTAAGAAATTTCTATTATCTTTGCAGTTGAATTCTAAAACAATAGACACTATGAAAGAATTGGTAGCAAAAATCAATGAGGCATTCGAGGCATTCTCAAAGGATGCTGCGTTGCAGGTAGAGAAAGGTAACAAGGCGGCTGGAACTCGTGCTCGTAAGGCTTCATTGGAGCTTGAGAAGTTGATGAAGGAGTTCCGCAAAGTCTCTGTTGAGGCTAGTAAGAACTAGTTCCTTACGTGTGTAGCAAGACTACACAAATACATATTAGAAAGCGTTAGCTCTAGCATTGCACTCTGAAGTCTGGTACATTTCAAATACTCGCGATGTGACGGTTATCGCCCACGTGTTGCGTGGGCTAACTTGTTTGCGAGTATGGTTTACCAGAGCCAAAGAGTGCAGCGGGTTATGTCCCACGCTCTTTTGTTTAGGCAAACATCGTGCTCAAGGGGACATTGAGCCACATAATAAATTGGGGCAATGATATTAGATGAACTTTTGGCAATACCTGCAGACGCTACCAATGCAACTGTTCAGGGTGTGGAGATGAAGGTGATTTCAAATGAGCGAGCAGAAATGCTGCTCAACAACGATGCAGAAGATGAGAAGACTCACGAGTGCATCTTGAAGAACGGAAGATTCCTTTTTGAGTCGGATAACGGAGAACTCAA
Organism: Alistipes sp.; assembly: GCA_017465575.1. Classification (GTDB taxonomy): domain Bacteria; phylum Bacteroidota; class Bacteroidia; order Bacteroidales; family Rikenellaceae; genus Alistipes. The sequence continues at coordinate 7,627 of JAFTVX010000004.1, read as the reverse complement.
AGTATTATATAAAGTATTATAACAAAAGTGCGTCTTTTGGGACGCACTTTTGTTATAGTGGTTATTCATCTTTGTATCCTAATCGTCTTAAAATGGGCTTTCTAAAGATATCTGATGTGTAAGTCATATTGGAGCACAGGTTATCTTTCTGCTTATACCATTCTTCAAGGAATAATGGAATGTCTTCTGATATTTCGTCATACAGTTCTTTTGATATACAATGGAATTCCGCTCTGAACAATATATCCTGTAATGCCCATGAGATATCCTCTATTTCTTCAGTTTGGAGATTTCCAAATATTTCCCCAGCCCAACTATTTGGAGCTCCGTCAAGGCAGCCAATTAGTATAATGGTTTTACCATTTGATGGAAAAATCTCTATAATATTTATTGGGTCTACAATCTTATCTTTATCTGGTCCAAAGTAAGGACCTTTACACTCGTCACGAATTACGATTGGTGCCGCTAAACATAATTCTAATCTAAACGGAAGTTGGACGACTTTAAAATAATAAGAAGAATAGTCGGAAGAGAAAATACCCTTTTCAAGTAATGTCTTGTATTTATTCATAATATGGATGGAATAACTACAATCTGCTTGTATTTTCTTATACGCTAAAAAAAGGCCATTCTCGCCAAATACACATCTATGCAATATATCTGATGCGAACTCATACATCACATTATTTGTATAAATCTCCCTACATAATGTTCGATAGGCTAACAAGTATTGATTTCTCTCGTCGTACCAATCAACTATGCTATCCGATCTTTCTATTGGAGCAAATAATGCTGTGTCATGGGTATTGCAAAAACCAGGAAATCCAAATTGCTTTGACACGCCTAATTCTTTATACCCAAGTAGGGGCTCGCTTCGCAAAAAAGCAAACAAATGGTTGTATGTAAAAGCTAACACCTTACCATTTGTTGTTATCTCTGCAAGCTGTTGATTCCTACGTTGAAATACATGTGAGAATATAGCATCATTTGAACATCCAGGGCACATACAAGAGCGTCTGCGCTCTTTGGTCAGTTTCATTACTTTCTCCAAAAGAGCCAGATACTCTGTGTGCGTCAATTCTTTACAATCATCAGGAATCATTATTCCATTACTTTTATTTTAGATTCGATGAAGGCTATTTCTGATTCATCAAGTCCATATTTAGCGTAGAGTTGCTGGTCTATTTCTGCAACTGACTTGTTCCAATCTATATCACAAGTATTGGCAAAATTCAAAATAGGAACATACGCAAATTTCTCTTTGGATAGGTGCTGAGTTGAAGCCAATTGACTTATTAAGAAACGAACAAATCGTGTTTTGAGGTATAAAAACAAATGTTCTGCTTCTTCACGAGTGTCAAACGAATCTACCACCATATATGTTTCAGTACAAATTTCATTCGGTACAAGGATGTCTAATGAAGATAAAATTCTTTTACGACCTTCTTTGTCGGTTTGACCAGCATGCTCCGCAGTTAGGTATGATATAGTTACTTTCCACTGGTTTATCATTTCTCTACCTGTGGTTATGAGGGAAGACTCATATGGACCTTTCCCTTTATTGTATTTCAAAATTATGTCGCCATGTTCTAATGGGGTAACATAAGTTCGCAAGCCAAATGGCTTTTGGGTACTAACTCTCGAACTATAAAACTCATTTGTAAGGGCTGTAATTTTATTTATAATACCAACAGCTTCAACATTCCTAATGAATGAATCATCGGCAGACAAGTCTCGCAAAGAAGATTTTTTGACACCTTGACAAATGCTCGTAAATTCACAATTCCCATTATGCTCATTATCCCAAAGGAAATAGCACACGCCACCAGCAATATCAACATTAGAAAAACAATCACGAGAATCCTCGTAATCGACTAATTTAGCGATCCGCTTATCGTTAAGCATATTAGTTCTAAATTCCCCAAGTCCCTTCCCATCTGTATACCATTTTGCTGGCATAATCATTGATACCGTGCGAGGTTTAATCAATTTCGCTACATCCACAAATAAATTATATATTGGAGTTGCGCTTGCCTTTGCCCCGCCATCCATTACTTGGTATGGAGGATTCCCCACTATTGCTGTAAATTTCATATCATTATCTTCGTTTGCTTTCCAATAATTTTTACCCTGCTTCATTTGAGAGATAAATTTAGCAGTCTTATGAGATATTTGATTGATTAAATCCTCATAGTAGCGGGTATTTACCTTCACGGGGCGGAAGCCTCGCAATGTTCTGCGAGTGATGCTCTTTGCCATCTGCGTTTTGCAGAGAACAAAGATATTTTCACGCAGTACCGCATCCCAAACTTTGAGGTGGCGTTCTGGTGTGTTCTCCATTGTATCTGCCTCATCCAGTTTTTCCTGTAAGCGAGTGCGATATATGGAATACGCCATATAGAGAGGATAGAGACCCGACTTGGAGTTAATCTCCAGAATACGGGCATCGGAGGCGAAAACCTCGCGGGTAACATCGCCATTATCGACAAAACGAGGAACGACAATCTGTTTCTCCTTTGTCTCATCATAGAATACCCAGCCACCCAAGCAATCTCCGAGGTGCATATTGACAACACGCCAAGGAGTCAAGACGGTCTCCTTATCTGGATTGCGGAAGGTGTTGAAGATCGCTGTTATACGCTCAATGCGGTCTTCTATATCGAGAGCATCAGCCGCTTTCGCCATTGCACGGATGCGCTTACCTGCGGAGCAGAATACCTCTGGGTCGTAATACTTCTTAAACTGCTCAAATATTTCTTTTGTTACACCTTTTGGCATAAACTCATCCCAAGAGCCGTCATCTATAAGTGAGGTAAAGTTGTCGAGGGTAATCTCCTTGCTCTCGTCAGTCAAATCTGCACCGTAAATCATCAATGGCATACGGATAGAGATGCCGCGAAGAATCGAAACAGCTGTATCGCGATTCTTACGCTTCTCCGCCTTCTCTTCGAGCAGACGCTTTTCCTCCTCTGTTAACTCTTTCTTCTTGCGCTTTTTATCTTCTGCTTTCTCTAACTGCTCGTGCTCTTCATTCGTGAAGCCTTGGTTGTTGATATCTATCTCTCCACTTTTAGGCATAGCTTTGGTAGAGCCGATGATCTTTTTGAGTTTTGCGAACTCTTGTAGCTCAAGAGAGTCGAGACGCATCAAATCATCATTATATAGATAACCATCCTCAAAACCGTTACGGACAACACGCTCAACATATACTTTCTTTAACTGCTGAAGCATATTTGGCACATCGTAGGATATCATCTTTGAGCCTTCGTATGCGATAATCGGACAGAAGTTGATAAAGTCGCCCACAGCTTTGCGATCATCGCTCGTAGTCTTACCTGCTTTCGCTGAAATCTTGGCGGTTTCTGCAATAACCTTTAATGTGCGGTCAGGTGCAAAGTCAAAAACAAAACACTCTTCTTTCACCTTACCACCAATAGTAGCAGGAGTTTGAACGCGGAAAATAGTCTGCATATAGCTTGAAGCCGCAGTGCTAAACGAGCCTGCAAGCATAAAGACTGCTGTCCACGCTTTTACACTCACGCCCGTTGTCAAGCGACCACAAGAGAGAGTAATCGTATATGTTTCCTCTGGCTTATTGCCGATAGCCTTATTTACAAGTTCGAGAGCATCATCTCGCTCCTGGTCTTCATCACCCTCTCCAGCAACATTTACCACCTGGAATTGGCTAAATACAGCGTGAGACTGCAACATCGCGCTCAATGCCTTTGCAGCCTTTACGCCAGGCACAATCCAAAGCGAATGGCGGAAGTTGTCGCGGTACTCCTCTGTAGAATATGGATAATTGCTGTCCGAATCCTTTTTGCAAATCAGATTGAGGAACGACTCAACATCCTTCTTATGAACAAACTCTCCAGTTTCATCTACGCGGAAAAACTCTCGGAAGTTGAACGCCAACTCTGAGTCTCCATAGCCGTCTAAAAGTTTATTAAGATCGTAAGTATAGATGTTAAGACGAGGCAGACCTGCGTATGGGTTAGGATCGCCAAAGTGTGTCAAATCCCACTCTGCTTTGGCGCGTTGCTCCATCACATAGTCCCAAGTGTATATTTCGTCCTCCTTGTAGTCATCAAACAGATTGAATGGTGTACCTGACAAACGAAGTATCTTTGTTTGAGTCTTGGTTAGTTCCTTCATTACCGCCTCACCAAGTTCGGTTTTCGTTCCTTCGTGTGCCTCATCAACAATAATTAAGTCCCAAGGCGTTGCAAATACTTGGTCATTCTTGTCGAAGTTGCCACCAACAAGCGATGAGCCACGCAAATCCTGCATTGAGGCAAAATAGACATAGTGAATTCCCTCTTTTGCAACAAGACGCTCCAATGATGTATGACTCTCGCCATTATTCTTCGAGCCATAACGATACTTTGGAGTGTCGTAGAATATCTTGGTAAAGTCCTCAAACCAACCTGCATCGACAACGGGGCGGTGTGTAAGGATAAGGGTTCGGGCAAAGTCCATCTCCTTGACGACCTGCAAGCCAGAGAGGGTCTTGCCAAAACGCATCTTTGCGTTCCAAAGCATCTGATTACTCTTCTTAAATTGCTTTTTGGTCTTATCGATGGCATCGCGCTGTTCTGGACGGAAAATAATCGGACTGCGCTCGGTACTTACCTCTTTTGCAGAGAGAGACATTCGACCCTCCTTCGCTGCATGGATAGCATTCTTAACGGTCTCCAAATCTGTAATAAACCACTCGTTGGCTTTATTCTCAATGTCAAAAACCTTCTTCTTAATACCAGAACGCTCAAGCACCTTATGCACCTCACCATCGGTTAAGCTCATAATTGCTCCGCCACGAGTGAATATTGAGAGTTCGGTGTATAGTAACTCGTAGACAATACCAGCCGTCTGCGTGTATTGATTGATACGCTTCTTGGCTGCTACATTCAAAAGGTGGCTCGATGGTGTTAAACCCCACAAGTTCTCCTCATCCGAAAGAGTCGCCTCTCCGACTTTAAGGCATCCTGCGTGAGCTTTATCATTTATGCGGAAAACATAAATAAGTTTCGCTTTTAACGATGAAACAAATTTAGCCATAGGTTGTATCGTTGTTTGAGTCTTTTCTACTTGAATAAATCAATAAAGCGAATTTTCTTGCCCAACTTGTTTGTCTGAGGATCTTTTGCTCTCCAATCCTTAATCAAGCAATAAATTCCAGTGTGATTATAGTATCCTCCATCAGCGCATCCTTTGCAAGGAGTCTTTATATCATCGCCAAACAGAGACGGGATGATAGTATCTTTACAAGAGTTTGGCACAACACCTTTAAGACCATCCATCTGCCAGATATTCCACGATACGATGTACGCTATATATTTGATAGATGCTGCTAACGGGCGTTTCCCAAACTTTAACTCATAGTTCTCAATGAAAGTGTACAGCATAGCCTCTCGCGCAAGCAGTAGATTATCTCCTTGCCACTCAAAGCCATATATGCTCTTATAGGCTTCTTGCGCCGCAGTCAGCCACTCACCAGATGTATGGACATTCTCATTAATTACACGCAACTTTCGATCAAGAAGTCCTATGCGTTTTTCAACGGGGATTAGTTCGCCAGTGGTCGCATCGTAACGGCTGGTAATATACGGAGCCTCACCACATGTTATCTCCATACGGTTATCTCTTACATAGTCTTTCCAAGTTTTACCCTCTGGGAACACAATAGACTCAGCGGTTGGAATCCATGAATGTACGCCATTCTCTTCAACTTCAACATTGAACACACCCTCGCATCCAAACCATGCGTTGTCGATCAAATTATTTTGGGCATTGCATACCCAAGACGGAGTAAATACCTCTGCCATATCTCTCGAACGAGCAGTCTGCTGAAGCCTATCCTTCAAGACACGAGGTATAATCTTATTGTTGTCGCAAACTTTCTCGTATGTAATCTCATCAGACTCGGCATAACCATCTCCCCATTGCTCATAATCTTTGGTCGCCCAAAATATATTGCGCTGGGTAGTATGGTCGCGAAGAAGAGCGTCCATTATTTCTTTTGGTATATTACCTTCGAGTATGTCAACTTTTGCCTTCATATTCTTTCCTTGCTGCAAATCTCCGCATATATTTTGACAACTTATGACAATGATCTAAAATATTTGCGATTACTGTATAATAAACTCAAGATACAAAGTTAAAAATTATTTGGGAGACAGAGTCGCGAATTTAACAAAAATGTTCTCTTACACCTGGTTTTATGCCCACTAATGCCGCCTGAGTTATGTTTATTAGTATTAACGAGGACATTTCAAAAACTTTAATTCCCGCAAATCTCTACTCTTTCAATAAAAAGATTAGAGTATGAAACTATCATTAAGACGCAAATTCAAGGGATCGAAATATACTATCGGCGACCTCAGTATCGACGGCACATTTTTCTGTAACACTATCGAGGATGTCATTCGTAAACTACCCGATAGTTGTCCTAATACCTCGCGCTGGATTCCGTGCAAGTGCAAGGAGAAGGTCTATGCTCGCACCGCAATTCCAACCGGAACATACAAGATTACTTTGGAGTATAGTCCGAAGTTCAAGCGTAAGATGCCATACCTCCACGAGGTTCCCCACTTCTTGGGTATCTTGATTCACTGGGGCAACACCGAGGATGATTCGGGTGGTTGCATCATCGTTGGTGAGAACACTGTCAAAGGCAAGGTTCTCAATTCTCGTGCGACCTTCAAGAAACTATACGCACTTCTTGAGAAGGAAACCGACATCACCATAGAAATCTACTAAGCGATGGCGGTCAATAAACTCAAAGCACCGCGCAATATCCATATCGACTTCAGCCCCTCCCCTCGGCAGTATGAGTTGTGGAAGCTCTTGCAACCAAACTACTGTCCACATTGTGGGGCTGAGATCGAGCAGGTTCTTATTGGCTATGACCAGCAGAGAAATCCTCAATACAAACCGCAGTGTAAGCATTGTAAGTCACAGAATCTTCCCCAGCTAATCTTGGGAGGTGGCGCCGCCGGAGGTGGTAAGTCATATGTCGGTAGCGTATGGCTCGTCTCGTCGTGTATGCGCTTCGAGAATATCCGTGCAGTGGTGGCCCGTAAGACTCTCAAATCGCTCAAAGAGTCTACTTGGAACACCATCAAAACTATCTTGAAGGATTGGGGCTTGAAGGAGGATATAAACTACAAGATTAACAACCTTGAAGGTACGCTCACATTCTGGAACGACTCGGTTATCATTATGAAGGAGATGGCCGACATTCCCTCGGACCCCAACTTCGAGCGATTCGGTTCTTCGGAGTACACAATCGCAATGGTCGATGAGGTGTCGGAGATTTCGGAAAAGGCAGTCGAGGTGCTCTTCTCGCGTCTTCGTTGGCGTACCCACGAGACCTTCAAGACTCCACGAATGTTGCTTACTACCAACCCCACTATTAACTGGGTGCGTAGTCGATTCGTGCAGGATGAGAATGGCGATAAAGTGGTATGCCGTGAGGGCGAGGCGTATGTTCCGTTCTCGGTATTTGATAACCCTAACATCGCATTCCGTCAGGTCTATGAGGCTGCCTTGAATAAGATTCGAGACCAGGCAACAAAGGAGCGTCTGCTCTATGGTAACTGGGACTTTGTGGAGGCAAACGATATGG
>JAFTVX010000038.1 GCA_017465575.1 Alistipes sp. | reverse complement strand
GTAGGTCTTGGTGCTTGCACCCGTAACGGCAGTTGCGGGAAGTGTGCCACCCATTGCCACATAGCGGTCCTGCCACCACTGGATGATGTTTGATGCCGAGGCTGCCCAGCACATCTGGATATCGCCATTGTCGCCCTGCTTGAACTTGTTTACATCGTACCAGCCCGAGGTGAGCGTTACGCCATCGGCAAAGACGATAGTCTTGCCTGTAGCGGTAACCTCCTCGGCGGTGATTATAAGCTCGTTAGAGCGTACGCCAAGGCGCTCTGCATAGAGTGTGTAGCTACCCGCAGAGGTTGTGAGGAAGGTTGTGCCATTAAGCACCGCGCCATTGATATAGATTGTCGACTGCGCCGTTACATCCTCGCCACTCTCGGTCGTAACGCTCAGCGATGCGCTATCCACGCCATTTGCCTTGATTGTGCTCTTGGTGGCGCTTAGCTCGATAGGCTCGGCAACAATCTCGCCACCGCCCGTAACGCTATTATCGTCGCTTAACTGCAAGTTTACCTTTGTGGTCTTTCCTGCCGACATCGTAAATGTTGAGAACGGGCCCTTCTTTACCTCATACTTCTTCTCGCCATCGATATAGACACCAAAGGTAAACTCTACATCGGTCGTTGTGCCAAGCGGGAAGAGCATTGTCGAGAAGTTAGCACTTGTGCCGTAGGCAAGAATCGAGTTTGCACTCTCTGCTACTGAGATAGAATTAGAGCGCAAATTACAGGTCTGCTTCTCGGGAAATGCTATCGAAGAGCCATCGCTTGTTGCGCTAATCTCAACGGCTATATTATTGGTATTAAAGGCCGTTATTCTCGGAGGTAATCGCAAAATCCATCTTGTGCATAAGATGGCTAAACGAGATAGGCACAACTACACTCTCGCCCTCGCTTGCCGTGAAAACTGGCGTGTCGTTACTTGAGATAACCGAGCGCATATAGATGTTTTTGACAGCGCTACGGTCAAGCGTTGTTTCGTTGAAATTGATGCTTTGTGCAGGATATAGTGCCGTTACACCATAGTAGCTACCAGTGGGGATTGACCCTCGGAATGTGGCCTTTTTGCCATCTGCCGAGATATCGCCAGCCGAGCGAATCTCCATCTCGGCGTAGGACATTGAATTGAATCCAGAATTAAGACCCACCGAGATTCTATCGCCGACCTCCCAAGTTGCTATGTTGCCATCGAGGGCTACGCGCGTTTCATCTGCCGTCGCTTCAAAAGCCACCTCGACCATCTTCTGTTCGGGCTGAATGGTCTCGATAGCGACTTGCTCGCAAGCCACCGCCAAGAGTGCAACGAGCGATGCAAAAAGTAGTTTTAAGTGTTTCATAGTGGCAGAGTTAGATTTCGTTTTCGTTTTCAAAATCGGTGAGACCCGTTTCGCTTCCGCCTGTTGCCTCAAAGCCCTGCTCCACTACACACTCCACAACCTCGATTGCGGGTGCTTGATAGTTTTTGTCTATTCTCACGGTAAATTTCATTTGTTTTAGGTATAAGTTTCTGGTTACAAATATAAGTGTTTTCTTTGAAAACAGAGTAAAATTTTCTATCTTTGTAAAAATTATACCTAAAACTATGAGAATTTCTATCAAGCTATTAACTACACTTTTTGCCATCGCACTTGGCACTCTGACACTCTCGGCACAAGAGAATATCATCACTCCCGCACCAGTAAGGGTGCAGGGCGGCATCTGCGTAGATGGCTACTGTACCCCCGCCGAGCCCTTCAATTTTAGGCAGACACTCAAGCTCAATATCAGTGGAGCAGACAAGGCGGATGCCGAGCGTTTGGAGGCTGCGGTAAGTGCTGCGGGGTTGGACTTTAAGCGCGTAAAGCGACACGCCAAGAGCGGTTTTATCTCTATCAATATCTTCCCCGAGTGTATGGAGCAAGAGGATGGCTATGTTATCCTAACCTACCCCTACGGAGTCGATATCACGGCACAGAGTGCTGCGGGTGCTTTCTATGCCTTGCAGTCGGTACGCCAGATGGTCGAGGCGGGTGAGTGGCAGACAGGCGTTATTTTGGACTACCCCCGTTTTGAGTATCGTGGTGTGCTGATTGATATCTCGCGCCACTTCCGCACGGTGGATTTCCTTAAGCGTCAGATAGATATGATGGCACGCCTCAAGATGAACCGCCTCCACCTCCACCTAACGGATGCTGCGGGCTGGCGTCTTGAGATTGAGAGCTATCCCCGCCTAACAAGCTATGCTGCGTGGCGTACACCCAACGACTGGAAGAGCTGGTGGCAGGGAGGTCGTCAGCACCTCGACGAGGGCACGGAGGGTGCTTATGGCGGCTACCTCACAAAGGCGGAGGCAAGAGAGTTGGTTGCCTATGCTGCCGACCGCTATATCACCATCGTTCCCGAGATTGAGATGCCTGGTCACTCCGACGAGGTCTTGGCTGCCTATCCCGAACTTAAGTGTACCAATAACCCCCAATTCCAAGGCGACCTCTGCATCGGCAAGGAGGCAACCTTCGAGATGATGCAGGCTATCTTGGATGAGGTAATCGAAATTTTCCCCTCAGAGTATATACATATAGGTGGCGACGAGTGTGGCAAGGACAACTGGAAGGTCTGCGAAGATTGCCAGCGCCGTATGCGTGAGGAGGGCTTGAAGGATGTAGATGAGCTTCAGAGCTATATGATTGAGCGTATGGAGCGCTATCTCAACGAGCGTGGTCGCCAGATTATCGGCTGGGACGAGATTTTGCAGGGTGGCCTTGCACCCAACGCTACCGTTATGTCGTGGCGTGGCGAGGAGGGCGGTATCGCCGCTGCCGAGGCTGGTCACGATGCTATTATGTCGCCACACGGCTACTGCTATATCGATGCTCCGCAGGATGCCCCATACTCACAGCCCGAGTCTATCGGTGGCTACTTGCCGTTGGATAAGGTCTACTCTTATGACCCTGCACCCGCAACGATGGCTCCCGAGGTAAGTCGCCATATCAAGGGTGTGCAGGCTAACCTTTGGGCAGAGTTTATCGTCGAGGACGACCACTACGAGCATATGCTCTGGCCACGCGCTATTGCCGTTGCCGAGATTGGCTGGTCGGAGCGCGAGAATATGAATTTCGAGGAGTTCCGCCCCCGTGCCGTGAAGATTGTAGACCGTATGATTGAGGAGGGATATTCGCCCTTCGACCTTAAAAACGAGATAGGCAACCGCCCCGAGTCAAAGACGGATGTTGACCACCTCGCGCGTGGCAAGAGGGTAACATATATCTACCCCTCGTTCTACTGGGCACCCCAGTATGAGGCGGCTGGTGATGCTACGCTAACCGACGGTAAGCGAGGCACTTGGACCTATGCCGACAAGCGTTGGCAGGGCTTCCTTGGTCGTGGTGGCGTAGATATAATTATCGATATGGAGGAGGTAACCACAATCCACTCTATCGCAGCCGACTTTATGCAGATTTGCGGTCCCGGTGTCTATATGCCCTGCTTGGTGGAGATTGCGGTATCTACCGATGGCGAGAACTACACCAAGATTGCCGATATCCCTCACGAGATTGTTGTCGATGAACTCCCCTCGTTTAAGTCATTTGGCTGGGAGGGCGAAGTTGAGGCACGCTATATTCGCTACAAGGCACACCGCAGCAACTATTCGGGATTCTTGTTTGTCGACGAGATAGTGGTGAAGTAATCTCTCTAAACCCCACGACCGAATTTCTTGTCAGAAGGGGCATAATTTGTTCTATCGCAAAAATGCCGTCGATGGGTTGTACTTAGCGTACTACTCATTGACGGCACTTTTTTTGGGATAGGACGAAGGATGCCCCTTTTCACAAGAAATTATGGGACTGGGTCGTACCCTGAACCACCCCAGGGGTTGCATCGAAGGATACGCCAGATGGTGAGTATCAACCCCTTAATCGGTCCGTGCTTGCGGAAGGCCTCTATGGCATATTGCGAGCATGTGGGCGTAAAGCGACAGGTAGATGTCGGCTTTAGGGGTGATAGGAATATCTGATAGAAGCGGATAAGGAGTATAAAGGGGTAATTGAACACCCTTTTACATAGTTGAGCCAACCTCTTGAAGAATTCTGCGCACTGCATTTTCGATAGTTTTATAGGGCACAAGTTCCTTTACAGAGTAGACAAGAGCCATATCGAGCGCCTTGCCTCGCTCGGTGGCGATAACCGTAATAGCCTCTTTATTAAGGCGATATGCCTCCTTGGTGCGACGGCGCAGAAGGTTGCGCTTGTTGGCGCGCTTGTGGTAGCGCTTAGGTACCGAGAAGAGCACCTCGATAGTTGGCGAGGCGCTCTCTTCGGTAAATGTCATATAGCGAAAGGGGTAGACAAAGCCCGAGCGGCCATCGCTAAAGAGGCGACGGACGGCACCGAGCGCGCGCAGTCGCTCCGACTTTGGTAGAGTGTGCGCTGTCATAGCCTTGGGTTAAGCCTTGCGGGGTGCGCGGGTACGAGTCTTCTTCTGGAGCTTGGTCTGCTGTGCGCGGATAAACTCCTCCTTCTCCAAGTCCTCCTTAACCTGAGCATCCTCAATCTCAAGACCTTCGGCCACCTGATGGCAGTAGATATCGAGAGCCTTAACCATCGAGGGTGCCTGGGGCGAGGGTGCCGATGCCTTAACCTTCAAGCCTGCCTCCTTGGCGGCACGCAAGGTAGCCTCGCCAAAGGTAGCCACCACGGGGAGCTTCTCGAGAGGGAATGCCTCGGTGAGCGCCTTGACATCGTTGGGTGAGTAGAGGGCGATAATATCGTAATCCTCGGGGTTCAAGCCCGACATATCGGCAGCCACGGTACGAGCAAAGACCACAGGGTCTACCTTAAGCTTAAGCTTCGACAAGGTCTCGGGCAACTCGGGCTTGAAAGGCTCTGTGAGCGCAAGGATAAACTTCTCGTCCTTATGCTTTACGATAAGCTCCAAGAGTGAGTTGAAGGTGCCATCGGCAAACGAAATCTTACGCTTGCGATATACGATATACTTCTGAAGATATAGTGCTACTGCCTCGGTATTACAGATATACTTCATCGTCTCGGGCACGGTGATACGAGCCTCCTCACAGATATGGAAGAAGCTGTCGATAGTCGTGCGCGACGAGAAAATCATCGTTGTGTGGTCGAGAATCTCGGTGCGCTGAGCACGGAACTCTTTAAGCGAAACGCCGACAACACGGATAAGGGGCTTGTAATCAACAACAAGGTCGTTGTTGGCAGCAAACTCATAGAAAGGTGACTTCTCAATTACAGCGGGACGGGGCTGCGACACCAAAATCTTACTTACTTTCAATGCTTTAAGTATATATTGAATTACACAAAAACTATCAATATGCCGACAAGTTACGCCATTAGCACAAATCAATTTACAGCACAGCGCAGCTAATAATCAGCATATTACAACAATCACACTAACCGAAGTATTTTAGTAACATCGTTACCACAAAGCTCAACGGTAGCAAAATTGCGGTGCAAAGGTACAAAATCCAATAGAAAATGGAAATTTTTTTTGCGAGAAATAATAAAAAAGTATCTTTTAGATAGGCAATTGCGACAATCGAGAGAGATATAATCGTAAGAATTGACCATACATCGCTGCTACTCTCAGGCGCCACAAGCCACGCAGCAAGCGTAGGATAGGCAACCACAGCACCTCGGATAAATGCCATGCGCGCCAACGACGAGATATGCAGCACATCTTCGGAGCGAGTAATCCAGAGCACAATGCGCTGAAAGATAATAAGCCACAGAGCGATAACCGCCACAACAACAATGGCATAGAGGGGCAATCGCTCAACTGTATTATCGTAGAGCGTGGCGCTAAGCACGAGGTTATCGTTGGCAAGGCGTATGCCCGCAAGCGCCAAAAGTAGAGCGCCAAGCAGCGTAGCGGCACTCTTGAAGCGTTGCAACGGCAACTCGCCACCCTGCATAGCCATAGCTCGCTCGGTGCGAATGCTAAACATCGAGCTACACACCGTAGCGACAAACGACCACGATCGCAACAACATATATAGATATAGTACGAGCGTAAAGAGCACGCCGATATGGTACAACGCCCCCGACCATAGCGTAGGCTCAAACACCACAGCTACACCTCCATCGCCAAGCATAGCGCCCGAGCCAAAGATGTCGCCTACCTCGGCCTCGCGGTAGCCACCCATATACAACGGCTCGCCCGACTCCAAGACCGACTGACGGCCAAAGAGTGCCGAGGGCGATGCCGAGCGATAGCCCAATGCCTCGTATGTTGCCACCTCGTTACTCATCATCGCACTTCTTAAGCGTTACACGAATGGTCGTACCGACACCTATCTCGGAGCGTACAACGCCAATCTTGCCCGCGTGGTACTCCTCGATGATACGGCGCGAGAGCGAGAGACCGAGACCCCAACCACGGGTCTTGGTCGTGAAGCCAGGCTCGAAGATACGCTCCCAGTTAGCCTTCGCAATACCTTTGCCTGTGTCGCGCACCTCGACAAATACCGACTTCTCGTCCTCGCCAATCGTAACCTCAATCTCACCCTGACCCTGAAGGGCATCGAGCGAGTTTTTCATCAAATTCTCAACGACCCACTCAAACAGTGCCGAATTGATATTCGCCCTAATAGGCGCCATCGCCAAGCCGTTGTAGGTAAGCGATACATTGCGCGGTATACGGCGACGGAAGTACAAAACCGTGTCGCCCACCACCTCGTTGAGATTCATCACCGTGAGCTGTGTCTCGGAGCCAATCTTCGAGAAGCGGTCTACAATCTTCATCAGGTGCGCCAAGTCCTTCGACATCTCGTCTACGGCCATCTGGTCGACAGGCTGACTACGCAGATACTCCACCCAGCCCAAGAGCGACGATGTCGGCGTGCCAAGCTGGTGCGCTGTCTCCTTTGCAAGACCTACCCACACACGATTTTGCTCGTTCTGCTTCGTCGACGAGAAGGCGATATAGGCGAAGATAGCGAAGAGGATAATAATCGTAAGTTGCACATACGGGAACATCGCAAGTGCCTCGCTATGAGCACTCGACACCAACGACGAGTAGTCCGTAGAGCCGAAGTAGATGGTAAATGTCGTCTGATGAACAATGCCCCACTCCACCGAGATAGGCTTGTTCGTCTCGCTCATGCGCATAATCTCCTCGCGCAAGCACACAGGGTCATCGACAATCTCCGACGGCAGGTTGGTAACCCATACATTTAGGCGCTCGTCAGCGATAATCAGCGGCACATTGGTATGCTCCGCGAGCTTATTGAGCAGCGCAGGGTTGTGAATCATCTGACCACCGATATTTGTCGTATGTAGGATATCCTCCCACATCTCCACAGCATTGCGCTCATCGCTACGAAGTTGGATTAGCGCAGCCTCATCCTCGTGCTTCATCGCCGTAGATACCGTCCATGTGTAGTATATCGACAAGGCAGCAAGCACCAAGCCGAGCGCGATGACTATCGTGCGGCGGCGCGTAGAGAAGAGCCTACGCGAGAGGTCGAAATCTATCTTCGGTAACTTCACGGCTTGGGCAATTTAGGGTTAGTGCATCGGAAGATGCTGTTCGCGCAAGATGCGACGATACTCCGCCGTATCTTGCAGAAGCTCAGCAGCTCGCAACACCGAGCTATCGCGCACCGCAGCGTACTCCTGAACACCCTCGGAGTAGGCGTAGCGCAAGACAATCTCGCCATTCAGCGCCTCGATAATCTCGGGGCGGTAGGTCTCCATATTCGACATCTTGTCGTCCTTGACCAACTCGTCAAGCTCCTTTAACACATCTTTGAGGCGGTCGTTGTAGCGGTCGTTGTCAGCAGCACGCTCCAAGGCTTTGAGCTGATGGCGTGTCTCGGACTCGTAGGGCACATCCTTCTCCTCGATAAAGCGACAGAAGTCGGCATAATCCTCGTCTGTAATCGAGAATCGGCGCACATCAATCTCTCGCTCGTGGTTACGGCGCATATAGCCATCTGCCCAATCCTCCATATAGCCCATGGCATAGAGCGTAAGGGCAAAACGGCTAACATACTGAGGTTCAATGCGCACATCGGGCACGATACCGCCACCATCGTAGACCTTACGACCACCACGGGTCTTAAACTCCGAAATCAGCGAGTCGGGCACCGACTCTACACTACCGTCACTACGGCGCTTTGAGTAGTTAACGGCCTGAATACAGCGACCCGAGGGGATATAGTACTTTGCTGTGGTGTATTTCAGATATGTTCCGTAGCCCAAGGGGCGTGTGCCCTGCACCAGGCCCTTGCCGTATGTGCGCTGACCCATGATAACGCCACGGTCAGCATCCTGCATAGCGCCCGCCAAAATCTCCGATGCCGAAGCCGACGAGCCACTAACCAAGATTACGATAGGCAACTCCTCGGCCAAAGGGCGGTAGCGCGTATCGTAGTGGTGGAGCGACGAGGAGTCGCGACCCATAATCGACACAATGCGCTCGCCATAAGGCACAAAGAGCGAGGCGATATCCACAGCCTCCTGCATAAGGCCACCGCCATTTGAGCGATAGTCGAGGATAAGGCCACGCAACGAATCCTCCTTTGTGAGGCGCTCCAAGGCTCGGCGCACCTCGTCGTAGCTACCCTCGATAAAGTCGTTATGCACGATATAGCCGATGCCCGGGGCAACATAGCCTGCGTAGGGAACGCTCGGAATAGATATTCTGCGGCGCTTGAGCTTCAAGGTGTCGACACTACCCTCGATATTACGCTCGATAGTTACACGAACCTCGGTGCCGGGGTCGCCTTTAAGGCGTGAGCTGATGACATCCGTAGCTACGCCACGCATATCCTCGCCCTCGATAGCCAAAATCTTGTCGCCAATCTTTACGCCAGCCTCGTCCGAGGGTGTACCCTTGTAGGGCTGAGCAAAGACGACATAGTCGCCACGCTTGCGGATAAGTGAACCTACACCGCCATACTTTCCCGTAGTGAGCATCTCGAACTCCGCCATCGACTCCTCCGACAAGTACTCCGAGTAGGGGTCGGTAGCGCCCACAAGGCCATCGACAGCCGATTTTAACAATCTATCGGCATCTACCTCGTCGACATAGTTGGTATGGTATTCGCGCATAAGGTTGGCCAGAATCTCGGTGGCACGGCCAAGCTCGAAATCCTGCTTCGTGCGCTCCTCACCCTGCGCCCAAACAGCATCTGTCGCCAAGAGCGACATCGCCACAAAGAGCACCGCAAGGCGGAATATGTACTTCAAATTAGGCATCTTAGTCCTCAAAACGGCTGTTACGAATATATGTTTCAAGCTGATAGGCGATGCGTGCCACCATACGGCGGATACCCTTCATCTCAAGAGCGCCATCCTCAACACGCACCTCAATCTTATCCTCACACAAAAGCGTAAGGCGCTTAACAAAGCCCTCGGCACGATAGATATCCACGCCATCGTGGCTATCAACGAGTTTATAACCAAAGACCGCCATTGCATTCTGCAAACGCTCCTTGTCGCGCTCGGGGGTATAGCCCTCGATGCGCTTACGCATAAAGCCAAAGCGGGGGTATAGCGCCGAAAGGATAACGAACACAACGACCATCTTCTTGCCTATATCCGCACGAAGATGTGCCTCAATCTGCAACCAAGGGTCGATTTGTGGCTCAGCGCCAAGAAGATACATTGCCCACACAAGCGCCACATAGAGTGCCGACAGGAGCAACAAATATTTTACTGCACGAATTAAATATCTCATACTCTTACATTTTTTCGATTGCCGATGCAACATCCTCCATCAACCAACGAGGTGTCGAGGTAGCGCCACAGATGCCAACGCTCTGCTTACCCTCGAACCACTCGGCCTGCAACTCCGAGCTCTCCTCGATGTTATATGCCGAGCTATTGGCTCTACGGCAAACATCATACAATACTCTGCCATTCGACGACTTACGACCGCAGACAAAGACCACGACATCGACACTTTTGGAGAACTCCACCAACGACTGCTCACGGTTGGCAACACGGCGACAGATGGTATCGTCAAGCGTAACACGCTCAGCCCCTGCACGGCGCACAATCTCCTCACCAAGTGCGTTGAACAAATCGATAGACTGCGTGGTCTGCGACAAAAAGTAGATGGGGCGGCTGAAATCTACCTGCTCCAACTCCGCCATGCTCTCCACGACAACAACATCGTCGTCGACCTGACCCGTAAGACCCACAACCTCGGCGTGGCCGTGCTTGCCCAAGAGGACAACTGTGCCACCAACACTCTGCATCCTGTCGTAAGCCTCGCGCAGACGGCGCTGAAGGCGTGCCACAACGGGGCAGGTAGCATCGATAAGTCTAATGCCCAGCTCTTCGGCACGACGATAGGTGCGTGGAGGCTCACCGTGGGCACGAATAAGCAGATTGCGACCCGAGAGGCTCGGCATATCATCGTGGCAGACGGTCTTTAAACCCAACTGCTCCAAGCGTTGCACCTCAACGCGGTTGTGGACAATATCGCCAAGGCAGAAGACCTCGCCCGACGAGCGCAATGCCTCCTCTGCCTCGCCAATGGCGCGGACAACACCGAAGCAGAAGCCCGAGTTATCGTCAATCTTGACCTGCATACTACCCTACGATGGCGTTATACTTTGCCAAGAACCACTCCATCTGCTCCTCAACCGACATATGCGAGTTGTCCAAAACGATAGCATCATCGGCCTTGCGCAATGGCGAGATAGCGCGTGACATATCTGCCTTGTCGCGCGACACGACATTCTCGTAAATCTCCTCGAGCGTAACACTGTCGCCCTTGGCGGTAAGCTCCTTATAACGGCGCTCGGCACGCACCATAGGGTCGGCGGTCATATAAATCTTAAGCTCGGCATCGGGGAATACTACGGTGCCTATATCACGGCCGTCCATCACCACGCCACGCTTGAGGCCCATCTGCTGCTGCAAAGCAACCAACTTCTCTCGCACGGCACCCACCGAACTTACCTGGCTCACATAGTTGCTCACCTCGATAGTGCGAATCTTGCCCTCAACCAAGTCGCCATTGACATAGATATCGCTGGCACCACGCTGGGGGTTGAAGCGGAAGTTGATATCTATCTCGGGCAACATAGCCACGATGCGCTGCTCGTCGAGAATACCCATCTCGATAGCGCCATTCTCCAAGGCGTAGAGCGTAACGGCACGATACATAGCGCCAGTGTCGATGAAGATATAGCCCAAGCGTGCTGCGATAGCCTTGGCAAAGGTGCTCTTGCCGCACGACGAGTGGCCGTCGATAGCGATTATAATCTTTTTCTTATCCATTATTGCGTTAAGATATTAAAACCGAAATTAGTGTGTAGAGTCCGAGGGTGCTGATAATGATGCCCGCCACATGGTTGATTGTGAGCATATGGCGTGGTCGGAAGCGACGACGGAAGAGGTTGATAACGAAGGTTAGCAAGCCCCACCAGCCCACAGCACCAAGCAGGAAGCCCAAGATGACCAACGAGTTGCGGAACATCGAGCTAATAGGCGAGGGTGTTGTTGTCGTAGTCGTGGTAACCACCTCCTGTACCACCTCGTCGTGTGCCGAGCGTGCTGCATCGAGCACAGGGTCGGCGATAATCTCCACCTCGGTGGTGGTCGTCACAAGGTCGCCCGAGAGGTCGATGTTGAACATCGTGAAGAAGGCGAGGATATAGGGGATAACGACCACGAAGTTGGCAAGTGTAAAGCCAAACATCGAGGCGAAGTCTTGCCAGAGGTTGCTTCGGCCTGTGCGATTTTTGCGAATCTGGGGCACAGGATTCTTGAAGAAGATGAAGATGCCGACAATGACAACGAAGATACCGCCACAAATCTGGATTGCAGTGTGGTACTCATCAATCGAGCTCTTCAAAAGGGCATAAACCGTAAACGAGAGTATCGCCATCAGCGTGTCGGCACACGCGATGCCCAAGCCCGAAAACAAGCCCGAGAGGTGGCCCTTGCTCAGCGTGCGCTGGATACACAACACCGCCACAGGACCCACCGTAACCGACGATGCCAAGCCCACAAGCATACCACTGAGGAGCACTCCTACTATCTCAAAAATAATCGTTTCAATCATCACTAAACCGATAGCCCATTTTTCACAGGGCTATAACTGTGCAAAGATACTAACTTTTTAGCAGAAAATAGCTATGTTGCCCGCTAAGTTTTGAATATTATTCAAAATGGCGAGAAAAGAGGGTAAAGCGGCAACTCGCCAAGCACAGATTTTGCAGTATCGCAGATTCTTTGTATCTTTACCGAGAAATTTAGAGAGTAATAATATCATAAAATATTGAAACTATGAACGAAGTAAAGAAGCCTCAGGGTCTTGAGATTCAGCTCGACGAGCAGGTAGCACAGGGCAACTACTGCAACTTAGCACTTATCGCACACTCTACATCGGAGTTTATTATCGACTTTGCAACGATGCTCCCCGGCCTGCCTAAGGCGCGCGTAAAGAGCCGTGTTGTGCTCACTCCCGAACATGCTAAGCGCCTTCTCTTGTCGTTGCAGGAGAATGTAGGTCGCTACGAGAACTCGTTTGGCAAGATTAACATTCCCACCAAGCAGCCTATGATTGACCCATTTGGCCACAAGGGCAATGCCTAAAAACAACGAGTGCAACTAACTGAAATAGAGCCACTACCAATCGGTAGCGGCTCTATTTTCGTATACAGCAATAGCCGCCTACTCCAACGAGGCAACCAGCTCTTTTAATATTGCGATATCACTCTTATTCTCCGCCGTGGGCATAGTGTAAAGACGAGCGATTGCGCCCACCTTGCCCGTATTGTCGGTAGCATAGGCAAGTGCGGTCTGCGCTACATTCCAGTCGGCAAGATAGAATGTATATGGCGACGACAGCTTGCAAGTCTTCCAGTAGCCCTCCGTGATACTCCACAGTTCGTTATCGGGGTATGCCGTGGGGTTGCTACAATCGCCCTCGACCATAGTAGTAAAGAGGGTGCGCACATTATCTAAATCGTTGTATTTCACCACCGTGATAGCCTTACCCTTGGTTGCCGCAGCATCACCAAACAGAGCGCCAGCCTCCTCGTCACCCGAGAAGTAACCGACAAGCTCAACCGAAGGGTTAGCCTCGCCGAGCGTAGCGGTGCGAGCAACATTGTCGAAGGTGAAGCTCTTAACGACCTTGCCCGTATGGACATCCAAGGCATAGATATATGCCATAATCTCGGTATCGGGCAGTAGGCCACTCACCTGCACCGCGCTATTGCCGTTGTAGTAGTATTGGTCGAGTACCTCGCAGATAGTGATGCTCGGATTAAAGCCCTTAGAGCCCTCATAGTAGTAGGCAAAAGCCTCCTCCTCGTAACCAACATAGGTCGCCTCATCATACTCACCAGCAACGCAAGCGCCTGGCACATAGTAGATTGTAGGGTCTGACGACGAGATATTCATCGTAAGGCCGTAGGGAGAGATATTCGTTGCCGAAATCTCAAACTCCACCTCCTCCAAGCTACCGCCAGGGAGTGTGCGGAAGGTCTTCATTACGGCCTCGGTCGTGATACCGCCATCGTAACCAAAGGCAATAATATAGTAGTCGGTATCAGCAGCAGGGAGTTTAAAACTATTAGTACCAGAGTGCTCAACCTTGCCACGGTCGTTGGACATAACATCCATCCAGCTACCCCACTGATTGACAATCTGGTGCATCTGCTCGTCAGCCGTCGAAATACCGTCCCATGGGGCAACAAGTGCGCAATACTTATCCTTGTCGTTCGAGGGGGTGATGCTAAACGATGCCTCCATATGTCCGATATCCCACACCTCTATTTCGAAGGTCATCTCCGAGCGGGCAGCACCCTCGGTAGTATACATATCGCGCTGAACATCAGTGCATACAACGATGCCCTCCTCGTCAACAATAAGACCTGCGATAAGGGTGTAGTAGTCGGTATACTCCTTCAACCCCTTAGCCTCCAACTGAACATCACCCTCGTGTATCAGTGCATCAATGACTTGCTGTTCGGTATAGCCCTGCTGCAACAGGTAGTTTATCTCCTGCTGGAAGTAGTAGTGATAGAATTGGCTATCATCGTCATCGGTAGCCGAGAGGTAGAATTGTTCGTACTGCGCTACGGGCATGGTACATAGATACCATTTTATCTCCTTATCAGACGGCTCTACCGAGAGCGTAACGCTGTTATTCACAACACTCTTAGAGACCTTAAAATCGCATACTACGCCATCGACACTGGTCGTTCTAAACTCCTTTTTGGTAAGCGCAGTAGAGGCCCTATATCCTCGTGCCTCATCAACGCCGAATACGATAATATAGTATTCGGTATAGGACATAAGACCCGAAAATCTGGCACTCTCCAAGCGACCACGGTCCACAACCTCGGGCATATACTCTTCCAAGGTTTTACCCACCTCGGATGCCTCGTCGCAAAGCTCCTGAAAGATAGTCTCAACCAAGAACTCCTCGCGTGTATACTCCTCATACTCAGCCTTAGAGCACACGGTGCATAGATAGGGCGCATCCATATCCTTTGGCTCGATGCTGAACACCACCGAACCGCGCGTAGTACTCTCAATCGTAACCTCGAAATCTGGCTTCTCGGGCATAGGCGTAGGCTCGACAGGCTCATGATGACAAGCCACCGATGCAACCACAGCTACAACAAACGAAAACAGTCTAAAAAAACGCATATTGCTGATATTAAACCGACTACGGAGCCATACATCGTATAGCTCCGCAGTCCGTATTAAAGTTATCTATTAGAGCGCAAAGCCCTTAACAACCTCAACCGAGAGGATATCGCTCTCGAAAGTTGCTGCAAGAGGCTCTACCTCATGGTGCTTAACAAAGCCTGCACGGGGTGCGCCAACCTCCTCGCTCCATACGCAGTCGAGAACAGGAGCCTCAACCTCGTCGTAAACAAGCGACTTAGCAACAGCCTTAGGCGTTGCGTTGTTCACCTCGTCAACATAGCCCTTAAGCTCCTCAATATCGCCAGAGTTTACGGGCTTAACAGCCAAAAGGCCTACGCCACCCTCTGCACCATTAGCATCCTGAGCGTACGAAACCACGGTCTGCTCAACATCCCAGTCTGCCACAAAGAAGTGGTAAGGAACGGTGGTGTTTACCTCCTGCCAGTAGCCACGCATATTGGCGATAATGTAGCGTGCCGAGAGTGCCGCAACATCGGCATAGGCATCGCCAGTGAGCGCCGAGAAGATAGCCGAAGCACCCTCAACATTGGTGTGCTTAACAGCGACGATGGGGCGACCCAAGGTAAGGTCGGCATTGCCGAAGATTGAGCCATTCTCGTCGTTGCCATTGTAGACACCGAGAAGCTCAACTGCGGGGGTAATGTTACCAGGAGTAGTGGTCTTAGCAATAACATCGCTAAATACGCAACGAGCAAACTTACCGCTCTTGGTGTCGATAGCCAAGACATAGCCGATATACTCTGTTTCGGGCTCGAGGTTGGCGATATAGTAGCGACCATCACCATTGCGGTAGAGGTGGCTACACTTCTCCTCCAAGGCCTCCTGGATGGTGAGCGAGGGGCTCTGACCCTCCATACACATCTGCATCACCTGAGCGAGCATCGAGCTTGATGCGTCGATAGCCGCCTGAGGACTGAAGCCCTCAGCGTAAGCGATACCGGGCTGGTAGTAGATGGTGGGGTCGTCGGCGTCAATCTCCAAGTAGAAGTCATAGGGGCCAACATCAGATGCCGAGAACTTAAACTCAGCAGTCATAGGATCACCCTGCTGGTCGGTCATAAACGACACATACACGGGGGCCGAGGTGATAGTACCGGGGTTCTGGTCATACTCGCCAGTCTCCTCGTTGATAAGCGTGCCATAGGTGGGGTTAGCCTCGAATGAGAAGGCTACAACATAGTACTCGGTCTCAGCGATATTGAGCTCTACACGGTTGTCGCCTGTAAGGTCAACAACACCCTTCGAGGGCTCACGACGCTTAAGCTCGGTGTAGTTCTCCCAGTAGTAGATATACTCGGTAACGGCAGCCTCGGCAATCTCCTGAGGCTTCATCGACTTCTTCTTAGAGTCGATGTAGCCGATATAGTAGTAGTACTCTGCATCAGGATTCGAAGGAGTGATGCGGATATCTGCCTCGTAGTGGCCGATATTCGACACCTCGATATCGAAGGTAAGGTCGCTATTTGCCGCCTCACCCGAGCGATAACGCAACTCCTTGGGTGCAGTGGTCATATAGGCCTCGCCACCCTCATACGAAACACCCGCTACGAATGCGGTATACTGTGTCTTAGCCTCCAAGCCTGAGGCGTTGAGCGTACGCATACCCTGGTGGAAGAGTTTAACACTAATTTCGTCAGCAGATAGACCCTCACCTGCAAGGGTCTCAAGCTCGGTGTTCAAGGTATTCTGGAAGAGCTCCTCGTTCGACCAGCCATACTCGCCATCAGCCGCGGTGTAGGCATTATACTCATCAACGGTGAGGTTGATAAGGTGCCATGTGGTGTTATTATCCGAGGGGGTAACGCTCAAGGCAGCACTTGTGAGGTGCACACTCGCCTTGACCTCGAAGGTACATGCCGACTGCTGGGGCTCAGCGGTCTTAAACTTAGCCATCTCCACCTCGGTAGATGCAGCATACTCCGCAGCGCTATCTACGCCAAAGACAAGGAGATAGTAGTTTGTTGCCTGCGTTAGGCCACCTACCTCGTGGTTCTCCAACTTGCCACGCTTAACATGCTCGGCCATATACTCTGCAAACGACTGCTTCTGAGACTCTGCATAGGCACTAATCTCAGCGTAAATCTTCGCTACAAGCTCAGCATCTGTTGCGCACTGCTCCACGCTAAATGCGTTATACACAACGGTAAAGTACTCAGCCTCAAGGTCCGAGGGCGTTACATTGATAAATGCCGAGGTGCGTGTAACATCCGCTACCGATACCTCGAATGTAAGCTCCGTAGGCGTAGGCTCATCGGGCACGGGCGCAGGCTGGGGATCCTTACATGCCACAAAAGATAGTGCAACGACCATCATAGCGGCCATCATCCAGTTGAAAGTTCTCATAGATTCTTTTAAGTATTAGTTTGTAAATTAGTCTTTTACACTATTCAAAAGTGCCACCTCCGCCCCATGCTTCGACCATGCAGACGACAAGCACCACTTCTCCAATACAAAAGTATATTTTTTTGGTCGTTTTACCAAATTTTGTAGACAAAAAAAGTGGCGAGGGTGTTAGTTATTAGTTGTTAGTTATTAGTTGTTAGTTGTTAGTTGTTAGGACAATTAAGACCAATAAGACTTTAGGACCATTAGGATTTTCATTCTTTCTCCTATCGTCTTTAGGTCTTAATGGTCTTTATCTACTTCCTTCCAGCCAGCACGACCATATTTCTTGTCAGAGTGGTGCTAATGTGGCGCTGACACGAAAAATGGCGGATGGGACATACTAAGCGTATTTCCCATTCGCCATTTTGACTGAAGCGTCGCAGGAGCGCCGCTATCACAAGAAATTAAATTTCTCGATAGAAGGCTGCAGATACAACGCTCGGCAAAAATCCCGCCGATGGGCTGTACTTGGTGTACTGCTCATTGGCGGGACTTTTTGTTAGCGGCAGTAGATGTCTGCCTTATCTCGAGAAATTATAGGTAGAAGGGACGAATATAACCACCACCTACAAATACACGGTTATTGTTGAGTGCGGGCATCTCAGCCTTAACCTCGACAACAGCCTCAGCAAACTCAACTACGGGAGTACCACCGTTGAAGATGATACCTGCGGGCTCACCGATAACGAGTGACTCGGGGAGTGCAAGCGACTTAGAAGCGGCGTTGAGCTCGTCAACGAGAGCCTTAAGCTCAGCGATATCACCCTTGTTCTCGGCAGTAGGCATGGTGTAGAGACGGCCGATACCACCAGGAAGACCATTGTTATCTACGGCGTATGCCAAAGCGGTCTGAACATAATCCCACTCAGCAACATAGAATGAGTAGGGCTGAGAGGTCTTTACTGACTGCCAATACTGGGCAGCAGAACCCCAAATGTAAGAGTCAGAGTAGCTTGCAGTGTTGGTCATATCGTCGCCGAGCATTGTGCTAAAGAGTGAGCGAGCACCGTCAAAGTTGGTGTACTTAACAACGGTGATAGCCATACCCTTGGTAGCCTCGGGCTGACCAAATACCGAACCATTCTCCTCATCACCTGAGTAATAGCCTACAAGCTCGATTGCGGGAGTAATAGAGCCTACCGACAAGGTAGTTGCCAAGTTCTCGAACTTGTGGAGCTTAGCTACATGGCCAGTCTCGGGATCGATAGCCATTACATAACCCATATAGGTAGTCTCGGGAGTAAGACCCGAAGCGCCAATATTAGAGTATGTGCCACGATAGAATGATGTACCAAGAATCTGAGCAATAGTGGTATTAGGATCGAACTCCTGGTAAGCAGCAATCATCTCGTCGATACCAGTGTTGAAGGCCTCAATAATAGCTTCCTCGTTGAAATCCTCGGGAAGACACATATCCAAAGTCCAGTAGGTAGTAGACTCCGAAGGAGTTACAGTAACATTGAAGCTATAAGGTGTGATATCCGCAGCGGTCATCTCGAAGGTAGTATCCTCGGCAGCAGGAGCGGGCAAAGTGCGGAATGTAACCATCTCGGGCTCGGTAGTTATGCCACCTGCATAACCAAAGGCGATAACATAGTAGTCGGTATCAGCTGCATCGAGACGATACTTGTAGGCACTGCCAGGACCACCGGTATAGTCCTGAACACCAGTATAGTTTGCCATCATGCTCATCCAAGCGCCATAAGATGCGATAATGCCGTTCATAACCTCCTCAGCGGTCTGAACACCGTCCCAAGCACCTACCAACCAGCAGAAGGTATCGGTGTTGTTCGAGGGAGTAATCTTGATAGCAGCGCGCATAGCCTCAACATCGGTTACAGAGATCTCGAACGAGAGGTCTTTCTTTGCTGCATCACCAGTAGTGTAGGTTGTAACGGTAACATCAGAGATAATAGAGATCTCGCCAGCCTCGGTGATGTCGAATGCAGCGATAACATTGGTGTACTCGGTGTTAGCATCGAGACCCTCAGCCTGAAGAGTCAAAGCACCCTTGTGGAAGAGAGCGTTGAGGATGTCGTTGTCGGTGTAACCTGCGCCACGCAACTGCTCAATCTGGTTCTGGAGGCAGAAGAGGATGAAGTCTACATCGCTCATCTGGTAACCCTCCTCGCTTGTGTAGTAAGCGTAAGCATCCGAAGGTACGGTGTAGAAGTACCAGATAACATTCTCGTCAGAGGGAATTACCTCATACTCAGCACGGTTGCCATCAACAGTGGTGTTAATCTCGAACGAGATATCAATCTTGGGAGCTGCCAAAGTGGTAACCTTGGTCTTGGTAACATCGGTAGAAGCACGATACTCCTTCTCGGCATCAACGCCAAATACTACGATGTAGTACTCAGTCTCGGGAGCAAGACGCTCGAACTTATCGGTAAGAACGCCCTTGTCAACTACCTCGGGCATAAACTCGGCAAGAGTCTTACCTGTTGAGCGAGCCTCAGCCTCAAGCTCCTGATAGAGAGACTGCACGAGGAACTCATCACGGGTAAACTCCTCAACGGTTGCAGCATCGTAGAGTACGCAGAGGTACTCAGCCTCAACATCCGAGGGAGTAATGGTGTAATTTACAGTAGAGTGTGTAACCTCGCCAACCTCTACCTCGAAGGTGAGTGCAGTAGGCTCATCGCCGGGCTCGGGCTCGGGCTCGGGCTTGGGATCGTTCTGAGGATCCTCACAAGCAACAAATGACAACGCAGCGGCTGCCATAAGCATCATTAACCAGTTGAATTTTTTCATAGTTTTAGATTGTTATAAAGTGTTAAATAATCTCTTTGGGTATTGACCGAAGATGTGCCACAAGAACACCTCACCAATCAAAGTACAAAAATATACTATTTTTGTTGTTCCGCAAAATTTTTTCGCCATATTTTAAGACAAAAGGTCTGACTAAAAAATATTTAGTCAGTCCTTGATACTTTAAAACGAGTTATGAAGCAAACCTATTTTGTAGTCAGAAGACATTAGATACAACGCTCGGCAAAAATCCCGCCGATGGGCTGTACTTATGCGTACTGCTCATTGGCGGGACTTTTTGTTAGCGGCAGTAGATGATGCCTTATCACTACAAAACGCCTGTCCAATCAAGAGTAATTTTATGCGCCGGCGTACAATCATCTACGGCATCTACAACGATGCGATATGTGCCATCGCCATTATCCGAGATGGTAATTGTGCCGTCGTGAAGTGGTGCCTGGTCTATGCCCTTGCCATTATCATAACGCTGATATAGAGAGCCTTGCATATAGACACCATCGTCAGAGATACGCACACCAGGGATAAAGACTCCTGGGCCAAAGTTTGGCTTTTTAGGGTCGTCTGCCGAGAAACCTGCCGAGGGGTAGGTGCCAAGGAAACCCGACGAGGTATCAAGCGTAGTGCCAAGAAGGTCAAGAACGAGGTACACGCCATTGGTAAGGCCCTTCTTACAGATAAACTCCACAACCCAGTTGCAGTAGCCACAATGCCAGTAGTCGCCATAGCTATTTAGCGAGACATCGCAGTTCGAGACATCAATTACGAGATCGTCTTTGAGGTTAGAGATGGTATCCGACATTGTAGAGTCCGAGATTGTATAGTCGCCCTCGAACAATACATGATACTCCTTATTCTCCACATAGGCCACAAGCTCGATACGGCTGCCCTCAACGGTAAGCTCAGCGCTATCGAGGGGTGTTGCCCAACCCTCGCCTGCATCGTCAACATAGGTGTAGTCGGTGTTGCCGAGGTTAAGGATTGTGTACTGAGTAAAGTTGTTGTAATAGTCGTAGGTGTACTCGCCGTCTGGAATCTTAATATCCTCAGTATTAGAGGCCAAAGGACCGAGTATGTCGATACGGAAGAACTCCGAGTTGGGGACAACATTGCCATCGACGATGCCCTCCTCTGAGATAATCAGCCAGTAGTGGCCAAGGCCCTCGGCAAGATGGTCGCCATAGTAGAGACCCACAATATTTGTCGCGGTGATATCTATGCGCTCCACGGTGTTCTCGCCACCATCATTGCCCTCCTGCTGAACAACAACCGTCGCCGACAGCTTGCCATAGTTAAGGATAATGGCACCCTCGCGAATATCCGATGAGCTATTCTCTGAGATAGCCACACTCACACGACCAAATGTCTTAGCATCGGTAGCGGTAATCATATCGGAGTTAACGACCTTAACCTCCACGCTTTCGCCATCTATGGGGTTTGTAATGGTGTACTCGATAACATAAAGACCGCTCTCACAGCCAATTCTTAGGGTTGTATCAGAGGTAATCTCGAGCTTAGGCTCAGCCACGCTCTCAGGGCCCTCACATGCGGTGAGAACGACGGCAAAGAGCAACACAAAACAGAGTAAAAAGTTTCTCATAGCTTAAAAGTAATTAACCTAAGCACAAAGATAGAAAAAAAATGAGTAATGAGCAAAGAGAAATTAGAAATGAGCAATAGGAGCAGGCGTTGCACCTGCGGGCTAACGCCATGAGGGGTAAAAGGGGTAAAAGGGTTCTAAGGGGCGTAGCCAGCATTTGAAATCAAGCGCCACCCCTCAGACCCCTTAGCCCCCTCTGCGATAGCAGGCGCTCCAACGGAGCGCAACAAAATACTTTCCAGCCAGCACACAGCCTAATTTCTTGTCAAAAGTCGTGAGATGTGGGCTATCGCAAAAAAATCCCCCAAGGGATAGTACATTGAAGTACAGCCCTTGGGGGATTACTTTTGGGATAGACCGCAGATTGCGGCTTTTCACAAGAAATTAAATTTGTTGTCAGAGTGGTGCTAATGTGGCGCTGACACGAAAAATGGCGGATGGGACATACTAAGCGTATTTCCCATTCGCCATTTTGACTGAAGCGTCGCAGTAGCGCCGCTATCACAAGAAATTACATCTTCTTGCCTACATTAGTCTTCTTAGCACCCTTAGCTGCCGAAGCCTTAGCTGCTGCCTTGGGAGCAGCCTTCTTAACGGTCTTCTTCTCAGCAACTACAGTTGCATCCTCAGTAGCGTCGGTAGCCTTCTTCGCGCGTGAACGACGAGTCTTGGGCTTAGCCTCAACAGCGGGAGCAGCTGCCTCACGACCGAAGGTGTAGGTCTCGTTGAAGTCAACGAACTCGATGATGCACATGTCGGCACCATCACCCAAACGGAAACCGGTCTTAAGAATACGGGTGTAACCACCGGGACGCTCCATAATCTTGGGAGCGATGGTGCGGAAGAGCTCGGTAACGGCCTCCTTCTGCTTAAGATATGAGAAAACTACACGGCGTGAGTGGGTAGTATCCTCCTTCGACTTGGTTACAAGGGGCTCGATGAACTTCTGAACGGCCTTAGCCTTAGCAACCGTGGTCTGAATACGCTTGTGCAGAATGAGCGACGATGCCATGTTCGAGAGCATAGCCTTGCGGTGGCCGGCCTGTCTGCCAAGGTGATTGAAATTCTTATTGTGTCTCATAATTAATCTTTATCAAGTTTGTAGATAGATACATCCATTCCGAATTTGAGGTTCAGAGATGCCAACAACTCGTCGAGCTCGGTGAGCGACTTCTTACCGAAGTTGCGGAACTTGAGCAACTCGTT
The DNA here is from genome assembly GCA_017465575.1 of Alistipes sp. Classification (GTDB taxonomy): domain Bacteria; phylum Bacteroidota; class Bacteroidia; order Bacteroidales; family Rikenellaceae; genus Alistipes. The sequence goes on along the minus strand of JAFTVX010000038.1, from coordinate 12,402 downwards.
GCGGTGGAGCTTCACAAGGTCGCCAACAGTGTCGACATCAGCAGCCTTCAAGCAGTTGAGTGCACGAACACTCAAATCCTGATCAGCAAGCTTCGTCTTAAGCAATTGACGCATGTGCAAGATGCTCTCATCGAACTCCTCAACACCCTGCTGCTCCTCCTCGTCGAGGGTAATCTTCTCATCTGAGAAGAGCATGAAGTGCTGGATAAGAATCTTGGCAGCCTCCTTCAAGGCCTCCTTCGGATGTATTGAACCGTCGGTAGTAATCTCCAAATTCAACTTCTCGTAGTCGGTCTTCTGCTCGACACGGTAGTCCTCGATAGAGTACTTGACATTCTTGATAGGTGTGAAGATAGAGTCGATGGGAAGGGTATCAATATCCTTCTCAATGCCCGCATTCTCCTCCGAAGGCACATAGCCACGACCCTTACCAATGGTAATAGTCATCTGCATCTTAGTGCCGGGGGCAAGGTGGCAAATAACCAACTCGGGGTTCAACACCTTGAAGAAAGAGAGGTAGTTCGAGATGTAACCTGCGGTGAGCTCCGTTACGCCTGCAACATTGATAGAGACCTTCTCAGCCTCCTCATTGTCGACAGTGCGAATGAAACGCACCTGCTTGAGATTGAGGATAATCTCGAGCATACCCTCCATCACACCAGGAACTGCAGCGAACTCATTGTTTACGCCTGCAACCTTCACGGTGGTGATGGCAAAGCCCTCCAACGACGAGAGCAACACACGGCGCAAAGCGTTTCCGACAGTCATACCGTAGCCAGGCTCCAACGGACGGAACTCAAACTTGCCGAACGATGAAGTAGACTCGAGCATGATGACCTTTTCAGGCTTTTGGAATGCTAATATTGCCATAATATTGAATTTGTTTGTGAATTACTACTTAGAGTACAACTCGACGATAAGCTGCTCCTTGATGTTCTCGGGAATCTCCTCGCGCTCGGGGGTCTGGAGGAACTTACCTGTCATTGAGGCGTTGTCCCACTCCAACCAAGCGAAGCGGCTGCGTGCTGCACCCGACAACGACTCGGTGATAACCTCCAAAGTCTTAGACTTCTCGCGTACCGATACAACATCACCTGCCTTCAATGCGTATGAGGGAATGTTTACTACATTGCCGTTAACGCAGATGTGGCGGTGCGATACAAGCTGACGAGCTGCTGCACGGGTAGGAGCGATGCCCAAACGGTAAACAACATTATCCAAACGGCACTCAAGCAACTTGAGAAGGTTCTCACCGGTGATACCACCCATACGGGCAGCAGCCTCGTAGGTGCGAGCGAACTGCTTCTCCAAAATGCCATAAGTGTACTTAGCCTTCTGCTTCTCTGTAAGCTGCTCGCCGTACTCAGAGTTCTTCTTACGCTTGCGAGCAAGACCGTGCTGTCCGGGAGGGAAGTTACGCTTCTCAAGAACTTTGTCAGCACCGTAAATAGCCTCGCCAAAACGACGGGCAATCTTCGACTTAGGTCCTATATATCTTGCCATAATCTTATTTTATTTTTACTAAAAATTAAGTGTTTAAACTGCTTCGTTCCAACTTTGCGTTGCGTACCTAAAATTATACGCGACGACGGTTAGGAGCGCGGCAGCCGTTGTGGGGCAATGGAGTAACATCGATGATCTCCATAACCTCGATACCAGCACCGTGAATTGTACGAACTGCCGACTCACGACCCTGGCCGGGACCCTTAACATAAACCTTAACCTTACGCAAACCCATATCGTAAGCAACCTTTGCGCAGTCAGCAGCTGCTGTCTGTGCTGCATAGGGAGTGTTCTTCTTAGAACCACGGAAGCCCATCTTACCGGCAGATGACCAGCTGATGACCTCACCAACCTCGTTGGTGATGGTTACGATAACGTTGTTGAAGGTCGAGTGTACGAAAGCCATACCCTGAGCCGAAACCTTAACAACCTTCTTCTTAACTGTTCCAGTTTTCTTTGCCATAACTCTCTAAAATTACTTAGTTGCCTTTTTCTTGTTTGCTACAGTCTTCTTCTTACCCTTACGAGTACGAGCGTTGTTCTTGGTGCTCTGACCACGAACGGGAAGACCAAGACGATGACGGATACCACGGTAGCAACCGATATCCATCAATCGCTTAATGTTGAGCTGAACGATTGAGCGGCACTCGCCCTCAACCTTGATGCCCATATCGGCAATTGCGCCACGAATGGCGCCGACCTGCTCGTCGGTCCAATCCTGAACCTTGATGTCGCGGCTTACGCCTACGCTATCGAGGATCTTCTGCGCAGTTGAACGACCGATACCATAGATATAGGTCAAGCCGATCTCACCACGCTTATTTTTTGGTAAATCAACACCTACTATACGTGCCATAAATTACTTTTCTTTAATTCTGTTTGTTAAAACTAAAAATTATCCCTGGCGCATTTTGAACTTAGGATTCTTCTTGCAGATGACATAGAGCTTGCCCTTGCGTCGTACAATCTTGCAATCCTCGCTTCTCTTCTTAATTGATGCTCTTACTTTCATAACCGAAGCATTCTTAATTATTTGTACCTAAAAGATATTCGACCCTTACTCAAGTCGTAAGGTGTCATTTCTACTTTTACCTTATCTCCGGGCAAGATTTTGATGTAGTGCATACGCATCTTACCTGAGATATGAGCCGTGATAACATGTCCGTTATCCAATTCCACACGAAACATTGCGTTCGACAACGCCTCGATGATGGTTCCGTCTCGTTCAATAGCAGTCTGTTTTGCCATAAGATTAGTTGTTAATAGCCTCTTCGATGATACTAAAATCCGTTAAAATATCGGGACCCTCTTTGCCCACAGCCACTGCGAACTCGAAGTGCGCCGCCGGCTTACGATCCTTGGTGCGGACAGTCCAACCATCACGCTCAAAAAAGACTCTGCGGTCCCCCATCGTAATCATCGGTTCGATGCAGATTACCATACCCTCTTTCAATAATGGTCCTCTGCCGCGTGCGCCGTAGTTGGGTACGCCAGGCTCCTCATGCATCTTTCTGCCGAGGCCATGACCCTCCAACTCACGCACCACGCCGTAGCCGAAGCTCTCGGCGTAATCCTGCACAGCGGCCGATATATCGCCTACGCGATTACCCGCCTTGGCCTGTGCTGCACCCCTGCGAAGAGCCTCTTTGGTAACATCCAAGAGCTGTCGAACCTCGTCGCTGACATCTCCCACGGCAAATGTATATGCCGAATCACCAACAAACCCCTTCATAACGGTGCCTAAGTCGACCGATACGATGTCGCCATTCTTGATGACATAATCCGACGGAATACCGTGCACCACATTCTCGTTAACCGAGATGCAGGCCGACGCGGGATAGCCCTGGTAGCCCAAGAATGCTGGTACTGCACCATTCTCACGAATGTACTTCTCAGCGATGTCGTTAAGCTCCTTGGTCGTTACACCAGGCTTGATGTGGCGACCAACCTCGGCAAGCGCTCGGCTTACTAAAAGGTTGTTCTCGCGGAGCAACTCAATCTCTTCCTTTGTCTTTAGATATATCATCTTCGAAAACTATAGTCGGTGGCTGCCCTCTGGTTGCCCCGAAGGCAGCCCCGTCTTGTGGTAAACTTTATTAGTAGCGACCCTGAATGCGACCGGTCTTCATAAGACCATCGTAGTGACGCATCAAAAGGTAGCTCTCAATCTGCTTAAGAGTGTCAAGAACAACACCCACCATGATGAGGAGCGATGTACCACCGAAGAAGTAAGCAAAGCCCTGTGAGATACCGATAGTCATGGCAATCGCGGGAAGTACCGTGATGATAGCCAAGAAAATCGAACCGGGGAGTGTGATTCTTGTCATAATGTTGTCGATATAGGTAACAGTGCTCTTACCGGGCTTAACACCAGGAATGAAACCGCCGTTACGCTTCATATCGTCAGCCATCATTTGAGGATTAACGATAATTGCAGTGTAGAAGTAAGTAAATGCAATTACCAACGCAAAGAGCGTAAAGTTGTACCAGAAGCTCTGGATGTCAAGCCACTGACCACCCCAGATAAGACCGGGAATGAACATAAGGGCCTGAGCAAAGATAATAGGCATTACATTGGCAGCGTTCAGCTTCAAAGGAATGTACTGACGCACACCACCATACTGCTTGTTACCTACGATACGCTTTGCATACTGAACGGGAATCTTGCGCACTGCCTGCACGATGGCGATAGCAAGCATAAATACCATAGCGAGGAACACGAGCTCCACGATAAGCATAATGATGCTACCAGATGCCGATACCTGGAACATAAACTCCTCCAGGAAGGCGTGAGGCAAACGAGCCACGATACCGATCATGATGATCAACGAAACACCGTTACCAATACCCTTATCGGTAATCTTCTCACCCAACCACATGATGAACATGGTGCCGGCGATAAGAATGATAGTCGATGTGTAGATGAAGGTATCCTCGCCCATCGACACAGCGTTGTAACGCATTACGGTCGACTTAAGGTAGGCGGGAGCCTGCAACAAAAGCACAGCGATGGTAAGGAAACGAGTCCACTGATTCATCTTGCGACGACCGCTCTCACCCTCGCGCTGCATCTTACGGAAGTAGGGTACCATAATACCCATCAACTGAATGATGATAGACGCGGTGATGTAGGGCATAACACCAAGAGCGAAGATTGAAGCCTGCGAGAACGCGCCACCCGAGAAGACATTCAACAAACCCATAAGGCTGTTGTCGTTAGCGAATGACTGTGTGAAGGCCTCCAACGCTGCGTGGTTAACACCCGGCAGTGTCACAAAACTACCCAAGCGATATACAAGAAGAAGACCAAGCGTAAAGAGGATACGCTTGCGAAGCTCCTCGATCTTGTAGATGTTCTTGAGAGTCTCAACGAGTTTCTTGTTGGTTGCAAGTAGTGCGACGAGAACTACGAGAATGATACCAACAATTAAATACTTGCTCATAAAAGTTTGGTTTTTTGGATTCTAAATTCTTATTCGGTTTTTGGGGCGCTGCCCGCAGAAGCACCTATATTATATTATTTATATCTAATCTAATATGCGACTCCACAATTTCAAATTCGCGATTTCTCGTCTATCTTAAATTTAGGCAGCCTCCCTTGACCAAATATCTAACGGGGGTTCTCGTTAGCACTTCTCGATAGAACCACCAGCAGCTACGATAGCAGCCTCAGCGCTCTTAGAGAAAGCGTTAGCCTTAACGGCCAAAGCACGAGAAATAGTACCGTTACCAAGAATCTTCACCTTGTCGTTACCAGACACGAAACCTGCCTGTACGAGGGTCTCGAAAGTAACCTCCGAAAGGTTGTTCTTCGATGCCAACTCCTCCAAAGTAGAGAGGTTGATAGCCTTGTACTCAACACGCTTGATGTTGGTGAAGCCGAACTTAGGCAATCGACGCTGCAAAGGCATCTGACCACCCTCGAAACCGAGCTTGCTTGAGTAACCCGAGCGCGACTTAGCACCCTTCAAACCACGGGTTGAGTAACCACCGTGACCCGAACCGGCACCGCGACCCACGCGCTTGTCGTGGTGAGTAGCACCCTTAGCGGGCTTAAGATTATGAAGTTCCATTTCTAAATTTCGTTTACTAAGTTAGACTTATTTTACCTCCTCGACCTTAACAAGGTGCTTTACACGCTCGATCATACCCTTGATGATCACTGAGTCGCTGTGCTCTACGCTCTGGTTGATCTTGCGAAGACCGAGAGCATCGAGGTTCTTGCACTGCTGTGTCGAAGCGCCGATACGGCTCTTAATCTGAGTGATTTTCAATGTTGCCATAATCTGCTTCTAAATTAACCGTTAAACACCTTGGTAAGTGAGATACCACGAAGCTGAGCTACAGAACGAGCATCACGCAACTCGCACAAAGCACCGATAGTAGCCTTTACGAGGTTGTGGGGGTTAGACGAACCCTTGCTCTTTGCAAGCACATTCTTGATACCTACCGACTCCAAAACGGCACGCATAGCACCACCAGCGATGATACCAGTACCAGGAGCAGCGGGACGAATCATAACCTCTGAACCACCGAAACGCATCTCCTGCTTGTGGGGAATAGTACCGTTGAGCACGGGAATCTTTACCAAATTCTTCTTTGCATCCTCTACGCCCTTCGAGATAGCTACGGTAACCTCCGCAGCCTTACCAAGACCATAGCCTACTACGCCATTCTCGTTACCTACAACAACGATAGCCGAGAAAGTGAAGGTACGACCACCCTTGGTTACCTTAGTAACGCGGTTGATTGCAACCAAACGATCCTTCAACTCGAGGTCGCTTGTGCGTACTCTCTTTATGTTTGTATTTGCCATAATCGCTTAGAATTTAAGGCCACCCTCACGAGCAGCGTCAGCCAACATTTTTACTCGACCGTGATAGAGGTAACCGTTACGATCGAACGCTACGGTGGTAATACCCTTCTCGATAGCGCGTGCTGCTGCAAGCTTACCTACGAGGGCTGCTACCTCTGACTTGTTCTTACCTGCTGCCTCAGCTGCTACCTCCTTGTCCAACGACGAAGCTGTTGCCAAGGTTACGCCTGCGAGGTCGTCAATAAACTGTACGTAGATCTGCTTGTTGCTACGGAATACAGTCATGCGAGGCTGTGATGGAGTACCGTTAACAATCTTACGGATACGCATCTTGATTCTCGCTCTTCTTTCAATCTTATTCAATGCCATAATCTTGACTTATTTACTATTTAGCTGCCGACTTACCTGCCTTGCGACGGATTACCTCGCCGACGAACTTAATACCCTTACCCTTGTAAGGCTCAGGCTTACGCATAGAGCGAATCTTCGCTGCAACCTGACCTACAAGCTGCTTATCGATACTCTTAAGTGTGAGGATGGGGTTACCCTTCTTCTCAGTTACGGCTGTAGCCTGAATCTCTGCGGGGAGCAAGAGGGCGATATCGTGCGAATAACCCAAGCTCATCTCGAGAAGCTGACCCTTAACCTCAGCCTTGAAACCTACACCTACGAGCTCCTGCTTGATCTCGTAACCCTTAGAAACACCAATAACCATGTTATTGATAAGAGCACGATACAAACCGTGCATAGAACGGTGACGGGGCTGGTTGGTGGGACGAGTTACGATAACCGCGGGAACCTCCTTCTGGCTATCCTTCTCGATGTGTGTTCCAACTTCAACTTTGATGTCTGAATCAACCTTCTGACTCAATGTACCAAGTGGCCCTTTCACGCTTACCGTGTTGTCAGCTGCGATCTCTACAGTAACACCAGCGGGCAAGATTACAGGTAATTTACCAATTCTTGACATTTTGTAATAGTTGTTTTTAGTTGTTAATTCTCAGTTAATCACTGAATTTGTTCTTACGGGGAAGGCTAACGACTACCAAACATAGCACATTACCTCGCCACCAACATTCTCCTTACGAGCCTGTGCATCGGTCATAATACCCTTTGAGGTAGAGACGATAGCAATACCGAGGCCGTTGAGAACCTTAGGCATCTCCGATACTGACGCGTACTGGCGCAAACCGGGACGGCTAACTCGCTTGAGGTTCTTGATAGCGTTTACCTTGGTAGCCGCATCGTACTTCAAAGCGATCTTAATTGAAGGGTGACCCTTCTCATCCTTGTCGAACTTGTAGGCAAGGATGTAACCCTGATCAAACAAAATCTTGGTGATCTCCTGCTTAATTTTTGAGCCGGGAGCTTCAACCACCTTGTGGTTGGCTTTCACCGCGTTTCTAATTCTGGTCAGAAAGTCCGCAATTGGATCTGTCATAGTGAATTAAAAGTTAAAAATTAATAATTAAAAGTTGTTTATTTAGCTCTTTATTAGCTTCTAACATTCTCGCTTTCAGCACATTACCCCACCCTCTCGGGCTACATATCGCACATACGCGAGGGCGTAACGCGCACAAAAAGCGGACAAATGTACGAATAATTTTCGAATTTGCAAAGTTTTTCTCGCTAATTTTTAAGCATTTACGCTATTTTTGCAAGACACAACAAATGTCGGCACACACTTTCGGCTACCAACATTTCCTGCTTAAACCCTGCACGGAGCGCTCATCGGTGGACACAATAAGAGATGCGCAACGAGCACATCTATCTTATCGCATCACCTCGAGAGCCACCTTTCGCCAAAGACCTACGAAGCACTGCATACCCCGCACATCTCCTCCGAAAAGCCACCTACCCATTTCGCACAACATAGCCACTTACACAGCCCATTGCGCCCTGGGAGGTCTTACTGCCCCTTCGAGATTAAACTAAGTACCGCGACTTTTGCGCACATTTGCCCAAGAGAAGTTATCGCACTATGTACGACACTTTTGCCCTCACGCTACCTTGCGCTACTCGCCTACGACACTCATATAAGGTCGATATTGCCTCGATGGGCTACCCCACCGCCAGGCACCACAAGGCACCAAACAATATTCCACCTTATCCGACCCTTTAGTCGAGGCACCCTTACGGGCACCTCGCTTGGGATCTTCCTATACCGAAGATGCGCTTTCGTCTTGCGACGAGCCACACTTCTACCATAAGGCGATGCTATATACTTATATTATATATAGCACTGCCTTCAAGCTTTGCCACTGTCCTCGCGGACAGCAGACTACTACCAGCTCGCCTTCTTAACGCCGGGGATCAAGCCGTTCGACGCCATCTCACGGAACTGGATACGGCTGATACCGAACTGACGCATATAACCCTTAGGACGACCGGTGATCATACAGCGGTTGTGCTGACGGATGGGGTTAGCGTTGCGGGGCAACTTCGAGAGTGCAATCCATGCCTCCTCGTGGTCCATCTCACCAGCCTTAACCTTAGCAGCGATCTCCTCGCGCTTGTGAGCATAACGCTGTGCAAGCTTCGCACGCTTTACCTCGCGTGCCTTCATTGACTCTTTTGCCATAGGTTACTGGTTCTTTTTAGCGTTCTTAAAAGGAAGGCCGAACTCACGGAGAAGCGAGTAAGCCTCCTCGTCAGTCTTAGCCGATGTTACGAAGGTAATCTCCATACCGAAGATCTTGGTAATCTTGTCGATATCGATCTCGGGGAAGATAATCTGCTCGGTTACACCGAGAGTGTAGTTACCCTGACCATCAAACTTGTCGTTGATACCCTTGAAGTCACGGATACGGGGCAAAGCAACAGCGATCAAACGCTCCAAGAACTCGTACATACGGTTGCCACGGAGTGTTACGCGAACACCGATAGTCATGCCCTTACGCAACTTAAAGTTAGAGATATCCTTGCGAGACTTAGTCTGCACGGCCTTCTGACCGGTAATACGGGTGAGCTCCTCCTGTGCAATCTCGATAAGCTTCTTATCGGCAATCGCCTGGCCCATACCCTGGTTTACGACGATCTTCTCGAGCTTGGGGCACTGCATAACGCTAGTGTAGCCAAACTCCTTCATAAGGGCAGCAACGATGCGCTCCTTATACTCGGTTCTAAGTGTAGGTACGTATGCCATTATTTAATCTCCTCCCCTGACTTTTTAGCGTAACGAACTAATTTACCATTCTCACCTGCCTTGCGACCTACGCGAGTGGGCTTGCCACTCTTGGGGTCGATAGGCTGAAGGTTAGAAACGTGGATGGGTGCCTCCTGCTCTACAAGACCACCCTGGGGGTTCTTAGCGTTGGGCTTAGTTGCCTTCTTAACGATGTTCACGCCCTCAACGACTGCGCGCTGCTTGGCTGCATCTACAGAAAGCACCTTACCCTGCTGACCGCGGCTATCACCAGCGTTCACATATACCATATCCCCCTTCTTAATATGCAATTTAGACATATCTTTACTGTTTTTTAAATTACAATACCTCGGGAGCCAGCGATATGATCTTCATATACTGGTCACGCAACTCACGGGCAACGGGACCGAAGATACGAGTACCACGGATCTCACCCTGATTGTTGAGGAGTACTACGGCGTTGTCATCGAAACGAATGTACGAACCGTTGGCACGACGAATCTCCTTCTTTGTTCTTACTACGACTGCCTTTGAAACGGCACCCTTCTTGACATCACCCGAGGGAGAAGCGCTCTTTACAGCTACCACGATCTTGTCGCCGATAGATGCGTAACGACGCTTCGTACCACCGAGCACACGGATACAAAGAACCTCCTTTGCACCGCTGTTGTCAGCTACTACAAGTCTACTTTCTTGCTGTATCATAACTACTTAGCTCTTTCAATGATTTGTACTAATCTCCAACGCTTTGTCTTGCTCAAAGGGCGGGTCTCCATAATGCGTACGGTGTCGCCCTCGTTAACGGTGGTATCCAAGCACTCAGCAACAAACTTAGTGGTCTTGTTTACGAACTTACCGTAGATGGGGTGCTTAACCTTACGAGCAACGGCAACTACGATGGTCTTCTCCATCTTGTTGCTGACAACCAAACCAATACGCTCTTTTCTAAGATTTCTTTCCATAATGGTAATTAACATTTAGAGTTCTTCTGGCCGAGAATTGTCAGCATACGAGCGATATCTCTGCGAGACTTCTTAATAATTGATGGATTTTCTACGGGCGAAACCGCGTGCTGCACCTTCAACTGAGTGAGGTTAGCCTTCTCAGCTGCAATGCGCTCCTCGAGATCCTGCACCGACATCTCCTTTATTTCAGCACTTTTCATAATCTTCAAAGCTCCTTTTTAGAGTGATGACTCGACATAGTCGCGTCGTACAATAAACTTAGTTGTAATAGGCAACTTCTGAGCTCCCAGACGGAGTGCCTCCTGTGCAATCTCCAAGGGTACACCCTCTGCCTCGAAAAGGATACGACCAGGGGTAACGGGCGCTACAAAGCCCTCGGGATTACCCTTACCCTTACCCATACGAACCTCGGCGGGTTTCTTAGTGATGGGCTTGTCGGGGAAGATTCGAATCCAAATCTGACCCTCACGCTTCATATAACGGGTGATGGCCTGACGAGCTGCCTCGATCTGACGACCGGTAATCCAAGTCGACTCCAAGGCCTTGATTCCGAACGAACCGTATGCAAGCTGGTTTCCTCTCTGAGCGAAACCCTTCATACGACCCTTCTGCATTCTTCTGAACTTAGTTCTCTTTGGCTGTAACATAGTTTTTTCGCTTTAAAAGGTACTACTTATTGTTGTTACGACGCTTGCGGCGGTCGTCACGCTTGCCATCACGACGAGGTGCCTGCTCCTTGCCAGCCTGTGCAGATGCACCACCAGCAATCTCGAACAAATCACGCTTGCCATAAACGATACCGTGGCAGATCCAAACCTTGATACCGAGGATACCTACCTTGGTAAGTGCCTCAGCCAAGAAGTAATCTACATCGGCACGGAAGGTGTGCAATGGAATACGACCCTCCTTTATGGTCTCTGAGCGGGCCATCTCGGCGCCACCTACACGACCAGAGATCTGTACCTTGATACCCTCAGCACCCATACGCATTGTCGAAGCAATAGCGGTCTTGATTGCGCGACGGTATGATACACGACCCTCAAGCTGACGAGCGATGTTGTTAGCAACGATTACAGCATCTACCTCGGGGCGCTTAACCTCAAAGATGTTGATCTGTACATCCTTACCAGTGAGCTTCTTGAGCTCCTCCTTGAGCTTGTCAACCTCCTGACCGCCCTTACCGATAATGATACCGGGGCGTGCAGTTGAGATGGTTACCGTAACAAGCTTAAGCGTGCGCTCGATGATAATCTTCGAGATGCTTGCCTTAGCCAGACGGACATTCAAATACTTACGAATCTTGTCGTCCTCTACCAATTTCTCTGAGAAATCACGACCACCAAACCAGTTAGAATCCCAACCCTTGATGATACCAAGACGATTTGCTATCGGATTAACTTTCTGTCCCATCTCTTACTTGTTTTCTGCGGTTACCATTTTATCTACTACGAGGGTAACGTGGTTCGAACGCTTGCGAATACGGTGGGCACGACCCTGGGGCGCTGCCTGAATACGCTTCAACATACGACCACAGTCTACGAATACCTCCTTAACGCAGAGCTGAGTGTCCTCCAAACGCTCACCCTGGTTCTTGGCCTCCCAGTTAGCAATTGCTGACTTGAGAAGGCTCTCCATTCTGATTGAAGCCTCCTTCTTTGAGTAGCGAAGGATACCCAATGCCTTGTTAATCTCTACGCCGCGGATGATGTCAGCCACCAAACGCATCTTGCGGGGAGAGGTAGGGCAATCGCGCATAATCGCGATAGCTTTCTGCTTCTTCTCGGCCTTAAGTCTCTCGGCCATCTGTGCTTTTCTTGCTCCCATAGTCTACTACTTTTTCTTGTTACCTGAATGACCACGGAAGTTGCGGGTGGGGGCAAACTCACCGAGCTTGTGACCTACCATATTCTCAGTTACATAAACTGGAATAAACTTATTTCCGTTGTGTACGGCGATCGTCTGACCTACGAAGT
>JAFTVX010000047.1 GCA_017465575.1 Alistipes sp. | reverse complement strand
ATGAGGAATATAGTGTAACAAAACAAGTTAGCAATTTCTTATCCATTGCCCATTCTCATGCAAGTTCTTCTTAATGGTTTGATACTCAAAGAATCTTAATCAAACTACATCAAATATAAGAAAAAAGAGCAAAGAGCAAAGAGAGTTGTTAGTTGTTAGTTATTAGTTTTTAGAAATATTCCGCTGAAAAAACATTTTAACTCATCGTAACCCATTTTAACCCATTCTCGCGAGCGTGTCATCTTGAGCGAAGCGAAAGATCTCAAGGCTTCTTCGTCGGTCAATGGTCGTGCTGACCGCAAGATTCTTCACTTCGCTCAGAATAAACAAACGGTATAGTTGTTAGTTTTAAGATCTTAGGACTTTAAGATCCTTAAGATTAATTTCCTATCGTCTTATCATCATAATCGTCTTATCGTCTAAAACTCTCTCTACACTTCCGTGTGTGGGTGTTAAAAATGACACCCATATCACAGGCAACCTGACCTCGCTACAGGTGTTAAAAATGACACCCCTAACAAGGTGGCGCACTTGCTATGCGGGTACTAAAAATGACACCCGCGAGGTGTTAAAAATAGTCCCTTATTAGGTGACACATAAATAGCGTGGGTGTTAAAAATAGTACGGCTTTATAACTCTATCATTGTCCGTAGCTAATTCCGACTACTTATATCTCCCAGAATTAAATTGCATACAATCTAATTCGGCGTGGGGTGAGTTGATGGAATGGTATGGTATGCATCAGATATCAATATACTCTTTTGGCTGATAAGGTATAAAATGCTGCCAAAGTAGGAAATAATCTGTTTAATCGGGATAAAATCGAGGCGGTTATTTTAACCCATTTTAACCCACAAAATATTGCGCTCTACCTCCGAACTAAACAAAAAAACCAGGCGAGTGCCTGGTTTTTTTTGTTTGCTTGCTTAACGCTCTAGTTAGCAGTTCATTGCGCCACAGCAGTGGAGCACCTGACCGCTGACATACGACGAGAGGTCCGAAGCGAGGAACAGGGCAACATTTGCCACATCCTCGGGAGTACCACCTCGGCGCAAGGGAATCTGCGCTGCCCACTGGTCCTTAATCTCCTGCGAGAGCTGGTTGGTCATCTCGGTGATGATGAAGCCGGGAGCGATGCAGTTAGCACGGATGCCACGGGGACCCATCTCCTTTGCAATAGACTTTGCCAAGCCAATCATACCAGCCTTCGATGCCGAGTAGTTGCACTGACCAGCATTGCCCGAAACACCTACTACCGACGACATATTGATGATTGAGCCACCGCGCTGCTTTGCCATAATGGGGGTTACGGCGTGGATAAAGTTGAATGCCGACTTAAGGTTGACATTGATAACTGCATCCCACTGTGCCTCCGACATACGCATCATAAGACCATCCTTCGTAATACCTGCGTTGTTAACCAACACATCAATACGACCGAAGTCCTCGACAACCTGCTTAACAACCTCGTGGGTCTCGTCGAAGTTTGCAGCGTTCGAAGCGTATGCCTTAGCCTTAACGCCCATAGCCTCAAGCTCCTTAACGGTCTCCTCGACAGCCTCGTTGATAGCCAAATCGGTGAATGCCACATTGGCACCCTCCTGTGCGTAGCGCAAAGCAATAGCCTTGCCGATGCCACGACCAGCACCCGTAACGAGTGCTACCTTACCTTCCAAAAGTTTCATAATTATTACTAATTACTATTTACCAATTTTTCTAAACTAATTCAAACTATTTGCCCTCCCACTTACGCAAGGCAACACAAGCGTTGTGACCGCCGAAGCCGAGCGAGTTTGAGATAGCCACTGTGAGGGGTGCCTCCACAGCCTTCAAAGGTGTGTAGTCGAGGTCGCACTCGGGGTCGGGGTTCGTAAGACCGATTGTGGGGGTTACGATGCCGTGGTGGAGCGACAATGCCGAGGCGATAAGCTCCACAGCACCCGTAGCACCGAGCATATGACCTGTGATAGACTTTGTCGAGGTGATCTTCGCCTTCTTGGCATTCTCCTCGCCCATAGCGAGCTTGATAGCCTTGGTCTCCGAAGCATCGTTAAGAGGAGTACCCGTACCGTGAGCGTTGATATAGAGCAAGTCCTTGTCGATATCGAACTCTGCCTCGTCCAACGCCTGCTTGATAGCGCGTGATGCGGGAACACCATCGGGGCGGGGTGCGGTGAAGTGGTGAGCATCGCAGCTATTGCCGTAACCCACAACCTCGGCATAAATCTTAGCACCACGCTTCAAGGCGTTCTCCAACTCCTCGAATACCATCATACCTGCACCCTCGGCAATCACGAAACCGTGGCGGTCAGCCGAGAAGGGCAACGATGCCTGAAGGGGATCCTCCGAGCGTGAGAGAGCCTTGCTATTTGCAAAACCGCCGATAGCCAAGGGGTGTACCGAAGCCTCGGCACCACCAGTGATGATAGCATCGGCATAGCCGTGCTTAATGGCGCGGAATGCCTCACCTGCCGAGTGAGTGCCTGTTGCACAAGCAGTTACAACGGGCAAGCATACGCCCTGTGCGTTGTGCGAGATAGCCACATTACCCGAAGCGATGTTCGAAATCATCATAGGCACGAAGAAGGGAGAGATACGGCCTACGCCCTCCTCCAACATCACCTTGGTCTGGTTAACGAAGGTATCCATACCACCGATACCCGAACCGATATATACGCCCAAGCGCTCGGGCTCTACATTCTCGCCCGAAACCAAGCCTGCATCTTTCATAGCGTCCGAAGCTGCTGCCATAGCATAGAGGCAGAAGCGGTCGCTACGGCGTGCAAGGCCGGCGTTGAGCTCATACTCATCCTTGTTGAAATCCTTAATCTGACCTGCAACCTTTACGGGGAGGTTGTACTCATCAAAACCCTTGATAAAGTCGATACCGCAGTTACCCTCTACAAGGTTCTTCCAGGTCTCTTCTACATGATTACCTACCGGGGTGATAGCACCAATACCGGTGATAACAACTCTTCTTTCCATCTTATTCTTTTTTGTGGGCGCACGGCCCCTTTACTTAACTTGTTGAATGAGCAATTAGCAATTAGAAATGAGCAATGAGAAATAAATTCTTCCTCTCTCCTCTTTACCTCTACGCTCTGTTTCGCTCTTCTATCTTTGCTCTTTGCTCTTTGAACTTTGCTCTCTTATTTCGCCCACTCGATTACGCAAGCACCTGTGGTGAAACCAGCACCGAAGGCGCTGAATACCAACTTGTCGCCCTTGTGGAGCTTGCCTGCGCGGTTAAGCTCATCGAGCAATGCGGGGAGTGCTGCCGACGAGATATTGCCGTAGCGCTCAACATTGTGGGGCACTTTCTCCTCCTCTACGCCGAGGAAGTTACGAATCGAGTCGATGATTCGCTTGTTGGCCTGGTGCAAAACATAGTACTTGATGTCGTTGGGCTCGAGACCTGTCTTGTCGAGAAGGAATTTGATATCCTTGTTTGACTGTGTTACAGCGTGCTTGAATACCTCACGACCACGCATTACGAGTGGCTCGAAGTTCTCCTCCTTTGAGATGTAGGGCGTAGGCTCGAGGTGGCGCTGATAGTAGAGCACATCGGTCAACGACTCGGTCGTAAGGCGGATAGCCTTCAACTCGTCGCCCGCAGTTACCACAGCAGCACCAGCACCATCACCAAACAAAACGCAGGTGCTTCGATTCTGCCAGCTCACCATACGCGAGGGCTCCTCGGCACATACGATAAGGATGTTCTTTGCCTTGCCAGCCTTGAGCTTGTCGTCGGCGATATCCATAGCGTAGATAAAGCCTGCGCAAGCGGCGTTGATATCGACAGTGGGACACTTAGCACCGAGCTTGCCCTGAATGATACAGCTCAGCGCGGGTGTAACATACTCGTTTACCACATTCGAACAGATAAGGAAGTCAATGTCTGCAGCAGTAAGACCTGCATCCTCCAAAGCCTTGTTAGCGGCATGTACTGCCATATCCTCCAAGTGCTCCGATGAGATTACGCATCGCTCCTTGATTCCGGTACGCTCGGTAATCCACTCGTCGGTAGTCTCAAGAAATTGCTCGAGCATGTGATTTGTTACCGCACATGTGGGGTGTGCCGAACCGGTTCCAATAATTTTCATCGAGATATTGTGTTAGTTTAACATTCGTCTTTTTTAGGGAGCAGACCACTCCTTGGTCTTTTTCGGAGAAGACCGCTCCTAAATGTTGGGTGGAGACTTTGTCGTCTAATCTGCTGGCCTGAGAGTGTCGCTTGATTGGAATTTTAGTCCAATAAGCCACTAACGCCTACGCACGAGTTAGCGAAAAATTTACCACTTTAACGGTGCAAAGATAGGGTGTCGATATGTACTATCCCTGTTTTTGTGGTAAAAACCCCTATTTTGTGGTGAAAACACACTATTTGTGGTAAATGCTTTGCGAAAAATGTAAAAATAACTATCTTTGTTGCAAAATTTAGCTAAATTGGGTCACTCAATAGTGTGGTAGTTTTACTTGTTTTGGCGACCGAAAATATTTGATATGCTATGTTCGAAACAGAGATTCCTAAATTCCTAATATCGCGCCGTTATATCTGGGCGCTTATTACATTTATCTTCCTTTTCTCCATACTCTTTATGGTGCTATACGACCGTTATGCCCTCTCGGTGTGGTTTAGTACGGCAGATATGGAGCGCTTCTCGTTTACTATCCTATTCTACTTTGCTGCGGTGATGATACTTATATTGAGCCGTTCGCTGATGTTTATGTTTCAGGATAGGTTGGCTCTCACTTGGTTGCAATTTGCTTTGTGGATGATGTGCGAAAATGTCGTTATCTCTGCTCTATATACCTATATTACAGCTACTTTCTTTCCTATTTCTGGTATTGCTATCCCCGAAATTGCTGTTCGCGCATTCTTCTGTGTTACGATGATTTTGGCGATTCCCAACGGCTTGGTGTCGTTCTATGCAGCCTACCGTACTCGTTGCGAGGAGTTGCAAGCTGCGCAGTATGAGTTGCAGAGAGTTACGGAAGAGAATATCCGCATCAAGCAGTTGGCTGCTGAGCGTGAACGACTTACGGCTACCGTACAGCGCTCCGAGCCAGAGTCGCCCCGTATGGTGCATCTCCACGACTATAACGGCACATTGCGCCTTACAATCAATCTCGACACCCTATATTATATGGAGTCCGAGGATAACTATATCAAGGTCTACTATAAGCACAACGACAAGATACAAAGCTATATGTTGCGCTGTCGTACTAGCGATATTGAGAAGAGTTTGGAGGGTACATCTATGGTGCGTTGTCATCGCTCCTACATTGTGAATATCAGAAAGATACAGTTTGTTGGCGAGGAGCATCGTATGCGTTACATCAAGCTTGATGATGAGTCTCTCAAGCAGATACCCGTGTCGAAGAGCTACTATGAGAGTCTGCTCTCGAAGTTGCGCGCTTAAAATACCTCTTGCAAGATTCGTAGCGACTCTACCGAGCGGATAGTGTCGAGGTGGTAGGAGTAGTATTTGAGCATCGCCTCAAGAAACTCCACTCGTTGTGCGCGGTTGAGACCTATCTCGCCCAAGTAGCGGACATCACATTCAAGCATATCGTGCAGTATTCGAGCGTTGTCGGGCGATAGCGACTCGCTGCGCATCAATGGGATAGCCGTGAAGTGGCCGTCGCGGATATCGAGGTAGTCGCCATCGTTATACTCGTTGTCGGGTGAGAAGCCCAAGGGTCGGCTAAGGTTAGCCAAAAACCATAGGTGAAAGTTGGCAATGCCCTCATCCAGAGCATCTAATGCCTCGACAGAACCCCATACAAAGTCGAAGAGTCCATCTGCAGGCTCGCTCTCCTTGATAAGGCGGTAGAACACCTCGGCCATAAAGAGCGCCATTGTCGACTTGCGCACATCGAAGGGGGTGGATTGCAGTACGATGCCCGGCACAAGGTCTTTCATTCGGTGCATCGACATCTTTTGCGACTGCAAACCCTCGAACTCCACAGCGAACATAGGCTGCAGAAGAGCCATTTTAGAGCCTCGTGCCGTAGGCCTAACACCCTGAACCATATAACTTTGTCGTCCTACAACATCGGTGAGCATATGCACAATAACGCCCTTCTCGCCATATTTTAGTGTGCCGAGAACTATGCCACGCGCCTTATAGGATTTCATCGACATTTACTCTGTTTTTTAGGAAAATAGTTGTTAGTTATTAGAGCCTCTTTTCTAAAAACTATTAACTAACAACTAAAAACTCTTCGTTAGTCGTGCCAGCGACCATCGCGCTTGATAATCTCGATAAGGTGGTCGAGGGCCTCGCTCTGGTGGATATTGCGCTCGACAACCTCACGGCCACGGTAGAGTGTGATATGCTCGGGTGACGAGCCAACATAGCCGTAGTCGGCATCTGCCATCTCGCCAGGACCATTCACGATGCAGCCCATAACGCCGATTTTCAGGTCTTTAAGGTGCGAGGTGCGTGCCTTAATCATCGCCAATGTCGACTGAATATCGTAGAGCGTACGACCGCAACTTGGGCAGGCGATATACTCGGTGCGTGAGAAGCGGAGTCGCGATGCTTGGAGCAACATTAGCTCCATATCGGCAACTGTCGCCTCGTCGAGGGCTGGGGCATCAATCCATACGCCATCGGCAAGACCATCTATCAGCAACTGACCCATATCCGCAGCGGCATATATCGCCACTCGCTCGGGGTCGCTCTCATCGTAGCGACGACGAAGCACCACGGGGCGGTTGTCTTTGCGACCGAGGATTGCTGCTCGCCACTCGTGGGTGGGGTTTGCCGATGTGGCATCTACGATGTCGTACTCGTCGGTTATCTCGCTGTGAATGATAGGCTTAGCCGTAGTGCGTGGGCGGAACTCAGTGGGAGAGTAGCGAGCATAATCCTCGTCGCTAACCTCAAACTCGCCATCGCGGTGGCGGAAGTACTCCACAAGCATCTTGCCTACGGGTACCTCATTTTCGGGGTCCTCGGTGAGCGATACACGCAGGGTGTCGCCAATGCCATCGGCAAGCAGTGCGCCAATGCCCACGGCACTCTTGATTCTGCCCTCGATGCCGTCGCCCGCCTCCGTAACGCCAAGGTGTAGGGGGTAGGTCATATTCTCCTTTGCCATAGCCTCGACAAGTAGGCGGTAGGCGTGTACCATAACACGGGTGTTGCTCGACTTCATCGATACCACAACCTCGTGAAAATCAGCCTCTCGGCACATCTTCAAAAACTCCATTGCCGACTCCACCATACCCTCGGGTGTGTCGCCCCAGATGTCGAAAACGCGCTTTGCCAACGAGCCGTGGTTGACGCCGATACGCAACGCTACACCGCGCCTACGACAGATGGCGATAAGGCGCTCCAACTCGCCATTCGAGGTGCGGAAGTTACCAGGGTTGATACGCACCTTGTCTACCGCCTCGGCAGCTATCATCGCAATCTCGGGCGTAAAGTGAATGTCGGCAACTATGGCAGCCTTCGAGCCGTGCGAGCGCAACATATCCATAATGGGCTGCAACGCCTCGCCCTCCTTCTTGCCCTGCGCTGTGAGGCGTACAATCTCGGCTCCCGCGCGCTCGATGCGCTCGGTCTGCGCCACCGATGCCTCGACATCGGCAGTCGGCGTGTTGGTCATCGACTGCACGGCAATAGGGTTGTTGCCACCAATTTTATAGCCACCAATCACCACTTCGTGCGATGCTCGGCGAGTGTATTTTATAGAACCTACCATAACTTATTTTTTAGCAATAGCAAAGTTAATAATTTTTGTTGAGACTGCAAAGTCGGAGTGCATTTATACTCATCTGTAATAGGTTAAAATACGGATTATCAATAAGTTAAAAATAAATTGTAAGGTATTTGGTTTTACAAGTCGTAACTTGCTGATAATCAGAGGGGTGGAAAAAAATAATTTTCAGCCATTTGTAACATATTGGTAATCAGTGCTATATAAACATCAATCTGGAAAAGATAACGCCCGAAAAATTTGGTGCGAACACCTATTGTATAATACCTTTGTGGTAGGAAAAAACTTTTGTTTGAAGATGAGTTAAAATGAGTTACGATGGGTTAAAATGGGTTACTATGTTTTTTCAGCGGAAATTTTAAAATAATAACCATTGCTCATTTCTCATTCTAACAACTAAAAACTAATAACTAAAAACTATAAATATGAAACAGCTTCTTTACCTTCTTTTGGCGATGCTTGGTTTTGGCTTCTCGACAAGCTGTGTGCGTTGCGAGTATGGTACTCCAAATGTCAGCTTCCGTGCTACGGCTCGTGTTGTTGATGAGGAGGGTGACCCTATTGAGGGTATCCGTGTGGCTATTCTCCACGAAAGTTGGGATGGCGAATACCACAAAGAGGACTTCGAATGGCGAACTGGCTATACCGATTATGAGGGAAATATCGATGCCACGGCTTCGCCCCACACCGTACCTAAACAATTGATTGTCGAGGATGTCGATGGCGAGGCGAATGGTGGCGAGTTCGAGAGCCAGATTGTCGATGTCGTCGGCTTCCAGCAGACCGAGAAGGGCGATGGCAACTGGTATGGTGGTGCCTACAAGTTCAATATGGGCGAGATAACCCTCGAGCATAAGGTCGCCGAAGAGGAGACAGAAAACGGTGGTGAGTAGCTAACAACTAATAACTAAAAAACTAACAACTATTATGAGAAAGATATTTTACTCTTTGCTAATGCTCTTTGGTGTGGCGTTGCTCTCTATGCAGAGTGCTTCGGCACAGCTTAAGAGTTCATATTTTATGGAGGGCTCATACTTCCGTACCGAGCTTAACCCTGCACTTAAGCCCACACGAGGCTTTATCGCAGTGCCAGTGCTTTCGGGCTATAGCGGTGGCGTCTACGGAAATGTTGATATGGAGCTATTCAAAGGTCTGATGAACGACTTTGATAGTACGACTGCCTCGGATTATCTCGGCAAGTTACCTAATGTTAGCCGTCATAGCCAAAAGGCTGATGCTACACTCTTTGGTGCTGGCTTCTACACTCGCAAAAAGGTATATTGGACTTTCGGTGCTAACCTTCGTATGGACACCAATTTAGCGATATCGCGCGATGTAGCCGAGATACTTGCAGACAAGAAAACGGGTCTCTTCGATGTCAAGAGCGCTGGTCTGGATAACAACGGCTACTTCGATGCCTATGTAGGCTCGGCATTCAACATCGGCAAGCACCTTACCTTGGGTGTTAGGGCGAAGTTCCTTATCGGTATTCAGAATGTCGATATGCGTGTAGATAAGCTATCTGCAAAGGTGGTCGATGGCGAGTATGAGGTTACACCTATTGGCGAGTGGCGAATGAATAGCATCGAGAACAACCACGAGAGCGTAGACGATGCGAGCGTATGGCGCAACCTTCGTAGCTTTGGTGGTGGTATCGACCTCGGTGCCGAGCTTTCGTTGCTCAACGATAGACTCCGTGTCTCGGCAGCCGTTACCGACCTTGGCTTTATCTATTGGGGTCGCAAAACACACCTCGGTGGCCTTATCGAGGATGAGTTTGATGGCGATGACACGACTGCTGACTTGGGTTATGCTGGCTATGCAACACGCCTTAACTGCAACCTGAATGTTGGTGTTGAGTACCGCTTCTGCAAAGATTACCTCTCGGTGGGTCTGCTCTCGCATACGCGCTTCTACCGCTATGCTGTAAGCACCGAGCTTACCGCCTCGTTCAATGCCCGCCCGACAAACTGGCTCACCTTCACCCTCAGCCACACAATGCTTAATGGCAACCGCCTGGGTGTCTTTGGTGCGGCTATTAACATCCACCCGCGCGCGATAAATATCTTTATGGGTATGGACTATGTCGGTGCGAGATACAAGGCTACGGGGCTCTATCCCTTCCAGTTTACGGCTGTGGATACCCAGATGATGATGCCTCGCTCGGCAAAGTCGTTTAACCTCTATGTCGGCATCGGCTTCAACCTTGCACGACCCAAGTGGGTGCGCGAGGCAGAGAAGGAGATGTAAGATTTTGAGAGATAGGACATTGCTCACTCTAACAACTAATAACTAAAAACTAACAACTACATAATGAAACGAATATTTGCACTTTTTGCCGTTGCGTTGGTTACATTCCTATTTGCGGGATGCGAGAAGGAGAGACACCCCGAATACTATGTTCTCTACTTTTCGGCGCGTGTGGTCGATAAGGATGGCAATCCCATACAAGGTATCTGCGCCTATCCCGAAGGTGCGGAGTTTGAGGGTCGCTCGGGATACTCCGACTTTGAGGGCAAACTATCGGGCTTTGCACATATCACACCTCGCAAGAGGTTGATTATCTGCTTCGAGGATGTCGATGGCGAGGCTAATGGTGGGGTGTATGAGAGCCTTGAACTCGATATTACGCACCTTGCAACACCGCCCTCTAAGCCCGATGAGTGGGGCTTTACGGGTAGCGACTTTGTGGAGTTTGGCGATGTGAAGATGGAGAAGAGTTTTTAGAAGGGCGATATTGCCTCGGCATCAAGAATGATTAAAACAAAGGAAGATTGCCACGGAATTGCATAGACCCCTTATTGGTATCACAACCGACAGCAGATGCAATTCTTCGCAATGACGAATTAAATATTGCTCATTCTAACAACTAACAACTAATAACTAACAACTAAAAACTAATCAAATATTAGGATTATGCGAAGATTTATCTTATTTTTGTTTACCCTTTTGGGCTTTGGCGCGGTGGCAACATCGTGTAGCGAGGGCTCGACAAAGGATATCCCAGCTCCCGACTATGGCTGTCCTTGGGTGGAGTTTAGCATCAAGGCGCGTGTTGTCGATGCCGAGGGTAAGCCCATCAAGGGTATCGAGGTTAAGAGAGGTTATGATGCCGAAGAGCTTGACCTCTTCGAGTATCTCGGTCTAACTAATAGCGAAGGCAACCTCAGTGTAGATGACGAGGCAACGGGACTTCCTGGATATCTGCTACTTACCGACACCGATGGAGAGGCGAATGGTGGAGAGTTCGAGGATAAGGTAGTTGCGATTGAGGATAAGTTCGAGCAAGTTAAGGAGGGTGAGAGTTGGTACCGAGGTGGCTATAAGGCTGAGTTGGGTGATATCACACTTGATAAGAGGTAATAGACATTGCGAACTCGAGGCAGACGCATTGGCGGATGCGTTTTTGGGTTAGTGTTTGTCAGCGTTTGCCCCTCGTTCGCTATGTGAAGTAACTAACAACTAACAACTAAAAACTAACAACTCTCGTTTGTCATTCTGAACGAAGTGAAGAATCTATCGGGCTGTAAGACTTCTGACCGCCAAACAAACCTTGAGATCCTTCGTTACACTCAGGATGACACCGCTAATAACTAACAACTAAAAACTAAAAACTCTATTTTGATGGTGGGTTAAAATGGGTTACGATGAGTTAAAATGGGTTAAAATGTTTTTTAAGAGGAATTTTTCTAACAACTAAAAACTAAAAACTAACAACTAACAACTAAAAATATAACCTATGATTGGTAAGATTTTATTACGCCTTTTTGCTCTGTTTGGTATGACGCTCACCTGTGTGGCGTGCTATGGCACCGCCTACGATGAGTATCACGCCGAGTATGGCGCATCGGGCAGAGTGGTCGACCCCCAGAAGAACCCTATCGAGGGCATCGAGGTGTCGTTGGGCGAGAAGAAGACCTACACCACCGAGGAGGGTCGCTTCTATATCCACAACCTCGACTATCAAGGTCTGCACCTCAGGGATGTCGATGGCAAGCGTAATGGTGGAGAGTTTGCCGACAGGCATATCCCGCTAAATCAACCCAATGTCGACCTTGGCGATATAGAGTTGCAAAAGATTGATTAACTATGAGCAAGCGAATGGGAGTGCGTCAGTGGATTGCACTCAACCTATTTAGAAAGTTGCGCCAGATACGCCGCGATGAGCATATACTGAATACCCTCTTTTGGGAGTGCACTTTGCGCTGTAACTTGCAGTGTCGCCACTGCGGCAGCGACTGCAAGGTCGATACCTCGATTATGGATATGCCCGCCAAGGAGTTCTTCCGTGTGCTCGACAACGAGATTACACCCAATGTAAACCCCAACAAGGTGCTCGTTATCCTCTCGGGTGGCGAGGTGCTGGTGCGTAAAGATTTGGAGGAGATAGGTCTCAACCTCTACCGCCGTGGCTATCCGTGGGGTATGGTTACCAACGGCTTGGCACTCTCGCGCCAACGCCTCGACTCGCTTATTCGCTCGGGTCTGCACACCATCACCGTGTCGCTCGATGGCTTCGAGGAGCAACACTTCCATATCCGTCGCAATAAGGAGAGCTTCAAGCGTGCTGTGGAGGCTATTCGTATGATTTCGGCAGATAAGGAGCTTGTGTCGGATGTCGTAACCTGCGTAACACCCGCACTGTTGCCCCACCTCGAGGAGTTCAAGGAGTTTCTCTACTCGCTCGGTGTGCGTGACTGGCGATTGTTCACCATCTTCCCCGTGGGTCGTGCTGCCGAGGATATGTCGATGCAGCTTAACGACGAGGAGTTTACCTATCTTATGGAGTTTATCGAGAAGTGCCGTAAGGAGGGTCGTGTTATGGCATCGTACTCTTGCGAGGGCTTTATCGCGGGCTACGAGATGCGTGTGCGTACCAACCCCTTTGAGTGCCACGCTGGCGTGGGCATCGCCTCTATCCGTGTGAATGGCGATATCTCGGGCTGCACCTCGGTACGCGCCAACTTCACACAGGGCAATATTTATCGAGATAACTTCTGGGATGTGTGGCAAAACCGCTTCGAGAAGTTTCGCAACCGCTCGTGGGCAAAGAAGGGCAAGTGTGCCGACTGCGCTATGTGGAAGTATTGCGAGGGCAATGGTATGCACCTCTACGATGATGACGAAAACCTGCTCGTCTGCCACTACCACAGGCTTACGAAGTAGGATGCGATATATAAAAAAATAGAGCATAGTGTCTTTGCTATGCTCTATTTTTGTTTCTATGGCTCTCGGCTACTCGGCCTTCTGCCAGCCTGTGAGTTTCGCGAACTCCGCGATTACGATGCCAGCCATCTTCTTCTGACCATGGCGATTGGGGTGCTCCGAAGCACCAAGGTCGGTGGTGCGGTTGTAGACATTGTTTGAGATGTCTGCCATAGCAGCGTTAGGAATCTCCGAAACCATGGCCTTAACGCACTCCACTGCCGAGGCCTCCCTTTTCAAAGGGAGGTTTGGAGGGATTGTAGATACAAGAGGGCATATTTTATGCCCTCCATTCTTTTTATATGTAGCCGAGGGCTACATATAAAAAGAATGGAGGGCAGCGTCTTCACAGATAGCCCCCTCCCAGGTTAGTTAGGTTAATGAGAATTTAGAGATCGATGAGCAATTGGTGTGTCCATGAGAATTATTCGAGATGTGCGCTCATCGCCTCCTGTTTGCAATTACAAAGGTACAACAAATTTATTAACATGCAAATATTTTCGCAACTTTTTCGCGAATTTCTGCATAACTACGCATAAAAAGAGGCTATAATGCACATATTTATGCACCGAAGAGATTGTTCTAAAACTCTAATATCATAGCGCCCAGAGCGCCAGAGCCACGATTACAAGGTAGGCGGTGATGCTAATTGCATTATTCATTTTTAGGAAGAACAGCGGCATCATCGTCGAGGCAATCATCGCCACCGTGATAAACGATGCGGGTGACGACGAGGGAAGAAGGATAAATACGGGCGTAAGGATAAGCAGTGCTGCCTGCATCACAGCCCATATATTGCGTGCCGTACGGCTTAGTGTAAGTCGCTCACTACGAAAGAGAAAGGCGGTGCACAGCTCGACAAACAATACCACGGCGAGCAGCGCCAAGCGTGGAATTGTGAGGTATGTGTCGATATTAAATGTCGAGGGTGTGAGCATATCGTGCCAAATGTCGAGGAAGCTCGCGGTAAAGCTGCCGCCCATGCACCATATAATATAATTATAGGTAAGCACGGGGAGTGTGATGCCGACAATCGTAACGAGCATCTCGCGAGGGTTGCTACGCATCGTGAGCATCAGCACAAGGGCGAGAACGACGACGGCGAGCATCGAGCTATCAACAAGGGGCGTTGCGCCGAGCGCCAGCATCGCCGTAAAGAGGTGGTGTAGGCGCGTATTGGGACCAAGACAGTAGAACAGACGACCTATGCCCTCGGCAACGAGCAGTGCCACAAGCATTGTTGATAGGCATGGCGAGTTGATGGTGAGTGCCGCAAAGAGGAGCGCCGTGAGCGATATGGCGGCCATCGACGAGGTGCCGTAGATATTGTAGCGCACCGTGGCACGCGCAAGGCGTAGGGCACTCTGCACGCAGAAGAGGGCGGCGAGGGGCGCCGTAAGCACGGGGTGGGCGCTCTCGAAGCGAGCAAGAGGTGCGACAAGGGGTGCGCCACCCTCGACAATCGTGTCGATGTCGATAGCGGGAAGCAACGCCACGCGCACCGCAACGATGGTTGCGATAAGGAGGAGTGTTGCCACGCCCTCGTAGAACTTATGTCTTGCTACATCGAGTATCATAATCGGCACAAAGATAGAGAAAAGTAATAAGATTTCCGCACTCGGAAAAATAAAATTCCCACTTTTAGCCCTACACTTTTCGCAATTCGCAAATTTTTATTACCTTTGCGCGAATTTACGCCTATATATAGGTGTAAGCAAGCAATTTGCAAATAACAATAAACTAAAAATATAGCAATGAACATTACAAGAGAACAGCGTGATGGCGGCATTTCAGTATTGAAGGTCGTTGTTGGCGAGGCAGACTACGGCAAGGCTGTAGAGAACCAGTTGCGCGAGTACAAGCGCAAGGCTCAGATTCCCGGTTTCCGTCCCGGTATGGTACCTATGGGTATCGTTAAGAAGATGTATGGCAAGCATGTCTTGGCAGAGCAGTCATACCACATCGCATCTAACTCGGTATTCGAGTACTTGCAGAAGGAGAACATCGACTATGTAGGCGATGTAATCCCCTCAGAGGAGCAGGGCGAGTTCGACTTTGAGAACGGCACCGAGTTCGAGTTTATGTTCGAGATTGGTGAGGCTCCCAAGATTGATATCAACTTCACCGCTAAGGACAAGGTTGTCTACAACAAGATTAAGGTAGACAAGAAGATGCACACCGAGTACCGCACCAACTACTTGCGTCGCTACGGTCGCTTGGTAGAGGTTGACAAGGTGGCTAACGATGAGGCACTCAATGTAACTCTCGACAATGGCGATATGCGCATCGAGGAGGCTTATGTAGGTCTTATCTCGATGAGCGACGAGGAGCGCAAGGCTTGGAAGAACAAGAAGGTTGGTTACAAGACCAAGGTAAACATCAACGAGCTCTACAAGAAGCCCGAGCAGCGTGCTGCAGTTCTTTCGGTTAAGCAGGAGGAGTTGGAGGGTATCAACCCCGAGTTCGAGTTGGAGATTACCAAGATTCGCCGTTTCGCTGACCCCGAGCTCAACGAGGAGTTCTTCAAGATGGCATTCCCCGCAGGTAATGTAAACTCGGAGGAGGAGCTCGACAAGTTCATCGATGAGGAGATCGAGAAGGAGCTTAAGCGTGAGTGCGACTTTATGTTTGTAAACGCTGTTCGCAACTTCATCATCGAGAAGGCTAACATCCAGATGCCCGAGGAGTTCTTGAAGCGTTGGTTGTATGTTATCAACGAGGGTAAGTTCTCTCGCGAGGAGATCGAGAAGGACTTCGGCGCATTCATCAAGATGTTCACTTGGAACTACTTGCAGAAGCACTTCATCACTGAGGGCGAGTTGAAAGTATCGCAGGAGGAGGCTAAGGCCGAGGCTATGCAGTTTGCAGCTATGCAGTTTGCTCAGTATGGTATGCCCTCAGCACCTCAGGATATGCTCGAGAACTTCTCGAAGCAGATTATGGACAACAAGGAGCAGTTGCAGAAGATCTACGAGAAGCTCTACGAGGAGAAGGTTGTGGAGTACATTCGTGGCAAGGTGAAGGTTACCGAGAAGGCTATCTCGGCTGACGAGTTCGCTAAGATTGCTTCGGAGTTGGCATAATGAGCTATTGCTAAACGAAACGAGGGTGTCTGCAATGGTTGCGGCACCCTCGTTTTGCAATTACCACACATAGAATAGACCTATTATGAACGAATTTGATAAGTTTGCCCGCCTACACTGTGGCATCAACTCGATGACGCTCCACGACTTCCGTGCCGAGGCGTCGGGCTATGTGTCGCCCACCATCATCGAGGAGCGACAGTTGAATGTTGCGCAGATGGATGTATTCTCGCGCTTGATGATGGACCGCATCATCTTCCTCGGCGCACCCATCTACGACACCGCAGCAAATATCATTCAGGCGCAGTTGCTCTTCTTGGAGTCTACCAACCCCGATAAGGATATTATGCTCTACATCAACTCACCCGGTGGCTCTGTTTCTGCCGGCTTGGGCATCTACGACACAATGCAGCTTATCAGTTGCGATGTTGCGACCTGCTGTACCGGCATGGCGGCTTCGATGGGTGCTGTGTTGCTCACGGCAGGTGCTGCCGGCAAGCGCTCGGCATTGCCCCACTCGCGCGTGATGATTCATCAGCCCCTTGGTGGCGTGCAGGGTCAGGCCTCGGATATCGAGATTACCGCCCGCGAGATTGCCAAGACCAAGCGTGAGTTGTATGAGATACTTTCGGCGCACTCGGGTGTCGCTATCGAGAAGATTGAGAAGGATGCCGACCGCGACTATTGGCTCTCGGCAGCCGAGGCTAAGGAGTACGGCCTCGTGGATACCGTGCTCGAACGCCGTAAATAATTTAGGATTATGAGTCAGAAAACACGCAAAGGCTCCGACCGCCGTGGTGGCTGTTGCTCGTTCTGCGGTGTCTCGGCCGATGAGGCGCCCTTGATGTTCAACGGTGCAGATGGCGCTATGATATGTTCGTCGTGCATCGAGCACGGCTACGGCTTGCTTGTCGAGCATAAGATTGTCGATGGCAAGGCCCAGAAGGGCAACCCTGCAAATAAGTTTAAACCCCTCACACGCGAGGACCTTATGACACCCGACCGCATCAAGGCCTTCTTAGATGACTATGTCATCGGCCAAGATGCTGCCAAGCGCTATATGTCGGTGGCGGTCTACAACCACTACAAAAGACTTTTGCATCGTGGCAAGACCGAGGATGTAGAGCTCGATAAGTCGAATATCGTGCTTGTTGGCCCTACGGGTACAGGTAAGACGCTCCTTGCGCGCACCATCGCCAAGCTCTTGTCGGTGCCCTTCACCATCGTCGATGCTACGGCACTCACCGAGGCGGGCTATGTCGGCGAGGATGTCGAGAGCATCCTCTCACGCCTCTTGCAGGCTGCGGACTACGATGTTGCGGCTGCCGAGCGAGGCATCATCTTTATTGACGAGGTCGACAAGATTGCCCGCAAGGGCGACAACCCCTCTATTACGCGCGATGTATCGGGCGAGGGCGTGCAGCAGGCGCTGCTCAAAATCCTTGAGGGCACGGTGGTGAATGTTCCGCCCCAGGGTGGCCGTAAGCACCCCGACCAGAAGTATATCCAGGTCAACACCTCGAATATCTTGTTTATCTGCGGTGGTGCCTTCGATGGCATCGACAAGAAGATTGCCCAGCGACTCAACACCCACGCTATCGGCTATGGCACAGGCGCTCAGAAGCGTATCGACGAGAAGAACATTATGCGCTATATCCTTCCGCAGGACTTGCGTTCGTATGGTCTTATCCCCGAGCTTATCGGTCGTCTGCCCGTCTTGACCTATATGGAGCCCCTTACTCGCGATGCCCTACGCTCGATACTCACAGAGCCTAAAAACTCTATCATTCGTCAGTATGAGTGCTTGCTCGGCCTCGACGGAGTGGAGCTTAAGTTCGAGGATGCCGTGCTCGACTATATCGTCGATAAGGCGTTGGAGTATAAGCTTGGTGCGCGTGGTCTTAGGTCGATTTGCGAGTCGATAATGCTCGACCTTATGTTCGACCTGCCCTCGACTCAAGAGAAGTGTTTCACCGTTACGCTCGACTACGCTAAGCAGAAGGTAGATAGAGCAATTACCGAGTAACTATGAGGAGAGTACTGCGTAATATCGTTTTGGCGGCGTTGGCAGTTATTGCCACAGCTTGCGTGTCGGAGAATCTGCCGTCAAAGGAGGAGAGTTCAAAGGTCTATGAGGGTGATATGGCGCCAAAGTTCACTACCACGCTCCTTGATGGCACTGAGGTGTCGCTCGATGACTACCGTGGCGCACCCCTGCTGCTTATAATGTTCGACTGCGGCTGCCCCGATTGCAAGATGCTCCTCGATGAGCTACACGCTGCCATCGCGCGTGGCGAGAGCGTGCCCGCAATATTGGCTATCGGTCGTGATAGCGATGCTGCACTTATCGAGCAGTACCGCGAGAATAACGGCTACACCATCCCCATGGCGCCCGACCCCGACCGCGCGGTCTATGGACTCTATGCCTCGACCTATGTGCCTCGTGCCTACCTCGTCGATGCCAAGGGGCGTATCGCAATGATGACCATTGAGTATGACGATTGGTATATGTCCGAACTTCTTAATCGAGCAAGGGCAATGATGTAGATTTACTTTAAGAGCCTGTCTAACAAATCGTTAGGCAGGCTCTTAAAATATGTGCGCTACTTGTTAGATTTTTTCGTTACTCGCCCTGCGCCTTCATAATCGCCACAAGGGTACCGTCAGATAGCAGAATCATCATATCGCCATCCATCTCGTAGTGCGTAACCCTATCAAGCATATCGAAGTAGGCCTGCTCACCCTCGGCATCGGGGCAGAGACGGCGTGTTGAGCCGAGCTGGCTGATATCCAACGCTCGCTTCTCGGTGGTCTTAAAAATCGCTGTGAGGCGGTTGCAGTCGCCCTGACCACTCACCGAACCGTCCTCGTTAAACATAAGTGTGTAGCTCTCGCCCTCGGCCTTGATATCACGGCCCATAATCTGCACAAGCTGCCATGTAGTGCCCAAAAGGGGCTTCTGCAACTTGGCAACCTTGCGACAGTCGCAGCACGAAGTGAGGGTAATGGCCATGATAGCGAGAATAAAAAGTGTTAATCGTTTCATAATTCGGTGAAAATTTTTACCTTTGTAGGCGGAACAAAGATAATACAAATCACTTAAAACTTAATACAAAAATGAAAAAAGTTATTGCATCACCCTTGGCACCTAAGGCCGTAGGTCCCTACTCACAGGCTATCGCCTCTGACAACACTCTCTATATCTCTGGTCAGCTCCCCATCGACGGTGCTACTGGCAAGATGGCAGAGGGCGTTGAGGCGCAGACACGCCAGTCTCTCGACAACCTTGGCCACATCCTTAAGGAGGCAGGCTACTCTTACGACGATGTAGCAAAGACCACCGTACTCCTCGCCGACATCGCTGACTTCGGCGCTATGAACGCAGTATATGCCGAGTACTTCACTGGCGACAAGCCCGCGCGTATCTGCTATCAGGTAGCAGCACTTCCTATGGGTGCGTTGGTAGAGATTGACTGCATCGCCATCAAGTAATTTTCGATTATAAGGCGGACATCTACTGCCGCTAACAAAAAATCCCGACAATGGGTCGTACGCCAAGTACTACCCATCGTCGGGATTTTTGTTGAGCGTTGTATCTGCGGCCTTCTAATCAAAAATTAAATTTCGTGTGATAAGGGGTCATCTGCGACCTCTCAATCAGAAGCCCGAATGGGAAATACGCCATAGTATGTCCCATCCGAGGCTTTTTCATTTGGCACCACATCTCACGACTTTTGACACGAAATTAGGTCGTGCAGATGGGTAGGTGGTTTATTTGGGAGTTTAGTGAGTTTAAGGAGTGTAGGGAGTTTAGTGAGTTTAAGGATAAATGTCGGTAGCGCTCTTCACTAACTTCACTAAATTCCCTAATTTCCCTAAATTCTTTATCGACTGCGCCCTCTTTGCTCTTAACTAAAGCTTTGCATCTCAATTAGATGTGCATAGATGCCGCCCTTGGCGAGGAGTTCGGCATGTGTGCCCTCCTCGGCGATGCGACCCTCGTCGATAACATAGATGCGGTCGGCATTATAGATGGTCGAGAGGCGGTGAGCAATGACAATCGAGGTACGACCCTTGAGCAGGTTGGTCAGAGCCTCCTGCACGAGCTTCTCGCTCTCGGTGTCGAGTGCCGAGGTTGCCTCGTCGAGAATCAATATCTCGGGGTTCTTCAACACCGCACGCGCAATGCTGATGCGCTGGCGCTGACCACCCGATAGTTTCGTGCCACGGTCGCCGATATTGGTATTGTAGCCCTCAGCGCTACTCATAATAAAGTTATGGGCATTGGCAACCTTCGATGCAGCCACCACCTCGTCGTGTGTTGCCGAGGGGCGACCCATAAGGATATTGCCCTCGATAGTGTCGTTAAACAGTACGGTCTCCTGTGCCACGATGCTCATCTTGCTACGCAGCGACTCCTGCGTATAGCGATCCACAGCCACGCCATCAAAGAGCACCTCGCCCGACTGAACATCCCAGAAACGGGGTATAAGCTCACTCAATGTCGACTTACCGCCACCCGAGGCACCCACCAACGCCACGGTCTCGCCCTTGCGAATCTTGAGCGATATGCCGTTGATAACATCGCGTGTGCCGTCGTACGAGAAGTGCACATCGCGCAACTCGATAGACTCCTTTAAGCCCTCAAACTCCTTGGCATCGGCCTTGTCCTTAACCTCGCTCTCGGCATCGATAAGCGTGAAGATACGCTCGCCCGCAGCGACACCCTGGTTGATATTTGCAAACTGGTCGATAAACGAGCGCAAAGGTCTAGTAATCTGCGAGAAGGCGGCGATAAAGGCGATAAAGCCAGCACCCTGCAACGAGCCACCGACAACGAGGCTACCGCCAAAGACAAGGATTACAGCCACGGCCGTGATACCCAAAAACTCACTCATAGGCGAGGCGAGCTGCTGACGGCGTGCCATCGAGAGAATAAGGCGCGAGAAGTCGAGGTCGAGAGCCTTGAACTTATCCGTGAGGAAGCCCGCAGCATTGTAGCCCTTGACAATCTTGATGCCCGAGAGCGACTCGTCGAGCACCGAGACCATATCTGCCATACGCTCCTGACCACGCTTTGCAGGGTGGCGCAGGCGCTTTACGATACTGCCGATAACGACGCCCACAACGGGGAGGAAGAGCACGGCAAACAGCGACAACTGCCACGATATGCCAATCATCAACGCAAGGTAGCCGATGATAAGGAATGGGTCACGGAAGGCAACCTGAAGGGTGTTGGTGATGCAGTACTGCACGACCATAACATCCTGTGTAATCTTCGACATAATATCGCCCTTGCGCTGCTCGCTGAAGTAGCCGACATTCATCGTGATAACCTTTGAGAACATCTCGTCGCGCATACGGCGCAAGGTCGTAACGCGCAGAGTCTCAACGGTCATAGCGGCAGCATAGCGGAAGGTGTTGCTAAGCAGGTTCATCGCCATCGTCACGCCACCAAGCATCGCCAAGAAGCGCACATGGTCGAACTCCGTGCCGAAGATATTGGTATAAACCCAGCAGAGCAGGGCGTTGAAGCCGTCGGCATTGAGCGACACTTCGGGAAAGGCATATACGGGCACAAACTCGAAGTCCGCCTCGAACATAGTGTTCAGAATGGGGATAATCATCGCATAGTTGAAGGTGTTGAACACGGCGTGCAACGCTGCGAAGAAGAAATAGGGTATGGTATATCGACTCAACGGCTTGGCGAAGCCCAAAAGTCGAAGATAGGTTTTAAACATAGGCGAATAGTGAACTTTTGGCTACAACATTCCCTCGCGAGCATACTCCTTAACGCACTTCTCGTAGTGCTTCAAGGTCTCCTCCATCGACACAAACGACTTACCGCCCGCAGCGTTCTTATGGCCACCGCCATTGAAGTAGCGCTGTGCGAAGATATTGACATCGATATCGCCTCGTGAGCGCAACGACACACGGATAAAGTCGGTGTGTTGCGTAAACATCGCCGACATCTTCATCTTCTTGATTGTCAGCGGATAATTTACAAAGCCCTCGGAGTCGCCCTGCTGGAACCAGAAGCGACGAAGCTCCTCTTCGGTAAGTGACATATGTGCCACGGTCCCGTTGTGGAAAATCTTCATCTTGCGGTTGATGACATAGCCAAAGAGGCGAGCACGACCCTCGGTGAAGGAGTTATAGACAAAGTTGTGAATATCGGGGATAGAGATGCCCTTCGCTGCCAAGATAGATACCATGCGGAAGACATCGGGCGTTACCGACGAGAAGGCGAAGTTGCCCGTATCGGTCATCATACCGACAAAGATATTCTCTGCCATATCGTGCGTGATATGCTCCTCGCCCCACATCTGCTCGATGAGCAACGCCACAAGATAGCAGGTGCTCGATGCCTCGGGATACGATATCATAAGGTCGAAATCCTCCGAGGGGTCGAGGTGGTGGTCGATAAGCACACGCTTGGCGTGCTGGTTCTCATCGATGAGGTCGCCAAGTTGGTCAAGGCGTGTAAGGGTGTGGAAATCAAGGCAGAAGATGATGTCTGCACCCTTGACAGCGGCTGCTGCACGACCCTCCTTGTCGTTCTTGAAGATGATGATATCCTGGATACCTGGCATAAACTCCAAGTAGTAGGGATAACGGTTGGGGAGTATGCAGTTGACCTTGTGACCTAA
Organism: Alistipes sp.; assembly: GCA_017465575.1. Taxonomy (GTDB): domain Bacteria; phylum Bacteroidota; class Bacteroidia; order Bacteroidales; family Rikenellaceae; genus Alistipes. Next base: position 4,031 of record JAFTVX010000047.1, on the reverse strand, counting down.
CTTGCGTAGATGCTCTGCCCACGCCAACGATGAGCCTATGGCATCGCCATCGGGATTGGTGTGCGAGAGGATAACTATCGACTGCGGCTCGGCGAGCATTTTGCCGAGCTCGGCTATCTTATTGCTACCTATTTGCATAGCGAATAGAGTTTTAGAAACTACCTTTAATTTGCAAATATAATAAAAATAGGTGTAATATCCTAATCCGAGGCTATATTTCACTAATAGACCTACAATTTCGACCTATTGTATTCTTTTTTGCCCGATTGTTTTTCGTATCTTTGTCGTTATGAAATACATCTTTTTCGATATAGACGGCACCCTAAAGGCGGGTGGCTACGACAATGAGTATATCCCCGCATCGACAAAGCGGGCGATAGAGTTGTTGCGTAGTGACGGCCACTTTCTGGCTATTGCCACGGGGCGCTCCGAGGCTATGGCGCACAAGTTCCTGAGGGAGTTGGAGTTCGAGAATATGGTGAGCGATGGTGGCTATGGCATAACCATTGCGGGTGAGCTGTTGGAGATTGAGCCTCTCGACCGTGAGCGTGCCTTGGCGCTTGTCGATGAGTGTGAGGCTAAGGGCTTTATCTGGGCTATTCAGGTCGATAACTCCGATACGCGTGTTGCGCCCGACGGTCGTTTCGAGGAGTTTACCCACGATGTCTATATGCGAACACGCATCGTAGATGGTCTTAACCCCCGTAACTACAATAATATATATAAGGTATATATTGCTTGCCTTGCTCCCGACGAGCAGCAGTTGGAGTCGTTGAAGCATCTGCCGTGGTGTCGTTTCCTCGATGAGTATATCTTTGTCGAGCCTGCCGATAAGGCGCACGGCATACGCCGTATCCTCGACCACTTTGGCGCCGATTATAGCGATGCTATCGTCTTTGGCGACGGCATCAACGACCTCTCGATGTTTGTCGACGACTGGACAAAGGTGGCGATGGGCAACGCCTGCCCCGAGCTCAAAGCAAAGGCAGATTTGGTAACCACCGATGTCGATAAAGATGGCATTTGGAATGCCTGTGTCGACCTCGGACTAATCAATGCAGAGAAGCTATGAAACACTATACGCTAAACAGTCGCTCGTCGCTCGTCTTGGAGGGTGGTGGTATGCGCGGAGTATTCACTTGTGGCGTCTTGGACAACTTGATGGATCGAGGCATCGAGTTTCCCTATGCCATTGGCGTTAGTGCCGGTGCTTGTAATGGTCTGTCGTATATGTCGCATCAGCGTGGTAGGGCGAAGTTTAGCAATATCGACCTTCTGGAGAAGTACCACTATATCGGTTTTCGCCACCTTATTACAAAGGGCAATATTATGGATTTCGACCTGCTGTTCGATGAGTTTCCTAACCGCATAATCCCTTACGACTATGAGGCATACGCCCAGAACGCTGGTCGCTACGAGATGGTTACGACCAATTGCACAACGGGCTGTGCCGAGTATCTTGAGGAGAAGAGCGACCCCGAGCGCATTATAGATATTGTTCGTGCATCGAGCTCGTTGCCGTTTGTTACGCCTATTAGCTATGTCGATGGTCGCCCGATGCTCGATGGCGGTATCTCGGACTCCATTCCCGTTGTTCGTGCTACGGAGCAGGGCTTTGATAACTGCTTGGTCGTTCTTACGCGCAATGCGGGGTATCGCAAGAGCAATAAACCCTCGTTTGTGCCCTCGTTTGCCTATCGTCGCTATCCTATGTTGCAGGAGGCTATCCGCCCCGAGCGCCCTATCGAGGTAGGTCGTATGGAGCGCGACACTCGTCGCCTCGTGGCACTCTACGACGAGGGCTATGAGCTGGCCTCAAAGGTGGAGATAGGGTAGAGAGCGCAGTCGAATAGGGAATTTAGGGAAATTAGGGAATTTAGTGAAGTTAGGGAGAGCGCTACCATCTTTATCCCTAACCTCCCTACACTCCTTAAACTCACTAAACTCCCTAATAAACCACCTTCCCATCAGCACTCCCCCTAATTTCGTGTCAAAAGGGGTATAATTTGGCGCCGATAAAGAGAAAGCCCGGATGGGACATACTCGATAGTATTTCCCATTCGGGCTTTGGATTGAGGCGTCAAAGGATGCCCCTTTTCACACGAAATTATGCCTTGTTGTCTGAGCCAAGCACATTCTTAATCTTGTGAATGTAGAGCTTCTTCATATTGTCGCGAGCGGGACCCAAGTACTTGCGGGGGTCGAACTCTGCGGGCTTGTTGGCAAATACCTCGCGTACAGCTGCGGTCATCGCCAAACGAGAGTCTGAGTCGATGTTGATCTTGCATACAGCGCTCTCCGATGCCTTACGCAACTGCTCCTCGGGGATACCTACGGCAGCCTTCAATGCACCGCCATACTTGTTGATGGTGTCGACCTCGTCCTGGGGTACTGATGATGAGCCGTGAAGCACGATGGGGAAGCCGGGCAACTGCTCCTCGATAGCTGCCAATACATCGAATGCCAAGGGAGGAGGCACAAGACGACCGGTCTGGGGATCGAGAGTACACTGCTCGGGGGTGAACTTATATGCACCGTGTGAAGTACCAATCGAGATAGCCAACGAGTCGCAACCAGTCTTTGTTACGAAGTCAACAACCTCCTCGGGCTTGGTGTAGTGGCTCTCCTCTGCCGATACCTCATCCTCGACACCTGCCAATACGCCGAGCTCGCCCTCTACGGTTACATCGAACTGGTGAGCGTACTCAACAACCTTCTTGGTAAGTGCAACATTCTCGTCGTAGGGGAGGTGCGAACCGTCGATCATAACTGATGAGAAGCCCATATCGATACAGCTCTTGCAAGTCTCGAACGAGTCGCCGTGGTCGAGGTGCAAAACAATCTGGGGATTCTCCCAGCCAAGCTCCTTGGCATACTCAACAGCACCCTCAGCCATGTAGCGGAGGAGTGTCTGGTTAGCGTACTGGCGTGCTCCCTTCGATACCTGAAGAATTACGGGTGACTTAGTCTCTGCTGCAGCCATAACGATAGCCTGCAACTGCTCCATGTTGTTGAAGTTGAAAGCGGGGATAGCATAGCCGCCATCAACAGCCTTCTTGAACATCTCGCGGGTGTTCACAAGACCCAAATCCTTGTAGTTAATCATACTATTTTTATTTTAGTTGTTTGTAATTGGTCGAAGCCTCTAATTGCCTGAAAAGCAATTATACTGCAAAGGTAAGAATTTTTCGAGATTATTCACTATAAATTATTAAAAAAATTTAATTTCTTGTGATAGTGGCGCTACTTCGACGCTTCAGTCGTGAGGGCGAATGGGAAATACGCATAGTATGTCCCATCCGCCCTCACTCGTGTCAGCGCCAAATTAGCACCACTCTGACAAGAAATTGGGTTGTGCTGATTGGAAGGTAGTAGATTGCGCTCCGTCGGAGCGCCTGCTATCGCAGAGGGGTATAAGTGGTCTAAGGGGTCAGAGGGGTTGCGCTTGTGCCAAGCGCTGGCTACGCCCCTTGGAACCCTTTTACCCCTTTTGCCCCTTGGGGCGTAGCCCGCAGGCGGAACGCCTGCAACCTCTCTGCTCTCAAAAACAAAGTGGCCGACTAAAAAGTGATTTTTGGTCGGCCTTGTTGTTTATGTTTGCGATAGTCGAAAAAAAGAGTTGCAAGATAAATAACTAGAAAATATTAGTATCTTTTTTACAGATGCCGCTTATGAGCGTTCATACATCGCTAAAATGCCATTTATAGACTCCCTATGCAGGTTGTTTATTAGTATTTCGTATTGCTATAGTTCTGATATATTTTCTAATGTTATGTGCCGTGGCGATTGTTGCAAACTCCGCCTTTACCATCGTGTGTCCACGATAGTTAAAGCGTTTGAAATGGTTATCATATTTTATCTGTCCAAAGACTGCCTCTGGTTCTATGGGGCGTCGGCTACGATGGCGTAAGCCCTCATCACTGGTAAGTAGTTCGCGTGCTACGGCTCGCAGTTCATTATTACGATGATTGACCTCGATGCGTCGCTGATTGCTCTTACCCTTATAGCACTCTCCACGCAGCGGGCACCCT
>JAFTVX010000037.1 GCA_017465575.1 Alistipes sp. | reverse complement strand
TAACAACTAACAACTAATAACTAAAAACTCTCATTTCTAATGGGTTAAAATGAGTTACTATGAGTTAAAATGGGTTAAAATGTTTTTTTAGCGGAAGTTTTCTAATAACTAACAACTAACAACTAATAACTAAAAACTCTCTTTGCTCATTGCTCTTTGAACTTATTCACTAACCAATCTTACCTAATCGCGCATAATGTTTGGAAAAAACAAAATTTGTGTTTATTTTTGTAAGTTGAATGACTATCAATTTACAATTGAGTAGTGCGATAGTCGAGCGTTGAGCAATAAATTTTAACCAAATATTTATCTTTTATGAGAAACATTTTTCGTAACATCAAGTCTATCGCAGCCTCTTTGGCGGTGGTAGCGATGCTCGCCTCATCGGCAGTGTCGTGTCAGTACAACGACGAAGCACTCTGGAATGAGATTGAGCAAATCAAGCAGGAGCTTGCCGACTTGCGAGCATCAATCGAGTCGGAGCTCAACGCTATCAAGGAGCTCGTGAACGGTCAGGTTACCGTTACCGATGTTCAGCAGCAGGCCGATGGCTCAAAGGTCATCACCCTCTCGGACGGCACTAAGATTTCGGTATATCCCAAGGCTGACGAGATTCCTGCAGGCCTCGTAACAGTCTACACCGAGGGTGGCGTTGCCTACTGGGCAATGTACGACAGCCTCGGCAACCCCCAGCCTATCACCGTAGGTGGCAAGTATGTGCCTGTGGCAGAGGTAGCACCCAAGACTCAGGTTGTAGATGGCGCTATCGAGGTGTCGTTTGATGGTGGCAAGACATGGATTAAGACTGGCTACGAGGAGTCTACTGCCGACAGCATCATCAAGGATATCGAGATTACCTACTCGGATTGGCAAACCGACTCTGAGGGCAACCCTCAGCCTTTGTACTGCACAATCACCTTTGCTGACGGCTCGACAATGAAGCTCGGCATGCAGAATGGTAAGCTTGTTATGCCTTTCGACTCGTTGTTTGTGCCTTACGGCTCGGAGATGCCCTTCACACTCGAGGTTGAGGATGTGGCAGACTTTATGACCACTACGCCCAAGGGCTGGGAGTGCGAGGTGGAGCACGACGCTAAGAATGGCCGTATGACACTCAACTTCTATGCGCCCAAGTATGAGGATATCGTTGCGGGCAACGCTACAGATAGCGGTGTTGCTAAGCTCATGGTAGTCTTCAACAACGGCTCATCGGCAATCGCAAGCATCAAGCTCTCGACAAATCCCGCTACCGTATACTTCACTCAGAAGGGTGTATATGTAGAGGTTGGCTACGGCACCAACTACATTCTCTGCGGTATCATTCCTTCGGCAAGCTTCAAGGCCGACACGATGATTAACAGCTGTAACACCGTGCTTGGTGGTGGTAGCTCACAGTATGTATACCAGCTCTCGTTCATGGAGTCACTCACACAGTTTGTAGCATACAACGAGATGCGTACACAGGCTATGGTGGCAGGCACAGAGTACACATTCTGGTATATCTCGCCCCGCACCGATGAGAATGGCGACTTGTATGTTGATGCCAACGAGCTCACTACAATTAGCTACACTCACTGCTCGACAAACTTCTCGGTAGTGGAGACCTCGTTCTTCGATGTAGACATCAAGCTCGATGTTAAGGGCTCGCAGCCCTATATGCTCGGTCTTGTAGAGGCTTCGGAGTTTAACGCTGCGGAGCTTGCAGAGTACTACACCGAGAACTACGACTATCTCAACGCTACTCGCGTGGATATGAACTATACTGGCTCGGTACTTGAGCTTATGGAGCGCACATCACAGAAGCTCAACTACGGCACCGAGTATGTATTGTGGCTTATCGCCGAGAACGACAATCGCGTAATCCTCGAGGATAATGTCTTGAATTGGTCGTTCACCACCGATGACTTCGTAGAGGGTGGCTCTATCGAGATTGTAGCAGGCGAGCCTACTATCGACTACAAGTCTATTAACATGGGCCTTAGCACTAATGGCCAGCACATCGCTATTTTCTACAATGCTATGCCCTCGTATATGGCTACTGCATATCCCGACGATAACTACATCATCGAGATGCTCCTTTCGGAGGGTGTTGCAACCTACACCGAGAATGCCGTATTGGCAAAGTATCAGGGTCAGGAGCCTGGTGAGAAGGTTACATTCTTCGCCGTTGCTGTCGATGCTGAGGGTAAGATTGGTAAGCCCTTCAAGCAGGAGTACACCACCAAGGATTTCGTATACAACGACCTTGAGGTTACCCTTACGCTTGTTGACTATAAGGTGGATAACACCCTTATCACTCCTTCGTGCGATGGCGCTGTAAGCTACCGCTACATCTACTGCTCGCTCGACGACAGCAAGTGGAAGGAGACCTATGGTGGCACAGCTAAGAAGGCTGGCGAGTATATCATTCAGTACCCCAACGCTTCGGATGTTTACGATACTGCCAAGGCTGAGGATGCCCTTGTAGATGGCAATATCTTCATTCAGGGCCTCAACACCGAGACCGAGTATGTCCTTGTTTGCGTTGCTGTAGATGCTGAGGGTGTTACCTCAAAGCCTGCAACATGCTACTTCGAGCCTATTGCCAACATCGGTACTATGGTTAAGCGCTCGGATGCTAACTGGGAGGAGGGTAAGCCCGAGATTATCATGGGCGAGACCTCGGAGGTTGAGTTCTTCAACTTCTCATGGTACACCAAGCCTCAGAAGGGTTATATCGCATACTCTATGGTTGACCACCCCGAGAACCTCGTTAGCGACTACTTCGGCACCAACATCAACACCCCCGAGAAGCTTATCGCCTACATCGTGGCTGGTTGCGACAATGGTCAGCGTGATTGCGGCCATAAGTGTGAGTGGCAGGAGGATAATACCTATACCCGTACATGGCGTACCATGGAGGATTTGAACAACGATGGTCGTTTCGATCCCGATGAGTATGTTGAGCACACCGAGACAGGTCTTCCTGGTGTCTACAACTTCTTCTTCTACGGTACTAAGGACGAGCACCTTATCTATGTTACATGGGTAGGTGAGGATGGCAACTTCCACGAGCCTTTCGCTTGGGATCCCACGAACGATGTAGAGGTTGAGCTTAAGTGGTAATTTAAGCTACTTGTTAAAGATTATGCCCCGAGTGTGCTACTCGGGGCATATCTTTTTTTAGTGTTTTGTATCGCTATCTCACGATTATGGCGTTCACTAACCTTATGCCAGCCAACTCATTAAGGCGCTCGGCAATGGCATCACGGCGGTAGAATAGCTCTTGGCGAATAACGCCCGAACTGATGCGCACGGTGAGTATATGGTTTTCGAACTTTATATCCGTTGTAGCCCTCGCTGCGGCATCACCCACGGCCACCTTCCAGTATTCGGGCAGACGACCCTCGGCAACCTTAGCTGCGATATATGGGCGGGCGAAGAACTCCTTGAGTATCTCGCCTATGGTTGTTGTCTTGGTGCGTCTCATTCGTAGTGTTTGCCCTCGGCAATCGTAAATAGTTTATATTCGGCACCTGCCTCGCTTAGGGTGCGTTGTAGACGGTGCTTGTTGCAGTCGGTGATAAATATCTGGCCAAACATCTCGCCACCTACCAAGCGCAGTAGCTGTGCCACACGCCCCATATCGAGCTTGTCGAAGAGGTCGTCAAGCAGCAAGATTGGCTTCTCGCCATTATGCTCCGCAAGTAGGGTATATTCCGCCAATTTTAGCGCTACGAGGAACGACTTCTGCTGACCCTGTGAGCCAAACTTACGCAACGGATAGCCCGCAATCGTGAAGAGCACATCGTCGCGGTGGATGCCGACGGTCGTATACTCGTTGATAAAGTCCTTACGGCGTGAGGCGAGTAGTAGGTTTGCCATCGTATCTTCGTGAAGCTCCGAACGATACTCCATGCCGATAGTCTCCCTATCCGACGATAGTAGGGCATAGTAGCGCTCGACCAATGGGAGTAGCTGCTCTACGGCCTTTGCACGGCGCTCAAAGATACTCTTTGCACACTCGTCGAGCATCATATCGTAGATTAGCAGCATCTCCTCCGAAGGGTTGATTTTGAGCAACTTATTGCGCTCCTGTAACGCCTGGTTGTAGCGTATCACGGCCGCAAGATATTGGCGGTCGGTCTGCGAGATAAAACGGTTGAGATATTTGCGGCGCTCCTCGGCCGAATCCGAGATGAGGTCGCTATCGGCAGGCGATACGACGACGATAGGGAAGTGGCCGACATGCTCTGAGAGCTTGTCGTACTCCTTGCCGTTGCGCTTTAAGACCTTACCGCCACGGCGCGAAAAACCGCATACGACCTGCTCCACACGGCTGTTGTCGCTTGAGAAACTACCCTCGACCAAGAAGGACTCCTCGCCATGCGTTACACACTGCGAGTCGCTAATGGTATGCATCGACTTGGCAAGGGCGAGGTAGTTTACCGCATCCATAATATTTGTCTTGCCCGCACCATTGTCGCCAACAAAGCAGTTGATGCCCGACGAGAGCTCTAAGCGCTCGTCGCGGATATTCTTGAAGTTGATTATCGATAGCTTGTCAAGTATCATACACCGTGGTTTTGTCTACAAATGTACGCTTTTTTTTGCTTTGTAACAAGATAATTTGTGGTGTTGCGATATTTTTTGTTGGGAAAATTGTGAAATCCAAACTATTTATTGTACCTTTGCGAGTTACTATGACAAAAATAATTTAAACACTTATACTTTATTATGGCAAACAATGTAAAGAACGCCGAGGCTGATGTAATGGTTGAGGCAAAGGGTAAGTTGGAGTTGTTCTTCGACAAGTATGGCAACAAGATTCTCTGGACTCTTGTTATTGTAGGCGTAATCGTATGCGCTTTCTTCGTATTCCGCAGCATGGCTGAGCGCCGTGCCGAGGCTAAGAACGAGGCTGCAAGTGTAGCTTTGGCTGCTGCTACTACCGCTGAGGAGTTTGCAGCTGTTGTAGCTGATTTCGAGGGTAGCGATGTAGCTAACAACGCTGCTTACATGGCAGGTGCTGACTACCTCAAGGCTGGTGACTTGGTAAATGCTAAGAAGTACCTCGAGATGTATGTTGACGGCGAGGGCGCTGCTGCCGAGCTTATCAATGCTCAGGTTTATGGCCTCCGTGGCGATATCGCAGTTGAGGAGAACGACTTGCAGAGCGCTGTTGAGCTCTTCAAGAAGGCTGCTGCGGCAAGCGACGATAGCTACTCATTCATTACCTACAACGAGAAGCTCGCTTTGGTTTATGCCGCTATGGGTGACGAGGCTGCTTCGGTAGAGTGCTACAAGAATATCGTTAAGGAGTACCCCGCAACTGAGCGCCAGTATCAGCGTTTTATCAAGGAGTAATCCTTTAATAACTGCTATCCGCTATGATGGAGCCTATCATGCGTAACGACTTGGATGCCACCAATATGCGTATTGGAGTTATCGTCGTGCGTGACTTCGAGGAGCATACCGATAAGCACCTTATGCCGCTTATCGACAACCTTATCTCGATGGGCTGTCATCAGCAGAATATCGTTGTTCGCACCATACCCTCAATCTTCGATGTGGTGATTGCCACGCAGTTCTTTGCCGAGTATACCGATGTCGATGGCGTCGTTATCCTCGCCCCCGAGAACAAGATTATGGGCACACTATCTGTAATGAACGGCATCGTACAGATTCAGATTCAGTGGAATATGGTCGTAACGGTAGGTGGCGCCAACCGCGCTGGGGATATTGTGCAGATGGTGGAGATGCAGAATGAGATGGAGGAGGAGGTAGCACCCGCTAATTTCTCGTGATAAGGGGCATCTTTCGTCCTATCCCAAAAGTAATCCCCCAAGGGCTGTACCTTTTAGTACTATCCCTTGGGGGATTCTTTTGCGATAAAACAAATTACACCCCTTCTGACGAGAAATTTGGGCTGGTAGGTAGGTGGTTATATTAGGGAATTTAATGAGTTTAGTGAGAGTAAGGAGTTTAAGGATAAATGTCGGTAGCGCTCATCACTAACTTCTCTAAATTCTTTAATTTCCCTAAATTCACTTTCGACTGCGCTAAAAACTCCCAACTAAAAACTCCTAACTATTTTGCTCTTTGCTCTTTTTTTCGTACCTTTGCGTTTATGGATGCACGATATAAATATGAGGGTGTCGAACTTGCCTACTCCGTTGAGGGTGAGGGAGATACGGTGATGCTGTTGCACGGCTGGGGTTGCGACCGCAATATCTGGGTGGCTACGCGCGAGTGGCTAAAGAGGTCGAAGCGTGTTGTTACGGTCGATTTTGCGGGCTTTGGTCTTAGCGACGAGCCTCGCGAGGTGTGGGGTGTCGAGGAGTATACCCGCTCCGTCGAGGCGTTGGCGAGAGAGCTCGGCATCGAGCGTCCCACGCTTATTGGTCACTCGTTTGGTGGTCGTGTAGCCATCGTCTATGCTTCGCGTAACGAGGTGGAGCGTGTGGTGCTTACGGATGCTGCGGGCGTTAAGCCTCGCCGTAAGTTGAGTTATTACTACAAGGTCTACTCCTTTAAGCTGATGAAGCACCTCTTGCCTATCCTTATTGGCAAGCAGAAGGCGCAGATGCTTGTTGACCAGCGCCGTCGTAAGTCGGGCTCTTCGGACTACAACCGTGCTACGCCGATGATGCGAGCCATATTGTCGAAGGTCGTAAACGAAGATTTACAGCACCTTATGCCGAGTGTCAAGGCTCCCGTATTGCTCTTCTGGGGCGACAAGGATACCGCAACACCCATCACGGATGCCTATACGATGACGCGCAAGATGCCCGACACAATTATGGCTGTTGCCGAGGGTGCAGGTCACTTTGCTATGTTGGAGCAGCCCGAGTTGTGGTTTACATCGTTGGGCTCATTTCTTAATATCGAGTAGCGTATGGAGAGCATAATCACATATTTCTTCTGCTTTGCGTGGGTATGGTTTTTAGTTGCCACGGTGCGCTATTCAACGCAGATGTTTCAGCAGAATAGCTACCGCATCGAGCGCTACAACCGCTGGCTAAAACAGACTGGCGAGTGGTATTCGCGTGCAAATATGTTGGCTGTGGTGGGTGCTGTTGTTACGCTCTTTACTCAGCATTGGGCGGTGCTGTTGCTCCTTGGTCTATGGATGTTGGTTATCGCCATTGCGGAGTTTAAGATTGAGTACAAGATAAAGCTTGCCTATACGATGCGTGTTAAGCGCTTGTTAGCAACACGCTATCTGCTTGTTGCGGTGGCAATGGTAGGTGCACACTATCTCGATGATTGCTATGCAATGCCTCTGTTGTTGCTGATGACCTTGGACTACTGGATTATCCTTGCCAACGCCATCAACCGACCCTTGGAGATGGCAATCACCCGTTGGTACTACAACGATGCCAAGCGCCGCTTGCGCTCGATGCCCCACCTGAAGATTATCGGCATCACAGGTAGCTTTGGCAAGACATCTACCAAGCACTTTCTCTATCGCATATTGTCCGAAAAGTACAATGTCGTGATGACCCCCGGTAACTTCAACACCACCTTGGGCGTTGTGCGTACTGTGCGTGAGCACCTTAAGCCTCACCACGAGGTATTTATCGTCGAGATGGGTGCCAAGCAGAGTGGCGATATCAAGGAGATTTGCGATTTGGTATGCCCCACGATGGGTATCGTCACCTCGGTAGGCGAGATGCACCTCGAGACCTTTGGCTCAGTAGAGAATGTCGCTCGCACCAAGTTTGAGCTTATCGATGCTCTGCCCGAGGGTGGCGTAGGTGTGGTAAATATCGACTCCGAGGCGGCATATCGCCACCATAAGGGCAACAATATCAAGGCGTTGACCTACTCTATCGAGAACACGGAGGCGGACTATCGCGCTACGAATATTGCATATTCTGCTACCGAGACATCGTTTGCATTGTGCCACGATGGTAGGGTAGACGAGGGCTATGCTACGCATATCCTTGGTCGTGGCAACATCCTCAATATCACGGCTGCGCTGGCTATTGCCGAGCACCTTGGCGTCTCGGTGGATGCCTGCCGTCGTGCCGTAAAGCAGATTGAGCAGGTTGAGCACCGCTTGAGTATGCGTCGTAATGGAGGCATCACAATCCTTGACGATGCCTATAACTCCAACCCCGCGGGTGCGCGTATGGCGTTGGAGGTGTTACGCGATTTCGCTACCGAGGGTAAGAAGTATGTCGTGACCCCTGGCTTTGTGGAGATGGGCTCGAAGCAGTACGATAATAACCGCGTGTTTGGCTCGGATATCGCCCACGCTAACCCCGATGGCGTATATGTTGTCAATGAGGTCAACCGTGAGGCTATCACTCAGGGCTTAGCCGATGGTGGCTACGATAAGGCGAAGGTGGCTGCGGTGGCTTCGTTCCAGGAGGCTATGGCGGCTCTGCAACCCCAGCTCAAGGTGGGCGATGTTGTCCTCTATGAGAACGACCTGCCCGACTCGTTTAAGTAAACAAAACAAACTCAAATACAGCAATGAAGATTAATGTAGGTGTGATTTTTGGTGGCCGTTCGGTGGAGAACGAGATTTCGGTGATTACCGCGGCACAGACTATGGCAGCGATGAACGAGGAGAAGTACAACATCGTGCCTATTTACATCTCAAAGGAGGGTCGTTGGTATACTGGCGACAAGCTCCGTTTGACAGATAACTATCGCGATATGAAGGCGTTGCTTGCGTCGGTAGAGGAGGTATACTTCCGCCCTGCGTTTGGCGATAACAACCTCTACAAGGTGCGTAAGCCCCTCTTTGGTAGCGCCGTAGCTACCACTATCGATGTTATCCTCCCCTGCTTGCACGGCACCTCGGGCGAGGATGGCTCGTTCCAGGGTCTTATCGAGCTTACAGGCATCCCCTATGCTTGTCCCAATACGCTTGCCTCGGCTAACGGTATGGATAAGATTACGATGAAGATGATTCTCAAGGAGAGTGGCATCCCCGTTGTCGACTATGCTTGGTTCTCGGATAAGGAGTGGCTCTCGGAGCAGGGCTTGTGCATCGAGCGCTCGGAGAAGTTGAACTATCCCCTTATCGTCAAGCCCGCCAACCTCGGCTCGTCGGTGGGTATCAAGGCTGTTCACAACCGTGAGGAGCTTATCGCTGCTGTGGACAACGCCATTAAGTACTCAAAGCGTATCATCGTCGAGCGCCTTGTTGAGAAGCTCAAGGAGATCAACTGCTCGGTATTGGGCGACTACTACGACTGCGAGGCATCGGTATGCGAGGCTCCTGTGCGCTCGGGCGAGATTCTGAGCTACGAGGATAAGTATCTGGGTGGTGGCAAGAATAAGCCCTCAGAGGGTATGCACTCTACCGTAAGAGAGATTCCCGCTCGTCTACCCGAGGATGTAACCGCCTTTATCCGCAAGACCGCTTGCGACACCTTCCGTGTCTTGGCGTGCGATGGCGTATCACGCATCGACTTTATGATTGACGAGGCCAACGGTGGCATCTATGTCAACGAGATTAACACCATTCCTGGCTCGTTGTCGTTCTACCTCTGGGAGGCTACGGGCGTTAAGTTCGACGAGCTTGTCGACCGCCTTATCGCCATCGCCTTCAAGCGCAAGCGCGACTCGGAGTTCAAGACCACAAGCTACTCGGAGAATATCTTCGCCTACCAAGCAAAGCACGGCGCAAAACTTGGTGGCTCGAAGGGGTCAAAGAGATAACAACTCTTAAAAAAACGAACCTTATGACTTCACTATACGACAACATCATCTTTGGACCTATCCGCTCACGCCGTTTGGGTCTCTCGCTCGGTGTCAATTTGCTCCCCATCGACTCAAAGTTGTGTAGCTTCGACTGCATCTACTGCGAGTGTGGTTGGAATGATGAGCACCCCGGTCGTCGTCGCTTCAATGCTCGCGAGGATGTTAGCGCTATGCTTGCTACGACCTTGCAGAAGATGGTTGCTGACGGCACGCCGCCCGATGTAATCACCTTTGCGGGCAATGGCGAGCCTACGCTGCACCCCGATTTTGAGCAGATTATCGACGACACCATAGCCCTTCGCGATAAGTACTGCCCCGAGGCTAAGGTCTCGGTATTGTCTAACGCTACGCAGATTCACCGCGACGATGTGCGCCGTGCTCTGTTGCGTGTCGACAACAATATCCTTAAACTCGACTCGGCATTCGATGCCACCGTCGAACTTATCAATAAGCCCCAAGGCAACTACACCGTAGCACGCACCGTCGAGCTACTTAAAGCGTTTGAGGGAAAGCTTATCGTGCAGACAATGTTCCTCCGTGGTGAGTACCTATCGCATCGTGTTGATAACACCACCGACGAGGAGGTTGAGGCGTGGTTGAAGCTTGTTGCGGAGATTAATCCCAAGCAGGTGATGGTATACTCGCTCGACCGCGATACCCCCTGCCAGACCTTGGAGAAGGTCGAGAAGGATGAGCTGCGCAAGATTGCTGAGCGTGTCGAGGCACTCGGCATTCCTTGCTCGGTAGCATAACGAATTGCTTATTAACTAATTTATAGAACATACCTTATAGATAAACTATGGAATTTGAAGGTAAAGTAATTGAGATTCTTGCTCCCGTGACTGGCCAGTCGGCGCGTGGTACTTGGGAGCGTCAGACTGTTGTTTTCGAGCAGCCCAACAAGCAGTACGGCAAGGAGATTGCCGTGACCTTTATGAATAAGGGTCAGGAGGTTGCAACACTCCGTGTAGGCGAGATGTATACCGTATCGTTCGATATCGAGAGCCGCAACTATCAAGGTCGCTGGTACACCGATGTTCGTGCTTGGCGTGTTCAGCCCCTCCAGCCCGCAGCACAGCCTCCCGTGCAGGATATGCCTCCCTTTATGGAGGAGCCCCAGCAGAGTTATTCGGCAGGAGGTGCGAGTGGTGTAATAGACGATATGCCATTTTAATTTGTTGTGAAAAGGGGCCATTATCAGTCTAAAGAGCGAATGGAAAATCGAGCATATTCCATTCGCTCTTTTTAGTTGTTAGAGTTTAGTTGTTAGAGTTTTTTAAGACTATAGGACCAATAAGACGATAAGACATTAAGATAAAAGTGATATCCGACCTCGTATGGTCTTAAGGTCTTAAAGTCCTAATGGTCTAAAAACTAACAACTAACAACTAAAACGAAAGGAGATGACTAAAAAGCAAATTAGTCATCTCCTTTGATTTTAGTTGAGGTTAAGTCTTTCAGCACTATACAAATAACGCTTAATCGAGCGCTTCGGAGTCTTAACAAACTCCTCGCGGTGGATTACGATGTTGGCAACCTTTTCGTACGAAGCAACCATTGTGTTGAGCTGCTTGAGGTTCTCGTCCATAATCTCCTGGATGTTCTCGAGGTTTACACCCTCGGCATTTGCCAACTCATAGTCGGGAACGACAAGCGCAGTAAGGCGGCCATTGTTCTCGATAACCAACGACTCGGCAACCATATAGAGGTTGTTGAGGCGCTCCTCAATCTCCTCGGGGTAGATGTTCTGACCCGAGCCGGTGAGAATCATAGTCTTGCAACGACCACGGATATATAGGGTCTTGTCGGCATCCATAGTACACATATCGCCAGTGTGCAACCAACCATCATCCTCTAAAACGGCATTTGTTGCCTCCTCGTTCTTATAGTAGCCCTTCATAACATGCTCACCACGAACAAGCAACTCGCCAGGGATATTCTGGGGATCGCGCGAGTCAATCTTGCCCTCCAACAGACCATCAAGCACACGACCACAAGAGCCCGACTTGAAGTACTGGGGAAGCTCGAAGCTGATAAGTGGAGCACACTCGGTCATACCGTAGCCCACGGTGAGGGGGAACTTAATCTTGCGCAAGAAGTCCTCGGTCTCCTTGTTCAGCGCTGCACCACCAACGATGAAAATCTCGATGCAACCACCAAACTGCTCCATAAGCTTTGCGCGGATAGTAGAGTAGATGGCTGTGTTGAGCAACGGAATACGCATTGCAATACTCATAGAGCCCTTCTCCAAGAGAGGAAGGATGCTCTTGCGGTATACCTTCTCCAAGATAAGAGGTACCGAGCATACGATGTTGGGGCGTGTCACCTTCATAGCCTCGATCAAAATCTTGGGAGAGGGGATACGACCCAAAAGGGTGATGTGACCACCACACGCCAAGGGCGAGAGGAAGTCGAAGGTACAGCCGTAGGCGTGTGCCAAAGGCAAGAACGAGAGGGTGCGTGAGCCCTTGCGGAAGAAGTGCTCGTTGGTGTCGGGGTTGATCATCTCGCGGGCAAATACGATGTTGCCAGTAAGGTTGTTTACCGTAAGCATCACACCCTTCGACGAGCCAGTAGTACCCGAGGTGTAGTTCAATAAGCAGACCTCGTCGTTTGCAACATCGGCATACTTGATATCGTTGGCACTGAAACCACGAGGATAGGCATCGCGGTAGTGCATCACGATATTCTTCATGTAGTTGGTGAGCTTATCGCCACTCTTCTCATAAATCACATGGTAGTCCGTAAGCGAGAATGCTGCCTCGATAGCGGGAATCTGGTCGCCCTCGATGTCGTCCCAGAAGTTATCGCCCAAGAAGAGTAGTTTACTCTCCGAGTGGTTGATAATGTTGATTACATCGTTGGGGTTGAAGTCCTGAAGGATAGGCACGATGATAGCGCCATAGGTGATGGTAGCGATGTAGCTGATGCACCAACGGGTGTTGTTACGACCAATAAGCGCAATCTTGTCGCCCTTCTCTACGCCAGCCTCCTTGAACATAAGGTGAAGCTTAGCAATCTCCTTTGCCATTTCGTAGTACGAGAATGTCTCGCCCTTGAAATAGTCGGTAATAGCAGCCATCTCGCGGTTGTCGCGGAAGCTCTGCTCGTAGATTTTAATAAGGTTTTGCTCTAACATAATAAATATATGTATAGTTAATATATCTCCTTTTTCGGGGTGCTAATAGCACATAATCGCCACAAAGATACGAAATTTTTGCTACCTACGGAAATATTCAACCGATTTTCTACTACTTAATTTTATGGTCAAAAACATTATACTTGCATTTATTGTTGATAATCAGTGAGATATGTGATATTTGTATGGCTAAAAATGTTGGTCTAAAATTTTCTAATTGTAATATGGTGCAATGTGCAAATGGGTCTTTATACCTATAAAGAGTCCAATTTTTCCACTCCTCTTTGAAAATCCGAAAAATTGTACTATATTTGTATCTTCTAATGGCTCTGTAGTTCAACGGATAGAACACAGGTTTCCTAAACCTGCGATATGGGTTCGATTCCCATCGGGGCTACAAAAATATTAAGATTATGGTTGAATATTCATCAGCACAGAGCGCCTCGTATGCGCTTGTAGGTCGCTTGTTTAAGAGCGTCTACATCCAGATGGCAGCCGCCTTGGCAGTAACTGGCCTTACCGCTTGGTTCGTAGCATCGTCGCCCGCAATCCTCGAGTACATCTTTATGCACCCCGCATCAATATGGATTCTCCTCATTGCGGAGTTTGGTCTTGTGTTGTGGCTCTCGGCGCGCGTTATGCATATGTCGATGGGAACAGCAACACTCCTATTTATCCTCTACTCGGTGCTTACGGGTGTTACATTCTCGACTATCTTCCTTGTCTATACGGGCGAGACCATAGCCACCACATTCTTCGTCACGGCGGGCACATTCCTCGCTATGAGCATCGTAGGCTATGTCACACGCCTCGACCTCTCGCGTATGGGCAGCCTGCTCTATACGCTCCTTATAGGTCTTATTATCGCCACCCTTGTCAATATCTTCCTTAAATCGACAATGCTCTACTGGATAACGACTTATGCCGGTGTGGTAATCTTTACAGGCCTTATCGCGTGGGATACCCAGAAGCTTAAGCAGCTCTTCCTACAGTTTGGCACTGCCGACGAGAGTGGTCATAAGCTCGCACTTCTTGGTGCGCTTACATTGTATCTTGATTTCATCAACCTTTTCTTGATGTTGCTTCGTATTTTAGGCGGCAACCGCGAGTAATTTTCGATTATAAGGGGTCATCTGTGACCTCTCAATCATTGCCCTGAATGGAATGTACTTCAAGTACTATCCATCCAGGGCAATTTCTTTATCGAGGCCACAGCTAACCCCTTCTAATCAAAAATTGGCTGAGTGCTGATTGGAAAGGTAGTTTATTAGTGAATTTAAGGAGTGTATGGTGGTTAGGGATAAATGTCGGTAGCGCTCTCCTTAAATTCATTACATTCCCTAAACTCTTTAAACTCCCTATCCAACTGTGCCTTTGCTATCTCCTCTTTTGCCTCTTTTGCCCCTTTTGCCTCTTGGGCGATAGCCCGCAGGCGAAATGCCTGCAACTCTAATAGCTAAAAACTAATAACTAACAACTCTTTAGTGTTTTATGGAGTTATACAAACTCCATAAAATACTAAAGGCGACCATTTGGTCGCCTTTAGTATTAGTGCCTTTTGGCAGCTAATCCAAATTATTTCTGTGCGAAGAATGCCTTAATATCCTCATCCTCCAAGATGTTCTGTGACTGGAAAACATAAGCACCAGTCTTCTCCGACTTAACCATCTTGATGCACTTAGTGTACTTCTTGGCATTACCCGTCTTAAGGGTTGCAACTACTTTCTTTGCCATACTTTCCTACTGTCGTTAAAATTACTTAATCTCGCGGTGAACTGTTACTCGCTTCAAGTAAGGATTGTACTTCTTACGCTCCAAACGGTCGGGAGTATTCTTCTTGTTCTTAGTGGTGATGTAGCGTGACATACCTGCTACGCCGCTCTCCTTCTGCTCGGTGCACTCAAGGATCACCTGCACTCTGTTACCTTTCTTTGCCATTTTCTGCTACTTGTTTTTAGTAAACCTTCTTAGCGGCCTTAGCCTCACGGAGTGCTGCTGCAAGACCCTTCTTGTTGATTGTTTTGATGCCGGCAGCCGAAACCTTCAAAGTGATCCAGCGGCCCTCCTCCTCCGACCAGAAACGCTTAGTTCTCAAGTTAGGTGAGAATGTGCGCTTGGTGCGGATGTGCGAGTGAGAAACATTGTTACCCACCATCGCTACCTTACCAGTGATTTCACAAACTTTCATTGTACTTTAATTTTATCTTCTCTGTCACCATAACAGAAAAGCGCACAAAGATACACAAATTTTCTCAATCTGCAAACTTTGCCCGCTTTTATTATGAAATAATAAGATAAACAGCCTTTTAACACCCTCCCATCCTCCTTACCCACAACACCCAACAATGATGTTAGTAGGTTTTTACCTACCCGTGCAGTTTGTGGAACTTCATATCAAAAAGGTGCCCTAAAATGACACGGGTATACAAAAACCTACCCGTGCGGTAGTGGGGGAGGATAAAGGTGGTGAAGATATCCTAAAAAATGACACGGGTAGGTAAAAGTATACCCGTGAGGTTGTGGGGAAAGTAATAAGAATATAGGAGATACCCCAGTCTGACGCGGGTATACAAAAACCCACCCGTGCGGTTGTGGGGGGGGGTGATATAATTAGAGGATATGTTCCAGTCTGACACGGGTATACAAAAATCCACCCGTGGGGTTGGAGGGGTGATTATAAGAACGGAGACTCATCCCAACTATGATGCTAGTAGGTTTTTACCTACCCGTGCGGTTGTGGAGAATGCCAAGGTAAAAAAGGGGGGGACAAATAATAACACGGGTATACAAAAACCTACCCGTGGGGTTGGAGGGGTTGTTATCAAGGATGCTCGCCCCCACAATGATGCTAGTAGGTTTTTACCTACCCGTGCGGATATTGGGGAGTGATAAAGTAGAAAGAGTGTGTAAAATTACACGGGTAGGAAAAAGTCTACCCGAGCGGTTGGTGAGGGTGAACTTCAAAAAAAAGACATAAAAAACACGCGGGTAGGCAAAAGTATACCCGTGCGGTTGGAGGGGTTGTTATCAAGGATGCTCGCCTCCACAATGATGCTAGTAGGTTCTTACCTACCCGTGCGGTTGTGGAGAATGCCAAGGTAAAAAAAAGGGGGGCAAATAATAACACGGGTATACAAAAACCTACCCGTGCGGATTGAGGGGTTGTTATCAAGGATGCTCGCCCCCACAATGATGCTAGTCGGTTTTTGCCTACCCGTGCGGTTGTGGAGAATGCCAAGGTAAAAGGGGGTATAAAAAATGACACGGGTATACAAAAACCTACCCGTGCGGATGGAGGTGATAGTTTCAGAAGGGGGGCGAAAGAAAACACACACGGGTAGGTAAAAGTATACCCGTGCGGATATTGGGGAGTTCTAAAGTAGAAAGAGTGTGTAAAATTACACGGGTAGGCAAAAGTATACCCGTGCGGTTGGTGGGGGTGAACTTCAAAAATGGGGCATAAAAAACACACGGGTAGGAAAAAGTCTACCCGTGTGTTTTTATAGAGTGTGTTTGAGTTTCTGTTACAGGGTTGTTTTGAGCAACTCCTCGGCGAGTTTGTGGATATAATCCTCGACCTCCTTGCGGCGTTCGGGACCAGGGTTCTTTGAGCCGTTGGCGTATTGGTGCATCAGTTTGTCGTTGATGCCCAAAGCGACAGCTATCTGCTTGATGTTGAGCTCCGGAAAGCGCTCGGCAAGATACTGGATGCTATTGTCGCAAAGGTTGGGGTTTAGTTCATTCCTCATAGTCCTTATTTTCCTTGGTTGCGCAGGAGGTAGCGGTATACCTTTACCTCCTCGGGGTCGCCCATCTCCTTGCCCTCGACATCCGAGAGTTTTACGCATAACTCCTTGGGTTTGCGCTCGTTAATCTGGCAAGATGAGAGCTTCATAACGATATTGCAAGAGGCGTGACCCGTGTCGCAGGTGAGGTTGGTTCCGATACCGAACATACACTTGATGCGACCCTCGCAGGCGTTCTTAATCTTCACGCACTTCTCGAAGTTGAGCGAGTCGCTAAATACAATCGACTTGGTCATAGGGTCGATACCGAGCTCCTTATAGCGGTTGATTGCCATATCGATAAATGCGATGGGGTCGCCAGAGTCGTGGCGAACACCATCAAAGAGGCAGGCGTGCTTCTTCGAGAAGTTGTTGAAGAAGACCTCCGAGCCAAAGCTATCGGTAAGGGCTGTGCCGAGGTAGCCGTCGTAGACCTTCACCCAGTCCTCCATCGTGAGGTAGTTGGCATTTCGAGGGCCACCATTAACCGCTGCGATAAACATCGGCAACTCGTGGGGATATGTGCCTATCATCTTCATATCCAGCTCCATAGCCAGATGGCAGTTCGATGTGCCAGTGCAGCCGCAAGGGTTGTTCTTAAGGTGCTTAACGACCATACGCTGCACATCGTACGAGAAGCGGCGGCGGGTGCCGAAGTCCGAGAATACAAGGTTGTTTTCGCGGGCAATCTGCTCCTTCTCTTCCAAACGGGCAATCATAGCCTCGGCATCGTAGCTATTACGCAAGTGGAACAACTCCGACACGGTGGCGAGCACAGGAATCTCATAGAGTGTTACCTTATACATATAGTCGGTAACATTGATTTGCAGGTGGCGCTCCTCGTCAAGCCACACATTGATTTTCGAGGCATCGAATCTAAAGCCACGCAACCACTCGAAGTAGTTCTGCGGGATATATTTGCAGTTCTTGTTCATATAGTTGAACTCGTCCTCCGAGAGCGAGATACGCTCCAAAGCCTTGAGCTCAGCCTTGAGGTCGTCGAGGAAGTCATCGTCATACTCGACCTTTGCGCGGTCGTTGAAGGTAAATGTACCGATTGCCTGTGGGTAGAGCTTGAAGTAGGCGTACGAAGTGGTAAACTTGTAGAGGTCGGTGTCTAAGATTGAACGGATCATATCTATTTAAGTTTTAGTTTATTATCGTTTTAACTCGTTGAGCAAAAGCTCGATAGCGTATGCCGAAGCACGACTCACGATCTGTCCTCGGTCGGTACCCGAGTTACGCATAATGGCAACTGTGCCGTTGGGCGTAGCAACCGCCATCCATACCGTGCCTACGGGCTTCTCTGCGGAGCCTCCCGTGGGTCCTGCGATGCCTGTGGTGGCGATGGCGTAGTCGGCATTAGCCACACGGCGAGCGCCCTCTGCCATCTCGCGTGCCACCTGCTCGCTGACAGCACCATATTGGTTGAGGCTCTCCCAACTTACGCCCAATATATCGTGTTTCGCCTCGTTGGAGTAGGTTACGGCACCCGCCATAAAGTATGCCGAAGCACCCGCCATAGCGGTGAACTTCGAGGCGATAGTGCCGCCCGTGCAACTCTCTGCTACGGCGAGCTTTAAGCCTCGCTCGGTGAGTATCTGGTGCACCTGCTGCTCGACCGTTGCACCCTCCCAGCCAACGATATTGTCGCCGATGATAGCCTCCAATTTCTTGAACTCCTCGCGGATAGCGCGCTCCTCCTCGACGCCCTCGACATCGTATGCCGAGAGTCGCAAGCGCACCACATTGGGTGCGGGGAGGTAGGCAAGATGCATCTCCTCGGGAAGGTTATCCTCCCACTCGGCAATGCGTGCGGCGAGTATAGACTCGGGGATACCGCGAGTGATAAGTGTGAGGTGTACGATAGCGCGCAACTCGAAGCGCTCTTTTAGGCGAGGTATCACCTCGTCCTCCATCAAGTGCTCCATCTCGAACGGTACACCCGGCAACGACACGATAACCTTGCCTTCGTGGTCAAACCACATACCTGGTGCTGTGCCGTGGGCGTTGTGCAACACGGTGCAACACTCGGGCACCATCGCTTGACCGCGGTTAAGGTCGGTAAAGTCGATGCCACGGCGAGCAAGCAACGAGCGAATATGCTCTGCTTCAGCCTCATCGTATCGCAGTTTCGAGCCGAAATACTCCGCCAAGGTGTGCTTCGTGATATCATCTTTCGTAGGCCCGAGACCGCCCGTGATAATCAGCACATCTGTCGCCTTGAGCGCACGGTCGAGGGTCGTAACAATCGCCTCGCGAGTATCGCCAATCGAGATTTTCTCGGCGATGGTGATGCCTATAGCATTGAGCTTCTTGGCTATCGAGACACTGTTGGTATCGACAATCTGACCAATTAGTATCTCATCGCCTATCGTAATAATAGTAGCTTTCATTTCAAGGTATGTTCTACAAATTAGGATATAAGTTTTTTTCGTTGTCGGTGGACTCTATTTCGGTCGCTTTTGAATTTATTTTGGCATATTTCAAATTTTTCCTCAGTTACAATACTCGTATTGCGCCATCGGAAGAAATTTGAAATCTGGCTCAAAATACTCTTCAAAATCAACTCGACCTAATTTGTAGAACCTACCTTATTTATCATTTCCAACTCCTTAACGGCATTGCGCAGGAGCTTAAATCCATTCTCTCTAATGCCGCTGTTCAGAGCAACGAGCGATGCTCCAGCCTCGAACATACGGCGTATATCTTTGGGTGTCATCATTCCGCCAGTGCCGATGATGGGGTAGTTGCCCTCACTCTTCTCGGCGACATAACTAACAACCTCGATAGCGCGCTCGGTGAGCAACGAGCCACACACAGCGCCACGCTCCTCGGGCATAAGCTCCGTAGAGCCAGCTACGGCGACGATGCCGTCGAGCGGAGTCTCGATAAGGATGTCGACGGCGGTGTCAATCTCGGAGTATGTAAGGTCGGGCGAAATTTTCAGAAGGATGGGGCGGTAGTCGAGCTGACCACGGCGGAACTCAAAGAGTGGCTCGACAAGCTCCAACAGCTCCTCGCGGGTGCGAGGCACATATTGCTTTGCCGAGGTGTTGCACGCCGCATTAATCGTGAAGTAGTCGACATACTGATACATATTGCGGAAAACGCGCAGGTATTCGCGCGATGTTAAGCGCTTGGGTGTCGATGTGCACTTGCCTATGTTACAGCCGATTACAAGGTTGCGTGTGTGCTTGGTGCGCTGTCGGATATTGCTCAATACATACTCCAAACCACGGCTCGGGTAGCCCGAATTGTCGATAAACGAATTTTGCTTTTTGATGCGCTTGAGTCGGGGTCGGGGTGTGCCAGGCTGAATATGTGGCATAACAGAGCCAATCTCCACAAAGCCGAAGCCCAAAGCTGCCAACTCGTCGAGATAGTCGCCATCGGGGTCGAAGCCTGCGGCGATGCCTATGGGGTTGCGAAAATGTACGCCAAACACCTCGCGCTCAAGCTTTTGGCTGCGTGGTGCAAGGGTCGTACGAAGCCACCATTTGCCTGGAAATATGCCCGCAAAACGGAGTAGGGCGAGGTGCAGAGAGTGCGCCATGCCCGCAGGAAACAGCCTTAGAAACCTTTGTAAGAGTGAGCGTTTCATCACCTAAAAGTAAATGTATACTTATACAAAGGTACGAAATTATTTACAAAGGTGTTCTCGTTTATGCGACTTTTTTGTGTCGAAAATTGGTCGATTGTGCCTATTGGGTGTGGCGGTTAGAAAAACTCCTCTCGGAAAGAGTAGCTGTTGCGCCAAGTCTCGAATATCTCGGGGTTGGCTTTAAGTCGCAGGCTCTCTTCCGAAATAGCACAATATCGGTCAATCCTTGCGCACATCTCCTCCCAGCCAATAGCAAGTGGGGTAGTGGGCGTTACTTCGGCGGGATACCAATCCTTTAGCGGAAGGTCGAAGTAGTGTGATAATGAATTGACACTCATTGCTGTGGCGTTTGCCTTGCCCTGTTTTGAGTAGCCTGCAATATGGTTGGTCGCGAGCTCGGCACGCGCCAAGACATCACGGTCGATATTGGGCTCTGTCTCCCAAACATCGAAGAAGTAGCGATGCGAAGAATTGAACACTGCACGATTGTCGACAACACCACCTCGCGAGGCGTTGATGATAATGGTATTTGGCTTAATATGAGTGATGCGCTCCCCGTTGAGCAGATGGCGTGTTGTGGCATCGAGAGGGGTGTGGAATGTTAGAATATCACACTTTTCGATAAGCTCATCCAACTCTCTAAAATCGCCACCTTCACGCTCCTTGCGGGGTGGGTCGCACAACAAAACTCTAAATCCCCAACGGCGAGCATACTCCTCGACAAGCGAGCCTACCGAGCCTACACCCACAATGCCCAAGGTGTAATCCTCGGGGCGCTTGCCGTCGCCAATGACGATATGTTTCAAGACTGCCGACACCCACTGCAATACGCCACGGGCATTGCAACCACGGGCATTGCATACGGTGATGCCGTTTGCTCGGCACCACTCTTGGTCGATATGGTCGAGGCCTATGGTGGCGGTGGCGATAAAGCGAATCTTTGTACCTCGGAGCAATGCCTCGTTGCAACGGGTGCGGGTGCGAACAAGCAGAGCATCGCAGTCGGCGATGCGTTCGGTGGTGATGTCGTCGTCACGCATATAGACGACCTCGGCATATGGTTCTATGATACCGCGGATATAGGGTATGTCGCTGTCAATGGCTACTTTCATCGTTGAAAGGGTGGTTTTGCGTTAAAATTTTCAAACAAAGATAGCACAAAAACACGAAATATTTTGTATATTTGCACGAATTTTTTTATAAGTGTTGACTAAAGTCAATCACTAAATGTCGAGCAGTATGAAGAGCAACAAAATAGAGTTCAACCCTAACGGCGTTATTCCTGACAATGGCAACTACTTCGGTATGCCTGTCGAGGCAGATGATGCCGCCCTTGTGCTAATCTCGGCACCGTGGGATGCTACGACCGCTCGTCGCGATGGTAGCAGCTATGCTCCTGATGCCATTATCGAGGCCTCGCGCAAGATTGATTTCTATGAGCCCAGCGCACCCTATGCGTGGCGCAAGGGTATCGCAACACTCCCTATCGACTACTCAATTCAGGACCTCTCGCACCGTCTGCGTAGCGATGCCCAGCGTGTGGTCAAGGTCTACGAAGAGATGGGCTTGGAGGGGTTGGATAATATCATCTACTCGCGCCGTCTGCGCCATGTCAACGAGGGCTCGTTGGCTGTCAACGAGAATATCTACCGCCAGTCGCAACACTGGTTGGAGCGCAACAAAATCGTAGGTTTGGTCGGTGGCGACCAGTCGTCGGCATACGGTCTTATGCGTGCCGTATCCGAAAAATACGATGGCGTAGGTATCCTGCATATCGACTCTATGAGCGACCTTAAGGAGGCTTATCAGGGCTTCGAGCACTCTCACGCCTCGGTGATGCACAATGTGTTGCGTGATTTCGAGGGTGTCAGCCGTGTTGTAGCGGTTGGTGTTCGTGAGTTCTCGCCTGCCGAGTGGGAGCGTGCCGAGAGCGATGAGCGCATCAAGTTCTTTACGGGTCAATATATCTGGTCGTCGCACTTCGAGGGCAAAATATGGGCGAAAATCTGTGAGGAGATTGTGGCGGAGTTGCCCGATAAGGTCTATGTGTCGTTGGATATCGACGGCCTCACCATCGAGTGCGCACCCCACAACTCGACACTTATCCCTGGTGGCTTGCGCTTTCCAGAGGTTGTCTACCTGCTTGGTCGCATCGTAGCGGCGGGCAAGGAGATTGTCGGTTTCGACCTCACGGAGGTTGTGCCCGATATGGAGGATAAGACCGATGCAGAGATTGCAGCGCGTATGCTCTTCAAACTTTGCAGTATGGCTTTGAAGAACTACGATTCGCAGGATGTATTGTAACGAAAAATTTCCCTAAATTTACTTAAAATAAATGTCAGTTTTTACAAAATTCGGTAGAGTGAAGCGCAACCATATTCTGTCACAGCGCGGACAGAGTTTTCTGCAAGCGCCTTGGGCAGGTGGTATTGTGCTTGTGATGTGTGTTGTTGTTGCGATGCTGTTGGCAAATCTTCCCGCGACGAGTGAGATTTACCACCATATTCTCCATATGGACCTCAGCATCATGATTGATGGTCACCTCTTCCCCGAGGGTATGACCTTCGAGAAGTTTGTCAACGATGCGTTGATGGTAATCTTCTTCTTTACCGTGGGTCTTGAAATTCGCCGAGAACTATCTGATGGACAGCTCTCTACACCCAAGAAGGCAGTGTTGCCTATCGTGGCAGCGTTGGGCGGTATGCTTGCCCCTGCGGCTATCTATACCATCTTCAATGGTGGCACAGCGGTGGTTAATGGCTGGGGTATCCCTACGGCTACGGATATCGCCTTTGCTATCGGTATTATGTCGCTCTTGGGCAACCGTGTGCCTATCTCGCTTAAGGTGTTCCTTACGGCGTTGGCTGTTGCCGATGACCTTGGCGCAATCATCGTTATCGCCCTCTTCTATGGTCAGACACCCAACCTCTTGTATTTGGGTATTGCTATTCTTATTATGGTGGGCATCTACTTTATGCGCCGTATGGGTGAGTTCCGCATCATTGCCTACCTTGCTCCTGCCGTTGTTGTCTGGATTCTGTTCTACTATTCGGGTGTTCACGCCACTATCGCAGGTGTCGCGATGGCGATGCTTATCCCCACAAAGCCCCGCTATAGCCAGTCGTACTACCTCCATAAGTCAGAGGTCATCCAGCGCAATATCGCTGAGGCTGAGAAGATTGAGGATAAGGAGGAGCGTGAGGAGGCCTATCGCTACAACCTCAACCGTATGAAGCAGATCTCGAACGGCGCCGAGGGTATGAGCCACCGTATGGAGAACCTTCTTATGCCCTATGTCAACTTTATTATTATGCCAATCTTTGCCTTGGCAAATGCTGGCGTGCATATCGAGTCGGCGGAGTACTTCAACATCTTCGAGTACTCTCCCGAGCTTGGCTCTGTGGGCATGGGTATCTTCTTCGGTCTTGTCTTTGGTAAGCCCATCGGCATCTCGCTCTTTAGCTACCTCTCTATTAAGCTCGGCTTGGCAGAGAAGCCTGCGGGTGCTACCTGGCCTATGCTTATCGCTGTGGCATGCTTGGGCGGTATCGGCTTTACGATGTCTATCTTTGTCGATAACCTCGCCTTCGATGCTGCTACCCACCTTGAGTTTATCAACAAGGGCAAGATTGCGATTTTGATGGCATCTGCCACGGCGGCAATCCTCGGCTCGTTGCTTATCATCCTTGAGGCACGCCGCGAACATAAGAAAAAGTAAAAACCGTATATGAAGCAGACACTTATCGCCGTACTTACAGCACTTGTGCTCTTTACATCGTGCAACCTCATTGAGCGTAATGAGGTTCCCGTGGCCGTTGAGCCTCAGATGCTCAATAGCGCCGACTCAATGTCCTATGTTATGGGTTTGAACCTCGGTCTTAACCTTATCACTGCCGACTCGATGCTCAATGCCGAGATGGTGTGTATGGGTATCCGCGATGTATATGCCCAGAGCCATAAGCTCACCGACGAGGAGGCACGCAACGCCTTCCTTAAATATATGAACTGGGACAACTACGAGCGTGTCAAGGCCTTCGAGACACAGTTCCTCTCGGATTTGCGCAAGGCAGACCGTAAGTTTGTGGCTACAACCTCGGGACTTACCTATAAGGTGCGTGAGTTGGGCGATATGAAGAGTGTGGCTCGCAGTACGCGCGATACCATCGTTGTCTGCTACCGTGTGCTTAACTCGGCAGGTGAGGTTGTCGATACCACCTACTACCATGGCGACACCCTGCGCCTTGCGCTTGGCGATATGACTCGTGGTGCGCAGGAGGCAACACGCCTTATCGGCAAGGGTGGACATATCGAGGCGTGGTTACCCTCGACATTGGCTTTTGGCTCGGCTGGTTGCGACTCGCTCGATGTCAAGCCAAATACGATGCTCTACTACGAGATACGCCTTTTGGAGGTGGTGCCTCGTACATACCGCAGATATTAATGAGAAACTTTAAATAATTAAAAACAATGAAAAAACTTCTATTTGTTCTTGCAGCTGCGGCACTCTTCGCTTCGTGCGGTGGCCGTGACTACTACTTTGCCGAGGAGCAGTCGTATACCTACAATGACCCCGAGGCTGAGTTCGATACCCTCTCTTATGCTGTGGGTATGAACCTCGGTCTTAATGTTAGCCTCAACTATGGCGAGGCAGGCATGACCATCGAGCCTTTGAAGGAGGCGTTCACCGCCGAGATTAACAAGCGTGACATCGACCACGACTTCCTCGATGCTAATCGTGAGGTGCTTAACAAGTTTAGCGACGAGTGTATGCGCCCCTATATGTTGGCTAAGCGTATGGCAATGTTCTCGCGTGATACTGTCAAGAAGGAGCTTCCCGCACTCTTCAACGATGAGTATACAGCTGAGCGTATCGCAACTGCTCTTGGTCACGATATGGCACAGTATATCCGCAATACTATGTCTAAGGTAAATCTCCACTACCTCTTCCAGGCTATGGACGATGCTATGAAGGTTGAGAACCAGTCGGTTATCGACGATAACATGCGCCTTACCACCATGCAGCTTCAGAAAGTTATGCAGGCCTATTACGGCACTGAGCTACCCAAGGAGCTCGACAAGTTCTCGAAGGAGTGGTTGCGTGGTGTCGCTAAGCGAGGTGATGTCGAGATGTTTGCCGTAGGTGCCGACACCCTCTACTATCGTATCGAGAACCCTGGCTCGGAGTTGCGCCCTGCTAAGGACTACGATACTATCAGCTTCCGCTTCGAGGGCTACACCTGCCGTGGTATCCTCTTTGAGTCTACCGCAAAGCGTGCTTCGGAGGTTCGTGAGCAGATTGCTAAGGTTCAGGCCGACACCACCATGGCTGAGGATAAGCGTGCTGAGCGCATCGCTAAGCTTGAGGAGCAGGTTCTTAGCACCGAGCAGCCTACAATTCCTCTCGTTCAGTTCCGTATTCCTGGTGCTACCGAGGCTATGAAGAAGATTGGTGTGGGTGGCGAGATTACCGTGTGGATGCCTGCCGAGCTCGCCTATGGTGCTCGTGGCAACCGTGCCGTACTTCCCAACGAGGCTATTGTGATGCATATCGAGCTTAAAGATGTTAAGCCTGGTGTAGATATTCCCAAGCCCATCATGAAGCCCCGCAAGCCTATTGAGCCTAAGTCGATTCAGGTGGCGCCTGCGAAGTAATTTATTGTGATAAGGGGCATCCTTTGTCCCATTTCAAAAAGTGCCGTCAATGAGCAGTATGATAAGTACAGCCCATTGACGGCATTTTTGCGATAGCTCACATCTCACGACTTTTGACGACAAAGAGTGCTGATTGGGAGGTAAGTAGCCAAAGACCATTAAGACATTAGGACCATAAGACATTATGAAAATTTCCTATTGTCTTATCGTCTTGCTTGTCCTATCGTCTTAAAAATTTCTCATTTCTCTTTGAACTTTGCTCTTTGAACTTTGCTCTTTTTTTTACGAAACCCTTGCATATTTCCAATAAATTTTTATATCTTTGTTAGTTAGAAATACAACTATTTTTAAAATATATCTAAAACTCAAATACTACAATGAACAAAGATTCACAGATTTTTGACTTGATCGCCGAGGAGCGTTCGCGTCAGACCAAGGGTATCGAGCTTATCGCTTCGGAGAACTTCGTGAGCGATCAGGTGATGGCAGCTATGGGTTCGGTATGTACCAACAAGTACGCCGAGGGTTATCCCGCAGCACGCTACTATGGCGGTTGCGAGGTGGTAGATAAGATTGAGAACCTCGCTATCGAGCGCCTCTGCAAGATTTATGGTGCAGAGTATGCTAATGTTCAGCCCCACTCTGGCGCACAGGCAAATATGGCAGTCTTCTTCGCTTGCCTCAAGCCCGGCGACACCTTTATGGGTCTCGACCTCTCGCACGGTGGTCACCTCTCACACGGTTCACCCGTGAATATGTCGGGTCAGTACTTCAAGGCCGTAGGCTACAAGCTCAAGGAGGAGACTGGCAATATCGACTATGAGGAGATGGAGGCATTGGCATTAGAGCATAAGCCCAAGCTTATCATCGGTGGTGCTTCGGCATTCTCTCGTGAGTGGGACTACAAGCGTATGCGCGAGATTGCCGACAAGGTTGGCGCGTTGTTGCTCGTCGATATGGCCCACACCGCAGGTCTTATCGCTGCTGGCTTGTTGGATAACCCCGTTAAGTATGCACATATCGTAACATCTACTACCCACAAGACCCTCCGTGGTCCTCGTGGCGGTATCATCCTTATGGGTAAGGATTTCGACAATCCTTGGGGCTACACCACACCTAAGGGCGTAGTGAAGAAGATGTCGCAAATCCTTAACTCTGCAGTATTCCCTGGCATCCAGGGCGGTCCCCTCGAGCATGTTATCGCAGCTAAGGCTGTTGCCTTTGGCGAGGCTCTCACCCCCGAGTACAAGGAGTACCAGCAGCAGGTAGTGAAGAATGCCAAGGCGTTGGCTGAGGCTCTCACCAAGCGTGGTTATAAGATTGTCTCTGGCGGTACCGACAACCACCTTATGTTGGTTGACCTCCGCACCAAGTTCCCCGAGCTTACTGGTAAGCTTGCCGAGAAGTGCCTCGTAGCCGCCGACATCACCACCAACAAGAATATGGTGCCCTTCGACTCGCGTACCCCCTTCACCACATCGGGTCTTCGCTTCGGTACTCCTGCAATCACCACCCGTGGTCTCAAGGAGGATAAGATGGACTACATCGCCGAGCTTATCGACCGCGTATTGTGCGACCCCGAGAACGAGGAGAATATCGCAGCTGTTCGCCGTGATGTGAATGCGTTGATGAACAATTATCCCCTCTTCGCGTGGTAATTTCTTGTGATAAGCGGTAATCTGCGACGCATCCTAAAGTTAACCACCGAGGGCTGTACTTCTTGTACTATCCCTCGGTGGTTCCTTTTTACGATGCGCCACATCTCACTACTTCTGACAAGAAATTAGGGTAGTGCTGATTGGTAGGTGGTTAATTAGGGAGTTTAAAGAGTTTAAGGAGAGTAGGGAGTTTAAGGATAAATGCCGGTCGCGCTTCCCTAACTTCCCTAATTTCCCTAACCTCCCTAAATTCTCTATCAATTGCGCTAACATCTAACAACTAAAAACTAACACCCCCTCTCCCGTGAAAGAGATATTATCGTTCCTTTCCGACCTCCACGACAACAACAATCGCGAGTGGTTTGAGGCTAACCGCGAGCGCTATCGTCGTGTGCTTCAGAAGCATAATGCCAATGTCGAGCGACTTATCGAGCTTATCTCGGAGTTCGACCCCTCGGTCGAGGGTGCGACCATTGCGACAAGCACCTATCGCATCTACCGCGATACCCGCTTCTCGAAGGATAAGACGCCCTACAAAGATTTCCTCAGCGCCTTTATTGTGCGTGGTGGCAAGCGTAGTGGCTATGGTGGCTACTATCTGCATATCTCGCCCAAGGGTCACACTTGGGGTGAGGGCTCATTTCTCGCTGCGGGCAATGTATGCCCCGAACCCGAAGTGCTGCGCAGTATGCGCGAGGAGATTGAGGACCACGCCCAAGAGATGGTCGATAACATCGCCCATAGTGGCTTCAGCCTCACCACCGACAACGCCCTAAAGCGCACACCGCGAGGTTTCTCGGTAGCTCCCGAATATGAGTACCTCCTTCGCCAGCGCGAGCTATGTCTCTCGCGCCCAATTACTTCGGAGTGGCTCTTGCAGCCCGACTGGTTAGAGCAAACCGCCGAACTCTTCAAAAGGTGCAAGCCGTTTCTTGACCAAGTTAATCGAGCCATCGAATACGCGAAATTCTTGTGATAAGGGGTCATTCTCGACCTATCCCAAAAGTAATCCCCAAGGGCTGTACTATTTTGTACTATCCCTTGGGGGATTCTTTTGCGATAAGCCAAGCCTAACCCCTTCTGACAAGAATTTGGGTCGTGGGGAGTTATCAGAGAGTTATCAGGGAGAATTCAGGGAGGGCAGATTGCGTTATCCGCAGTATCTCTGACCTCTCTCTGCCTCTCTCTGACCTCTCTCTGTTCTCTCCCTGTTCTCTCCCTGTTCTCTCTCTGCGCTAACAATTTATTGCTAATTCCTCATTGCTCTTTTCTCATTGCTCATTTATAAAGCAAAGGCTACCCATCGCAAAACGGGTAGCCTTTGTTCTATAACGACACCTCTATAGTGTTGCGCTGAGGTGCGAGTCTTAGCGCAACAGCTATAGCGGAGCGTTCGCAACTGCTATATCGGCTTGATATGCTTGTGTGAGTAGCGGTTTTTGAACTCACGATGTTGCTTGATGCGTCGTCGCGACTCCACAAAACCTATGAATGTTGCAATGCTCACGACAAGAAGTATCGCAGCCCACAAGAACTCTCCAATAGCAGCCATAATGAAAGTTGCAGGTGTGGCAACAACTACTGCCACAAAGCATAAAACAAGCATTATACGGTAGTTGCGAATCATAGTAGTTTGGAATAAATTGCCATCTAATACCACCCGAGCTCCTATGTGGTTGATTTTGGTAAAAAAAAGAAAGTGTGGAGTCGGATTTCGTTTACCAGTATGAAGGTTGTGGAAAGACCTATGCAAGAATAAACGATACAATACCCCACACTTGAATAGTATGGGGTATATGCACAAGAACTGTGCATAG
This sequence comes from Alistipes sp., assembly GCA_017465575.1. Taxonomy (GTDB): domain Bacteria; phylum Bacteroidota; class Bacteroidia; order Bacteroidales; family Rikenellaceae; genus Alistipes. The sequence goes on along the minus strand of JAFTVX010000037.1, from coordinate 25,649 downwards.
CCGCATAACTACACAAGAAATGAGTGAAGCTCGTTCCGTCCACTTGCAATAGAAAACTTCCACATTTTCATACTAGGACAAAGCGAAATACACTTTCTAAAAATATGTCTGCCAAGACTATCGGCCTTGACGCCACAAAGATATGTATTTTTTCGCGAACGAACAACACTCATCGGCGGGGTATTGTATTATATATATAGGTCTTTGTCGTGAAAAGCCGCAATATGCGGTCTATCGCAAAAGTAATCCCCCAAGGGCTGTACTATTTGTACTATCCCTCGGGGGATTCTTTTGCGATAAGCCAAGCCTAACCCCTTCTGACAAGAATTTGGGTCGTGGGGAGTTATCAGAGAGTTATCAGGGAGAATTCAGTGAGGGCTGATTGCGTTATCCGCAGTATCTCTGACCTCTCTCTGACCTCTCTCTGTTCTCTCTCTGACCTCTCTCTGCGCTAACAATTTATTGCTAATTGCTCATTCCTCGGAAGCTGCTTAAATTTTGTTTGTGAAATTATTTTATAATCTGTTTTGTGGCTATTTTCTCATATGATTTGAGGCGCATAGGGGTTCCTATGTAACGAGAATAATATGAGAAAAGAGTCGTAAACAGAATAAAAGAATGAAATAAATAAATTTTAAGCAGCTTCTAATATTTTTTAGTATCTTTGCACGAATGATTGACCGCGAAACCATAGATAGGATTTATGCTGCTGCTGATATCGTTGATATCATTAGCGACTATGTCACGCTCAAGCGTAAGGGCGTGAACTATCAGGCGTGCTGTCCCTTCCATCAGGAGAAGACACCATCGTTCGTGGTGTCGCCCTCGCGTGGCATCTACAAGTGCTTCGGTTGTGGCAAGGGTGGCAATGCCATCAACTTCGTGATGGAGTCGGAGAATATCTCTTACCCTGAGGCGCTGAAGATGGTGGCAAAGCGCTATGGCATCGAGGTTAAGGATGAGGAGCTTACGCCCGAGGATATCGAGCGCAACAACAACCGCGAGAGTATGTTTGTGCTGAACCAGTGGGCAGCCGATTACTTCCAGCGCTATATGTTCTCCGAGGACGAGGGTCGCTCGGTGGCGCTCACCTATTTCTCGTCGTTGCGTGGCTTCTCGGATGCTACGATTCACAAGTTCGGTCTCGGCTTCTGCCCTTCGCGTGGCGACCGCTTCTCGATGGATGCGCTGTCGGCAGGCTACAAGGAGGAGTTCTTGCTCTCGACAGGTTTGGCGCTTAAGCGTGAGGGCGATGGTCGTCTTCGCGACCGCTTCTACGACCGCGTTATCTTCCCCGTGCACAATGTCTCGGGTCGTGTTGTGGCGTTTGGTGGTCGTACCTTGCGCACCGACAAGAAGGTGGCGAAGTATCAAAATTCGCCCGAGAGCGAGATATACTCAAAGAGCCGTGAGCTCTACGGATTGTTCTTCGCCAAGAAGGCAATCCAGCAGGAGGATATGGCGATTATGGTAGAGGGCTATGCCGATGTTATCTCGATGCATCAGGCTGGTGTTGAGAATGTTGTGGCATCGTCGGGCACATCGCTCACCGAGGAGCAGATACGCCTCTTGGGTCGCTTCACGCGCAACATCACGCTGATGTACGATGGCGACAAGGCGGGTGTCAAGGCGGCATTGCGTGGTGTAGACCTTGTGCTTAAGGAGGATATGAATGTTCGCATCGTGCTACTCCCCGAGGAGCACGACCCCGATACCTTTGCCCGTGCGCACTCGTCTGACGAGCTGCGTGCCTATATCAAGGAGCAGGCTCAAGACTTCTTGGCCTTCAAGGCGCAGTTGCTTTTGGGCGATGCTACCGACCCGCAAACACGCTCGGAGGCTATCCGTGATATGGTGCAGTCTATCGCCCTTATCCCCGACACCATCAAGCGCAAGGAGTATGTTAAGTACTGCGCTGGCGTTATGGAAATAGATGCCGAGACCCTCGGTGTCGAGGTGGCGCGCAACCGCGAGGGCGTCAAAGGCAATCGTGAGGCACAAGACTTCTTGCGCCGTCAGCAGCAGCGTGAGCACGATAGCACAAAGCCCTCGGCACTCTATGTCGAGCGACAGCCGAGTGGCGAGGCTATGCAGCCCATCACTGGAGGCTCGACCATCGAGACCTTGGAGCGCGAACTTACGAAGTACCTCATCAAGTCGGGACATCGTACCCTCGTTATAGAGGAGGACAAGAAGTATCTGGATGTCAATGTTGCGGAGTATATCTTCTCCGACCTCGATTTCGATAGCATTGAGTTCCGCCCAGGCGTATATCGCACTATCGTGGAGCTTTATCGAAAGGAGTGGGAGCGCTTAGGCGTGGGCGTTGAGGTGCCTACCCACCTCTTTATCAACCACCACGACCCCGCAGTTAGCCGTGTGGCTGTTGATTTGCTTACTGCCGACGACAACTATACGATTAGCGATATCTGGCGACAGAAGGAGGTGCATATCGAGTCCGAAGAGGAGCAACTCACCGAGGGCGTACCCAAGGCGCTGATGCTCTACAAGAGCCGTGTTATCGAGATTCAGGTTGCTGAGTTTATGAGCCGATTGCACACTCCTGATTTATCGGAGGAGGAGCTGTCGAATATTATGTCGGCACTTGCCCGTTTGCAGACCGTGCGTGTCGAGATATCGAAGCGCACCAAACGCCCGATATAGACTGCTTGCTTATTGCAGGTGCAGGCTAAAAACGGGTGCCCGGCAGTGTGCAAACAGAAAATAAACAAAAGATGTGTAAAACATATCAAAGATAAAAGAATAGTTACCTTGACCGGACACCCACTCCGATAGTGGCAAAATAAGTGCCAAAAAGTGGGGTGGTAGGAGGAAGAGAGTGGAAAAGATTTTGCAACAATGTGGGTTGCGTAACTACCGAAAACAAGTAAGATGGCAGATTACAAAAATATAAATATTCGCAATAAGCGTGCTACCTTCGACTACGAGATTTTGGAGGAGTATATCGCCGGCATTGTGCTTGTGGGCACCGAGATTAAGTCGTTGCGCCTCGGCAAGGCCTCGTTGGTGGACTCCTACTGCTACTTCGAGTCGGGTGAGCTGTGGTTGCGTAACCTAAATATCGCCGAGTACACCTGGGGTACTTGCAACAACCATATCCCCAAGCGCGACCGCAAGCTATTGCTTAACCGCAAGGAGCTAAACAAGCTACAGCGTGCGTTGCAGGATAGGGGATTGACCGTTGTAGGCTTGCGTATCTTCCTTAACGACAGAGGTTTGGCAAAGGTGGCTATCGGCCTTGCGCGTGGTCGTAAGGCCTACGACAAGCGCGAATACCTCAAGGCTAACGATGCCAAGCGCGAGATGGACAAGGCGATGAAAAATAATAGAAGATAGACTATGGCACTAATACTTTCGATTGAGACAGGAACAGATATCTGCTCTGTGGCATTGGCCAATGATGGCGAGTTGATGGCACTCCGCGAGAGCGACGAGGGTCGTGACCACGCCAAGAAGGTGGCGTTGTTTGTCGATGAGCTGTTGCGCGAGACGGGTGTTCAGCCCTCGGACCTTGATGCTATCGCTGTTGGCAAGGGTCCAGGCTCGTATACGGGTCTGCGTATCGGTGTGTCGTTTGCCAAGGGTATGTGCTATGCCCTCAATATTCCGCTTATCGCTATTGGCTCGCTCGATGCCCTTACCGAGGTTGCCCGCGAGGACTACGATGCAGGCATCCTCGATATCGAGGATGAGGAGTGGGCAAAGGCAAAGCTCTGTCCGCTGGTCGATGCTCGTCGTATGGAGGTCTACGCCCAAGTCTTTGATAATGAGGGTAAGGCGCTTACGGATGTTGTTGCCGAGGTCGTTACGGAGGAGAGTTTCAAGGAGTGGCGCAAGGATAAGTTTGTAATCTTCGGCAATGGTGCCAAGAAGTGCACCGAGCTACTTTCAGATGCAGTATTTGTTGAGATTGCACCCTCGGCACGCGGTATTGTCCGCTTGGCAGAGGAGGCTTTTAAGGCCGAAAAGTTCGAGGACTTAGCCTACTTTGAGCCATTCTATTTGAAGGAGTTCTTGGTTATTCCCTCAAAGAAGAAACTTTTGTAAATTGCTCATTACTAATTGCTAATTCCTCATTTCTCTTTTATAAATAAAAAATCCTCTTGGCTATCCCAAGAGGATTTTTGCTTGCTTACGCGCAGCATCCGTGATTGTGCTTCCCGAGAGCATCTTTGCTATCTCGTCGATGCGCTCCGCCTTTGTAAGTTTGCGGATATTCGTTACGCCCTCGCTCTTGTAGACTACGAAGTGGTCGCCCGACTTCGAGGCCACCTGCGGTAGGTGCGTAATGTCGATGACCTGCATCGTCTCGGACATCTCGGCGATAATCTCGCCCATAGCATCGGCAATCTGACCCGATACGCCGGTGTCAATCTCATCAAAAATTATCGAGGGTAGTCGCTTCGAGCGTGCCAGAATACCCTTCAACGCAAGCATCACACGCGAGAGCTCACCACCAGATGCCACACGCTCGATAGGTGCGGGCTTCGATGTGCGGTTGGCTGTGAAGAGGTAGGTAACGCTATCCTCGCCCGATGCGGTAAACTGCGCCGTAGGCTGAAACTCCACCTTGAAGATGGCATCTGCCATACCGAGCTTGCGGAGTGTTGTCACGATGCTCTCCTCGAAGGCGGGACATACCGCCTTGCGTGATGCGGTGAGTCTCTTCGCAGCATCGCGCACCTCGTTCTCGGCATCGAGAATCTCAAGCTCCAATGCTTTGAGTTCGCTATCGCTGTTGTCAATCGTTGCGAGGCGTGCCTCATACTCCGAGGCCTTATGTAGTAGGTCGTCGTACGATTCGGCACGGTGCTTTAGCTCCAACGAGTAGATGGTGTTGAGCCTGTCGCTTAGCTGCTGCACCTTCTCGGGGTCGGCATCTATGCGCTCCACCTCGTCGGCAGCTGTGGTGCTAATGTCTTTAAGCTCGGCAACTACGCCCTTCAACCTCTCGCCAATCTCGCCACCAGCGGGGTAGCGCTCTGAGAGCTGCTCCAACGCACGCATCGAGCGTGTGAGGGCAGATATTGCGCCCAACTCCTCCTCGTCGAGTGTGTTGCGTAGCGTGGTGAGTGCCTCGTTGATGCTCTCGGCACTCTCCAAGGTGGCAAGCCTCTGCTCCACCTCGGCTTGCTCGCCTGCTTTGAGCTTTGCAGCACGAAGCTCCTCGACAGTATAGCGCAACCACTCCTCATCCTTGCGTGCCGACTCCATCGCAGCGACCATATCACGATGACGGCTACGCAGCGTATTGAGTGTCGCAAGTAGGGTGGTGTAGCGCTCCACGATATCGTGGTTCTGGGCTATGGTGTCGAGGGTCGAGATACGGAAATCCTCCGACGAGAGCACCAAGTTTTGGTGCTGAGAGTGAATGTCGATAATGCGTGCGCCAAGCTCACGGAGGGTGGCCAGCTGTACAGGCATATCGCCAACAAATGCTCGGCTCTTGCCCGCAGGGGTGATAACACGGCGAATGGTGATATCCTCCTCGTAGTCGAGGTCGTTCTCGTCGAACAACGCTTCAAGGCCGTAGCCCGCGATGTTGAACTGCGCCTCGACCACGCAGTTGCGCGTCTGGTCGTTGAGCGCCTGACCCTCATTCTTGGCACCGAGCAACAAGCCAAGTGCGCCGAGCAGAATAGACTTACCGGCACCCGTCTCACCAGTGATGATGTTCAGGTGCTCGTTCCACTCGACCTCCAAGGTGTCGATAAGGGCATAGTTCTCTATCGAGAGCTTTCTTAACATTCGTTTTTACTTGTTATTTAGCTTTTCAATCTTATCTACGATGATTTCGGCAACCTTTTTCTTCGACATCAATGGGTGCTCCTCACGGCCATTGCGGTCAATAAGCGTAACCTTGTTGTTGTCGCCACGGAAGCCTGCGCCCTCGTCACGCAACGAGTTGAGCACTACAAAGTCGAGATTCTTGCGCTCCAACTTACCCTCGGCATTTGCCTCCTCGTTGTCGGTCTCCAACGCAAAGCCAACGAGTGTGCGGTTGCCCTTCGATGCGCCAAGCTCGCGTGCTATATCCTTCGTTCGGCGAAGCTCGATGCGCATATCGTCGTCGGACTTCTTAAGCTTGCGGTCGGCAACTGTCTTGGGTGTGTAGTCGGCAACGGCAGCGCACATAACTGCGCCATCTGCATCTTGCCATTCGCTGACGGCAGCGTTATACATATCCTCTGCCGTGAGTGTGTCGATGCGCTCTACGCCCTTGGGCACAGCGAGTGCAGTACGACCGCTGATAAGCTTCACCTCGGCACCACGGCGTGCCAACTCCTCGGCAATGGCATAGCCCATCTTGCCGGTTGAGTGGTTCGTAATGTAGCGCACAGGGTCGATAGGCTCTATCGTAGCACCTGCGGTTACGATGTAGCGCTTACCCTCTAACGACTTTTTTTTTACGCCACCCAAAATCTCGCGTACACGCTCAACAATTTCCTCGGGCTCGGCCATACGACCCTTGCCCACAAGACCGCTTGCAAGCTCGCCTGCTGCGGGCTCGATAATCTCGACGCCACGCTCCGCAAGGGTGCGCAAGTTCTGCTGTGTGGTCGTATGTGCATACATATCGAGGTCCATAGCGGGGGCTACGGCAACCACAGAGCGTGCCGAGAGATAGGTGGTAAGCAGAAGATTGTCGGCAATGCCTGTTGTCATCTTCGCCAAGGTGTTGGCTGTGGCGGGCGCTATGAGCAACATGTCGGCCCACTCGCCAAGCGACACATGTGAATTCCACTCGCCATTCTCGGGGTTGAAGAACTCTACGAGAATGGGGTGCTTCGAGAGGGTAGCCATCGTCAGAGGCGTGATAAACTGCTTGGCAAGAGGTGTCATGATAACTCTTACCTCGGCACCCTCCTTCACCAAAAGACGGCAAAGCATAGCCGCCTTGTATGCTGCTATGCTGCCTGTAATTCCAAGAATAATGTGTTTGCCGTTAAGCATAATCGTAGCTTTTATGCACTATCCCACCCATCGAACAAATGCCGTGGTGGGGTAGTGTCCGAAAAGATAACTACTTCTCTGAGCCGTGGCGGAAGTAAACCTCACCATCGAGGAACTCCTCGGTAGCGATGATTGCGGGCTTGGGAAGACGCTCGTAGAAGCGCGAAATCTCAATCTGCTCACGGTTCTCGAAGGTCTCCTCTACCGAGTTGTCGGTGGGCGACGAGAAGTCGGCGAGCTTGCGGTTAAGCTCGGTCTTGAGCTCCGTAGCAATCTGGTTGGCACGGCGTGCAATGATGTTGATGCTCTCGTAGATGTTGCCTGTGGGAGCATCCAAATCTACCAACTTACGAGTAATCGTGTTGCTGGGAATGTTCTTCTTAATCTCCATAGTTATATCTTGTGTTTCTATTCTCTGCTTCGTTAAATTGTCTCCTCTGTCGAGCGGTTCTTGTCGAGGAAGTTGCGGGCATCCTTTGCCATGCGCTCCATCTCTTTGGTGTGCTTCGACTCGGGGAACTCGGCGATAAACGAGTAGTAGTGGTCGAGCATTGCAAGGTAACGGTCTACCTGCTTCGAGGCTACAGAGTTCTCGGCGAGGCGATATGCCGAAACCGTGGCGTAGTACATCATCTGCTCGGTGCGCTTCGACTCGGGGTAGCGCTTCATCACATTCTTGAACGCCACGATTGCCGACTTGTAGCGACCAATCTTGTAGTAGGTGTAGGCATTCATGTAGCTCTTCTGCTCAAGGCGATCCGTGAGGTCGTCGAGCATCTCCTGAAAGCGGGGTATCTGCTCTGACTCGGGGTAGCGCGACATAAACTCTGTGATGGCGATGATGGCCTGTGTCGTGATAGCCTGGTCGCGCTCAGGGCCTGGTGCCATGTAGAAGTTGCATAGCGCAAACATGCCCTCGGCATTCTCGATAAAGGGGCTACGGGCAAACTTGCGACGATACTCGTCGAGCAACATCGATGCCTCGTCATACTTACGCTCCTTGAACTTGCAGTGGGCATTGTAGTACGATAGCGAATCCTCGCGTGGTGAGCCCATGTAGATATGGCGACACGCCTCGAAGAGGTCAGATGCCTGGCCCCACTTCTCGTTCTCGTAGAGCATCAACGCCTGCTCATAGGCATACTGCGGGTCGCCCGACTTGATAGCCTGGTTTACCACGCTGCACGATGCCACAACTACGACGATGGCCACTGCTACGATATATCCAAAAATACGCTTCATACTTTTCGTTTTCTTGCGCTTATGCGTATAAGCGCACAAAGTTACACAATATTTTTGAATAAACGACCAATATTTGGAAATTATTATATTCTATAATAAAGAAAAGAGGAAAGAGGCGCAGGCGTTCCGCCTTCGGGCTAACGCCCCAAGGGGTAAAAGTGGTCTAAGAGATCTAAGGGGCGTAGCCCGCGCTTCTTAAAAGCGCAACCCCTTGTACCACTTATACCTCTCATACCCCTCTGCGTAGCAGGCGCTCCATCGGAGCGCAGTCTACTTCCTTACAGTAGCCTCCCTAATTTCTCGTCAAAAGGGGTTAGGCTTGGCTCATCGCAAAAGAAGACCCCTCGGGATAGTACAAAGGTACAGCCCGAGGGGTCTTACTTATGTGATGGGTCGAGAATGACCCCTTTTCACGAGAAATTACTCTGCTACTACAGCAAACTTGATAGTAGCCTTAACCTCGCGGTGAAGCTTAGCAACTGCCTCATACTCACCCAAGGTCTTAACTGAGTCAACAACGATGTTCTTACGGTCAACCTCGATGCCCTTCTCCTGAAGTGCAGCAGCAAGGTCAGCAGCGGTAACAGCACCGAAGATCTTCTCCTCCTCAGCCTTAGCGGTGATGGTGAGCTTAATGTTAGCGATAGTCTCAGCCAAAGCCTGAGCGTCAGCCAAAATCTTAGCGTCCTTGTGAGCGCGCTGACGAAGGTTCTCTGCCAATACCTTCTTTGCAGAAGCAGTAGCAGCCTTAGCGAAACCCTGAGGAATCAAGTAGTTGTTTGCATAGCCAGGGCGAACATTAACGATGTCGTTAGCGTAACCCAAGTTCTCTACATCTTTGATAAGAATTACTTCCATAGTCTCTCCTCCTCTTTATTATTTCATACAATCGGTTACGAAGGGAAGGATCGCAAGGTGACGAGCACGCTTTACGGCCTGAGCTACCTTCTTCTGGAACTTCTGAGAAGTACCGGTAAGACGACGGGGCAAAATCTTACCCTGCTCGTTGAGGAACTTCTTCAAGAACTCACCGTCCTTATAATCTACATACTTGATACCGAGCTTCTTAAAGCGGCAGTACTTCTTCTTCTTAACATCTACTGATACGGGGTTGAGATAGCGGATCTCAGATGCACCCTGCTGTGTATTCTCTGCCATAGTTTACTCCTCCTGTGATTTGTTAGCAAGCTTAGCACGACGCTTCTGAGAGTACTCAACAGCGAACTTGTCCTGCTTGAAGGTTAAGAAACGAATGATACGCTCGTCGCGACGATACTGAGTCTCGAGAGTGTTGATGATTGAGCCCTCACCAGTGAACTCTACAAGGAAGTAGAAACCGGTGGTCTTCTTCTGAATAGGATACGCAAGCTTCTTCAAGCCCCAGTTCTCGAAATTCACAATCTGACCGCCGTTCTCGGTGATTACGCCCTGGAATTTGTCAGCTACCTCCTGCACCTGTGCGTCAGAGAGCACGGGAGTGACAATGAAAACGGTTTCGTAATTGTTCATAATTGTTTAATTAATTAAAGTTTTGTGCATAAAGCGGTGCAAAGATAGCGATAATTTTTTATTCTGCAAATCCTTGTACAACTTTTTTTCGTGTGATTCAGCTAATTATATGTGAGTTGCGAGGTAATAATAGGTTGAATGAGATGTGATTATACTCTCTTAATAATGGGTTAAAATGAGTTACGATGGGTTAAAATGGGTTACAATGTTTTTTCAGCGGAAGTTTTATATAAGCCATTTCTCATTTCTCATTGCTCATTTTATACCTATATATAAATAAAAGGGCTGTCGCAATCAAGCAACAGCCCTAACTTTGGAGCTCTTAGGCTTACTCCTCAACTGCGGGAGCCTCCTCAGCAACCTCGGCAACCTCGGCCTCAGCCTCAACAGCCTCACCCTCGATAGCGAGATCCTCAGCTACCTCCTCGGGAGCGATAGCGTTCAACGCACCCTCAACAACTGCGCTCTGCTCGGTTACAACCTCCTGAGTAGGATAAGCAGTAACTGACAAAAGGCTGAAGAATACGATGGCAGCAACCATTGCCCAAGTGAACTTCTCCAAGAAATCGGTGGTCTGACGAACACCCATAGTCTGGTTTGCTGCACCGAAGTTAGCAGCCATACCGCTCTTGGGAGCCTGAACCAACACTGCAAGAATCAAAAGGATACTTGCAATAGTAATCATGATAATGCAAAAAGTATACATACTCTTATAAAAATTTAATTATTATTCTACTCTTTTTGGTTTTGCTTCTGCTCTAATTGAGCAATAAGTCCCGCAAAGTAAATACTTTTTTCTGAATTTAGCAAACTTAATTTGCGATAAGTGTCTATTGCCTCGGCATAAAGATGCTGATTTGCATACAATTCGGCCAATTCTTCGCTCACTAAGTCGTCGACATCCTCGATTTCGACCTTCGAAATATCGTCGGCATCACCATCTTCTGCCGTGATGCGATAGTCGTTGCGTTTAAGAAAACGGTCGATAAGGTCGCCCGTCGAAAGACGACACAGAGTGTCGATATCAATCTCCTGCCGTGGAAGGGTGGCAGTAGGGTGCAACTCGGCCACAAGGCGCGATTGGGCATCCGCCTTATCGAGACCCTCATCACGCACCAAGCGAAGGCGCGCTGCCGTGAACCACGGATAGCGCTCCACAAGCTCCTTGAGCGTAGCTATGTTGCGAAAGTCTACCATTACCAGTTGCCGGCCGCAGCCATATAGATGTCGTTTACCAAGTCCTCGACAATATCCTCAATAAGCTGGTCCTGAACATCGATAAGCAACTGCGACGAGTCGTAGTCGGCATACGACGAGAAGGTCTTATTGTTGAACGATAGTGTCTGGTCCACAGCGTTTTGGAAGTTAACCTTTACGGTGATTGTCAGTCGGTTCTGCAAGGCGTAGTCGCCCGAAGATACCGATGCGGTGGTCGAGGCGTAGTTCGTAATCTCGCCCTCGAACGCAAAGTCGCCTCCCTCCTCGACCTGCTGGAGTCGGGTCTGGCGTGAGAACTTATCGCGTAGGCCCTCGGTGAGCGCATTGCTCAATGTGGGCGCCACCATAGGTGCATTGTTCGGGAAGTATGCCACCGAGAAGGTCTGAGCCTCGGGAGGAATAGAGCCACCCGAGAGGTTGTAGGTAACCTTGTAGCCACACGCCGTAGCGATAATCGCCACAGCAAGAAGCGTTGCAATATTAAGTAACTTTCTCATAATCTTCTATTTAATATCGTCGTCGATGCCCAAGGCCTTCATCTTGCGGTAGAGCGTGCGCTCCGAGATAAAGAGCTCTTTGGCGGTCTCCTTACGGCGATAGTTGTTGTTGCGCAAGGCGCGCAAAATCTGCTCACGCTGAACATCCTCCTTTGTTATCTCGCGCTCGTCGTCATCCTCGACAACCTCGGCAAACGAGTTCTCCTCGTAGCGGGGCTGTGGTGCTGACTGGGGCAAAAGGCCCACCACATCGTGGCGCACAGGCTCAGCCTCGGTGGGTTGAACGCGCGACATGGCGGCAGTCATCATGCGTTTAAGGTCGTTGATGTCGTTGCGCATGTCGAAGAGTATCTTGTATAGCAATTCGCGCTCCGACATATCGTCGTACGACGAGTAGTTGCCCGTCATAGGCTGGTGGCTACCCTCGTTGGGTAGGTAGCGACGAAGAATATCGGCGGTGATGTTACGACTCTCCTCGATAGCCGAAATCTGCTCGGCAACATTCTTCAACTGGCGGATGTTGCCTCGCCAGTGGTAGCTCTCCAACACGGCACGCGCACCCTCGTCAAGCGTAACGGCAGGCATACGATACTGCACTGCTACATCGCTGGCGAACTTGCGGAAAAGGAGGTAGATATCGCCCTTGCGCTCACGCAACGGAGGCACGGCGATAGGCACGGTGTTAAGACGATAGTATAAATCTTCGCGGAAGCGACCCTCCGAGATAGCCTTCATAAGGTCGTTGTTCGTGGCTGCTACTACACGCACATTTGTCTTCTGCACCTTGGCCGAACCTACGCGCATAAACTCGCCAGTCTGCAACACACGCAGTAGTCGCACCTGGGTCGAGAGGGGCAACTCGCCAACCTCGTCGAGGAAGATGGTGCCGCCATCGGCCTCCTCGAAATAACCCTTACGGCTGTCGATAGCGCCCGTAAATGAGCCCTTCTCGTGGCCGAAAAGCTCAGAGTCGATAGTGCCCTCGGGAATAGCACCGCAGTTCACGGCGATATATTTGTTGTGCTTGCGTGCCGAATAGGCGTGGATAACCTGTGGGAAGAACTCCTTACCTACACCACTCTCGCCCGTAACCAACACCGAGAGTTCGGTGGGGGCTACACGCATAGCAACCTCCAATGCGTTGTTTAGTGCCTCGGCATTGCCTATGATGCCGAAACGCTGCTTTACCGAAAAAAGCTCGTTTGTCATACCTATAAGCTGGGATTTACCAATGTTACACTATCCGAGGTTACAGTGTCGCGAGGCTCCATTAAGTCGGTGCTGTCGCGGAGCTCCACTGCCTCGGTTACGGTGGGCTCAATATTGCTATTTAAGGTTAGGGTGTAGTTCGAGTTGAGGTATTGCCATACAAACCATACGGCAATGCCCACGATGATGGCGGCAATAAGCATAATGAGCATGTTGCGACCACCGTGGCGCTGAGTCTCGGGAATCATAAAGTCCTCGTCGCGCTTCTTGTTCTTCTTCTGGTCGTACTTCAAGCCTCGAAGATAGGAGTCGGGCTTGGTCATCGAGATGATGTCGTCCTCCTCCTCGACCTTCGTGGGGCGCACCTTCTCACGCTTTTGCTCCTTTTGCTTCTTGCGCTGAGTGGGAGCACTCTCGGCCTCCTGACGCTGTCGTACACGCTCCATCTTGCGCTGCTCGTCTACGAGAGTCTCAACAGGGGGCTTGATGTTTCCGCCGATAACAACCTTCTCGCGCTTCTGGCGGAAGGTGAGGGTGTTGTTCGGACCCTGCGTGAAGTCGCCAAGACCCTCGATGGTGTAGCTCTCGCCACGCGATGTGGCATGGCGCACCTCGAAGACAAGGCGGTCGATAAGGCCGTTAGCCTCCAACTCCTTCATACCGTAGGCCATAAGCAACGAGCGTAGCACGCCATCGTCGCCACGCATAAGGTCGGAGAAGAGAATGGCTCCGCCCTGCGCCTTGACGATAAAGGTGCCAAGCTTAGGCACAACAAGTCGCTTGTTGTGTTTAAGATACTCGCCGATTATATTGGTTAAAAGCTTCACTTCGAATGTTATAAGCGTATAATCGTGCAAAGATACAAATTTTTTATAAAAGAGCAATGAGTAATGAGAAATTAGCAATGAGCAAAAAGTGAGCAGGCGTTCCGCCTGCGGGCTAACGCTCTAAGGGGTATGAGGGGTACGAGGGTTACAAGTGTTTTTTGTTGATAGCATCTCCTCTCTTGCCCCTCTTACCTCTAATACCCCTTTCCTCTGCGCCTACCACATAACGAAAACCCCTCGGGACAATATAGCCCGAGGGGTTTTACTCTTTATAAGCAGCAAGATGTCTGCCTTATAATGTAAAATTATTTCTGCTCGTTAAGAATACGCATTGCAGCATCAAAAATGGTAGTGTCGTCCAAAGTTACAACGCCACCATCGGGGCCCTGCTCGATGTGGATACCAGAGCAAGCCTTAGCATCAAGGTGCTGGCCACCAAAGTAGTTACGAACAGTCTCAACATCAATACCCAATTCGTCTGCAATGCGCTGCGAGCTACCTGAAGGCAACTTATCCTTAATGCGGCGCAACTCGTTAAATGTGATAATCATAATTTAGTGCTTATTAAGATTAATATTAATTTCGTTTTACGATACTAAATTACAACAAAATTTCCAATCCGCCAAACTATTCTTAATATTTTTTCAAAAATAGTTGAATTGAGGGGGACTAAGAGCAGGCGTTTTGCCTGCGGGCTACGCCCCAAGGGGTAAAAGGGGTACAAGAGGTAAAAGGGGCGTAGCCAGCGCTTGGAACAAGCGCAACCCCTTTGACCCCTTAGACCACTCAGACCCCTCTGCGAAGCAGGCACTCAACGGAGCGCAATCTAAACCTCCCAACCAGCACTCCCCAATATTTCTCGTCAGAGTGGTGCAGTAGTGGCGCTGACACGAGAAAGCCCGGATGGGCTGTACTTGGCGTACTGCTCATTCGGGCTTTTGACTGAAGCGTCGCTAATGCGCCGCTATCACGAGAAATTATCGGATCTGGCGAATAATCTCACCACCATGCTTAATAGCCTCCTCGTTCTGGGGAAGCATCTTCCAAGCACGCTCGGGCAAAGTCTTCTTCAAACCAGCCATTACATTCTCCATCTTAACAACAGGGCGAACCTTGAGGTAAGCACCGAGAATCATGGTGTTGAACAACTTAGCCTGACCGAGGCGTGCGCACTCTGCCGTAGCGTCAATCTGGTAAACGCTGATGTCGGTACGAGTGGGGTGGTTGGTGATACCGTTGGTGTCGTAGATGAGTACGCCACCGGGCTTTACCTGGCTCTCGAACTTGTCCATAGACTGCTGGTTGAGGACAACTACGCAGTCGAACTCGTGAGCGATAGGTGAAGAAATAGCCTTATCCGAGAGGATAACGGTAACATTGGCGGTACCGCCACGCATCTCAGGACCGTAAGAGGGCATCCAAGTAACCTCCATGTCCTGCATAATGCCAGAGTAAGCCAAAATCTTACCCATAGTGAGGACACCCTGTCCTCCAAAACCTGCAATGATTATTGTCTCTTTCATAATGCTTACTCTTTAGTTGTATCCTTCAAATCACCGGGCTCGTAGAAAGGCAACATATTCTGCTCAAGCCACTCGTTAGCAGCAACGGGCGAAAGCTTCCAACCGCTGTTACATGTTGCAACGATCTCTACAAGGCTGAAGCCCTTGCCTGCCATAGCATTCTCGAATGCGTGACGGATAGCCTTCTTTGCCTTACGAACATTTGCGGGAGTGTGAACAGTCTGACGAGTTACATAGCATACGCCGTCGAGGTGAGCCAACATCTGAGCAATCTTGTAGGGATAGCCGTTGAGCTTCGCATCACGACCATAAGGAGTGGTAGCTGTCTTCATACCCAAGAGGGTAGTAGGAGCCATCTGACCACCGGTCATACCGTAGATAGCGTTGTTGATGTAGATAGCAACGATATTCTCGCCACGAGCAGCAGCGTGAATAGTCTCGCCAGTACCAATAGCCGACATATCACCATCACCCTGGTAGGTGAAGACCATCTTGTCGGGGTTAACGCGCTTGATAGCAGTGGCAACTGCGCAAGCACGACCGTGAGCAGCCTGTGCCCAGTCAATATCGATGTAGTTGTATGCAAATACCGAGCAACCCACGGGCGATACGCCGATAGTGTCGTGCTCCAAACCCATCTCCTCGATAACCTCGGCAACGAGCTTGTGCACAGTACCGTGGCTACAGCCGGGGCAGTAGTGCATTACATTAGGCAAGATAAGCTTTGACTTGCCAAATACCAAATTCTCCTTTTTGATTTCAACCTCTGCCATAGTCTTATCGATTTATAAGTTTTTCTTTAACTGCATTGAGTACCTCGTCGGGTGAGAAGAGCATACCGCCCATACGACCGAAGTGCTCTACGGGAGCCTTGCCGTTTACTGCAAGACGAACATCCTCAACCATCTGACCAGCGTTAAGCTCAGCTGAGAGGAAGCCCTTTACGCCGCGCTCTGCGAGCTCAGCAATAGCCTTTGTGGGGAAGGGGTAGAGGGTGATAGGACGCAACAAACCAAGCTTGATGCCCTCGGCGCGTGCCATCTCAACGGTAGCCGAGCAGATACGAGAAGATGAACCGAATGCTACGATTACATACTCTGCATCGTCGCACTGGATAGCCTCGTAGCGTACCTCGTTCTCCTTGATAGCGTTGTACTTAGCCTGAAGACGCTGGTTGTTAACCTCCATAACCTCTGACTTAAGCTCAAGTGAGGTGATCACATTGCGCTCGCGGTCGTCGGTCTTACCGATAAGAGCCCAGCTCTTGCACTCTGCAGCGATCTCCTCCTTAGTCTTGCGGGGACGCTGGGGTGCCAAAACAACCTTCTCCATCATCTGACCGATAGCACCATCAGCCAAAATCATAGCGGGGTTGCGATACTTGAACGCGAGATCGAAAGCATCAGCTACGAAGTCGTGCATCTCCTGAACCGAGTTGGGAGCCAAAACGATGAGGTGGAAGTCGCCGTGTGCGCCACCCTTACAAGCCTGGAAGTAGTCAGACTGTGAAGGCTGGATAGTACCGAGACCCGGACCACCACGCTGGCAGTTAACGATAACGCAAGGAAGCTCAGCACCTGCAAGGTAGCTCAAGCCCTCTGACATAAGGCTGACACCGGGCGAAGATGAAGAAGTCATTACGCGCTTACCGGTAGATGCGCCACCATACACCATATTAATAGAAGATACCTCAGACTCTGCCTGAAGAACAACCATACCGGTAGTCTCCCAAGGCTTCTCCTCCATAAGTGTCTCCATAACCTCTGACTGAGGTGTGATAGGGTAGCCGAAATAGCCGTCGCAACCATAGCGAATTGCTGCGTGAGCAATCACCTCGTTGCCTTTCATAAGTTTTACCTCTTTCTCTGCCATAGTTTACTCGAATTTTTGGCGATACACCGTTAGACAACTATCCGGACAGATGATAGCGCAAGATGCGCAACCAGTACAATTATCCGGCTCAACCATCACTGCGAAGGGATAACCCTTGCCATTCACTTCGTTCGACAGACCGAGCGTCTTGGTGGGACACGATGCTACGCAAACACCACAACCCTTGCAATGCTCAGTATCGACGACAACTGTTCCTTTGATTTTTGCCATACGACAGTAGTTTTATAGATTGTTAATAGTTCGGTTTGTTCGAATACATAGAATTCACCAAACAAAGATACATAAAATTTCCCAAACTCAACACACTTTTACGAAATATTTTTTCGGGGGTTGAATTTAGCTTGATATTGTGGCGAAAAGCACCAGGCGTGCAAGTGAGCAGGGGGCATAAAGAAATTAGAGAAGTTAAGGATATTTATCTTGGCGCTATCCCTAAGTTCTCTAAATTTCCTAAATTCTCTAATGTCCGCGCTATCTGTTACTTACTCGGCGGTTAGCTCGTCGTAGATGCGGTCGTAGACCTCGCGCAATGCCTCGGGCTGGGCGATAAGTTGGCGCAACTCCTCCAGTCGGCGAGAGTTCTCCGAGGGGGTAATCCATAGGCGCAGATAGCCACCGTAGTCGTACTTTTCGTGAAGATGCTCCCTAAGGCGGTCGTAGCCCTCCTCACGGTCGAGCGTGGGGTGGTTGGCGAGGGTAAATTGTATGGTGCGACGAATGATTGATTCGGGAATGATGAGTCGGTCAGCCTCCGCTACGATAGCACCATAGATGGTGCGTGGCGCATTTTTCGACGATGCACGATGATCCTCGCAAGCATCTGCCATTGTGGCAATCTGCTCCTCGCTAAACCATTGGCGTAGGCGCTCGTCGGCGAGCATAATGCGCTTAGAATCACGATGATGATTCTCTCTGCCGTAGGCCAATCCCGTGTCGTGATAGGCGGCAATAGTGTAGACCATATTGGGCTCGACATTGTGGCTCTCGGCAAGTTCCAGACTGCGCTTTATTACCACCTCGGCGTGGTCACGACGATGTGCACCATCGAAACCATCGTAGCGTGGTATAATCTCCTCCTCGATATATTGTCGTAAAGTGGGCTCTATCATCCTGCGTAGACCTCGATTAAATCCTCTCGTTTAAGATACTTTTCGGCTAATGCCTTGACCTCGTCGGCGGTGATTGCGAAGATGCGGGTAACGCTCTCTTCTGTGGCGCTGTTGTCCATACCGCACATAATATTTTCGATCGTCACATCGGCAATGCCAAATGGACCATCAAGGATGCGTAGTATCTCGCCAATCATCACATTTTTAACCATTTGCAACTCATACTCATCGACCGTCTCGTTGCGCAACCGCTCGATTTCGTGGTATATCTCACGCAAGGCATCCTCTCTATGCTCCTTCGCCACCTGTGTTGCGATAGCGAGGTAACCCTCCTTATCGAAGTTTACCATCGCAGCCATTACGCCGTATGTGTAGCCGTTCGCCTCACGCAGGTTCTGCATAAGGCGCGAGCCGAAGTAGCCACCCAAGAGAGCTGCCACAACCTGCATGCCGACAAAGTCGGGGTGGGTGCGAGGAAAGAGTAGGCGACCGATGCGTATAGATGTCTGCAACGCCCCCTCCACATCGCGCGAAAGGTGGTGTGTGGTCGAGGGTGTGGGCATCGATGTCGAGGGTTTCTCGCCCGAGGGCAATGCCTCGACAAGTGCGCTAATCTGGCTCAGAATATCCTCGTCGATATTTCCGCTACACGCCACAAAGCAGTTCTCGGCGGTATATAGTCTGCGGTAGATATCGCGCAGGTCATCGGTCGTAAGCTCGTCGTAAAGCGCCTCGTCAGATGATTTGCCGTAGGGGTGCTCCTTGCCAAAGAGTGCTTCGGAGAATAGTTCGCGCGACTGCATATCTACCTTCTTGCGCTCAATCGTAAGGCTCTGCTTGCGCTTCGAGCAGTAAATCTTGAATTCGTGTTCGGGGAAGGCGGGGTGTAGTATAATCTCGCGTGCCACAGCCACGGTAGGCTCAAAGAACTTCTTAAGCGAGCAGAACGAGATATAGGCGTAGTCGCGGTCGATATTGACATCGAAGTACGAGCCGTAGAAGTCCAACTCATCGGCAATCTGCTGTGCCGAGAGGTGGGTGCTGCCCTCGCCAAGCATGTTGGCTGTGGCGGATGCTGCAAAGCTCTTATGCTGCATCGAGCTTCCGGCACGGAAGACGAGCGTAAAGCGCACAACCTCAAACTCGTTGGCATCGAGGCGGTAAATCTTTACGCCATTGGCGGTTGTCCTTACCTCGGCACGAGGCATCGTTACGCTATCGGGGATTATAATATCGGGTTGCTCTCTCATTTGGCACGGTAGATTAGTGTCGATGAATTATTTGGGGTGAAGCATCGCTCGGCAAAGGCTTTGACCTCGTCGCGCGTAAGCGAACGGTAAATCTCAGCCTCGCGATTTACAAGGTCGGTATCGCCAGTCATAGCGTAGAAGCAGAGGTTGAGCGCCTTGTTCATTATGTTTATCTCGCCCATCAGCATATTTGCCTCGAACTTGTTTTTGACCTTCTCCATCTCGTAGTCGGTGATATTGCCCTCCTTGAGGTCGTTGAGTTCGCCCCATAGAGCAGCCTCGGCATCAGCCTCCGATGTCGATGGCATAAGGCGACCCTTGATAATAAACAATCCCTTGTCGAGACTACCTGTAATATAGGCATTTACGCTTGAGAATAGACCTTTGTCCTTAACCAATCGGTTGACCAAGCGCGATGACTCGCCACCCGCCAAAAGGTCGGAGCTAAGGTCGCCCAAGAAGAAGTCGCGCGATAGGCGGTCGCCCATATGAAAGGCAATCGTAATATCCGTAGCAGGCACTTCACGCTCCACCTCCAAACGGCGTGGCTCGCTCTGTGCGGGCTCCTCGGCAATGGCAGGGATAGCGAGGTTGTTGTCCTCGATATCGCCAAAATACTCCTCCGCCATATCGAGCATCAGCTCCTCGTCGAGGTCTGCCGAGATGGCGAGAATGGCGCGTGAGGGGTGGTAGTGGAGGCGGTAGAAGGCGCGCACATCCTCGGTTGTGGCGCTCGCTATATGGTCGGGCGTAAGACCTATTGTCGACCAGCGATAGGGGTGTGTGGTGTATGCCAAGCCACGCAACAAGGGCTGCTCGTCGCCATAGGGCTGGTTGAGGTATCGTTGCTTAAACTCCTCGATAACCACCTGCTTCTCCGTGGCGCACGCCTCCTCCGAGATGTTGAGGTTTGCCATACGGTCGCTCTCGAGCCATAGGGCGGTCGATAGATTCTCCTTCGGAAGCGTTATGTAGAAGTTGGTGTAGTCGTTGTTGGTAAAGGCGTTGTTCTCGCCACACGCCATCTGCACGGGCACATCGAACTCGGGCACATTGTGCGTGCCACGAAACATAAGATGCTCAAAAAGGTGGGCAAAGCCCGTTCTATCCTCCGACTCGTTGCGTGCACCCACCTTGTAGAGTAGGTTTACGGCAGCAAGCTTCGAGGCGTGGTCGCGATTAACCAATACGGTCAATCCGTTTTTCAGTATGCGTTGCTTATAGTGTATCATAATCTGTAACAAATGTACGAAAAAGAAGTGAAAGAGCAAAGAGGGAGGCAGAGAAAGTTGTTAGTTTTTAGTTGTTAGTTTTTAGAACTTCCTCTGAAAAATCATTTTAACCCATTTTAACTCATAGTAACTCATTTTAACCCATTATTGAAAGACCATAGGACCATAAGACCTAAGGATTTTTTTTCTTATCGTCCTATCGTCTTACTTGTCTTCTCGTCTTAAAAAAAACTCATTTCTCTATATAAATATAAGTATCCACCGCCAACCGTAAATTTTTTAGAAAAAGTTCGCAAAAAATTTGCAATTGTTCTACTTTTTGCTGTATCTTTGTGATATCAAAATAATATCATTTTTTTGCGAAACAAACCTTAAACCTTTACGACTATGAAAAACAATCAAACAATTTGGAATTGGCTCTTTGGAGGTCTCTCTTTTGGTAAGATGCGCATTTGGCCTTGGCGTGCAGAGTTTTGGCGATTGCGTACACCTGGCAGAAAGGCAGATATCGAGGCGTAGTCGAGTGCCTCAAACAGAAGAATAATTAAGTCTAACAAAATAACTTTTACCACTATGAAAAACTACACTTATTCTGGTTGGAAACTCAATGGCTTTGTTGCCCTTGTAGTCAATCTTTTGCTCGTTGCGGCAATGGCCTATGCGATTGTTGTCTTGGCAACGGCCGAGGCTCCCGTTGCTTGGGCTATCGTAACGATTGTTCTTGCTGCCATTGCTTCGTTCCTTATGCTCTTTGGCTACATTATGCTTGAGCCTAACGAGTCGCGCGTATTCCTCTTCTTCGGTAACTACCGCGGTACTTTCTACGAGAACGGCTTCTGGTGGGTAAACCCCTTTATGACCGCAAAGAAGCTCTCGATGCGTGCGCGTAACCTCAATGTTGACCCTATCAAGGTTAACGACAAGGCGGGTAACCCCATCCTTATTGGCTTGGTTGTGGTGTGGAAGATTAAGAACGATGGCGCATATAACGCTGTATTCGAGATTGATGCTCCCGAGGTTGTTGGTGTTACATCTAACACCCGTATGAATGTCTTGGAGAACTTCGTGGCCGTGCAGAGCGACTCTGCATTGCGTCAGGTGGCAGGTATGTATGCCTACGACGAGAATACCAAGGGTGAGACCGAGGAGGTGACACTCCGTTCGGGTGGCGACGAGATTAACGACAAGCTCACCGATGAGCTTAACGACCGCCTCTCGATTGCTGGTATCGAGGTTATCGAGGCTCGCCTCAACTACCTTGCCTATGCTCCAGAGATTGCTGCCGCTATGTTGCGTCGCCAGCAGGCAGATGCTATTATCTCGGCTCGCGAGAAGATTGTCGAGGGTGCTGTGTCGATGGTTAAGATTGCCCTTGAGCGTCTTTCGACCGAGGATGTTGTCGAGCTTGATGAGGAGCGTAAGGCAGCTATGGTGAGCAACCTTCTTGTCGTACTCTGTGCCGATGAGGCTGCCCAGCCCGTGGTGAACACCGGAACTCTCCATAACTAATCATCGTTCTCTATTCCCCCAAGTTATGGCTACGAAGGAGTCAAATACACGCAGTTTTATACTTCGCATTGATGGCGAGACGATGGAGGCACTCGAGAAGTGGGCTGCCGATGAGTTTCGCTCCACCAATGGACAACTGCAATGGATTATTGCCGAGGCATTGCGCCGTAGTGGGCGCAAGCCTCGTGCAAAACGAAAAGTAAAGGAGGGCGAGACAAATGAAGAATAGATTTAGCATCTGGAAGTTCAACTATCGCGATATCGAGCGTAAGTCGAATCGCCGACTTGGCAAGAAGGAGGATGATTGGAAGATGGGTATAGGCAACTGGATAGTTTTGATTGTTATATTTGTGCTTACCGAGTTAAAGCCCATCCCCGATAGTGTGCCTTATGCCGAGTGGATAAGTCTGCTTATCGCCCTCTTTGTCCTCTTTGTGGTGCTCTTCCTAAAGTTCCGCCGTCAAGCACCCCGCACCTGTTGGCGCAACGCCACTTGGGCACTTGCGATGTGGGCTTCGGTAATTACTATCGCACCTCTACTGCTCTACTGGTTCGAAGAGTTTCCGTGGGATTTGACCCAGCAGATTATTGCTGCATCCTCGCTGTTGTGGCTCGCTGCCCTCTTATGCTACCTGCGCTTGCGCTATATCCGCCGCCGCTCACAAGAGATTGTCGTGCGCCTTCGCTTGGAGCGTAAACGCCGTAAGGCACAATATATCTAATTATGACTGTAAAAATCATTATATTAGCCCTTTGCACTCTGTTGCTGTTGGCTCTTGCGGTGCTTGCCCTTGTGGGTAAGTTGGATAGGTTGTATCGTGGCTTCTATCCTGCTGATAGCCTTGATTCGGAGAGATTAGATAGGCGCATTAAGCGTTGGCGAATACTCTTTGCTGGCGATATAATTCTTGCGGAAGTGCTGTTTCTTGTCTTCATTCTAATCGGCAAGGCAGACTATTATGAGTGGGCACTGTTTGTGGTGGCATTGCTCTACTTTGCTTTGGAGGAGTTGTGGGTTCGTAAAGCGTAACTATCCGTCTAAAACATCGTACCTATGAACATCTGGATTCTGATAGCCTCTATTGCCTCGTTGGCGGTTGTGCTGATGTCGGTTGCTATTCTGTTTGGTCGTGCAGATAAGTTGGTTTATGAGCTTCGTGGCGATGACAGCGATAAGTATAACCCCACACGACTGCGTGCGGTAACAGCAATAGAGTACATGCTGATGATGCTCCTTGTGTGGGCATCACACCTCTTCGACTTTAACGCCCATATATCTTTTCTTGCTATTCTGCTACTTGCTGTGCTTACTGGCATAATCAAAGGCACTTGGGCAACAAAGTAGACTAAAACCTTTACTCCTATGAAACGAATAATCTTGATAATTGTAGCCCTCGTTGTTGCGCCCACGCTCTACGGACAAAATATCCCAGAGTATCACAACGAGGCAGTTGAGGCATCGGCTGATTATCAGCAAGGTAATGCCTTTCAACAAGACCTACTACTATATGCCGATATGCTCTCTTCGACACACCCTTATTATGCCGATGCGAAGCACCGCAAGGGGCTTGAGCGCCGAGTGCGAAGAGTCTATAAGGAGTGTGGCAAGATTGAGGATGTTGCCGACTTTAAACTCTCGCTTGCTCGCTTGGCTGCATCGCTTGGCGATGGCCATACTGCGATATCTTTTTGGAGTAACCTTGAGCGTATCTTTCCCGTAAGATTGGCTCTCGATATCAATCAGCCCGCAATTGTAGATGTTACATCTGAGGAGCATCGCGAGTTGCTTGGCAAGGAGGTAAAGGCGATAAATGGTCGCTCACTAAAACAAATACTTCGCTCTGCGCGAGAGATTGTTAGTGCCGACAACGATGTAAACTTTCTAAACTTGGTTAAGGAGTATCTGATGTTTGCCGAGTTTTGGTCGTTCCTCGATATGAGTGATGAGTGCCTAACCCTCACTTTTGCAGATGGCAGCAGTGCCGAGATATTGGCAATCAGCAAGCGAGAACTTCGTATTGCTCAACTACAACGCAATGCCCAAGAGCGAGTTACGGCGATGCGTAACACACTCTTCGACTACACAATCTTCGAAGACGGGGGCATCTGCTACTTGCAGTTTAACCAGTTTGCCGATAGGGTGACGATGCCACAATATCCGCAGTTGGCACGCTTCGATGAGTTTGTTGCGGAGATGATGGCAGAGATTGAGGCTAAGGGTGTCGAGACTCTTGTTGTTGACCTTCAATATAACTCTGGTGGAAATAGCAACCTTGGCGAAGTGCTGTTGTCGTGGCTTAAGCCTTATGCCGAGATAGAGAGCTATGGTGTCGATGTGCGTATCTCGAAGATGCTCCTTGAGCGATATCCATACTATCGTGACTTTACCTTTGATGGCGAGCCACTGAAGATGGGCGAGGTCTACGATATGTGGCAGTTCGACCACAATAGAGGACGAGAGATTGACTATAGCGCGCCCCAAGACTCCTCGCAACATATCCTTAACTTCGATGTCGAGCGCATCTTTCGTGGTAATGTCGTCTTCGTTGAGGGTCAAGACTCATATAGTAGTGCCACCTTGCTCCTTACCAAGGCGCGCGATTGTGGTGTAGGCATCATCGTTGGTGAGCCCTCGGGTGGCAAGCCAAGCCACTACGGCGATTTGCTTTACTGCACACTCCCCAACACCAAGACCATCGCCACCGTAAGCCACAAACACTTTGTGCGCCCCAGCCGTGAGGCAAAGGAGAGCGACTATATCACGCCTGATGTCTTTATCGAGCTTAACGACCCCGACCGCGACCAACTTTGGGAGTGGGTATTGAAAACTTATAAACGAAGATAGCGATGAGCGAGACTATTTTACTGATAATTATGGCGGTGGTATTTGCCTTGTTGGGTGTTATGACCCTTCTTGGCAAGGCGGATTTTGTGATGAAGCGCCGTTTCCGCGACTCCGAGAAGTATAATCTTCTTCGCCTGCGTGTGATTCACGCCCTATCATTCCTCCTTGTTTCGCTGATTACTATCCTTATCCTCTGCGGCTGCAATGAGTTTGTTACTGTATGTGTCATTCTCCCCGCAGCGATAGTGTTGGGTATTCTACAATTCACCTGGGCCCGCAAGTAATTTTTTCACAAAAAATCGCAGAATTTGCAATTATCTTAGAATTAAACGGTTATTCGGATTGCATGGAAATTGGGTAACGAGATGGCAACCGTTCCTATTTCAGAGTTCTTTATTGTTTTGCATCAATGACATAACTCCTGATACACAAAGGTACAACTTTTTTATGAACGAGCAAAAAGGTGGTGTATTTTTCATTATTGCAGGATAAAATTTGATTTGGTCTATCATCAATCTTCGATATATGAGTTTCCCGATTCCGTCATTCGTCCCTTTCCTCTGCTCGTCTGCGAAGGTAGTACATCATCCCTTGAAAGTTGAAAGGTCGGGCGACAAGTCGTTTCGGGCTGAATCTTCCTCCTGCGGAGAGTATTCAGCCCGAAAACCTTTCCCCTTTCAATGTCTGTACTCAGAAATGCAGACGGCAACGGAAATGAGCGACTGACGAAAATGTAGATAAAGATAAACAGACAGCATACAAAAGGATTCTTACATTGATAACCCATTTGTATGCAGTTCTTGTTTCTATC
>JAFTVX010000036.1 GCA_017465575.1 Alistipes sp. | reverse complement strand
CTTAGACGGCAATCGCTTTGCAGGAATATCTCAAAGTCGTCATAGAACACCTTGTCAAGGCTTCGCAATGTGACATCTTCCACACCCCGTTTCTCCTGAATAAACGCTGCAAGGTGCTTGTATGAACGTTGATAGCAGTCGTAGGTCTCCTTGATTCTATCCACGCCAACACGCTTCTTGAACTCCTCGTTATGCTCACGGAAGAGAGCAAGCAGTGTTACGGGCTTTTGGCCGATACCCTTGACTGCGTTCTTGACAAGTTCTGCGGTAACAAAGCCTAAACTCTTCTTGATATGATTGTAGTGTCCCGTAATCTCCTGGGTAAGTTCGTCAATGGCTCTGTTTACCGTTACGGCATTTTCGCTACGACCATCGGCACGACCCTTGTCGGGATTCCAGATGGCTGGATTCACTGATACTTTCGTACCGATTTGTTCCCATTCAGCATCAATGCTTACTTTACACAATAGTTGGCACATACCATCCTTGCGTACTTTCGTGCGGTTGATGTAGAACAATATGGCGAAGGTGCTGCGACGCTTCGTGTTCTGATTCTCTGTATTCTTGTCTGCTTTCATATATAGTCGTTTTAATGGTTGTCAAATGGAGATTGTAAAGCGTTCACTAATCTTGCTGTCGAGCCTTTTAGTGTCGGCATCAATCTTTTCATCGGTTACTTTGGCATAAATCTGAGTGGTATCCACCCGTGTATGTCCCAGCATCTTGCTGACCGTTTCCAATGGTACACCATGCGAGAGAGTAATCTCTGTAGCGTATGTATGTCTGGCGGCATGAAAGACTATTCTACGCTCTATACCGCATATTGCGGCAATCTTTTTTAGGGAAAGATTAACATCGGAATTACAATACATGGGCAACAGCTTTCCATTAGGTTCTACATCACGATACTTATTAAGTATATGTAAGGGAACCTCAAGGAGCGGAACCTCATACTCGACCTTGGTCTTTTTACGGGAGGTCCGTATCCAGAGCGTGCCGTTTTCATCCGTTACCAAATCTTCTTTGGTCAACATACACATATCTCCATAAGATATTCCGGTGTAGCAGGAGAACAAGAATAAATCTCTGACGATGTAAAGTCTTGCATTATGCAATGGTGTTGTCATAATCAACTCTAATTCCTCTGCCGTGAGATACTTCTGTTCACGCTGTGGGCGTTCAGGCTCGTAACCCCAGAATGGATTGAAAGTAAGAATACCGTCTGCTACGGCTTCATTGATAATGGTTCTAAAAGAGGTCGTAAGATGGACTATCGTACCAAGAGCCAAATGGCAGTCTGTTCGTAAGTGAAGATCATATTTCTCGATAAACGAACGATCCAATGCCGTAAAGGGAATATCGGTCAATTTGTATTTCTCATTGAGGAATTTCTCTACATGCATATAGGCGTACTTGTAAGCACGAAGAGAACCTGCGACACGGTTCACACCTACACGCTTCTCGAAGTTCTTGATGAAGGTGCGGAAATAACTCATCAAGGTCTGCTGCCCCGAAGCCATACCCAAAAGCAGGCACTTGACATCTTCGGCAGTTACTCCTTCTCGTATTGCCGATTGTTCTTGATAGATATGTAGAGCCGAGGCTCTAATCTCGTCTAACTGACGATTGATTTCGCGTGCTGCGACACTCTTACCCGTAGCACGACCTGAGTGCCACATCGTATGTGGTACCGACATTTTCACACTGAATGCCGCCTCGGAGTACTTGCCGACATTCAACCTTGCCATTACGGGGCAGTTCCCTTTGGCATCTGCTTCGCTCTTTTTGAGGTAGAACGACACCTTTACATCTGCCTGATTCATAACTCATTTCTTTGGTTGCAAAAATAAATTTTACAGAGTTAATGAACGGCATGTAGAACATAGCGGAACAAGGCAACAAGTACTTGACAATTAATCTCATTCCCGTATTTTTCTTCCAACGAGAAAAAATGATTACCTTTGTCAGTGCAATGATAGGAAAAACAAGCGTTCTTTGTGGCTGTTGTAGGGTATGTGCAAGAGATTAAAGATGCTGTTTCTACCAACTTTCCCTTCTATAAAAAGGCAACGGATAGGTAGCAATTCTTTCTCTAATACCCACCATATACGGCTATTTCTGCCGAAATTAGAAATATGGCGGGATAACACAAAAATGGTATAAGTACCAACCACTTATCATATTTTGCCCTCATTCTGCCATTTTTACGCAAGTTCTTGCTATCTTTGTTAAGATTTTTTGACAAATAACAAATAAAAAATACTAAACTCACTGATTATGAAGAGTATAAAAGCTCGTTTGATTATTATGAACTTTCTGCAGTTTGCAGTGTGGGGTTCGTACTTAACATGTGTTGGACAGTTTTTAGGCAAGGTCGGCTTGGGCGATTACATCTCGTGGTTCTATATTGCGCAGGGTATCGTTTCGATTTTTATGCCCGCAATTATGGGTATTATTGCCGATAAGTATATCCAGCCTCAGCGCCTCCTCGGTCTCTCGCACCTGTTGGCAGGTGGCTTTATGCTTGTTGCTGCCTACTTCGGCTACGAAGCAACACAGCTTGCTCAGGCTAATATCGACAATGCCGCATATATTGCCGATATCTGGCCAATCTTTATACCTTATGTATTGAGCGTTGCCTTCTATATGCCCACTATCGCGCTGTCGAATACCGTGGCTTTCGGCACACTCACTCGCTCGGGTCTCGACTTTGTCAAGGCATTTCCTCCTATCCGTACCCTCGGTACCGTAGGTTTTATCGCCTCGATGTGGCTTGTCAATAGCCTATCGTTTGGTCTCGATGCTTCGGCTCAGCAGACATATATGCAGTTGGTTGTCTGCGGTGTCTTGGGCGTAATCCTCGGTGGTTACTCGTTCACATTGCCCGAGTGCCCCTTGACCAAGAGCGACGAGAAGAAGAGCCTTGCCGAGCGCCTTGGCCTCGATGCCTTCGTGCTGTTTAAGTCGAAGACTATGGCAATGTTCTTTATCTTCTCGATGTTGCTCGGCGTGTCGTTGCAGATTACCAACGGCTTTGCTACACCCTATATCGAGAGCTTCTCGGCATCGTCGAGTAGCTGGGTTGCAAGCAACCCTACTATGCTTGTATCGTTGTCGCAGATTTCGGAGGCTCTGTGTATCCTTATGACCTCGTTCTTCTTGGTGCGCTTCGGCATTAAGAAGGTTATGCTTATTGCGATGTTTGCTTGGGTTTTGCGCTTCGGCTTCTTTGGTGTGGGCACTACCGAGAGCATCTTCGGCATTTTGGCACTCGTTCTTTCGTGCTTGGTTTACGGCGTTGCCTTCGACTTCTTCAATGTCTCTGGCGCAATGTTCGTACAACAGGAGGCACCCAAGTCGATGCAGGGCAGCGCACAGGGTCTGTTTATGCTTATGACCAACGGTATCGGTGCCTCGGTGGGTACCTATATCGCAGGTAAGGTTGTCAACCACTTCTGCTCATGGGAGGGTGGCCACCTGGTAGGTCGTGCCGAGTTTGCTAACGGCTGGCAGTCTACTTGGTTTATCTTCGCGGGCTATGCTCTCGTTGTAGCGGTAATGTTTATGATTTTGTTCCGCTACAAGCACGACCCCAAGAAGATGGAGAAGGCTGCACACTAATATATAATATATAACACATATACAATATAGAACCCACCTTCACGATGGCACAGCAACCTTTGGCAGAACGACTTCGTCCGCAGAGTCTTGACGACTATATCGGACAGAGTCATTTGGTTGGCGATAATGGCGTATTCCGCAAGTTTATCGCCACGGGTAGTGTGCCCTCGTTTATCTTGTGGGGCCCTCCGGGTGTGGGTAAGACCACCCTTGCACAGATTGTTGCCAAGACCCTCGATAGGCCCTTCTACACCCTCTCGGCGGTAACTTCGGGCGTTAAGGATGTGCGTGAGGTTATCGACAAGGCGAAGAATCAACACCTGTTCAATGCCCGCCCCGCATTCCTCTTTATCGACGAGATTCACCGCTTCAACAAGTCGCAGCAGGATTCTCTGCTTGGCGCTGTCGAGCAGGGCGTAATCACGCTTATTGGCGCCACGACCGAGAACCCATCGTTCGAGGTTATCTCGCCCCTATTGAGTCGCTGTCAGGTCTATGTGCTTAAGCCTATGGAGGATGCCGACCTCGACACCCTACTTCAGCGTGCGCTAACGACCGACGAGGAGCTGCGTAAGCGCAATATCGAGGTTAAGGAGAAGGAGGCGCTGTTCCGCTTCTCGGGTGGCGATGCCCGCAAGTTGCTCAACATCCTCGACATCATCGTTGGCGCTACGGACGGCGACATTGTGATTGATGATGAGCGCGTTACGGAGTGCTTACAGCAGAATATCGCCTTATACGATAAGTCGGGCGAGCAGCACTACGATGTGATTTCGGCATTTATCAAGTCGGTGCGTGGCAGCGACCCCAATGCCGCTATCTACTACCTTGCCCGCATGTTGGCAGGTGGCGAGGAGCCTCGCTTTATCGCCCGCAGATTGGTTATCCTCGCATCCGAGGATATAGGCCTTGCCAACCCCAACGCACTGCTTCTGGCAAATGCCTGCTTCGACACGGTGCATAAGATTGGCATGCCCGAGGCACGCATCACGCTTGCCGAGACAACGATATATCTTGCCACAAGTCAGAAGAGCAACTCGGCATATATGGCTATCAACAAGGCGTTGCAAATGGTCGAGCACGACACCACCAACCGCCCTGTTCCTCTGCACCTTCGCAATGCGCCGACCAAGCTTATGGATAAGCTCGGCTATGGTGCCGACTACAAATATGCCCACGACTTTAAGGGTAACTTCATTCAGCAAGAGTTCTTGCCCGAGTCGCTAAGTGGCACACGCTTCTACACACCTAACGAGCAGAATGCACAAGAGGCAAAGATTGCCGAGCGTATGCGTGCGCTGTGGGGAGAGAAGTATAATAAATAAGAAATGAGCAATTAGGAATTAGAAATTAGGAATGAGCAATAGTTGCAAGCGTTCCGCTTGCGGGCTAACGCCCGATAGGATTCAATAGGACTTAATAGGGCGCAATAGGGAGATAGAATTTGGAAGCGTGCTGATAGCGCTTCACCCTATTCAATCCTATTAAACCCAAGAAAATCCTATCTGACTGCGCTTAAGGAATATTGCTCATTGCTAATTACTAATTGCTCATTGCTCATTTATTTTTTTTTGTTATCTTTGCCCCGCTTATAGCAAACCGACTGAAATTTAATCAATTATATATTAAAAATTTTAAGAAAATGAAGAAAATCTTTGGAATGTTTGTCTTCGGTGCTTTGGCTCTCACCGCTTGTGGCGAGGCAGAGAAGCAGCAGGAGGCATCGTGGGTCGTTGATCGTTTCGACGACATCAAGGTATTGCGCTACGAGGTTCCCGGCTTCGAGGAGCTTACGCTCGAGGAGAAGGAGCTTATCTACTACCTCTCGGAGGCAGCAAAGTGTGGTCGCGATATTCTCTGGGACCAGAACTTTAAGTACAACCTCGCTATCCGCCGTACCTTGGAGACTATCTACACCGCATCGGAGGTTCGCGAGGGTGATGAGTTTGTAGCTTTCGAGAAGTACCTCAAGAAGCTCTGGTTTGCTAACGGTATCCACCACCACTACTCTAACGACAAGTTTAAGGCAGAGTTCAGCGAGGCATGGTTCCGCGAGCAGCTTGCACAGTACATCAACGACGAGAACCGTCAGATGGACGATGAGTTGCTTTGCCAGATTATCTTCGACCCCACACTCTATGCTTCACGCCTCAACCGTTCGGAGGGCGTAGATGTTATCAAGGCTTCGGCAGGTAACTACTACGAGGGCGTATCACAGGCAGAGGTAGAGGCATTCTATGGTGCTATGGCGGCTGCTGATGCAGGCAACCCCGAGCCTATCTCTTATGGTCTTAACTCAAAGCTTATGCGTGATGCGGAGGGCAACATCGTAGAGAAGGTTTGGAAGGTTGGCGGTATGTATACCGAGGCTATCGAGCAGATTGTATTCTGGTTGGAGAAGGCTGCAACCGTTGCTAACCCCACACAGAAGGAGATTATCGACGCTCTTGTTAAGTACTACCGTTCGGGCGACTTGAAGGACTTCGACGCATACAATGTTCTCTGGGTTAAGGATTCGGCATCGAATGTCGACTTCGTTAACGGCTTTATCGAGAACTATGGCGATCCCCTTGGTCACAAGTCATCTTGGGAGGCTGTTGTAAACTTCCGCGACGAGGAGGCTTGCCACCGTACCGAGATTATGGCGGCTAACGCACAGTGGTTCGAGGATAACGCACCTATCAACCCCGCATACCGCAAGGAGGAGGTTAAGGGTGTATCGGCAAAGGTTATCACCGTGGCAATGCTCGGTGGCGACTGCTTCCCCTCAACTGCTATCGGCATCAACCTCCCCAACGCAGACTGGATTCGTAAGGAGCACGGCTCAAAGTCGGTAACTATTGACAACATCACCTACTCATACGACAAGGCAGCACAGGGCAACGGCTTTATGGAGGAGTTCGTACTTCGTGAGGCTGACCGCGAGCGCTTGAAGAAGTATGGCAAGCTCTCTGACGACCTTCACACCGACCTTCACGAGTGCTTGGGTCACGGCTCAGGTCAGTTGGCAGAGGGTGTTTCGGGCAACGAGCTCCGCACCTACTCTTCGACCTTGGAGGAGGCTCGTGCTGACCTCTTCGCGCTCTACTACTTGGGCGACCAGAAGATGGTTGAGATTGGTCTTATCCCCACCTTGGATGTAGCGTGGGCACAGTATGCCGACTATATTATGAATGGTATTATGACCCAGCTCTCGCGTATCGAGCCCGGCAAGACCGTAGAGGAGGATCATATGCGTAACCGCAAGCTTATCGCTGAGTGGTGCTACGAGAAGGGCAAAGAGGAGAATGTTATCGAGTGGGTAACCGAGAACGGCAAGAAGTATGTTGTAATCAACGACTTCGAGCGTCTTCGTGAGCTCTTCGGCGAGCTCCTTTGCGAGGTACAGCGCATCAAGTCTGAGGGCGACTACGAGGCAGGTAAGGCGTTGGTTGAGGCTTATGCCGTACAGGTAGACCCCGAGCTCCACGCCGAGGTTATCGCTCGTAACGAGGCATTGAAGATTGAGCCTTACAGCGGCTTTGTAAATCCTGACTATGA
This sequence comes from Alistipes sp., assembly GCA_017465575.1. Classification (GTDB taxonomy): domain Bacteria; phylum Bacteroidota; class Bacteroidia; order Bacteroidales; family Rikenellaceae; genus Alistipes. Next base: position 18,505 of record JAFTVX010000036.1, on the reverse strand, counting down.
GCTCGTTACCGATGCCGAGGGCAATGTAACCGATGTTAAGATTCTCTACCCCACCAACTTCGTAGAGCAGCATTTGGAGTACGGCAAGGAGTATTCGTTCCTTCCCTCGATGAACTAATTGCTTTGAATTAGCAATGAGCAATAGGGGCAAGCTTCACTTGGGGCTTGCCCCTTATTTAGTTTTTAGTTGTTAGTTTTTAGTTTTTAGTTGTTAGTTTTTAGATGTTTTAAGACCATTAAGACCTTAGGACTATAAGACCATTAGGATTTTTCTCCTTTCGTCTTATCGTCTTATCGTCTTAATTGTCCTATCGTCTTAAAACTCTCTTTGCTCTTTGCTCTTTGCTCTATTATCTTTTTTTTCGTATCTTTGTCGGATGTAATCACTGTCAGTGACTGACACGATAGCCGTTTGGCACGAAGATTGCTACACAGATTTAATATCAAAGATATTATTAACAAACAAAAAATAGAACAAACTATGGCAGTTAAACCACTTTCAGACCGTGTATTGGTTAAGCCCAATCCGGCAGAGGAGAAGACCGCAAGTGGTCTCTTTATTCCCGACACAGCAAAGGAGAAGCCCCTTATGGGTAAGGTCGTAGCCGTTGGCCCCGGCACCGCAGAGGTGAAGATGGAGGTCAAGGTTGGCGATATGGTTATCTATGGCAAGTATGCCGGCACCGAGCTTAGCCACGAGGGCGAGGACTACCTCGTAATGAAGCAGTCGGACCTTATCGCTGTGGTTGAGTAATGAGTAATGAGCAATTAGAAATTAGAAATTAGCAATTAGCAATTAGCAATATTTAATTTATAAGACCGACAATTATGGCAAAGGAGATTAGATATAATGTAGAGGCGAGAGAGCTTCTCAAGGAGGGTGTAGATGCTCTATGCAACGCCGTGAAGGTGACACTTGGCCCCAAGGGTCGCAATGTGATTATCGATAAGAAGTTTGGTGCTCCCCAGGTGACCAAGGATGGTGTTACCGTAGCAAAGGAGGTTGAGTTGGAGGACACATTCGCAAATATGGGCGCTCAGATGGTACGCGAGGTAGCATCTAAGACCAACGACGATGCTGGTGATGGCACAACCACCGCAACAGTTCTCGCTCAGTCGCTTATCTCGGTAGGTATCAAGAATGTTACGGCTGGTGCTAACCCTATGGACCTTAAGCGCGGTATGGATGCTGCCGTTGAGAAGGTTGTGGCATCGCTCAAGGCTCAGAGCCAGGTTGTTGGCTCGGACTTGGCGAAGATTGAGCAGGTGGCGACAATCTCGGCAAACAACGACTCAAAGATTGGTAAGCTTATCGCCGAGGCGATGTCGAAGGTGAACAACGAGGGCGTCATCACCGTCGAGGAGGCAAAGGGTACAGAGACCTATGTAGATGTTGTGGAGGGTATGCAGTTTGACCGTGGCTACATCTCGGCATACTTCATCACCGACACCGAGAAGATGATTGCACAGCTCGACAAGCCCGCCGTGCTTATCACCGACAAGAAGATTTCGACCATCAAGGAGATTATGGGCGTATTGGAGCCCGTGGCACAGAGTGGCCGTTCGCTCCTTATCATCGCCGAGGATGTAGATGGCGAGGCACTCTCGACACTCGTTCTCAACAAGCTTCGTGGCACAATCAAGATTGCTGCTTGCAAGGCTCCTGGCTTTGGCGACCGTCGCAAGGAGATCTTGGAGGATATCGCAACACTCACTGGCGCAACCGTAATCTCTACCGATAAGGGTATGCGCATCGAGGATACCAAGGTTGAGATGCTCGGTACTGCCGAGAAGGTTACGCTCAACAAGGAGAATACCACAATCGTCGATGGTGCTGGCTCGAAGGAGGCTATCGCACAGCGTGTACAGCAGATTCGTGCTTCGATTGAGAATGCCACTTCGGACTACGACCGCGAGAAGCTTCAGGAGCGCTTGGCGAAGTTGGCAGGTGGCGTGGCAGTTCTCTATGTTGGTGCTGCAACCGAGGTTGAGATGAAGGAGAAGAAGGACCGCGTGGAGGATGCCTTGGCAGCTACCCGTGCAGCAGTTGCTGAGGGTATCGTTCCTGGTGGTGGCGTTGCATATATTCGTGCCGTAGAGGCCTTGGAGGGTTTGAAGGGCGAGAACGACGACCAGACAACAGGTATTCTTATCGTTAAGCGTGCTATCGAGGAGCCTTTGCGCCAGATTGTGGCTAACGCAGGTGGCGAGGGCTCGGTAGTCGTTAACAAGGTTAAGGAGGGCAAGGGTGCCTTCGGCTACAATGCTCGTGACGACAAGTACGAGGATATGCTCGTAGCGGGTATCATCGACCCCACCAAGGTGTCGCGTGTAGCTTTGGAGAACGCAGCATCTATCGCTTCGATGTTCCTCACTACCGAGTGCGTATTGGCAGAGAAGAAGGAGGATAATCCCCTTCCCGGTATGCCCGCAGGCGCAGCAGGTATGGGCGGTATGATGTAATCTGCCGATACATATATATAAAATATACCCCGAGCCAAAAGCGGTTCGGGGTATATTTTATTTAGAGCAAAAAGCAAAGAGCAAAGAGGAAAGAGATTTTTAAGACGATAGGACAAGTAAGATGATAAGACGATAAGAAATTTTCCTAATGGTCTTAAGGTCTTAAGGTCTTAATGGTCTTGGGCTACTTCCGTACAGTCAGCACCACCTTTGCCCCTTATCTCAAAAGATTATAGTGTCCTCAAGTATGCCGACACATTCTCAAAGATGCGCTGCTCGACATCTGCAGACTCGGCACGCACAAACTTCTCGCCTGTAACAGCCTCGTAGAGCTCGATATAGCGCTCGGTGATGCCGTTTACTACCTCCTCGGTCATCTCAGGAACCTGCTGTCCCTCCTGACCCTGGAAGCCATTGTCCATAAGCCACTCACGAACAAACTCCTTAGAGAGCTGCTTCTGCTTCTCGCCCTTTGCCAAGCGATCCTCGTAGCCCTCCTTGTAGAAGTAGCGCGATGAGTCGGGGGTGTGAATCTCGTCCATAAGGTAGATAGTGCCATTCTTCTTGCCGAACTCATACTTGGTGTCAACAAGGATAAGACCCATCTTGGCAGCAATCTCCGTACCGCGCTGGAAGATAGCACGGGTATATGCCTCCAACTGCTCATACTCCTCGCGTGAAACGAGACCCTGTGCGATAATCTCCTCCTTCGAGATATCCTCGTCGTGACCCTCGTCAGCCTTGGTTGTGGGGGTGATGATGGGCTCGGGGAACTTCTGATTCTCGACCATACCATCGGGCATAGCAACACCGCAGATGGTGCGCTTGCCAGCCTTGTACTCACGCCAAGCGTGTCCCGAGAGGTAGCCACGGATAACCATCTCTACCTTATAGGGCTCGCAACGGTGGCCAACAGTCACCATAGGGTCGGGCACGGCAATCTTCCAGTTGGGAAGGATATCGGTTGTAGCATCGAGGAACTTGGCAGCAATCTGGTTGAGCACCTGACCCTTGAAGGGGATACCCTTGGGCAAGACAACATCGAAAGCCGAGATACGGTCCGAAACAACCATCACGAGGTAGTCGTCGTTGATGTTATAGACATCACGCACCTTGCCTACATAGTGACCCTTCTGTCCATCAAACTGAAAATCGTTCTTTACAATAGCGTTCATAGTAGTTAGGTTTATAGGTTAGTATGACTTTGCAAACAACACACGGAACTTCGAAGGCTTGCCCGAGAATACGCACTTGCCCTCCTCCTCAACTACATCCATAGGGATACAGCGGATGGTTGCCTTCGTAGCATCCTTGATAGCCTGCTCGGTCTCGGGAGTGCCGTCCCAGTGAGCCGAGATAAAGCCACCCTTCTCGTTGAGCACCTGCTGGAACTCCTCCCAAGTATCCACCTTGGTAATCATAGAGTTGCGGTAGTCGAGAGCCTTCTGGAAGATATTGTGCTGAATCTCGTCGAGCAACGCCACGATGCGGTCGGTAAGACCCTCCTGCGCAACGACCTCCTTTGAGAGGGTATCACGGCGAGCAAGCTCGATAGTGCCATTCTCCATATCGCGAGGACCGAGTGCCAAGCGCACGGGCACACCCTTGAGCTCATACTCTGCGAACTTGAAGCCCGAACGCACATTGTCGCGACCATCAACCTTGACAGATACGCCCTTCGAGCGAAGCTCCTTTGCCATCTCCTCCAAGCGAGCAACAACCTGCAATCGCTGCTCCTCACCCTTGTAGATAGGCACCATAACAACCTGAATAGGAGCGAGTTTCGGAGGCAACACAAGACCGTTGTTGTCCGAGTGAGCCATAATCAAGGCACCCATAAGGCGTGTTGATACGCCCCACGATGTTGCCCATACATATTCCTGCTTACCCTCCTTGTTGGTGTACTGAACATCGAATGCCTTGGCGAAGTTCTGACCCAAGAAGTGCGAAGTACCGCTCTGCAAAGCCTTGCCGTCCTGCATCAACGCCTCGATAGTGAGGGTGTCGACAGCACCTGCGAAGCGCTCGTTGGGTGACTTATGACCAACGATAACGGGCACGCCCATCCACTCCTCGGCAAAGGTCTTATAGACATTAATCATACGCTCGGTCTCCTCCATAGCCTCCTCGGCTGTGGCGTGTGCGGTGTGGCCCTCCTGCCAGAGGAACTCGGCGGTACGCAAGAAGAGGCGAGTGCGCATCTCCCAACGCACAACATTTGCCCACTGGTTGCACAAGATGGGCAGGTCGCGGTATGATGTAATCCAATTCTTATAGGTATTCCAGATGATTGTCTCCGAGGTGGGGCGCACGATAAGCTCCTCCTCCAAACGCGCTGCGGGGTCTACAACAACGCCATTGCCATCGGGGTCGTTCTTGAGGCGGTAGTGGGTAACCACGGCGCACTCCTTAGCAAAGCCCTCAACATGGCTCGCCTCGCGCGAGAAGAATGACTTGGGGATAAAGAGGGGGAAGTAGGCGTTCTCGTGGCCTGTCTCCTTGAACATACGGTCGAGGACATCCTGCATCTTCTCCCAAATTGCATAGCCATAGGGCTTGATAACCATACAGCCACGCACAGCAGAGTTCTCTGCCAAGCCTGCCTTCAAAACCAATTCGTTATACCACTGCGAGTAGTTCTCATCGCTCTTGGTAAGGTCTTTTAATTCAACTGCCATATATAGTGTTTTTTGATTTTATCAAAAGAATCGCGCAAAGATACAAAAAAAATATAAATTAGCAATGAGAAATGAGCAATTAGAAATGAGAAATCGTTACAGGCCGCTGGTATGCTAAAAAAAAGATTGCTAATTACTAATTTCTAACTACTCATTGCTCATTAAAAAAATAATCGTATCTTTGTTCGGTTAAGTCCGATACTAACAAATAAACCTTAAATATGCTTAAGAAACTTTCACTATTGTTCGTTGCTACGGCGATGCTTGCATCAACTGCCGTGGCAGAGGGTAACGAGCCCGAGGCCGTGAAGCCCAACTACAACCTTGCCGAGCAGTTCTCGCCCGCCAAGATGCGCCGTATGGTACCTCAGACCACTATCCGCCCCAACTGGTTCAAGGGCGAGACGAAGTTCTGGTATCGCTGGCAGACTCTCGATGCCATCAACTACTACATCGTGGATGCTGTGCGTGGCACGGAGACCGAGCTTTGGTCGATGGCAGAGTTGGCTGAGAAGGTAACTCTTGCTACAAACTATCCCTTTGATGCTCAGCATCTTCCTATCGAGAATATGGAGCTTAAAGAGGATAAGTATGTGTTGTTCGACATTATGCCTTCGAGGGTGATGGTCGAGAACAACGACTATGCGCCAAAGGATGCCGAGGGCAAGCCCGTAAAGTTCCATTTTAAGTGGGATATTGCTACCAAGGAGCTTACCAAAATTGAGGAGCGTGAGGGTCGCTATCCCGCGTGGGCAAATGTGTCGCCCGATGGTCGAATTGCGGTATATGAGAAGAACTACAACCTCCACTATATGACCACCGAGGATGTCGAGAAGTTTATCAAAGACCCCAAGGACTCAACTATCGTTGAGCACGCCATTACGACCGATGCCGAGGCTCACAACGCCTACCACTGGTTTGAGGATTGCATCGAGCAGATTAAGCCCGATGAGCGCTACCGTGTATACTTGCAGTGGTCGCCAGACTCGAAGCACTTTGCAACGGTACGCAGCAACACCGAGATGTTGGAGGATTTCTGGGTAATCAACATCCTCAAGGAGCGCCCCGAGTTGTTCTCTTATAAGTATCAGATGCCTGGCGAGCAGAGCCCCGATTTCTGGTTGGAGTTGTTCAACACCGAGAGTATGGAGCGTCGTGAGGTGGATATGGCAAAATACAAGGAGCAGATGCTCTTTATCTGCCCCCGCCCCTTCAAGAATGCAGACCGCTATGAGCGACCCGCAAAGATGGTATGGCAGGGCGACAACGAGTCGTTCTATGTGTTGCGCCAGAGCCGTGATATTCAGCGTGTTGACCTCTGCAAGGTAAGCATCGCCACAGGCGAAGTTAAGGAGGTTGTTCACGAGGAGATGGAGACCTCTATCGAGTACCGCTACCCCTTCCTCGTTAATGGTGGCAAGGAGGTAATCGAGTGGTCGGAGCGCACCGGCTGGGCACACCTCTACCGCTACTCGGAGGATGGCACACTTATCAACCAAATTACCAAGGGCGACTGGCATATTAGCGATGTCTTGGGCGTAGACGATACACGCAAGGTCATCTACTTTACGGCTACTGGCTACAACAAGGACGAGAACCCCTACTACCTACACCTCTTCTCGGTGGGCTACGATGGTTCGGGTCTTAAGCAGCTCGACCCCAAGGGCTTCAATGGCGAGTTCTCGTTGTCGGACGACTGCCGCTACTTTACCACTACCTATTCGCGCGTAGATACAGCGCCTGTAACGGAGTTGTATACCACTCAGGGTAAGCGTGTTATGGAGCTTAAGAAGGTGGATATGGAGCCACTGTTTGCTGCGGGCTACAAGTTCCCCGAGCCCTTCGTTGTCAAGGCTGCCGATGGCATCACCGACCTCCACGGTGTGATGTATAAGCCCTACGACTTCGACCCCAAAAAGAAGTACCCCATCATCGAGTATGTATATCCTGGCCCTCAGACCGAGGCTGTTGAGCAGTCGTGGTATGGACACCTCAACCGCACCGACCGTCTTGCACAGATAGGCTTTATCGTGATTACCGTCGGCAACCGTGGTGGTCACCCCGACCGTTCGAAGTGGTATCACAACTACGGCTACGGCAACTTGCGTGACTACGGCCTCAAGGACAAGGTTGTTGCAGCACAGCAACTCGCTGCTCGTCACTCGTTTATCGACATCGAGCGAGTAGGCATCCACGGCCACTCGGGTGGTGGTTTTATGTCTACCGCAGCTATCCTTATGTACCCCGACTTCTTCGATGTAGCCGTATCGTGCGCTGGTAACCACGACAACAACATATACAACCGTTGGTGGTCGGAGAAGCACCACGGCATCAAGGAGGTAGAGAAGGATGGCGAGACCAAGTTTGAGTACCACATCTCGTCTAACCCCGAGATTGCATCACGCCTCAAGGGTCACTTGTTGCTCGTTCACGGCGATATCGACGAGAATGTGCATCCTGGTAACACTTTGCGTGTTGTCGATGCCCTTATCCGCTCGAACAAGCGCTTCGATATGTTGCTCCTGCCTGGTCAGCACCACGGCTTTGGCGATATGAACGAGTACTTCTTCTGGCGTATGGCAGACTACTTTGCGGAGCACCTGTTGGGCGAGCGCGAGACATCGACCGATATTCCGCAACTAAATAACGATATTTAATCGTTGGCATAACCAAAAACCTAAGGGGCAGGGAGCACTTCTCTGCCTCTTTTTTGTTGCTGGATATTGCGAATATAAGAGATGAGACAAGGCGAAGTATCGTATATTTTATCCACAAATTCTCGCTTTCTGACTTCCACATTTTCCTACTACATAATCCTCTCAGCCACACCGACGAAAAAATATCGCCATGAAAGAGTATTTCTCGAAAATTTTTGTATATTTGCGAACAATATATACCGAGGTATATAGTTTGTAGATTTTTTGTACGGCAAGCGTAAGGTGTGCGATGAGATAGGCAAAAGGCGAAATTACCACAATTTTCCCTACTTCCTCCGCCCCTTATTTCTGCCTTATGGGGTTTATTAACTACTAATACTTTTTTGCTTAATGGTGAACTCAAATTACATCATCGAGATTAAGAACATCACTAAGTCGTTTCCCGATAAGGTTGTTCTCGACGATGTCAGTTTGTCGGTAAAGAAGGGCGAGTTCCTCACTATTCTCGGTCCTTCTGGATGTGGCAAGACCACACTTTTGCGTCTGTTGGCAGGTTTCAACACCGCAACAAAGGGTGAGATTAGCATTGGTGGCGAGGTAATGACAGATATTCCGCCACACCTCAGACCCGTAAATACGGTCTTTCAGCGCTATGCCCTATTCCCTAATTACAATGTTTTCGACAATATCGCCTTCGGTCTGAAACTTCAGAAGGTCGACCGCAAGGAGATTGAGCAGCGTGTCAAACGCGCCCTCAAGATGGTGGGTATGACCGACTACGAACACCGCGATGTGCAGTCGCTGTCGGGTGGTCAGCAGCAGCGTGTGGCTATCGCTCGTGCTATTGTCAACCGCCCACAGGTACTTCTGCTCGATGAGCCCCTTGCAGCGCTCGATTTGAAGATGCGCAAGGATATGCAGATGGAGCTTAAGGAGATGCACCGCGACTTGGGCATCACCTTCGTATATGTAACGCACGACCAGGAGGAGGCACTGACGCTCTCGGACACAATCGTCGTGATGAACGAGGGTAAGATTCAGCAGATTGGCACGCCCACGGACATCTACAACGAGCCTTGCAACGCCTTTGTTGCCGACTTTATTGGCGAGAGCAACATCCTCAACGCCACGATGGTACACGACCGCCTCGTAAGGTTTATGGACAAGGAGTTTGAGTGTATCGACGAAGGCTTTGGCGAGAATACCGAGGTCGATGTCGTCATTCGCCCCGAGGATGTATACATCATTCGTAATGCCGAGGCTGCGATGTTCACCGGCACGGTGCGTTCGTGCATCTTCAAGGGTGTGCATTACGAGATGTTTGTCGATACGCCCGATGGCTATGAGATTCAGATTCAGGACTACAACTCGTTTGAGCCTGGCACGGAGGTAGGTATGATGATTAAGCCTGCCGATATACATGTTATGCGCAAGGAGCGCACCGAGAACCATATCGAGGGTCGCCTAATCGACTCTACACATGTCGAGATTCTTGGCGAAAGCTTCGAGTGTGCAGAAGTTGAGGGCATCGAGAGTGGTGCAAAGGTGGATGTGGCGTTCGACTTCTCTGCCGTAGAGCTTACCGACGACCCCGACGACGGTATTTCGTGGGGTACTATCCGCTTTATCCTCTACAAGGGCGACCGCTACCACCTCACCGTGCGCACCGACGATGGCGACGATGTATATGTCGACACCCACGATGTATGGGAGGATTTGGATGAGGTGGGTATCACCATCCACCCCTCGGCGTTGCGTGTAACAGCCATTAAGGAGTAGTTTCGCGAACCACTAAACGACACGAAAGATGAAACTATTCTCGCGCCGTCGCAACCTCGCACTACCCTATGCCATCTTCCTTGGCATAATGGTCGTTGTGCCTATGTTGCTTATCATCATCTACGCCTTTATGGGCAAGGGTGGAGGCTTCTCGTTGGAGAACTTCGAGCGCTTCATCAACCAGCCCGAGGCGGCAAACACATTTATCTACTCGATAGGCATTGCGCTCATTACCACGATTATATGCATCGTCTTGGGCTACCCTGCTGCCTATATCCTCTCGCGCCTCAACGCCTCGTTGGCGAAGGTTGTGGTGCTCTTGTTCATTATCCCTATGTGGGTTAATGTCTTGGTGCGTACCTTGGCAACTGTCGCCCTCTTTGACTTTATGTCGTTGCCGCTGGGCGAGGGTGCGCTAATCTTTGGTATGGTCTACAACTTCTTGCCATTTATGGTCTACCCCATCTACAATGTCTTGCAGAAGATGGACCACTCGCTTATCGAGGCTGCCGAGGATTTGGGTGCTACACCCCGTCAGGTATTTTTGCGTGTGGTATTCCCACTCTCGACACCTGGCATCGTAAGTGGCATTATGATGGTCTTTATGCCCACCATCTCGACATTCGCCATTGCCGAGTTGCTCACGATGAACAACATCAAGCTCTTTGGTACGACCATTCAGGAGAATATCAACAACGGTATGTGGGAGTATGGTGCTGCGCTATCGTTCATTATGTTGATTATCATTGGTATAACCTCGCTTTTCACTGACTCGTCAGACGAAAATGCGGCTAACGAAGGATTGCTATGATGAAGAAATTTTTCTCGGCATCATACCTCGTTTTGTTGCTTGTGATGCTCTATGCCCCTATCCTTATCATCGCCATCTACTCGTTTACGGAGTCGAAGGTGCTGGGTAACTGGACAGGCTTCTCTACCGAGTTGTATAGCTCGTTGTTCACGGGTGGTGTCAATAACTCGTTGATTGATGCTATCAAGAACACCTTTATTATTGCGTTTGTGGCGGCTACGGTATCTACCCTCTTGGGCACTATCGCTGCTATCGGCATCAACGACCTGAAATATCGCAAAAAGCGCGTTATGAACTTTGTGAATAATATCCCCATTCTCAACCCCGATATTATCACTGGTATCTCGCTCTTCTTGCTCTTCGTCTCGTTGGGCATTACGCAGGGCTATACCACCGTTATCTTGGCGCATATCGCCTTCTGCACACCCTATGTTGTGCTTAGCGTTATGCCTCGCTTAATGCAGATGAATCCCAACATCTATGAGGCGGCTCTCGACCTTGGTGCTACACCCTATCAGGCTATGCGCCGTGTTATCATTCCCGAGATTCGTCCCGGTATGATTTCGGGCTTTATCCTCGCCTTCACGCTCTCTATCGACGACTTTGCCGTGACGATTTTCACCAACGGAACGGATGGCTTGCAGACCCTCTCGACATATATCTATGCTGATGCCCGCAAGGGAGGTCTTACGCCCGAGTTGCGTGCGCTCTCAACCATTATCTTGGTTGTGGTGCTCGTCTTGTTGGTCGTTGTAAACTACCGTTCGTATCGTCAGGCGAAGCTTGCCGAGGAGCAGCAACAACAACTTAAACTTAAAAAATAGAGTACGCCGATGAGATACCTTACTAACTTATTTAAGCGCCTTGTGGCACTTGTCGCGGTGGTTGCTATGGCTACGGCGTGCGATGATGGTCGTAGCGAGGTCCTCAAGGTCTACAACTGGGGCGACTATATCGACGAAGATTTGCTTGTCGAGTTCGAGGAGTGGTACTTCGAACATACAGGCGAAAAGGTGGAGATTATCTACCAGACCTTCGATATAAATGAGGTTATGTTGGCGAAGATTGAGAATGGCCACGCCGACTTCGATGTCGTATGCCCCTCGGAGTATATCGTTGAGCGTATGATGCGTAACGAGCTCTTGTTGCCTATCCTCACGCCCGAGTTCGAGGCGGAGATTAACAGCAAAAATATCAACTACTTCGATTGCGTATCGCCATATATTAAGCGTGAGTTCTCGTTGCTTACCGCTCCCGAGGGTCAAGACCCCAACGACTATGCCGTGGGCTATATGTGGGGCACTACGGGCATCCTCTACAATGCCGACTATGTAACGGAGGAGGAGGCTTTGTCGTGGGATTTGATGTTCAACCCTCGTCTGAAGGATAAGATTTTCGTGAAGGATGCCTTCCGCGATGTCTACTCGCCAATGCTTATCTACGCCAAGACTATCGAGGCTCGCAAGGCGGGCACACTGGGCGAAGATGAGATGTTGCCGTTGGAGACTATCCACGCCCTGATGTACGACTCATCGGATGAGTCTATCGCCTTGGTCGAGAGCCACTTAAAGCGCACCAAGGAGTTGGTTGCGGGCTGGGAGGCCGACTTCGGTAAGGAGATGATGACGCAGGAGAAGGCATGGATTAACCTTATGTGGAGTGGCGATGCCGTATGGGCTATCGAGGAGGCAGCGGAGGTTGATGTAAACCTCGCCTATGCCGTACCCCGTGAGGGTAGCGTTGTGTGGTTCGATGGCTGGGTGATACCGAAGTATGCCAAGAACGAGCGTGCTGCACGCTACTTTATCGACTATATGTGTATGCCCGAGAATGCTATCCGCAATATGGATGCTACGGGCTATGTCAGCGTTGTGGCTACCGAGGAGGTCTTGGAGGCTATGCGTGATGATGAGTTGGAGACGGTCTGCGACCTCTCGTACTTCTTCGTCGACGAGAACCACGAGCCTTTGGAGGGTTGCGACAGTGTGCATATCGACGATGTCTTGTACCCCGACCGCTCGGTTATCGAGCGCTGTGGCGTTATGCACGACTCGGGCGACCGCACCGACAAGATGCTCGAGATGTGGTCGAGAGTCAAGGGCGACAACCTATCTACTGGTATGCTAGTTGGCATCATCGTATTCTTCGTGGCGATGTTCGCTTGGGGTATTTGGCGCAAGGTCGATGCCTACCGCAAAAAGCAGCACCACCTAAAACGCCGTCGTCATCAGTATACGAAAACAAAGAAATAACTAACCCATTTACTAATTTATAGAACACACCTCACAGATGACAAGAAAGTTTATTACACTTTTCCTTGCCACCATTGCGCTTGTTGTGTCAGCGCAGGCAACCACCCCCGCTACCACCAACGACCTTATGGCAGTAGCCACCACCGCACTTCCCACCGATGCCGAAGAGGCGGAGGATGAGGGACTCTTCTGGTGGGGCGCTGGCGCCAACCTTACGACAAACTACCTATGGCGTGGTTACGACCAGTCGTACTATGGCAATATGTTCGACCCCGCTATTCAGCCCAGCGTAACGCTCGGTTTGGGTGCATTCTACATCGACCTATGGTATAACTTCTCGTCGATGAGCACCTATCAGGAGTTGGATATGACATTCGGTTTCGATTACGAAAACCTCTCTATCACCGTATATGATGTATGGTGCGACTATGGCAAGGCATTTTGGCAGAACGACTTCCTCGATGACGAGAACCATAGCCTTACCGCTACTATCGACTACACCCTCTTTGACCGCTTGCGTCTGCACTGGGGCACTACATTCCTCCACTCGGCAGACTGGCTCTACAACGAGGATGGCTCGAAGAAGCGCCGTGCCTTTTCGTCGTACTTCGAGATTGCTTATACTCAGCCTGTTAAGGATTTATTCGACATCGAGATTTTGGCAGGTGCATCGCCTTGGACTGCTCCTTTCTGGTGCGCTGGCCCTCGCCGACTGATTGACGATGCATACCAGTTGGACTTCGACAATCTGCCTCAGGGCTTCAATGTTACGAACCTCTCGCTAACGCTTAAGCGCGAGTTCACGGTGGGCAGCTGCACCTTCCCCGTAAACCTCGGCTACACCTTCAACCCCACCACTAAGCGCCACTACGCACTACTCAAGGCGGGATTTGCTTTCTAAAGAGTGAGCAATGCAAAGAGAGTTTTTAGTTGTTAGTTGTTAGTTATTAGAAAACTTCCGCTGAAAATCATTGCTCATTTCTAATTTCTAATTGCTCATTTCTCATTGAAAGAAAAAGAGCAAAGACCCAAAATCTTTGCTCTTTATTCTTTGCTCTCTCTACTCCACCAGCGTAAACTTACCGTCGTAGTAGAGCGCTACACCGCCACCATCTTTGTAGTAGAGGTTGCTATTAACGATGATTGTCCTACTATCGGCATCGTAGGCCTTGAATTGGCAGTTAAAGCCACCGCAGTCGCTCTTGGCATACTCCGTGCCGTTGAGCGTAACGGTCATCGAGGGGTGTGAGCCACCAGCAACAAAGTTGCCCTTCATAAGTCTATCTTCCCAACCCTCAGCGGGGTATGCCACCACATACTCGGCATCTGTCATACCCTCAACCGTCGTAATGCCCTCCTTGCTTGACACATATATATAATATGTCTCGGCATCGCGATTATCCAAAACCACCGAGGCGGGCGTAAACATCGGAACATACCTATCCTCAAAGTTATCGGGGACAATCTCCACACACTCATTCTTTTGGCGGAAGGCCTCTACGGTGCAATATGTTTCGAGCATCTGCAACTCCTCGCCAGCGACTGCAATTGTACAGCTCATAGCCTTGCCATCGTAGGTAAACGCACCCTCTACCCCCTCAGGGCTATCCGAGGTTATCTGATAGCGGTACTCATTGCCCATAGGGTCAAAGAAGAGCAACCTGAACGAGTACTCCTCGTCGCTCGAGCCTAAGTCGATTTCGAAACTCTCACCGATAGGGCGACTGACCTTAAACTCGATATTAATCGTATCGTCGATATAGGCGTAGGTCTTGCACTTTGTATAGCAGATGGTGTAGGTCGTAACACCCTCTTCGCTATCAGCAAATACCGAGTTGGGCACCATATCGAAGAACTTCTCGCCACCCCACTCAAATTTGAGGTAGTCGTCCACCTCAGGCGCATCGGGTTTTAGCTCCACAAGTTGTGCCTCGAAGATGATACGCTCGCCACCCGTAGTAGTGTAGTCGGCCCACAACAGCATATCGCCCGTAGCAAAATCCTCCTTGAAACGGAGAGTACCCGCCGAGACGCCATGCTCCGAGGCCATATCCGTAACTCGGCTGACCTTGGGGAGCATCATATCGAAGATATAGAACTCGTTGCCAGCATCTATGTCCATAACATCTACCGTCTCGTTGTTGCCAATGGCAGAATATAGCGTATCGTCATCAATCGAGAGGAAGATATATTGCTTGCTATCGAGCACCTCATCAAGCGACGATAGCCCCACAATGGGCGACATTAGGAAGATATATTGTGTCGTATCGCCAACATTGTTAATGGTGTAGAAGCACGATTTAAGCACCGTCTTGCGTGTGCCCACCTCCACAAAGTTCTCCTCAATCGTAGGCTCTTCGGGCTTTGGGTCTTCGGGCAGAGGATTTTCGGGAGTTGGGTCATCGGGTGTAGGCTCGATAGGTGTATCGGGCTCACAAGCAACAAATAGCGTGGCAACAAGTGCCACCATCAAATATCGAAAAAAGTTCATAGTGCAAAAGATTATAGACAAAGATAGGAAAAAAAGTTCAAAGAGCAAAGAGAGTTTATAGTTGTTAGTTGTTAGTTATTAGTTTTTAGAAATTCCGCTGAAAAAGCATTTTAACCCATAGTAACTCATTTTAACTCATTTTAACCCACAAGGAGCAAAGAGAGCTAATTAAGACGATAGGACAAGTAAGACGATAAGACGATAGGAAAAAGAAAGTCATATGTTCTTACGGTCTTAACCACAAAGTATACCCCCTTACACAATATCCCTACCTATCTCGGCGTTATTATTGCACAGAACACAAAACACCGTTTGCCTATGGAGTAAAGATTGACGCTTGAAACTAAAACGATTATGATTATGAAACGACTATTTGTTATCCTTGGCGTAGTTGCACTTTCGGCTGCAACCACGCTTGCTACATTGCGTGTAGCCAACACCATTTCAAGCGACAACCTACCCGAGACAACACTCTCCACCTCGCCATTTTCAGAGAACGCAGCCACCGATGCTCTCTTTGCAGCAAGCGTCGTACCAGCAGAGTACCCCGACCTAACATATGCTGCCGAGAATGCCGTGAAGGCTGTGGTAAATATCGTTGCCACCAAGCAGGTCGACTCTCGCCAATACTTCGACCCCTTCTTCGAGTTCTTCGGCTACCCCAGTGGTGGCACACAGCAACAGCGTGAGGCAAAGGCTGGTGGCTCGGGCGTGATAATCTCCGAAGATGGTTATATCGTTACGAACAACCATGTTATCGAGGGTGCTTCGAAGTTGCGTGTTACGCTCCCCGATGGCCGTGCCTTCGATGCCAAGACCATAGGCACGGACCCCGCAACAGATGTTGCGCTTATCAAGATTGAGGCATCGGGATTGCCAACACTCCCCTTTGGCTCGTCTGACGACCTACGCTTGGGTGAGTGGGTACTCGCCATTGGCTACCCTATGGAGCTTCAGTCGACAATCACCGCAGGCATCGTCTCGGCAAAGGCACGACAGCTTGGCGCACTGAACAACCGCTACGGCATCGAGTCGTTTATACAGACCGATGCAGCGGTAAACCCCGGCAACTCGGGCGGTGCATTGGTCAACACCCGTGGCGAGTTGGTAGGCATCAACACCATCATCAAGACCTCGACAGGCAGCTATGTGGGCTACTCATTTGCCGTGCCCGAGACCATCGTGCGCAAGGTAGTTGTCGACCTCAAGGAGTCGGGCGTAGTGCAGCGTGCCGTGCTTGGCATCTCGTTCCGCGCTATCGACCAGCAGTTTATCGACGAGATGGGCGACACGAGCGACATAGAGGAGATTGGTGGCATCTATGTAGCCTCGGTCTCCGAGGGTGGCGCAGCATCCGAAGCGGGACTTCGCAAGGGCGATGTTATCCTCTCGGTAGATGGCGTTGCGGTCAACGACTCGGCGACATTCCTTGAGCAGATAGGCAAGCGCCGACCAGGCGATGAGATTACACTTCGTCTACGCCGTGGTGCAAAGGAGATAACCGCCAAGGCTACGCTTCAAAACAAGGCGGGTGAGACCTCGCTGCTCAGCCCCGAGAGCGTGGATGTCGAGGCTATGCTCGGTGGCGTATTCGAGACCATATCGGAGAAGAGCGCCAAGGCACTCGATATTCGTGGCGGTGTGCAGGTTGTAAAGATTAAGTCGGGAGGTTTGTTGGAGCGTGCCCGCATCAAGGAGGGATATATCATCACTCATATCAACGACCGCCCCATACGCAGTGTCGACGACCTTATGCGCCTTACCGACAAGATTCGCTCTATCGACGGCGTATACCCCAACGGCCGAGCATCGAGCTATATGATTGTGGAATAGTAGCTCGGCCGTCTCTCCGCGTTATGTGATAGGTATTTCTGGCCTAAAGGGGTTAGAAATACCTATTTTTTGGTGTTTGTTATACTTTTGTAATGGTTTTTCTTTGGTCGTTTGCTTGTTTTTCTTGGTTTCGATATTATCTTTGCAATTGGAATAGTTGCCACTTTTTGGACTATATACCTTATATTTATATTTAAACACAAACTAAAACTACACAAACTAAAACTATGAGAATTATGGGAAAGAATTTTCGTATGCTACTCTTGCCACTTTTGGCGCTTGTTGCATTGGTCGGTTGCGATAAGCCCGACCAGCCCACACCTGCCCCCGAGGTAGGCTTTACTGTGGAGATTGACGAGGTTACAGCCTATGAGCTTACCTTCACCATCGCGCCCCCCTCGGCATCGCCCACCTACACCGTGAAGCTCTATCCCGACAACAAGAGCCTCGATAAGTCAGATATCGAGCTTGCTGCCGAAATTGTTGGTGCTGAGGATTTTACTACCTATGAGGGCAAGCAGACCCTGACTTTTGGTGGCTTGGTTGGCAACTCAGCTTACCGCCTTGTCTACTTCGCCTATGATGTCGAGGCAGGCAAGCTTCTCTCGGATCTTTATCGCTCAGATGTTATCACTACCCCCGAGTCGGAGGATGCCTTCGAGATTAGCGTGAGCGACATTACAGGTATTAGCGCTAAGGTTAGCATCACACCTCCCGACAATGAGCTCACCTACTTCTACTTTATCGAGGAGAAGGCCGACTACGAGAACTACTTTGGTGGTGACGACCAGAGCCTTATCTACAACGACTTCGCATATTGGGAGTTTATGGCTTCGATGTACGAAGGCGTAACATGGCTCGACCTTTTGGCTATGGAGCTCTCTCAGGGCGTTCAGTCGTTTAGCTCAGATGACCTCTTCGGCTCGTTGGAGTGGGATACCGACTACTTCGTATATGCCTATGGCCTCAACACCGAGGGTGAGGTTACTCAGTCGATGACCAAGAAGTTCTTCAAGACCAATGCTCCCGAGGCTTCGGACAACACCTTTGAGGTGGAGATGGGCGATGTTGTGTGGGATAGCGAGAAGATGGGCTTCGTGGCACACGCCACCGTTACGCCTAAGAACCTCGACGAGAGCTACTATGCCGTAATCACCAATAAGGATTGGTACGACTGGTACTTTACCGAGGACAACAAGGGTCGTTCGGACAACAAGTATATTATGTACCAGCTAATCCTTAACTGCCCTTCGTCTGTTATTGCCCTTGAGGAGTGCAAGGTGGGTGTTTCGGACATTAGCAACGAGGACTGGCAGACAGGTCTTCGCCCCGAAAGGGAGTATGCAGTATTCGTATTCGGCTTTGGTGCTGATGGTGCGACTACCGACCTACAGGTATTCCCCTTCACCACACCCGCAAGACCGCAGGAGTAATGAGTTTTTAGTTGTTAGTTATTAGTTTTTTAGAAAACTTCCGCTAAAAAACATTGTAACTCATTTTAACTCATTAGAAATGAGAGTTATTAGTTTTTAGTTATTAGT
>JAFTVX010000035.1 GCA_017465575.1 Alistipes sp. | reverse complement strand
TCAAAAGTCGTGAGATGTGGTGCCAAATGAAAACTCCTCGGATGGGACATACTTGAAGTATTTCCCATTCGGGGAGTTAAGTTTGGTGCCGCAGATTGCGGCTTTTCACGGCAAAGAACCCAATTTGTTGTCAAAAGGGGTTAGCTGTGGCTCATCGCAAAAGTGAGTGCCTCGGGATAGTACAAAGAAGTACAGCCCGAGGCACTCAACTTTTTGGGATGGGTCGCAGATGACCCCTTTTCACAACAAATTCAACAAATTAGAAGTTGTAGGTGCAAGTTAGACCAAAACCTGTGAAACCATTACCCCACGCATTGTGCAAGAAGTAGATGGTAGGACGGTAGTCGAGTGAGAGGGTTACGGGCTTGTTGAAACGGATACCGAAAGCAACATTACCAGCAACACCTACCTGTGCGCCAAGCTTATTCTCGTCGTAGTGCCACATACCTACTGATGCACCAACACCAGCTGAGAGGAACCACTTACCTGCCTTGGGAGTCCAGTTCCACTCGCAGCAGTTCCAGTTGTAGAGACCATTGAGGAATACATCACCGGCAAAGCCATTAAGACCAAGGTTGAGCTCGAGGTAGTTCTTGTCAGAGAAGTGACGCTCATACTGAAGCTCAGCACCGTAGCCGAGGCGAAGACCGATAGAGTTCTTATAGTCCTGTGCAAAAGCAGAAGTTGCAAAAACAACGGCAACGACCAAAAGTAAAATTTTCTTCATAATGATTTGATTTTAGTATTAAAAATTAGATAATAAATTCTGCATTACGAAGACAAAGATAACATATTTTTTCCGAACATCAAAACGATTTCAACAGAAACAGCATATCATTCAACGAATACCTTTCGCCAAAATACCCTATTTTCTGGTCATTATATCAACATGCTTTGTGCTAAATAGGTTATTTTGTGGTAAATGGCTCAAGTTCGATAAAGTTCGCGCCATTATCCATATCGACCACCTTGACACACATCGTATATGAGGTATTGTACTTAAGGTACTCCCATCGGTAGTCTACCTGCGATTCAAGGAATTGGCGCATAGAGTCGTGGCTAAGAGCCGGGATTAGCGAGAGCATACACTCCTCGTAAGAATCGTAGCCCGCCATGGCATACTTGCCGTCCTTAATCTCTTGGAGGTTGGCCGTCTCCATCATCGCCACATAGCAGCACCACACATCCTCGCCCAAGGTGCAGTCGAAGACCACATCGTTGGCATTGACCTCCTTGATGTCGATGTCGACGGTGCCCTTGCCCGCAGTCTCAGCCTCGGTACGAATCTGCACAACCTCCACGCCACCGAGTAGGTTATTCTCCTGACCTTCGCTATAATCCATCAAAGCAGCAAGGATAAGGTAGTCGGTAGAGGAGCTTACATTCATCTGATAGCCAGGCACATGCTCCGACATCTCGCCATTGCGCCAGTCGAAGGTGAGCGTACCAGAGAGCATAAAGCCGTATGTAACGACCCATGCACCGGGGTTTGATGCTGTCTGGTCGTAGACACGCTTATCTACCACCGAGCAACGCCAATACTGGCCCTCCTCGGCATTGATTCTAAACTTGAAAGATGTAGAGCCTACCTCCAAGACCTCGATAAGTTTCTCAGCGCCCACATTGTCGCCCTCGGGAACCGAAGCACCCGACATTAGGCCGTTGTAGAGAGCCTGTATGCTCTTCTCGGTGCCATTCTCGTCGTAGGTAAGCATCATATATATTGAGTAGTAGCCGTTTGCCACATCTACCGAGACATAGCCATCGGTGAAGTAGTAGCCCTCGGTAGCCTCAACACCCACGGGAATGTAGCGCGACGACTCGCTATGAATGATAAATGGGTCGTAGGAGTTGCCGAGCGAATACTGACCGTATGGCAAGTAGCTCGACATTGTCTCGTCGAGGGTGTAGAAGTCCAAGACAATATGGTCGCCATTGTCGCGCACGAAGGTAACATAGTAGTTGTAAGGCTCATACCAACGGCCATCCTGAGTCTTTACGATATTTATCGTTTCCACGCCATCAATATCTGGCAACTCGGTGTTGTTGTCATCATCGTTATTACCGCCACCGCCATTGTCGCTACCCTTCTGGGTTGTGAACTTCACACTCTCCGAAAGCGCCTCGCCTACGCTATTGCGTGCCGCTGCTATTATATAATAGGTAGTCTCAGGCTTGAGGTTGTCAATCGTTATCTCTGAATCCTCGACCATCACACCCTGCAAGAAGACCTTATCTACCGAGATAGCATCGCCATCATAGAGCATATAGGCGCACTCATTGGCATTTTTCGCATGAACTGCGATTGTTGCCGATGTGCTTCCAACCTCACGAAGTGTGATGTTTACGGTTGGGGCTACGGTGTCCACATTTTTCTGGCAACTAACGATGGACAAGAGTGCAACGATAGCCACTACTACAAATCTGAAAAGCTGTTTCATACATTGCTTAGTTTTGATTTACCTACTAACTAAATACAAAGATAAACATTTTTTTCAAATAGTGGTATTGTTCGCGGGAAAATGGAGAAGCAATCGAAGGTGAAATTAGGGAAGTTGTAAAAGAACGAAAGAGACGAAAGAGACAGCAACGAAGTCGGGTATCATTTTCCCTGTGGTCTCTGCGGTCACTTTGGTCTCTATCCACTTACCAACCAGCACCCAGCCTAATTTCTCGTCAAAAGGGGTATAATTTGGCGCCGATAAAGAGAAAGAGCGGATGGGACATACTGGAGGTATTTCCCATTCGCTCTTTGGATTGAGGCGTCGAAGGATGCCCCTTTTCACGAGAAATTATCGTTTGGTTTTGTACGCTGCACGATACGACCCTCTCGCCATCTTCTGCAACTTATTCTTAATAAGGTTCTTGCGGATAGGTGCGAGGTGGTCAGTGAATACCATGCCCTCGATATGGTCGTACTCGTGCTGGATCACACGCGCGGGCTTACCCGTAAACTCCTCGTCGTGCTCCACGAAGTTCTCGTCGAGGTAGCGCATACGAATCGACACGGGGCGGCGCACATTCTCATGAAGGCCAGGCAACGAGAGGCAGCCCTCCTCGAAGAGCGATGTCTCCTCCGAGCGCTCATATATCTCGGCATTGATAAACACCTTGCGGTAGTCTGCCAACGAGGGGTCATCCTCGCCCCAAGGTGTGCAGTCCACGACGAAGAGACGGATGTTCTTGCCAATCTGGGGTGCAGCAAGACCTACGCCCTCAGCCTCAGCGAGCGTTGTCCACATATCCTCAATCAACTTGCCGAGCTCGGGGTAATCGGGGGTGATATCCTCTGACTCGTTACGCAAAATCTGCGAGCCGTAAATAACGATTGGGTAAATCATAATCGTTTAATTTTCTTTATTTTACATTCCGACCGAAGCCATATAGTCTTGCAGGATGATTGCTGCCGAGACCTTATCTACAAGCGCCTTATCACGGCGTGCCATCTTGCCGATGCCACTCTCGCGAATGGTGCGCTGTGCAAGCACCGAGGTGAAGCGTTCGTCGTATGCCACAACCCTCTTATCGGGGTAGGCATTACGCAGACGACCCATAAGGGGCTGGATATAGCGCATCGTCTCCGAGGGCTCGCCACTCATCTGGCGGGGGTGCCCCACGACGATTGTCGATACCTCCTCACGCTTGAAGTAGTCGGCAAGGTAGCGCTCCAATTGCTTGGTCTCGACCGTCTCCAAGGGCGATGCTATGATGCCAAGAGGGTCGGTAACCGCCAAGCCTGTGCGCTTCGTGCCGTAGTCTATGGCTATCAGTCGTGGCATACTACAAGAGTTTACCTACAACATAGCCTATAGCATAGCCTACGCCAAAGCATATTGCTATGATACCGATTATCACCGACCACTTGCGTGTCGAAGTAGGCTTCGTTGTCATAGTCTTAATTATGCCTTAACCTTTGCAAGAAGGTGGCGCAAGGCAACCTTGCTGTCTACCAACTTATACAACTCGTCGATAGCTACGCGCTCCTGCTCCATAGTGTCGCGGTGGCGTACGGTAACGGTGCGGTCCTCCAAAGTCTGGTGGTCAACGGTAACGCAGAAGGGGGTACCGATAGCATCTTGACGACGATAGCGCTTGCCGATAGAGTCCTTCTCGTCGTAAGCGACATTGAAGTCGAAGCGGAGCATATCGATAATCTCGCGAGCAACCTCCGGTAGACCATCCTTCTTAACAAGGGGCATAACGGCAACCTTGGTAGGAGCCAAGGGTGCAGGGATGCGCAATACTACGCGCTCCTCGCCATTCTCCAACTTCTCCTCGCAATATGCTGCCGACATAATCTGCAAGAACATACGGTCTACGCCGATTGAGGTCTCAACAACATAGGGTACATAGCTCTCGCCACGCTCGGGGTCGAAGTACTGAATCTTCTTGCCAGAGAACTCCTGATGACGGCCGAGGTCAAAGTCGGTACGCGAGTGGATACCCTCCACCTCCTTGAAGCCGAAGGGGAAGTTGTACTCTACATCGGTAGCGGCATTTGCGTAGTGGGCAAGCTTGTCGTGGTCGTGGAAGCGGTAGTTGTCATCACCGAAGCCGAGAGCACGGTGCCAAGCCATACGGGTGTTCTTCCACTCGTTCCACCACTGCATCTCTGTGCCGGGCTGCACGAAGAACTGCATCTCCATCTGCTCAAACTCACGCATACGGAAGATAAACTGACGAGCAACAATCTCGTTACGGAAGGCCTTACCAATCTGTGCGATACCGAAGGGGAGCTTCATACGACCAGTCTTCTGGACATTGAGGTAGTTTACGAAGATACCCTGTGCAGTCTCGGGGCGGAGGTATACGGTATTTGCACCCTCGGCGGTCGAGCCCATCTGTGTCGAGAACATAAGGTTGAACTGGCGAACATCTGTCCAGTTGCGAGTACCCGAGATGGGGCATACAATCTCGCAGTCGAGGATAATCTGCTTCAATTCCTCAAGATTGTTGGCGTTCAAAGCCTCGGCAAAGCGGGTGTGAACAGCCTCCATCTTAGCCTTAATCTCCTGAACACGGGGCGATGTAGCGAGGTACTGCTCCTCATTGAAGTTCTCCTTAAAACGCTTGCGCGCCTTCTCTACCTCCTTCTCGATTTTCTCCTCCTGCTTAGCGAGCCAATCCTCAACCAAGACATCGGCACGGTAGCGCTTCTTCGAGTCCTTATTGTCGATAAGGGGGTCGTTGAAGGCACCCACATGGCCCGAAGCCTCCCATACACGGGGGTGCATAAAGATTGCAGCATCCAAGCCTACGATGTTCTCGTGGAGCTTAACCATCGAGTCCCACCAGTAGCTCTTGATGTTGTTCTTGAGCTCGACACCATTCTGACCATAGTCATAAACAGCGCCAAGACCATCGTAAATCTCGCTCGAAGGGAATATAAAACCATACTCCTTGCAGTGAGCGATAAGCTTCTTGAACAATTCTTCCTGTGTCATAGTATATTTTTTATTTCGTTAAATTCTCGTTACTATATGCCAAAGGCATAAAATCGCGCAAAGTTAGTGATTTTTACTCAATTTTCAAACTGACAAGTTGACTATTTTAGTGTTCCTTGACCACGGAATGAGTAGTGGTCACCACGGGCGATGATGATATGGTCCAAGAGGCGGATATCAAAGAGGCGGCACGCCTCGTCGACACGCTCCGTGAGGGTGCGGTCTTGGGCACTCGGTTCGGCACTTCCAGAGGGGTGGTTGTGAACGAGGACAATCTGCACAGCAAGGAGCTCAATGGCACGCTTTACGATTAGGCGATAGTCGACCACCGTGGCCTGCACACCACCCGAGCTAATGCGCATACGCTCAATAAGTTTGCCCGATGATGCGAGGTATAGCGCCCAGCACTCCTCGTGCTGCAAACCACCAAGCATGGGGCGCATAATGCGCACCACATCCTTATCCGACGCTATGCACTCCACCGCCGTAGACTCAGCCACCGCTTGACGACGCCCCATCTCCGTAGCAGCTTTTAGGCGTAAGGCACGCTGAAGACCTAAGCCCGACATCATACGCAGACGGCTAATGTCGGTGGATAGAAGGCTCTGCAACGACCCTGCCTCTTTTAGGAGGTCGGCAGCCAAGGTAGGCGCTTGCCTATCGACAGCATTTTCGGCAACAACAACGGTGAGAAGCTCCTCATCCGTAAGCGCCTCGGCACCACGCGAGTGCAGTTTATCGAGAGTGTTCTTCATATTATGGGCGATTTAATATACAAAGATAGCGAAAAAAGAGGCGCAATCAATAGGGAATTTAAGGAAATTAAGGAATATAGGGAATTCTAAGGAGAGCGCTACCGACATTTATCCCTAAGCTCATTACATTCCTTAAACTCCCTAAACTCCCAAATAAACTACCTCCCGGCCAGCACGACCGATTTTAGCGTCAGTGAGGGGCAGATACAACACTCGCCAAAAAAAATGCCAATGGGCTGTACTATGTCGTACTGCCCATTGGCATTTTCTTTTGGTAGGGGCAGTAGATGCCCCTCAATCACGCTAAAATTATGCGCCGAAGTTATCGAAGAGAATATTCTCCGCAGGAACTCCGAGGCTGTCGAGGAGGTTAACTACCGACTGTGCCATCATCGGAGGACCGCACATAAGGTAGATGATGCCCTCGGGCTCGTCGTGCTGCTTGAGGTATGTCTCGTAGAGAACATTGTGAACAAAGCCTGCAACATAGGGTACGCCAGCCTTGTCTGCCTCGGGATCGGGACGGTCAAGCGCCAAGTGGAACTTGAAGTTGGGGAACTCCTTCTCGATCTGGTAGTAGTCATCAAGGTAGAATGCCTCCTTGAGTGAACGAGCACCATAGAAGAAGTTAACCTTGCGACCAGTCTTGAGGGTCTTAAAGAGGTGCATAATGTGTGAACGCATAGGCGCCATACCTGCACCACCACCGATGAATACAAGTTCCTGATCATCCGACAAATTATCGGGCAAGAAGAACTCACCGAAGGGACCCGACATAATAATCTTATCACCGGGCTTAAGTGAGTAGATGTACGAAGAACATACACCAGGGTTAACATCCATAAAACCACCCTTCTGACGATCGAAAGGAGGAGTTGCGATACGCACATTGAGCTTGATGATATCGCCCTCGGCGGGATAGGTAGCGCACGAGTAAGCACGCACCTGAGGCTCGGGGTTAACCATCTTGAGGTTGAAGACACCCATCTTCTCCCAATCCTCGCGATACTCGGGATCTACATCGATATCCTTGTAGTCAACGGTGATAGCGGGAACATCAATCTGGATATAGCCACCAGAACGGAAGTTGAGGTGCTCGCCCTCGGGGAGCTTAACAACGAACTCCTTGATGAAGGTAGCGACATTGTTGTTCGAAACAACCTCGCACTCCCACTTCTTGATCGAAAGAACAGATGCGGGAACCTTAATCTGCATATCCTCCTTAACCTTAACCTGGCAGCCGAGGCGCCAGCCCTCGTTAATCTGACGGCGGTTGAAGAAGCCACGCTCGGTAGGCAAAATCTCGCCACCGCCCGCAACAACCTGGCACTTGCACTGACCACAAGCACCCTTACCACCACAAGCCGAAGGAAGGAAGATACCCTGCTCCGAGAGTGTGTTGAGGAGGGTTGAGCCTGACTCTACCTCCAACACCTTGTTACCCTCGTTGATGTCGATCTTTACCGAACCCGACGAGGTAAGTTTTGCCTTCGCAAAGAGCAGCAGCGCCACCAACACGAGTGTCACCACCATAAAGGCAACGATTGCCCATAAGATAACATTAAATTCCATAATCTATACTCTTATTAAAGGTTACAACTGAATACCCGAGAAGATCATAAACGCGATACCCATAAGACCAGTAATGATAAATGCAATACCGGGGCCCTTGAGCGCTGCGGGGACATGAGAGTACTCAATCTTCTCGCGGATAGCAGCCATCATAACGATAGCCAACCACCAACCGATACCCGAGCCAAGACCGTAGACGATAGAGTCGCCCACATTGTTAATCTCGGTGCCAACCATCTGCTGCATAAAGAGCGAACCACCCATAATGGCGCAGTTTACGGCGATAAGGGGCAAGAAGATACCAAGCTGGTTGTAGAGCGAAGGTGAGAACTTCTCGACAATCATCTCGACAAGCTGCACGAAGGCAGCGATAACAGCGATAAAGAGAATGAACGACAAGAAACCGAGGTCAACGCCCTCTGCCAAGGCATTGGGAGCCAACACATACTGGTTCAAGAGGTAGTTCAAAGGCACGGTCATAACCATAACGAAGGTTACGGCAGCACCAAGACCCAACGCTGTCTTAACGCTCTTCGACACGGCAATGTAAGAACACATACCGAAGAAGAAGGCGAACACCATATTCTCGATAAGCATCGAGTTAATAAACAAATTTAACATACGCTACCTCCTATTTTTCCTGTAAGTCCTTGTTAATAGAGCGATGAATCCAGATGATAACACCTACGATGATAAGTGCCATCGGCGGGAAGAGCATCAACGAGTTGTTGACATAGCCAAAGCGTGCCAAAACATCGAAACCGAAGAGCGTACCCGAGCCAAAGAGCTCACGGAAGAACGCCACGATAACGAGGATAAGGGCATAGCCAATACCGTTGGCAACACCATCAACGAACGAATCCCAGGGCTTGTTGCCAAGAGCAAATGCCTCGACACGACCCATCACGATACAGTTGGTGATGATAAGACCAACATATACCGACAACTGCTTCGATACATCATACATATAGGCACGAAGCACCTGGTCTACAACGATAACCAAGGTTGCGATAACGACCAACTGAACGATGATACGAATACGCGAAGGTACACCATTACGCAAAAGCGACATAATGAGGTTAGAGAATGCGGTAACGAAGATTACCGACAAGCCCATAACGAAGGCAGGCTCAAGCTTAACGGTAACAGCCAAAGCTGAGCAGATACCCAAAATCTGAACGATAACGGGGTTGTTAGCTGCCAAAGGATTTGTAAAATTCTTGCTTAGTTTCATAGTTTACTCCTCCTCATTTGTAGGTTCAACAATAGCGCTGTCGTCGGCAGGGCACTCGTCCAAGTCACAGCAGTCGTCGCCACAAGCGAACTCCTCAACCTCCTGGGCGCGCAAGAATGACTCATACTTGCCGATAGAGGTCTCGAGCATTGCGTTCACACCGTCGCAGGTCTTAGTACCGCCAGTGATGGCGTCTACCTGATGCTCGTTCTGGGCACCACCCTTCTGCATACGAACAGCGAACTCGCCAGCCTCATTGTAGAGAGCCTTGCCCTCGAACTTAGACTGAACATGAGGTGTTGCAATCT
Source organism: Alistipes sp. (assembly GCA_017465575.1). GTDB lineage: Bacteria > Bacteroidota > Bacteroidia > Bacteroidales > Rikenellaceae > Alistipes. Next base: position 21,024 of record JAFTVX010000035.1, on the reverse strand, counting down.
CGGCACCAAGACCAGGGGTCTCGCCCGCGTGGTCCATAACGATACCAGTGATTACGACATTATCCTCGGTCTGCTGCAATGCAACATAGCCCCAGATATCGCCCCAAAGACCCTTACCTACGATAGGCAAGACATACTTCGTAACATCGTCCTTGCGCATACGGAAGATGGGGAGATTATCCTCAGCCTCTGCCAAAGCCTTGCGGTTGCCAAGAAGGTCGAACACAGCCTGTTCATCAGCCTTATCCTCGGTGTTTACAGCAACAAACTCGCTACCTACCAAGCGACCCATAGTAACAACCTCATCAAAGTTGGCATCAGCCTCGCCAAAGGCCTTCATAATAGATACCTTCTGCTCGTTAAGCACATTAGCATCCTGCTGAGGCTTGAGCGAAGTAGCCAAGAAGGCGAGCAAAGCACCAACAATCACCACCATCACAACGGTGTAGATGATGATATATGCATTTGAATTCTTATTGATTGCCATAGCTCTCGTTATTTAACATTCTTAATTAGCTTCTTACGACGCGCAATGTTACGCTCTACAACGAAGTAGTCGATAAGCGGAGCCAAGGCGTTCATAAAGAGAATCGAAAGCATCATACCCTCGGGGTAAGCGGGGTTAACAACACGGATGAGGACTGCCAAAGCACCCACCATCAAACCGTAAATCCACTTACCAGTGTTTGTCTGTGCCGAAGTAACGGGGTCGGTAGCCATAAAGACTGCACCGAACGCGAAACCACCTACCAACAAGTGGTAGTATACGGGGTACTCGGTCATACCAGCCAAGTCGAAGACATAGCCCATAGCCAAGCCACCTACGAATACAGACAACATAATACGCCAAGAGGCAACGCCAGTGAAGAGCAACAACGCAGCACCAATCAAGATAGCGCAGGTCGAAGTCTCACCGAGTGAACCGGGCATAAAGCCGAAGAATGCGTCCAAAGCGCTCCACTGCATCTCGCCAGTAGTGCCGAGCTGCTCCAAGGCGGTTGCACCAGTCTTGCCATCAGCATACCATACAGCCTCACCAGACATCTGGGGAGTGTAGGCGAAGAATGCAAAGGCACGAGCCAAGAGTGCAGGGTTGAAGACATTCATACCAGTACCACCGAATACCTCCTTACCGATAATAACGGCAAAAGCGGTAGACAACGCTACGATCCACAAAGGAATGGTAACGGGCATAACCAGAGGAATCAAAAGACCTGTCACAAGGAAACCCTCGTTGATCTCGTGCTTACGCTTCTGAGCAAAGGTGAACTCGATAGCCAAACCCGTAACATACGATACGATGATTGTAGGCAACGACTTGAGGAAACCATACCAGAAAGCGGGGAAAACGCCCTCGATGCCAGCCTGATAACCAACATTGTACATACCGAACAAAGTAGCGGGAATTAACGCCAACACAACGACAATCATAACGCGCTTGATATCGTTACAGTCGCGGATGTGAGCACCCTTCTTTGTTACGGTGTTAGGAACATAAAGGAAAGTCTCGAAGCCCTCGAAAGTCGAGTGCAAAAAGCCGAGCTTGCCGCCCTCCGAGAAGGTGGGCTTAATCTTATCTACAAAATTACGCAATCCCATAATTAGCTCTCCTTAATCATTAGGTTAATACCATCACGCAAAATCTGCTGCATCTCAATCTTCGAAGGATCAACGAACTCGCAGACAGCCAAATCCTCGGGAAGAAGCTCATAGAGACCAAGATTCTCCATCTTGTCGAGATCCTTCACCAAGCAAGCCTTCAACAGATAGCTAACATAGATATCCATAGGCAAGTAGTTCTCGTAAAGACCTGTTACGACGAAGGGACGCTCGCCACCATTGATGTTGGTATCGAGGTTGTACTCCTTCTTGGGGCAGAGCCACGAGAAGTAAGCGCGCGATACCGAGAAGCGGTGGAAACGGGGCATAGCCCAGCCGAGCAACTCGTAAACATCGCCCTCGGGGATAAGGGTAAGAGCGTTAGCGTTAGCCGAGATGTAGCCATCAGCAGCTGTCTGAACGCCAGAGAGAACATCACCCGAGATAACACGCACATCAGCCTCAACCTTGCCTACGATAGACTCTACCGCAGCGCCCGAGATAATGCGCTTGTAGCCGCACTTCTTAGCCTTCGCACCCACAACAGCCACGGTCTTCGACATGTCGACCTTGCCAGCAAGTACCGAGCGACCAATCATCGCTACATCCTGAATGTTGACAGTCCAGACGATATCGCCCTTAGCGATACGGTCGATGTGATGGATCTGCACACCTACATTACCTACGGGGTGCTTACCCGAGAAGGTGTGATACTCCACGCCCTTAACCGAGGCCATATAGCCCTCATCGCCCTGACGAGCCGAGAGGTGTACCTTGCCATCGGTGAGGCGAGCCAAAACGGCCATACCTGCCTCAACAGCAGCCTTCTCCTCCTTGAGAATGAAGTTGTAGTCGGGAGCCAAAGGTGCCGAATCGAAAGCCGACACGAAGATAGCCTTGGGCTGTGCCTCGGGGTTAGCGATAACACCGAAAGGACGCTCCACGATGCGAGTCCAAAGACCCGACTGAAGCAACATCTCAACAATCTCCGAACGCTCTGCCTTGGCGATGTCAGTCACCTTAAGCGACTGAGCCACCTGCTCTTGGTCGGGCTCTACGGCAACATTCAGAAGCTTGCGCTTCTCGCCACGGTTGATGGCCGAAACCACACCGCTAACGGGCGAGGTGAACAGGATGCGAGGATTGTTCTTATCAAAGAACAAAGCCTGACCTGCCTCAACCTTGTCGCCAACCTTAACCAACAGCTTGGGCGTTACGCACTCGTAGTCCAGAGGGCTAACGGCATACGACTTAGCCATAGGAGCTGACTCCAAGACTGTCTCTGCCTTACCCTTCAGATTGATGTCGAGACCTTTACGCAATTTAATGTTTTTCGACATAAAAACTGTAGTTAATTGTTAGATAATTTGTAATGTTTTATGTTTGTGTTTCAGTAGAACTTATCCACAGCACTTATAGTACACTATAAAATGCGCACGAAGATACGACTTTTTTTCGATACGAGCAACCATTTGGAGCAAAATTAGCAGGGAGAGCGAAAAAGTTGTTAGTTATTAGTTGTTAGAGAGTTTTTCAGGGAGGGTTCAGGGAGGGTTCAGGGAGGGTTCAGAGAGGGTTCAGGGAGGGTTCAGGGAGAGTTCAGGGAGAGTTCAGGGAGGGCTGATTGCGTTATCAGCGTTCTCTCTGCCTTCTCTCTGAAACCTCTCTGTCTTCTCTCTGTCTTCTCTCTGTTTTCTCTCTGACCTCTCTTTGCTCTTTTATCTTTTTTTCTTACCTTTGTCGTATGGAGCATCGGTTTTGCGATATACATACCCACCATCGGCAAGCGGATAGGCTCTCGCCAACTATGGCGGGGGTGCACCCGTGGGATACGCTCGAGAGGGTATCGTTGCCCGATTTCACGACAGCCGATATGGTTGGCGAGATAGGACTGGACTTTGCGCGAGATATCGACCGTGAGGCACAAGAGACACTCTTTCGCTATCAATTGGGCGTGGCAGAACGATTGGAGAAACCCGTTGCCATTCACTCGGTTAAAGCCTTTGAGGATGTGATGCGCATCTTGGTGGATTACGATTTATGCGGCGTTCTCCTGCACGGCTTTATCGGCTCGGTGGAGCAGGCAGAAAGAGCCTTCAGAAGAGGTTATTTCCTCTCGTTTGGAGAGCGCTCACTACGCTCGCCACGCACCGTCGATGTAGTTCGCACGGCACCCGTCGAGCAGATATTTTTGGAGAGCGACGACAACCCCGAGTGCGATATCGTAGCGCTCTACAATAGGGTCGCCGAGTTAAGGCAAACAACAACCGAAGAGCTCCGTAAAGAGTTGATTAAGAACTATAAAAGGCTAATAAATGGATAACTGGCTGGAACGCACAGAACTGCTTTTGGGTGAGGAGAAACTTGCCCGACTACGCCGTGCCAATGTCTTGGTTGTGGGCGTAGGTGGCGTAGGTGCATACGCCGCCGAGATGATTGTGCGAGCGGGTGTTGGGCGAATGACCATTGCCGATGCCGACAAGGTGTCGGAGACGAATATCAACCGCCAACTTGTGGCTCTGCACTCGACCATAGGCGAGGAGAAGTGCGAGGTATTAGCCAAGCGACTGCGCGATATCAACCCCGAGTTGGAGTTAAAGATGGTAAACCGCTTTATCAAGGACTCCGAAACGGATGCCCTGCTCGACTCCGAAAAGTTTGATTATGTGGTAGATGCCATAGACACCCTGTCGCCAAAGTTGGCACTTATCAAGGGGGCATTGGACAGAGGTATTCCGTTGGTAAGTTCTATGGGTGCCGGTGCAAAGACCGACCCCACACTGATGGAGATTAAGGATATCGCCAAAACGCACCACTGCCCATTAGCCCACATGTTGCGTAAGCGACTCCATAAAATTGGCATCAAGCGAGGCTTCCGTGCAGTCTTCTCGCCCGAGCCCGTAAGAGAGGGGGCAATGATACTCTGCGAGGAGCAGAACAAGAAATCTAATGTCGGAACTATCAGCTATATACCCGCACTCTTTGGCATCGGTTGCGCCTCGGTAGTTATCCGAGATTTGATAGGAGAGATGGAATAACTAAAACTTAAAGATATGAATAAAATCGTTTTTTTGGATGAGTACAGCATCGCGGGTCGCGATATGTCGAAAGTTAGTTCGCAGGGCGACTACACTGCCTACGAAAACACACGCAAAGAGGATGTCGTGGAGCGCCTAAAGGGGGCAACTATCGCCATCTCTAACAAGGTGATGATTGATGGCGATGCAATGCGCCAACTTCCTGACCTTAAGCTAATTTGCGTTGCTGCAACGGGTATGAACAATGTCGACTTGGTAACTGCCAAGGAGCTTGGCATCGAGGTTAAGAATGCCGTAGGTTACTCGACATCTGCCGTTGCCGAGACCACACTCGCCTCGGCACTCGCCCTTGCCCGCCATATTGTATATTTCGACGAGTATTTCCACGATGGTCGCTATGCCAATGCCGACCGCGCCTTCTGCTTTGATAGGCTCACCTTCGAGATTCGTGGCAAGAAGTGGGGCATCGTAGGCTTGGGCAATATCGGTCGTGAGGTTGCCCGTCTTGCTTCGGCCTTTGGTTGCGAAGTGCGCTACTTCTCGACATCGGGTGCAAAGCGCGAGGAGGCATACCCTGCCGTGGAGCTTAACGAGCTTCTGGAGTGGAGCGATATCCTCTCGGTACACTCGCCACTCAACGAGCGCACACGCGGACTTATTGGTCGTGAGGAGCTTAAGCGAATGAAACCCTCGGCAATGATTATCAATGTTGCGCGTGGCGGCATTATCGACGAGGCAGCACTCGCCGAGGCATTGGATAATGGTTGGGTATCGGCAGCAGCTCTCGATGTATTCTCGGTAGAGCCTTTGCGCGAGTCGCCACTCTACAATATCAAGGACCGCTATCGCCTGCTCGGCTCACCCCACAACGCTTGGGCAGCATCGGAGGCCATCGACCGCCTTATCGACTGCGTAGCCGAGAATATCCGAACATTCCTTGCAAAGCAAGAGAGTTGTTAGTTATTAGTTATTAGTTTTTAGAGAGTCCTCTAAAAAAAACATTTTAACCCATAGTAACTCATTTTAACTCATAGTAACTCACTATTAAAAGGTGTCATAAGAATAACACAGCAACAATAAGGGGCAAGCGTAACGCTTGCCCCTTATCACTTATAACCAATCAGTTACCTGTTTTTGCGAGCCTCTTTACGCGCCTGCTTTCGTGCCTCGCGCTTGGCAATCTGCTCGGCACGCATATACTTGGGGCGACCGAAGTTGAAGCCTACACCTGCGTAGAGATTCAACGACTTCATATCGTAAGGAATCTTGATTGTATCGTCCCACATCACCCACTTTGTGCCGATATAGTCGAGACCCACAAAGAGGTTGATGCCCTTGGGGTGGAAGTTCAAAGCAGCACCAAAGACACCGGGCTTCTGGCGGTTAAGGAAGGTGTGGCTAACGGTGGCAGTTAACCAGTTCAAGGGGCGGAAGTTTACCGATGCAGTAAGCTCGGTATAGAGATAACCGTTATTGAACTTGCTATGCGCCAAGAGACCGAAGGCAATCTTATTACGCAAGATATTATACTCGGCACCGAGGTTTACCGAGTAGGTAAGCATCGTTGAGTAGCCCTTGGTCTGCTTTGCGCCCTGCACAAACTCAAACTCCGAGGTCATCTCCAACTCATCAGCCGAGACATTATAACCGTTGAAGCCGAACGCACCCTTAGCCTCAGCCACGATATGGGTCTTGGGCGACCACTTGATAACGCCAAGGTCGGTGATAGCGGCACTAAGTTTGAGGTGGTCGTTGAGTAAACGGAACTCTGCACCGAGGTCCGCGGCAAAACCATAGCTCTTGACATTGTTGAGCATATAGTTTACCGAAGAGAAGTTGAAGAACTCGCCATCAATCGCCTCGCCAGGCTTGACGCGCGACTGGTCTACGAAGATAGCATTGCCACGAACTACACCCTGCAACTCGGCAGTAACGCCATCGGGCGATACAACAGCCCTCATCTTATCGATATCGGTATGGGCATTGACAAGACCTACCAGGAACTTAACTCTAAGACCCACATTTATCCAATCACACACACGGAACGAGGTGCCGAAATATGTTTCGAGATAGGCATTAGCATCAATCGAGGTATCGATCAAGTCGTAGGTGCCGTTACCCAAGGTTTTGAGCACCGCAAAGATATCCTTCGAGAGATTGACATTGGTATCGACACGGGCATTAACACCGAGATTCCAATATATCTTCTTGGTGTAGAATGCCACCGAGAGGATATTGGTATTGATATTGGCATTCAGGCGATTAACATCGGGCAGACGACCCAAGAACTCATCTGACGACACCGACTTATGCAACGCCGTAACGAGCTGTCCATCACGCTGATAGATAAAGTTATCTACCGACAAGAAGTTGTTCACCACATTGATGCCCGTACCACTAACTGCGGGAATGTTGAAGTATCCTCGAGTAGTTGTCAGTGCAGGGTTAAGCTGTGTACGGAAGTAGGTGCCCTCCATAAAATAAGAGGTTAGCGACTGTGCCGACGCACTACCTACACCCACAAGGCATAAAGCCGAAGCCAAAAGGGTAAATATCTTTTTCATACTCTACAATTTTTTCGAATTATTCTTCATCATCCACCTCAAAGAAATCGCGAAGGTCTACCGTAACGCCACCGTCGATACGCAACTTCGCAGCAAACGACAGCCACTGGTTCTCGTTGACCCAAGTGCGCTCGTCTGCCTCGCCCTTGGCACGCACCTTAAAGCGTATACCATCGACATTGGCAATAGAGGCGATGCTACGCTCAGCATCGAGCTCCAACTGCAACTCAAGCTCGGTTGTGGCAGGTGTTGTGCCATCTTTCGATGCACGAATCTCGTTCTTACCCTCGGGCAAAACAATCTGAGCATCAGTGGGGTTACCATCGACATCGAGCGCCACAAGCTCCTCGATAACAAGACCGAGAGGTAAGGTGCTCTGAGCCTCAGCAGTGATAGCCACATCGCCAACACGGATATCATACTCGGCAAGCTCTGCCAAAGTCTCGCTAAAGCCATCGAGGGTCATCTCAAAGACTACATCGAGGTCTTTACGGCTCTGCAAGGGTACAACCACCGCATAGTCGTAGTTGATAGACATACCGCCAGGTGTAGCATATACGGTGCTGACAACATCGGGATTAGAGTTAAACTCAAGGTCGAGAATCAACTTCTCTGGAACATCGCCACAGAGTAACTTAACAATATCTACCTCAACAAAGGTATAGCCCTTATCTTCGGGATAGTCGGCCTTGCGGTCGGCCATGGCCATAACGATAATATTCTGCTTTGGGGATACCTTATCGTCCTCGACTTCAGCGCCACGCACCGCAACATCTGTAACCGAAACAGCTCGGTCGGCTTGCGGAACGCCACCAACAACGGGGGTTAGTGTTGCCGAGAGCAACGCCTCCAAGGGCATAGGATTGTCAAGTTTAACTATAACCGCTGGCGAGAGGCTTACGCCATTGATTGCAAGGTCGAACTCCTCATCGCCATTCAAAATCTTGATATCCTGCGACAACGAGTAGCCATAGTCTACCCTACCGCTTACCGACTTAACATCAACACTCATAGCATCGATACCTGCCGAGAGGTTAAAGGCGCTACCGTTGTGCACAAGGTCGGTAAGGCGTACCTCAGTGCCACGCTCAATCTTTGCGGTGATGGTGGGCGAGAAGGCTACCTCAACCTTGCCCTCCTCGGGCATAAGACCCTCAGAACCAAAGTCGAGAGCCTCAACCGCTAAGGCTACGCTATTGCGCAAATCACAAAGGTTGGTCTTAATGGTATTGCCTACAACATCAGCCTCATTGCTCGAAAGCTTCAACGACTCGGGCATTGCAGCCTCGACCTTAATCTTCTCGGCAACGCTATCCTCGAGCCAGTCAAGACCCTTAACATAGATATTGGTATTAGCCTCGTTGAACGATATGTTGTTGATAGCCAAAAGCTCCTTGGGGAGACCTGCGATAACGAAGTCGCCACCCTCTGCCTCGATAGCATCGGCAAATACCACCTCATCGAGGACAATATCGGCATCCTCCAACACAAAGTCGGCATCTACCGAGAGCGTAGGCGCATTTGTCAGGGTGAGCTCACCTGCCACTGTAGTCATCTCGAACGAGATGTGATACTCCATATCCACCAACATATCGAGCTTGCCATCGGTGATAGCCGCCTCATTCTCAATGCTTTCAAGATAGAAGACAAAACTCTCCGAAGGCTGACCCTCGGCAAATTCGTGCTTGATAATGCTAAGCTCCGTGCCATCAATCTTATCGCCATTCTCGTCGTAAACCACAAAACCTGTGGGCGCCTTGAGCCACATAGTGATATTACCGCCACCGTTGATGGTGTTAAGGTCGTTGAAGTTAACAGTAAAGGTCATCTTTGCACCCTTCTCGCCCTCCTCAGCCTCAAGATAGATGCGCTTGATAGACTCTACCTCCGAGGGCACTGTATAGATGATATGCTCAGAGGTGTAGTCCTCCTCGAAGCAGGTGATAGTCTTGCCCGCAGGAATAGATACTACCAATGAGCCGAGAGTCTCATCATCAAGCTTGCTGTCGAGGTTAAACTCCTCGCTAAGGTCGTAGCTCTGACCGAGCAACTCGTCAAGTGCAGGATATGCCTCCGAGTAGATATTGCTAACGCTGGCAGGCATCTCAAACGATGTGTCAAACGCCTCGATATCAACACTTTCAGCAGCGCCACCATAGGTGTAGGTGATATTACCCTCCTCGTCGATTGTAAGGTCAGTTGCCTTATCCATTTCGAAGAGCTCCTTGATGGATGTCTTATCCATATATGCCAACGGGAGAACGGTCTCGTTCTCGCCTACTGTAACCTCTAACGAGGTATCTTTGACCTTGAAATTTTCGTCGACGCACGCCACCGAAGCAACGAGCAACAGGGCAACGAACGAACGCAATAGATAGTTGAAAGGTTTCATATTTAAGCGGTTTAGTTCTCTTGGAATAATTGATAGCGTAAAATTAAGCAAAATTTTCGAAACTACGAAATAAAAGGACGGAAAAGAGAGTGGGGAGATATGAGGAAATTAGGGAGAGAGCAGAGAGAGCAGAGAGAAAGCAGAGAGAAAGCAGAGAGAAAACAGAGAAAGTAATCAACCCACCCTGAAATCTCCCTGAATCCTCTCTGAACTATCTCTGAAATCTCCCTGAATCCTCTCTGATACCTCCCTGAAATCTCCCTGAAATCTCCCTCCCAATCAGCACTCTTTGTTGTCAAAAGGGGTATAATTTGGCGCCGATAAAGAGAAAGAGCGGATGGGACATACTGGAGGTATTTCCCATTCGCTCTTTGGATTGAGGCGTCGAAGGATGCCCCTTTTCACGGCAAAGAACCCAATTTGTTGTCAAAAGGGGTTAGCTGTGGCCTCGATAAAGAGTTGGGCTGGAAAGGACATACTAAAATGTATTTCCCTTTCAGCCCAAGGATTGAGAGGTCGCAGATGACCCCTTTTCACAACAAATTACTTGTTGAGCTTTGCCCAGGTGTCCTTCAAAGTTACAGTTCGGTTGAAGATAAGATGGTCGGCAGTCGACTCCTTATCGACATTGAAGTAGCCAATACGCTGGAACTGGAGGTAGTCATAAGGCTTAGCCTCAGCAAGATACTTCTCCACATAGCACTCGTTGAGAATATTCAAAGAGTCCTCGTTGATCATCTGCTTCATAGCCTCGAGCGCCTCGCAACCAGTCTCCTTGCGGATTGCTGCCATCTCGTCACGAGGATTCTCCACCTTCCACAAGCGATCGTAGAGGCGTACCTCTGCCTTGAGGCAGTGGTTAGCGCTCACCCAGTGGAGCGTACCCTTCACCTTGCGGTTGCTACCGGGCATACCAGTCTTGGTGTCGGGATCGTACTCGGCATATACGGTGGTGATGTTGCCCGCCTCATCCTTCTCGCAGCCAGTGCACTTCACGATATAGGCATTCTTGAGGCGCACCTCCTGACCAGGGGTCATACGGAAGTACTTCTTGGGAGCATCCTCCATAAAGTCGTCGCGCTCCATCCAGAGCTCACGGCTGAACTCGATGGTGTGGGTGCCCGACTCGGGATCCTCGGGGTTGTTTACAGCCTCCATAGCCTCGACCTGACCCTCGGGGTAGTTGGTGATGATGAGCTTCACGGGGTCGAGAACGGCGCTCACGCGCATAGCGCGCTTATTAAGGTCGTCACGCACAGCACTCTCCAACAGTGCCATATCGTTCAACGCATCGTAGGTGGTGTAGCCAATCTTATCGACGAAGTTGCGGATAGACTCAGGCGAGTAGCCACGGCGACGGAAGCCGCAGAGTGTCGGCATACGGGGGTCATCCCAGCCATTCACCAAGCCCTCCTTAACGAGGATAAGCAGGTTACGCTTGCTCATCAGCGTATAGTTAAGGTTGAGCTTGTTGAACTCATACTGACGGGGGCGCTCATCCGAGGGGTCAACACCCTCCTTTACCCAGTCTACGAAGAGGTCGTAGAGGGGGCGGTGAGGCACAAACTCCAAGGTACACAACGAGTGAGTAACACCCTCGAAGTAGTCGCTCTGACCGTGGGCAAAGTCGTACATAGGATATACCTTCCACTTATCGCCAGTGCGGTGATGTGGGTGATTTACAACACGATAGATGATAGGATCACGGAAGTGCATATTCGAGCTTGCCATATCAATCTTGGCACGCAACACCATACGGCCCTCCTCAATCTCGCCATTTGTCATCTTCATAAAGAGGTCGAGGTTCTCCTCGATGGGGCGGTTGCGATAGGGGCTCTCGACACCCGCCTGTGTGGGTGTGCCCTTCTGCTCGGCAATCTGCTCCGAGGTCTGCTCGTCGATATATGCCTTGCCCTGCTTGATAAGGCGCACGGCAAAGTCCCACAACTGCTGGAAGTAGTCCGAAGCGTAGTACTCTGCACCCCACTTAAAGCCGAGCCACTCGATATCCTCCTTGATAGCATCTACATACTCAACATCCTCCTTTGTGGGGTTGGTATCGTCGAAACGAAGGTTGCAGACGCCACCATAGCGCTGTGCAACGCCAAAGTCGAGGCATATAGCCTTGGCGTGACCGATATGCAAGTAGCCGTTAGGCTCGGGCGGGAAGCGGGTCTGAACTCGAGTTTTACCCTTGGCTATCGCCTCTTCGATAACCTCCTCTACGAAGTTCAACGACTTCTCCTTTACCTCAGTAGTAGTCTCAATTGCCATAATCATCTATGTTTTAATTGTCTATTATTCTTTTAATTAGCAATGAGCAATTAGAAATTAGCAATATGTCTAACAACTAACAACTAATAACTAAAAACTCACTACAACTCCTTTTTTCTGTTTAGCTTGATGCCGTAGTCGAGGTCAACGATAAGTTGCAACCATTGTCGAGTGCCCCAGCCCCAACCATCGGTCTCAACCGTGATGCCCGCCTCGACACGCACCGTATCGTCGAAGAACGCCTGACCGTAGGATAGCGCCATCTGCTCATATATGCCATTGCCCGTATGGTAGTAGGGCGAGCCGTGGTAGAGGGCATCACCATACTTCGGCCAAAAGGTCATCTGCTGACCACCGGCATAGAGACGGTTGGCAAGCGTAACACCCCAACGGCTAATAGCGAGATATAGCTCACCACCCGCAGGGAAGTGCCAGCCATCCTTGGCTATGCGGTCACGCTGCAACGCCTGAACATACGACACCCTGACATCGAAGTCGAAGCCACCTGCCGAGGGCTGACAGCCGATATAGGGTATCAGTAGCGCATTATCCACCACGCCATCCTCGGTATCGGGGTTGTAGTCCTTGGCGTAGTGGCCGAGCATAATATCGTAGCCGACATTAAACCACTTGATAGGCCAGTAGCCCGACGACATCAGCATAAACGCCTCGCGTGTCTCGAAGTCGCGCATACCCGTGTAGTCCATCGCAAACTCGACATACGAGCCACCAAAGTTGGGGTTCTCGTAGCGTGCCAAGACACCACCTATGCGGTTGGCATAGTAGCGGTAGTCGCGGTCGAAGAACAAGGGCGACTGCAAGCCACGCATCTCGCTACGGGGAAAGATACCTGCAAATAGCTTGACACGGGGCGCACGGTAGGCATAGTAGAGCTGCACATTGACATCCGACAGAAACTTGGAGTTGTGACCGAAGTCCTGCACAAAGTCGGCAGCAAACATCAGGTGGTTGTGCTCTGCCCACCTTATGCCGATATTTGGCGTAAGGCGCGCGCTGAAGAGTGTGCCCGACTCGTCGAACGACATCGAGGCATATTCGCGGTTGTCGAAGAGCGTTGTGAAGTCGACACCAAGCTTTAGCTCCTGTGCCGAAGAGGCATACCCCTCCCCAACAACAAGCACCAAAACGGCTACGATATGTCTCAAAACTCTCGGCATACGGTTACGATAGAAAAACATTTGGCACAAATTTACGGAAAATATTTTTATTTGCTTAATTTTGTAGCGTAATATTTAAAAAAACTTAATATATCGACTATATATATGCGTAAGCTACTAAACGAGGAGCTTGGTCGCCCCACCCTTGAGGAGTGCGCCACACAGGATAAACTACCCGTCGCAATCGTGCTCGACAATGTGCGCTCAGCACAGAATGTCGGCTCATTCTTCCGTACCGCCGATGCCTTTGGCATAGGTCATATCGCCCTCTGCGGCATCAGCGCAACGCCCCCAAATCGCGAGATTCACAAGACTGCCCTTGGCGCCGAGCAGAGCGTGGAGTGGAGCTACCACCCCACCACCTTGGAGTGTATCGAGAGCCTCCGCCAGGAGGGCTACCGCATCATTGCCATCGAGCAGATCGAGGGTGCTACGATGCTTAACAACTTCCGCGCCGAGAGTGGCGAACGCTATGCCCTTGTCTTTGGTAATGAGGTAGATGGCGTAGACCAAGCGGTAGCCGATATTGTGGACGGCGCAATCGAGATTCCGCAGGTGGGCATCAAGCACTCGCTAAATGTCTCGGTCTCGGCAGGAATCCTTATGTGGGAGCTGTTTAGGCAGATGAGGTAGTTGCTAGTGAGGTAGTTGCTAGCAATAATTCTCGATTTTCGGGTGCCCTATCAAAGGGATACAAGGGATACAAGGGGTTAGAGAGGGGGATGAGTTAAAATACTTCTTCCTAAAAAACATTTTAACTCATTTTAACTCATCGTAACACATTTTAACCCATAAATTTTGAAACCGCAAAATAGATAAACCAACCTATTTCTTTGAAATCGTGGTCGAAAATTTTGCAGATAAGAAAAATAGTCGTATATTTGCACCACTCTTTTACAAAAAGATGGTTTAAGGAGGGTTGGGTGAGTGGCTTAAACCAGCAGTTTGCTAAACTGCCGATATCGTAAGGTATCCGCTGGTTCGAATCCAGTGCCCTCCGCTTGTAAGAGTTTTGTTGCGACCGAGTTAGACACTCGGTCGTTTTTTATTCTATCTGCATCACCCTGTGCAAGCACGGTGTGCAGATAGAACAAAAACGGGAGAAGCCCCGCAACAAAACTTACTACCGCACTGATTCTCTCTTATGGCTGGTTGCGGGGTTGTGATAGAGATTTATTGCTCGACCTAAAGGTCTGCGCTTTTTTTATAAGGTATCCCCGCGAGCTTGGGCTAATGCCCTGCGCTTCGAATCCAGTGCCCTCCGCAAGGACAATTCGCAGACGACCTTTTAGGTCGTCTTTTTTTTGTGCTTATGGCTCAACACCCCCTTGTATCCCTTTGACCACTTATACCCCTTTGATAGTCCTCCCTAATTTCACTAAATTCATTAATCTCCTTAAACTCATTACTCTTTGCACCTTGGGTTAAAATGGGTTACGATGGGTTAAAATGTGTTACGATGGGTTAAAATGAGTTAAAATGTTTTTTTAGCGGAAGTTGGTTATAAACCTATTGCTCATTGCTAATTTCTAATTGCTCTTTGCTCATTGAAAAAAAAAGATTGCTCATTCTAACAACTAATAACTAACAACTAAAAACTTTTTTATGCTTCGCATAACCCCTACCCTACAAAAAATTTCTTGCGAAAATATTTGGTTTATTTTGTAAACTTGTTTATCTTTGCATCAACAAAAGGGAAACGACGCGCGGCTTACCCTTTGAATAAAACAACTAATTACAGAACACGACTTATGAAAGAACAGCAAATTGACGAACATCGCAGCATCGAGATTATCTCAAAGATGATTGCCGACACCACAGCGCATATCGACAGCGAGAGTGGCAAATACTTCCTTCTTTGGGGCTACACCACCGTTATCGTATCGCTTTTTGAGTACTTCGCACAGGTACTTCATCTTCCTATTCCTCTCTGCCTCTGGGCGTGGTGGCTTATTCCCGTGGTGGGTGGCATAGGCACACTAATCCTTAACCGCCGCGCAGGTGTTGCACGACCCAAGTCGTATGTAGACCGCAGCATCAGCATCGTATGGACAGTCTTCGGACTATCGTTCGGTATGGTATTCGTTGCCGCCATCGTCTACCACGCAAGCATCCTCTTCCTCACAGCCTTGATGATGGGTATGGGCACGGTGATTACGGGAAAGATTTGTCGCCACGATGTCTTGGCGTGGGCAGGCAAGGCGGGCGTAATATTGTCGCTACTCTTCCCCGCATTCCACCTCGTTATGCGCGAATATGGCGTAGCACTCCGAGATAGCGGAATTGCCAATGTCGAGGCGATACTTTACATAGAAATTGTTATCTTTGCGCTGATATTCCTCATTATGATGGTTATCCCCGGACATATACTCTATGCCCGAGCAAAACAGACGAAGAAATGTTAAAGGCGCTTGATCCATTGTTGCACTCCGAGCTGCGACTTGCAGTTGTTTCGATACTTATCGGTGTCGAGGAGGCGGACTTTGTCTATATCCGCACCGAAACGGGGGCTACGGCGGGCAACCTCAGCGTGCAGATAGACAAGCTCCAAAAGGCGGGATATATCGAGGTGGAGAAGGGCTTCAAGGGCAAGATGCCACGCACCGCCTGCCGAATAACCGCAAAGGGGCGTGAGGCATTTAGGGAGTATGTCGAGACACTCCGCGAATATATCAAGATGTAACATTAGAGGCGGCACCCGATGGTGTCGCCTCTAAAATTACTCTGCTCTACTTACCTCCGAGCCTCCCGTTGCACTCACCTCCAAAATCGTGGGCGAGCCCTTATACTCAACATCTGCGCCACCCGTGGCGGTAAGCTCCAAAGCCTTTGTTGCCCATAAGTCAGCATCGCTACCACCCGACACAACAGCGGCAACAACCTCTGCCTCAAGCTCTTCGAGGTCGGCAGTTGAGCCACCCGAGACAACCAGAGCAAGGGCCTTGCAACGACCCGAGATCCCCACCTCGCTACCGCCCGAAGCGACAATAGCAACATCGCCTTCGGCATCTACTTTAACACCAGAGATATCGCTACCACCAGATGCAACGAAGTTGTTGAACACCTCTGCAGGAACGCGAGCCTCCAAGCTCTTCGTAATACACTTACGCATACCCTTAAGGCTGATATGCAACGAGTTATCCTCGACATAGACATCGAGTTGCTTCATAATATCCTTATGAGTAGTCACAACGACCTTGCCCAGAGGAAGTGTCTCATCCACAACAACATCGAAGCCATCTTCGACAACAAGACCATCAACAATACCCTCGTAACCTACCTCCTCGGTGATAACAACACCCGTAGCAACATAGCTCGGAATACAAGCCGAAAAGGCAAATACGGCAAGCGAAATAAGTAGTAACTTCTTCATATTTAGAACTTTTTATCTCAAACGATATTTATGGAAATGTGGCGTAACCTGAGCTACGAAGAACAACAACGCCAAGAGCACCAACAGAGCACCCACCATATAGCAGTAGCCGTAGCCATACTCGGCGATATAGCCACCAAACAACATACCCGCACCGATGCCTACATCCCAACCAGTAAGATAGGTTGCATTTGCCGTTGCTCGGCGTGAGTTGGGCGCATAGTTGATAAAGAGTGTGTTATATGCAGGGAACATAGTGCCGTAGCCATAACCAAACAAAAATGCCGTAAAGAAATATAACACATAGGTAACACCCGAGCCGAGCGTCGAGGCGTAGACCAACGATGCCTCGCCAACTGCACCGAGAAAGGCAATGCAGATACCCAAGCGGATAGTCTCGGTAATAAATCCCTTATCCACCTGCTTGCCCGAGTGAAGTCGAGAGGCAATAAGACCCGCGGCCATCACGGTAAAGAACAAACCAGCATTGTGCGTGATACCCACCGAAGCGGCATACAGCGCCATATAACTGGTGGTCATACCATAGGGGATAGCGAGCAGCGTAAAGGCGATACAAGCACGGATACCCTCTTTAAGGAAGAAGCGGTCGGCAGAGAGCTTAAAGTCCACTTTGTCGGCTCTTACCTTCTTTGGAGCACGCACCAACGCACCCAAAATAAGACCAATAGTACCCGTAACAAGCGAGGTTAAAAAGAGCAAAGTATAGTTGCCCGAGGAAATAACAAAGAGACCCACCATAGGACCAAACGCCATAGCGAGGTTGTTTGTAACTCCGTAGTAACCAAGACCTTCGCCACGACGCGACGAGGGCATAACATCGATAACAAGCGTATTGCCCGCCGTGGTCAGCATACCGAACGAGAAACCGTGGAAGATACGCAAAAGGATAAAGAGAGCAAGCGTCTGCGTGATAAAGAAGTAGCCGAGGAACGACAGAACGAAGACGGTATAAGCCACGATATAGACACTCTTACGGGGCAGAGTATCGGCAACAAAACCCGCCATTGGTCTTACGCTCAACACCGCCACGACATAGCACGACAACACAATGCCCACCATCGCCTGACCGATACCGAAGGTATCTTTAAGATATAGCGGCAGCGTCGGCACAAGGATAAAGAACGAGAACGACATCAAAAATGCCGCCACGCACACAAAGACATAATCGCGTGTCCAAAGCTTATCTTTAACCTCTGTGGTCATAAAAAACAACTCTATAAAACAAATAAAGGTTATCGAGAATTTACTAAACTCTGATCAGTACGGTCATTAAAGAAATAATAACCATAAATGTCATCAATATATAATCTCTCATAATTTTACATACAAATTTAGCAAAAATTTCTCTAATTATTCTCCTTTTGACAAATAATGTTGTACCACACACCCTCACGCGCACGCGCGCATATATAAACATAGGTAAAAAAAGGGGGAGTAGCCAAACATTGCTACTCCCAAGGACTAAAACTTATCTACAAAATCTGAAGAATATACTACTCTCCATCGTAACTATCGTACATCTCCATATACTCATCATAGGGCAAAAGAGCTTCGAAGAAGGCCTCTCTACCCTCTTTGAAGGTATAGAGATAGAGCTCCTCCTCACATATCACACGAATATCGGGGTTAGAACCACTCCAACCAATCGATGCCACGCCTCCAAGATGACCAAGCATCACTACGCGCTCACCATCGAAATATAGGATTTTTGCTTTAAGTTCAAAACCGCTATCAAATGTGGTAAGCGTATCGGTATCAGCATCGTAGCTCCACTGCTCCATGGTATACCAACCTTCAATACCCTGTTCGTGCATATAGTTATGCGCAGGAACACCTGCAGAGGCACAACCAGGCTCACCAGGAATATAGTAATCTCCGCCATCTGCAAAAACCAAATTACAGAAAATTGGCGCACCACACATAAGCTTTGCCCACACCCACTGACTCTCACCATGGTAATTTTCAGTGTCCTTCATAAATCTATCAATAGGAGCAAAGACATTCTCCAATAGTCGTTTCTCGAAAAGAGCATCGTCTATATCACCCTTCTGATCACCAATCAACGAGAGAACAGCGGCCATCTCTGAACGACCTAATCCAGCATCTGGAAGCGAAACACCGCGATAACTTACATACTGAGTACCATCGTCCTGAATCTCACCGACATCAACACCGGGGACATTCTTGATATCGGAAAACTCTCCATACTGTTGACACGCCGTAAAGGCAAATACCGCAAGTGTACAAATAGCAAAAAGTCGTTTCATAACTGTAAATATTTTAGTTTAACAATTTTCCGAAAATCACAGATAGGACTACCAACGAAAACTAATTCCAGATTTCCTACTGCAAAATTACAACACGAAGTATGCTTCTACCAAATTTTTCGTTGCCAAACTTTTCCATTTTAGCCCATTTACAGTATTGATAATCAACAACTTACAGGGGCGAAGAAAATTTATTTTTTCCAAGTGCTGATAATCAGCAAGTTACAACGATTATTAATAGCAATTTATATCTTATTGATTTACAAATACTTACACTATATATCAAAAAAGTCAACGACCGCATAACCATAAGAGCATTAGGAAGTTATCCTATAGCCCAAGCGCCTTATCATTCTAATCTCCGTAATCCTCCCACCTTAAAAAAAAAGAATCGGCAGCCACTAAATTGCGACTGCCGATTTCTAATTTTGTTATATCAAAGAATTATTTGAAACATCTATATATCCTCGCACATTGATGTTTCTGCCTTTATGCAGGTAAGGTGGGGCATCTACTCAGCGGGTGGCACATCGAAGCCAATCTGATCAACGGTGAGTACCGTAACCTGCTGGCCGTTGTATAGTCCTGAGCACTCAGCACCGAGCAGGCGACCCTCGCTCTTTGAGAAACGAGCTACTATCCCCGCCTTATCGCCCCTTGTGCTAACAGAGATTATATCGCCCTCCTCGCGGAATTTTAGCAATATACCCGATAACGCAGCGTACTCCTTCAATTTATCAATCGTAGCGAACGGAGTGAGGTCTATTCCTTTGTCAGGTCGCTCAAGTACCAATTGCCCGTTCTGGTAACGTCTATAACTCTCGCCGTCGTAGAGTTCCATAGAACTAACCTTGTCCTGCCACTTGATAGCCATCTTGACCTTTGAACCCTCTTTGCGAATCTCGACAGAGCCTTGCACAGGAGTACCATCGAAATCAATATCGTAGAGTTCATCTTGCGTGCGTTTGTTCTCAACGACATTTGCGGTGAAATGAACGAGGAAGTTATCCGATTCGAGCAGTTGAGTCATTGCTCGCTCGACCACATCGCGGGCGGTACTGGTCTGCACTCCGCTAATGCCGATAACAACTGCCACTACGACCACAGCGGCAACAGCCCCAATGCGTACTGCCTGCCAAATCGGGCGTCGGTGCGGTGTAGGTGCTTTAAATTCGAGTGAGGTGGTGGGGGCAAAACGGGGCGTGAGAAGATTCTCAACGCGATTATCCGATAAATTATTGTCTAAAGTGTTGTTAGTTTTCATAATGTTGGTCTTTTTATTAGGTTAAATCAGCCCACGCTTTTCGAGGGCTTCGCGCAACTTGTCAATGCCATAGCGAAAACGCGATTTGGCGGTTGTGAGAGGGATGTTGCAAATCGAGGCAATCTCGTCAAATTGACGACCGCCATAGATTCGCAATCGGATTACCTCGCTCTGTTCATCAGGCAGGAGCGCCATCAGTCGTTCAATCATTCGAAACTCCTGTTCGAAATCTTTCGGAGCGAGGTCGTCACTACTCAATGTGTCGAGCGTTGCGGTGGTCGCAAAGTGTCGCCGAGAGCGTAAAGCCGAAGTGCAACTATTTGTCAATGAGCGATAAACATAGCCATTCAGGTCTTGAATCTCGGCAAGTCGTGCGCCTTGTTTCGAGAGCCGCAGGTAGAGGTCTTGCACCACATCATCAGCTTCAGTGGCAGACCCCAACCGATAGCAGGCGTATCGAAACAGATTATCGCGCTCTGACTGCATTAGCTCAGCGAGACGGGTGAGTTGTTTGTTTTCTGTTGTTAGTTTCATAATTTGTTTTCGTTTGTTGGAAACGCGCTTCTGAATATATAACGCTCAGGGTTCGAAAAAGACTTAACGCCCTCGCAAATTTATCGAAAAAAGGCAACTGGCAGTATTAACCACCGATTGCCAAAAATGAGTTAAAGAAAATATTCACATAATTCACAAGCTTAACTTGCCGAGGATTGCTAAAGCAATCTTTTCTCGGCTTAAATCGGCGGTAATCTCTAATGCAGGCGTTCCGCCTGCAACAAGCCCCTCCCTTATCAAGGGCAGGGGTTTGGGGTGGGATATAAATATAACCGGCACTAGCCGGCTCTTCAAGCCAAGACAATAAGGGTTCGGCTTGTGTGTAAACACAAAAAAGCCGAACCCTTATTGGATTCGGCTTGAAGAGGCGGCTACCTACTCTCCCACCTAAATAGGCAGTACCATCGGCGTGAGTGAGCTTAACTTCTCTGTTCGGAATGGGAAGAGGTGGAACCTCACTGCTATAACCACCTAAAAGAACTTTGTTTTACTTGGATTT
>JAFTVX010000034.1 GCA_017465575.1 Alistipes sp. | reverse complement strand
TCTCAAAAAGGATTATAGGCGGCTCTTTACATCAGTTACAATCTTACCGTCGAACAAGCAGATAGTACGGCTTGCATACGAGGCATCGTGCTGCGAGTGGGTAACCATAATGATGGTTGTGCCCTCCTGATGGAGCTCTTTGAGCAGGGTCATAACCTCCTGACCATTCTTCGAGTCGAGGTTACCCGTAGGCTCATCGGCAAGGATCAGCTTGGGGTTCGACACTAGGGCACGGGCGATAGCCACACGCTGCTGCTGACCTCCCGAGAGCTGCTGTGGGAAGTGGCCGGCACGGTGCGAGATGTTCATACGGTCGAGCATCTTCTTTACTCGCTCCTTGCGCTCCGAGGGCTTCACGCCCATATAGATAAGTGGCAACTCGACATTCTCCGCCACCGACAACTCGTCGATAAGGTTGAACGACTGGAATACAAAGCCGATATTGCCCTTGCGGAAGGCGGTGCGCTCCTTCTCTTTCAGGCCGCCCACCTCCTGGTCGAGAAGCTGATATGAGCCGCCCGTAGGATTATCCAAGAGGCCCAAGATGTTGAGCAGCGTAGATTTACCGCAACCCGAAGGTCCCATAATGGCAACAAACTCGCCCTCCTTAACCTCAAACGACACACCGTTCAGAGCAACAGTCTCGATCTCCTCGGTGAAAAAACTCTTCTGTAAATTTTCTACTTTTAACATAGCTGTAATGTTTTAATTGTTATTTAATTTTGAATTTTGAATTGCTCGCTTATCTCATTATTGACTCGGTCGGATTCTCCGTTGCAGCCTTAAACGAGCGCAGGGTTACTGTTACGACCGTGATAGCGAGGATTACTCCCACCGCCAAGGCATATACCCACCACGACATCGGCGTGCGATAGACATACTGCTGCATCCATTGGTCAATGATGTAGTAGCTTACGGGGATAGCCACTGCCGAGCACGCGGCCACAATGTAGAGGTACTTGCGGTTGAAGAGGCTGAGTATCTCGCCAACCGATGCACCGTGCACTCGGCGAATACCTATCTCATGGCGGCGATACTGCGTCTCGAAGAGTACCAAGCCAAACACGCCGATAATCGAAATCACAATCGAAAGGAACGAGAACAAGGTAACGAGTGTCGAGAGTTTATCCTCTACCTGATAGAGTAACTCCAACTCCTGCTCGAAGAACTGTATCTTGATTTTTTCGGGATCGGCATTAGGGGCTATCTCCATCAGTGTGTCGAACACAAATTTTCTCACCTCAGCAATGTCGGCTCCAGCTACAGTGCGGATATAGGTGTGGCGTGGCATACTCCAACCATAGTGACCATGAACGATAAAGGCAAAAGGCTCGATGTTCCAGTTGGCTGACTTGAAATTGAAGTCCTTGCAAAAGCCTACTATGTTGGCATACAGGCCTTGAACATGTCCCGGGATTTTACTCTCTAATGTGAGCCCATATTTTTCGACAGATGTCTGATTGAAAATCATTGCCCCCGTATCGGTATCTTCGTCTGATGGGAGAAAATCACGACCCTCGACAATCTCAATACCCATCACCTTCAAAAAGTTCCACGACACGCCGTGAATCATAAATGAAACCGGGTCGCCGCCATCCAATGGTCTTGACCAAGCACCCTCGGCATTGCTCACCAACTGAATATCGCCAAATGCCACGCCTTTGATTTGCGGATTTTGAGTAAGTCGGTCAAGAAGAATGTCGCGTTTGGTGTAGTCCAATTGATAGCCTTCGACATCAGGGTTGACAGCTTCCCAAGGCACCTCCACCGAGAGGAGATTCTCACGGTCGAAGCCCATATTGCACGAGAGCATATATTGATGCTGACGATATACAAATATCGAACATATAATCAGAGCAATAGAGATTGTGTACTGCACACCCACAAGCGTATAACGCAAGATGCGACCTGCTCGTGAAGCGGCAAAATCACCCTTAATCACAAACGCAGGCGAGAACTTGGTGATATACCACGCAGGATATAGCGATACCACCACGCCAAAGAGAATCACGCCCAAAGCGATAGCGCCTGCCAGCAACCAATTATCGTTGATAGCGACCGAGGTCGAGATATACTCTTTAAGTGGCGTATCGGCAAAGAGTATCACAATAATATTAGCCACAAATAACGATACGAGAATCAAGCCTACGGTCTCAAAGAGGAAGTTAAGGCGCAGTTTCCAAGTCGGAGCACCGAAAATCTTGTAGTTATTGACCGCACGGATTCGGCTTGGTATCAACGCAAAGAAGAAGTTTACAAAGTTGATAAACGAGATGACCAAAATCAATACAGCAATGGCAATCAGCGTATAGGTCGTGGTGCGGCTACCACGATAACCCTCAACCGGAGCATCATCGACAAAATAAAGGTCGTTGATGGGCGTCAGGCGTGGAGTGATACGGGCAACTTCTAATTTTAACTCCTCCTCCGAGAGACCGTTTTTGCGACCTTCATCGACGACAAACTGTGCCATACGTTGCTCAATCTCCTCGACATCGGTCCCCTTCTGCAAGCGGATGT
>JAFTVX010000033.1 GCA_017465575.1 Alistipes sp. | reverse complement strand
TTGTTAGTTGTTAGTTTTTAGTTTTTAGAATTTTCCCTCTAACAATTAATAACTAATAACTAAAAACTAAAAAAAATCGGGCATAAAGCTTTCGATGTAAGGAGTTGTTAGTTGTTAGTTTTTAGTTTTTTCCCTCTAACAACTAATAACTAATAACTAAAAACTAAAAAAAATCGGGCATAAAGCTTTCGATGTAAGGAGTTGTTAGTTGTTAGTTGTTAGTTTTTAGAATTTTCCCTCTAACAACTAATAACTAAAAACTAATAACTAAAAACTAAAAAAATATCGGCTCACCCCACTGGGATGAGCCATTTTTTGTATACGCTATAAGCCGAGTTCTGTACCCAACGAAAGTGGGCCTCTATCATTTATCTACGACGACAATCACTTGCCGCCTCTAGCAACCTACCCCCCGACATTGGGCGAGCAACCCTTAATTGTCGGTATACATGGTCTTGCAACCCACGAGGTGTACTGCCGAGGAGTATTGCTACCCTCGCGGTGGGCTCTTACCCCGCCTTCTCACCCTTACCCTTGCGGGCGGTTATTTTCTTCTACACTGCTATACTCTTACGAATATCAAGCCGTTAACTTGCGTGGTGCTCTCTGTTGCTCGGACTTTCCTCCCCCACCCTACGGTGGCAGCGATAGAGCGCGTATGCGGCGGCAAAGGTAAGAAAAATTTGATAAAATGAGAAATGAGCAATTAGAAATTAGAAATGAGCAATAGTTGCGGGCTACCGCCCGCCTGCTACGCAGAGGGGTCTGAGGGGTACAAGGGGCACAAGGGGTAGTGTTTTCCGAGACGCCTAATTAGCGCTCGGCCGTTGGCCTCTTGTGCCCCTTAAGCCCCTTTTACCCCTTTGGGCGTAGCCCGCAGGCGAAACGCCTGCTCGCTCTTTGCTCTTTGCTCTTTGAACTTTGCTCTTCCCTCTGCTCTCCTCACCGCCATTTGTCGCCCGATGGAATAATTGTTGTGGTTTATCGTCGTTTTTTGGAAAAAAGTTACTATATTTGCCTGAAATGCGCCTACGCCCCATAGGCGACTTATAGTGCAACAGCAATGCAACCTATTGATAAATACATAGTTCTCGTTGCCATCATCGTGATGGTAGGCTTGCTTATAAAAGATAAGATGCGACCAGGCATTCTGCTCTTTTCGGTGGTCGTAATCTTTATGTGTGCAGGCATTCTTAGTCCCACCGAAGCGCTCGCAGGCTTCTCGAACAAGGGTATGATAACCGTGGGGCTATTGTTCTTAGTCAGCGAGGGTGTGCGCCGCAGCGATGCTTTGGGCGCTATTATGAAGTGGATTTTCCCCTCGAAGGAGCGCAGTTCAGTCCCGAAGGGCATTGCCTATATTATGGGCGTTGTCGCCTCGGCATCTGCCTTTTTGAACAACACACCCATCGTCGTAATCTTTATTCCGCATATCAAGGCGTGGGCAAAGCGTGTGGGCTTGCCATTGAAGAAGTTCCTTATTCCGCTATCGTATGCTGCAATCTTGGGCGGTATGTGTACCCTTATCGGCACCTCGACAAACCTTGTGGTTCACGGTCTTATGCTCGATGCAGGGTTGGAGGGCTTCACGATGTTTGAGCTTGGCAAGGTGGGTGGTCTTATTGCCATTGCGGGCATCGCCTATATCATTATCTTTGGCAACCGCCTACTCCCCGACGACGACTCAGAGCCTATCACGGATAACGATGCTAAATATCACCTTGTAAAGGTCATCATCGCACCCCGCTTCCCAGGCATCAAGAAGAGCCGTAAGGAGTTTGACTTTAAGGGTCGCTACAATGCTGAGATTCTGCAACTTCGCCGTGCGGGCGAGGTAATCCCCGAGGGTGAGGAGCAATATTTCAGGGAGGGTGATACGCTGATTTTGGCTGCCGACGAGCACTTCACCGAGACATGGGGCGACTCGAGTGTCTTTATGTTCGTGTCGAACGACAAGGACTCTACGCCCAACGCCCCGAAGTGGAAGAAGTGGTTAGCACTCAGCCTACTACTTATTATGATTGTGGGCGCTACATTGGGCGATAGAGCGCTTCTTCAGGAGCTATTCCCCACGGTTAAACTCGATATGTTCTTCTGGGCATCTGTCGTTACGGTCATAATGGCATTTACGCAGATATTCCCACCGAAGAAGTACTCCAAATTTATCTCGTGGGATATCCTTATCACTATCGCCTCGGCACTCGCCATCAGCACCGCAATGACCAACTCTGGACTTGCCGACTGGGTGGCACACGGTCTTATCCGCATAGCAAACGACCTGCCGCCTGTGGCGATTCTCGCGATGTTGTTTATCGTCACGAACATCATCACCGAGCTTATCACGAACAACGCCGCTGCCGCCTTCGCCTTCCCTATTGCGCTCTCGGTATCTATGCAGTTGGGCGTTAGCTATATGCCCTTTGTGGTGGCGATATGCATCGCCTCGTCGTGTAGTTTCTCGTCGCCTATCGGCTATCAGACGAATATGATTGTGCAGGGTATCGGCGGATACAAGTTCCGTGACTTTATCCGTATCGGTCTGCCACTCAATATATTGGCATTCATTATATCGGTGATTTTCATTCCGATATTCTGGCCATTCTAAACACTAAACCAAGATGAAACAGCAAGAGAACATACACCCGATATTCGATAAGATGCAGTCGCGCGAGGCAAAGGAGCAACAACTCCGCCAGCGTGGCCTGACCGTATGGTTTACGGGGCTCTCGGGCTCGGGCAAGAGCACCATTGCCGTGACGTTGGAGCATCGCCTAAGCCAGCAGGGCATCTTCTCGCGTATCCTCGATGGCGACAATATCCGCACGGGCATCAACCGTGGCTTAGGTTTCTCGGAGGAGGATCGCCGAGAGAATATTCGCCGTATCGCCGAGGTGTCAAAGCTCTTTACCGAGACGGGCATCGTGACGCTATGCGCCTTCGTTTCGCCCACCAACGACCTACGCGAGATGGCACGCGAGATTATCGGCGAGGAGGATTTCGTTGAGATTTATGTCTCTACACCCCTCGAGGAGTGCGAGAGGCGCGATGTCAAGGGACTCTATGCCAAGGCACGCCGTGGCGAAATCAAGGACTTCACGGGCATAACATCGCCCTTCGAAGCACCCGATAGCCCAGCCCTCGCTATCGACACCACCAACCTCTCGGTAGAGGAGGCGGTAGAGCAAGTTCTCAAAATCGTTGAACCCAAGATTAAACCCAGATAATTATGTCTTACAGTTTAAGTCATTTGAAGGCTCTCGAAGCAGAGTCGATACATATCATCCGCGAGGTTGCGGCAGAGTTCCGCAACCCCGTGATGCTCTACTCCATAGGCAAGGACTCGTCGGTTATGGTGCGCCTCGCCGAGAAGGCATTTGCACCGGGCAAGGTGCCCTTTCCGCTAATGCATATCGACTCCAAGTGGAAGTTCCGCGAGATGGTCGAGTTCCGCGATGCCTATGCCAAGGAGCACAACTGGAATCTTATCGTCGAGTACAACAAGAAGGCCTACGAGGAGGGCGTAGGTCCCTTCACGCACGGCAGTAAGGTGCACACCGACCTTATGAAGACGCAGGCTCTGTTGCAGGCGTTGAAGAAGCACGGCTTCGATGCTGCGTTTGGTGGTGCTCGTCGTGATGAGGAGAAGAGCCGTGCCAAGGAGCGCATCTTCTCGTTCCGCAACGAGTTCCAGCAGTGGGATCCCAAGAACCAGCGCCCCGAGTTGTGGGATATCTACAACACGCGCGTAAATCAGGGCGAGAGCATCCGTGTATTCCCCCTCTCGAACTGGACAGAGTTGGATGTTTGGCAGTATATCCGTATGGAGAATATCCCCATCGTACCCCTCTACTACGCCAAGGAGCGACCCATCGTCGAGATTGACGGCAACCTGATTATGGCAGATGACGACCGTATGCCCAAGGAGCTGCGCGACCGTGCCCAGATGCGCAAGGTGCGCTTCCGCACCCTCGGTTGCTACCCTCTTACCGGCGCTATCGACTCCGAGGCGGACACCATCGAGAAGATTGTCGAGGAGATGATGACAACCACCAAATCGGAGCGCACAACGCGTGTTATCGACTTCGACCAGGAGGGCAGTATGGAACAAAAGAAACGAGAAGGATATTTCTAAAGAAGCTGTTCTAAATTTTATTAAAAGAGTTAAGACCTTTCTAGCTGTTAGTTTCGGTCTCTTTGAGACTCTTTTTGGTCTCTTTTGATTTGTAAGATTTGAAAATAGCCCGCTATTACCTGCATCTTCCAAATCAAAATAGCCACAAAAAATAGTTCTCAAATAGCCACGAAATAAAATTTAAACAGCTTCTTAAAAAGAAAGAATTATGGCACTAAGTATAGAAGAATTTTTGGCACAAGACGAGCAGAAGGATTTGCTTCGACTGCTTACCGCAGGCTCGGTAGATGATGGAAAATCGACACTTATCGGTCGTCTATTGTTTGATAGTAAGCGCCTCTACGAAGACCAGCTTCAGGCGTTGGAGCGCGATAGCAAGCGAGTGGGCAATGCTGGCGACCATATCGACTATGCGCTGTTGTGCGACGGTCTGAAGGCGGAGCGCGAGCAGGGCATCACCATTGATGTGGCGTACCGCTACTTCTCGACCAACCGTCGTAAGTTTATTATCGCCGACACCCCCGGTCACGAGCAGTATACACGAAATATGATTACGGGAGGCTCAACAGCCAACCTCGCCATCATCCTTGTCGATGCCCGCACGGGTGTTGTCACGCAGACCTGCCGACACAGCTACCTTGTCTCGTTGCTCGGCATACGCCACCTCGTCTTGGCGGTTAACAAGATGGACCTTGTAGGCTTTAGTCAGGAGCGCTTCGACAGCATCGTTGCCGACTACAAGGCGTGGCTCAAGGCGCAGAATATCGATATTCCCGACTTGCAGTGCATACCTCTCTCGGCACTCGAGGGCGACAATGTGGTGGAGAAGAGCGCCAACACGCCGTGGTACGATGGCGAGTCGCTTATGGAGTACCTCGAGACGGTGCCTATCGACCAAGATATCAATATGCACTCGATGCGCTTCCCCGTGCAGTATGTCCTACGCCCCAACCTCGACTTCCGTGGCTTTGCGGGCAAGGTGGCATCGGGCGTTGTGAAGGTTGGCGACGAGGTTGTCGCCCTACCCTCGGGCAAGAGTTCGCGCGTCAAGGAGATTGTCACCTACGATGGCAACCTCGAGGAGGCATTTGCTCCGCAGTCTGTAACCATCACGCTCGAAGACGAAATCGACCTCTCGCGTGGCGAGATGCTTGTGCATCCCACGGATAAGCCCTCGGTGGGTCATCACCTACGCGCTATGATGGTGTGGATGGATGAGCAACCCTTGGATATGGATAAGGCATTCTATATCAAGCACACGACAAATACCACACGCGCACATATAACAAAGGTACACCACCGCATCGACATCAACACCGCACAGCGTGTCGAGAGCGAGGGTATGCGCCTCAACGAGATTTCGGAGGTGTCGATTACGACCGCTACACCCCTGATGTTCGACAGTTATGCCACGAATCGCCAGACTGGTGCTTTCATCATCATCGACCCCGTAACAAACTTTACCTCGGCCGTAGGTATGATTATCGGCGAAGATGAGGCTTCGAAGCGTGAGGGTCAGACCATTGTCCGCCTCTCGGAGTATGGCGTGAAGGCGGAGGATTACGATGCTGTTGCCCGCTTCTGCGAGGAGCTTGTAAAGCGCACAGGTCTCGACATTATCTGCCTAAAGGAGTAAGCTATGGGTATCCTAAACTTCGAGAAACTGCCTATCAGCACCTTGGTAGGTGCCGACCGCAAGACCTTCGACAAGGTGATGGAGGGTGTCAAGCGCGAAAAGGGCTATCGCCGAAAGATTGCCCTTACGAAGTGCGTGCAGCGCATATTGTCGCCCTTCTACCGCATCAACGACCGCCGTTATGCGAAGTTGGCAAAGGAGGTCGACAAGAGCAATACGCCTGTATTTATTATCGGACACTGGCGCAGTGGCACAACCTTCGTGCATAATGTCTTTACGCAGGATGAGCAGTTTGGCTACTGCACGACATACCAGACCGTATTTCCCCACCTTATGTTGTGGGGCTACGGCTTCTTCACCTCGCTCACCAAACTCTTTATGCCCAATACACGCGCCACGGATAAGATGGAGTTGGGCGTTAATGTACCACAAGAGGAGGAGGTGGCACTGTCGAATATGACACCGCTGTCGCACTACCACTTTCTGTCGCTACCACAGCGTATGGAGCATTGGCGCGATAAGGCGCTACTGCTCAACGACCTAACCACCGAGGAGCGCAAAGAGTGGCAAGAGGCACAGCGCAAATTGATGCGCATATCGCTAAAAGTTCAGAATAAGCAGACCTTTTTGTCTAAGAATCCGCCACATACTGCACGCATCAAGGCGCTGTTGGAGATATTCCCCGATGCCAAGTTTATCTACTTGGTGCGTAACCCCTATACCGTCTTTGAGTCGACACGCAACTTCTTCACGAAGACCATCGCATCGACCACGCTACAACCCTTCGACAAGGAGGCATACGAATTAGAGGTGCTCAAAACATACAAGGCACTCTATGAGCGCTACGAGGAGGAGAAGCGACTAATCCCCGAGGGCAACCTTGTAGAGGTGCGCTTCGAGGACTTCGAGGCAGACCCCATAAAGCATACCGAGCAGATATACAAGCAGTTGCAGTTGGGCGACTTCGAGGCTGTCCGCTCGAAGATGGAGGCGTATGTAGGCACCAAGCGTGGCTTCAAGAAGAATAAATACCGCTACGACGACCGCACCATAGCGCTTGTTGATGAGTGGTGCAGCGATGCTATCAACAAGTGGGGATACTCGCTGGGAGAGGAAAGATAAAAGAGCAGAGAGCAAAGAGGCGCAGTCGGATAGTGAAATTAGGGAATTTAGAGAAGTTAGAGAAGTTAGGGAGAGCGCTATCGACATTTATCCCTAACCTCCCTACACTCCTTAAGTTCACTAAACTCCCTAAATAAACCACCTCCCAGCCAGCACACTTTGTCGTCAAAAGTCGTGAGATGTGGGTTATCGCAAAAATGCCGTCGATGGGCTGTACTTGGCGTACTGCTCATTGACGGCATTTTTGGGATAGACCGCAGATTGCGGCTTTTCACGGCAAAGAACCCAATTTGTTGTCAAAAGGGGTATAATTCGGCGCCGATAAAGAGAAAGAGCGAATGGGACATACTGGAGGTATTTCCCATTCGCTCTTTTGATTGAGGCGTCGAAGGATGCCCCTTATCACAAGAAATTCAATTTGTTGTTAGAGTGGTGCTAATGTGGCGCTGACACGAGAGAGGGCGGATGGGACATACTATGCGTATTTCCCATTCGCCCTCTCGACTGAAGCGTCGCAGTAGCGCCACTATCACAACAAATTACTGCTGAGGTGCGGGTTGACCGTTAATATCCACCACATAGGTCAACCAACCCTGCATGGTGTTGGTGATACCGAGGTACTTGGTGCCATCCTCAGATACTGCGATGGTGATTACCGCCTCCATATATAGGCCGTCGCTATCGGTCTCGTCGGTAGTGGGGTGGAAAGATGCGATATCTACCTTGTGAGTATCGAAAATCCACTCCTCAAAGGGAATCTGCTCGTAGGGCTCACCCTTGTTAATATCCACAACATACGAGGTTGTACCGAGGTAGTAGGGAGCATCGTTGATAAATGCTATGCCCTGGTCCGACATTGCCGATACCGAGCCACCAGTGAAGGTGTACAATGTCTCGGTCTCACGGTCGTAGGCTGCGGGCAATGCCAACTGGCCATTAGCGAAGTCGGTAGCCTTGCCGTAGATATAGCGGCCACTCTGTGTAAAGAAGTTCTGAGTATCGCCGAGGCTGAATACAGGCTCGTAGCTGTCGTTGTAGTCGAAGTATACATACTCATAACCGGTGTTCTCGTCAGCCCACACGATAGAGTGGATACCCTCAGACTGCTGGTAGCCAAGCAGTGTGCGGTCGGGAGCAACCGACTTAATGGCAGTAGCGTAGTTCTCGTTGTAGATACGCTCGCCCTCGGCAGGAACGGTTACACGGTCCTTAAGCACATCATAGCAGAAGGGAACAACAGCGCCATACTGCTGTGCGAAGTATGAGTTAGCCTCGTCGTACTCCCAGTACCAACCTACGATATAGGTAGCATCGGGGGTGATGCCAGTACAGCAGCTCATACCGTGACTTACAGCAACCGACGAGAGGTCAATCTCAACCATCTTGTCGCCAACGAGCAATGCAGCGTTACCATCGGCATTGTTATCGTAGCATGCACCTACGGCAGTACCATCGTCGGCAATATCGTAGAACTCAGCGCCAGCAAACTCCACCATCTCATCCTTCGAGAGGTCGAGAACGAAGCCCGAGCGGTCGTTACCACCAACAACCCAACGGCCATTGTTCGACATAGCGGTAGCTGCAGCACCATTCTTGGGATACCACTCACGATACTGGGCTGTGAGAAGCTCTTCGGTCTTAACCTTCTGGCTTGCAACTGCCGAGTTCTTAGACTCATCGGTCGAGATAGCCTGAAGCTTCACGGTGTACTCGGTGTTGTACTCGAGGTCGTCGAAGCGGTGTACAGTCTTGTCGGTCTTCTCGGTAGCCTTGTTCGAGAGGGTAATCTCGTAGTAAGCAGCACCCTCGATAGCCTCCCAAGATACCATGATAGCGTTGCCCGAAACTGAGCAAGTAAACTCAGGCGTAGCAAGCTGACCATCCTTGGGCTCCTCAGTAGTATTCTCGCAAGCAATTGCCACGATAGCGATCATCGCAACGAGAAGCATTCTAAAAATGTTCTTCATAAGAAAAGTTAGTTAATTTGGTTATTTTAATAAATTCGTATTGCCTGGTCAAAAAGGGTTATTGCCAAAGCCACAACCCAAAATCCTAAAAAAGGGGAATGCAAAGGTAGACAAATAATTGTACCCCCCAAGCACCCTACTACAATTAGATAAAAAAGGTTATTCTATCGTTAAAATAGGTAATAGCCATACAACTTTTTTTATTCTAATCGCTGGCAAAGGTAACCATTTTTCCTAAGTACGCAATTTTTAGCCGAATAATTTAGGCATAATATGCACATATTTTGAATATTAAATGCATATAGCAGTAGGCATTAACGCTACTACTCGTCAATGTAAATAGGCCATTCGGCAGATAAAAACGCCATATTGGGCAAAAAATTTTTATTTTATAAAATAAAAGCCGTAACTTTACACTGCATTTTGCGCGCGTATGCGAAATGCGGACTCTCACTATCGAGGGCATAAAAAGCGAAATTATTAACTTTTAGATACTTTGATAGAATGAAAAATTTGCGTCTTATGCTGATGGTGCTCTTCGCAGCACTTGCAGTTGTGGGCTGTGGCAATCCCGAAGGTGGCTTCGTCTTGCCCGAGAACCCCAACCCCGTAAATCCCAACCCCACACCCGACAATCCTACGGATTTGCCTCTTATCTCTACCGACCCTGCATTCGTAACCGAGTCGATGACAGAGGATGTAACCGTAATTCTCAACACCGCAGGCACCGCAGCCGATGGTTTTACTGGTGAGCTATATGCCCACACAGGTGTCTTGACCACCGATAGCGCCTCGTCAGGCGACTGGAAGCATGTCTTGGCAGATTGGGGCAACAATATCCCCGAGTGCAAGTTGGAGCGTGTAGATGACAACATCTGGCACTACATTATCAAGGGTGGTCCTCGTGCGTGGTATGGCGTAGCAGAGGGCGAGACCATCACACACCTTGCCTTCGTTTTCCGCTCGGCAGACAACTCTATCGAGGTTAAGGACAACGGCGCAGATATCTTTATCGAGTTGGCAACCGAGGGTATGTCTGTTAAGATTCTCACCCCCTCACACGGCGATATTCTCAAGGTTGGCGAGGAGTATACCGTGCAGGTGCAGCAGCAGGCAGCAACAAATGTCAAGCTCTTCAAAAACGAGACTCCTGTGGCAGAGACTGGCAGCGCAACCCTAACCTACACCTACGCTCCCACCGAGCCCGAGGATGTGGTATTCAAGGCCGTTGCTACCGATGGCACTAACAGCGTCGAGGCAAGCATCTCGGTAGCCGTTTTGGGCGACACCGAGACCGCAGCACGCCCCGCAGATGCCGAGAATGGTGTGAACATCAACGGCAGTGAGGCTACCTTTGTGCTCTTCGCTCCTGGCAAGGAGTCGGTAGTGTTGCTCGGCGACTTCAACGACTATGCTCCATCTAACAAGTACATGATGAAGAAGGACGGCAACTACTTCTGGACCACCGTAACAGACCTTGAGGAGGGTGTTGAGTATGGCTATCAGTACCTTGTTGACGGCACCATCAAGATTGGCGACCCCTACGCCACAAAGATTCTCGACCCCTGGAACGACAAGTGGATTTCGGCTTCGGTATACCCCAACCTCAAGGAGTACCCCGCACAGCTCACCTCGGATATTGTTTCGGTATTTGAGCTCAACCCCGAGGAGTACACTTGGACCGCTACCGACTATGAGCGTCCTGCCGAGAACTCATTGGCTATCTACGAGTTGCTTGTTCGCGACTTCACCGAGGAGGGCTCTATCAACGCCGTTACCGCTAAGCTCGACTACCTCGAGACCTTGGGTGTTAACGCTATCGAGCTTATGCCTATTCAGGAGTTCGACGGCAACGACTCATGGGGCTACAACCCCTGCTTCTTCTTCGCCGCCGACAAGGCATACGGTACCGAGGAGGCATACAAGGAGTTTATCGACGAGTGCCACAAGCGTGACATCGCCGTTATCCTCGATGTGGTATTCAACCACGCAACAGGTCAGTTCCCCTACGCTAAGATGTGGTGGGACGGCGGTGCAAACAAGACCGCAAAAGATAACCCCTTCTTCAATGTCGATGCACCCCACAACTGGAGCGTCTTCCACGACTTCAACCACACCTACTCAGAGACCGTAAAATATATCGACGAGGTGCTTGAGTATTGGTTGGAGGAGTACAATGTCGACGGCTTCCGCTTCGACCTAACTAAGGGCTTTGTGCAGAACCCCGGCAACTACGATGCTGGTGGCTACTCGGCACAGCGTATCGGCATCTTGAAGCACTATGCCGAGACTATCCGCTCGGTAGACGAGGATGCATATATCATCTTCGAGCACTTCTGCGACCAGTCGGAGGAGAACGAGCTCTACAACTCGGTAGGTGCTCTCTGCTGGAACAACAACCAGCGTAACGGCTACAAGCAGTCGGTACTCGGCTTCACGGGCAGCAGCTTTGCTGACTTCAAGAAGGGTCGTGTAAACAACATTGAGACTCACGATGAGGAGCGTATTGCCTACGATGCAGTTAAGTATGCGCAGTCTTGGGCTAAGCCTTGGAATGTTCTTACCAAGCGCTTGCAGGCTGTCTATGCCTTCCACTTCCTCACACCTTATCCCAAGATGATGTGGCAGTTTGGTGAGCTTGGCTACGATGTATCTATCGAGGAGAATGGCCGTACTGGTCGTAAGCCCGTGCGTTGGAACTACTTCGACGATGCCAACCGCAAGGCGTTGTACGATGCTATGTCGAAGATTATCACATGGCGTACCGACAATGAGGAGTACTATGGTCAGGATAACCTCACCGTTCACACATGGCAGGTTGCCGATGGCAATATGGGAGGCAAGGTGCTTGTTATGGACCGTGTAATTGTTGTTGCCAACTTCAACAATGCCGAGTCTACTACACAGGTTACCGTCCCCGAGGCTGGCGAGTGGACCAACCTCCTCACTGGCGAGAAGGTTCAGCTCGGCACAACCTATAGCTGCTCGTTGGGCGCTAGCGACTATATCGTGCTTGTAAAGTAAACAACATTAGTGATATAAGTTTTTCCGCGTGGGAGTTGCCTTCGGGTGACTCCCGCGCTTTTTAAGAGCAAAGAGCAAAGAGGGCGCAGGCGTACCGCCTGCGGGCTAAAGCCCAAGGGGTAAAAGGGTTCTAAGGGGTACAAGTGGCCAACGGCCGAGCGCTAATAAATCGCTTCTGAGAAGCGCAACCCCTCGTACCTCTCATACCCCTCGTACCCCTCAGCGTTAGCTGGCGCTCCATGGAGCGCAACCGACCACCTACCCAATCCCCACGACCAATTTCTTGTCAGAAGGGGTTAGGCTTGGCTCATCGCAAAAGAAGACCACTCGGGATAGTACTAAGAAGTACAGCCCGAGTGGTCTTACTTTTGGGATGGGTCGAGAATGACCCCTTATCACAAGAAATTATCTTACCTTGAAGTCAGGATCCGCCATCTGCGGAATAGGCTTGATATACTCGCCTGCCTCGAACTTCGCACGAACTGCCTTGAAGGTGTTGATGGTGTACTCAACATCCTCCATTGTGTGAGCAGCGGTGGGGATAACGCGAAGGATAATCTCGCCCTTAGGAATTACGGGGTAGATTACGATAGAGCAGAACAAGCCGTAGTTCTCGCGAAGGTCAACGATAAGGTTGGTACCCTCCTCGTTACCACCCTTCATATAGATAGGTGTTACGGGCGACTGGGTTACACCAATGTTGAAGCCATTCTCGGTAAGACCCTTCTGGAGTGCGCGGGTGATCTCCCAAAGCTTCTCCTGATACTCGGGGTGCTTGCGGATAAGGTCGAGACGCTTGAGTGCGCCGATAACCATAGGCATAGGCAACGACTTAGCGTAGAGCTGCGAACGCATATTGTAGCGGAAGAGGTTGATAAGCCAACGGGGACCCGATACGAATGCGCCGATGCCGGCCATAGACTTTGCGAAGGTGTTGAACAAGACATCAATCTGGTCCTGAACGCCGAAGTGGTCGCCAGTACCACGACCGCCCTTACCCATAGTACCGAAGCCGTGAGCATCGTCAACGAGGAGGCGGAAGTTGAAGTCCTTCTTGCACTTAACGATAACATCGAGGAAGCCGAGGTCACCCTTCATACCGAAGACACCCTCGGTGATTACGAGGACACCACCATTCTGCTGGTCAGCAAGCTCGGTAGCATGCTTAAGCTGAAGGCGCAACGACTCCTCATCGTTGTGAGCATATACGAAACGCTTACCGGGGTGCATACGCAAACCGTCGATGATACAAGCGTGGCACTCCTTGTCGTAGACCACAACATCGCGGGGAGTAAGCAAGCAGTCGATAATCGAAATCATACCCTGATAGCCGTAGTTGAGAAGGAAGGCATCCTCCTTGCCTACGAACTCGGCGAGCTCACGCTCAAGCTGCTCGTGGTACTTTGTCTGACCCGACATCATACGAGCACCCATAGGGTATGCCATACCGAAGTCCTTGCCGCCCTGAGCATCAGCCTCGCGTACCTCGGGGTGGTTAGCCAAGCCAAGATAGTTGTTAAGACTCCAGTTCAACACGGGCTTGCCACGGAAAATCATGTGGGGACCAAGCTCGCCCTCCAACTTGGGGAATGCGAAATAGCCGTGCACAGCCGACATATACTGGCCGATAGGGCCGCCGGCATTCTTCGATAAACGATCAAAAATATCTACCATTTTATTCTGTTTGTTTGGTTAATAACTCCAATCTTTGATGCTCCTCCGAGCCTTGGGGAAGCCCGAAGAGTATCGCTATATCATTGCAAAGGTAGATATTTTTCAAAGAAGATGTTCGCCCGCACGCGAGAATTATCACACGATGCGGGCGAAATAAGTAGAAATACTTACTCGTTATCTGCGACTGTTGCGAGTCTAAAACCGAGCGAGATGCGCGATACGCCGTAGGCCATAAGCGCTATGGCTACGAAGATTACGACAGCTGCCACGCCGATAATTTCGGGCACGAAAAGCACCGCGAGGGAGATGGCGATAACTATCACCGAAGAGAAGATAACCCATCCCGCATCGCGGACACCAGAACTTCGTAGTGTGATGCCTTGCGCCAAGGTGACGAAGCCTCTGTAAAGAAGCCAAATACCGAACAGCACGGGGATAATAGCCACCGAGAGTAAGAAGTTGAGCATCAACACAATACCAATTACAATATCGCATATCGAGGCTAAAACGAGCCAGCCTCGGCGAACATAGCGACTATGCGAGGTGAAGGCCTCGACAAGGCTGAAGATACCCGTAAAGAGTATCACGATGCCAAGCCACATAGCCATCACAAAATAGCTTTCTATGGGGTTTACCAAGACGAGGAAACCGACCACCAACGAGGCGATGCCTACCAATACCGAGAGCCACCAATACTTCACTTGGGCGCGCTCACTTTCATAAATACCTTGTGTCATAATTTCGAATGTTTTAGCCCACTTGTGCAACTTCTGTGCAAATTATTGGTTAGCGCCCTCGGGGTATCAAAAATTTTTCTTATCTTTGTTCGATTGATAGAAAATTTAAAATCAAACGAGAATATGAGAAGACTTATCTACCTTTTTGCCATTATGGCTACAACTCTGATGGGTATTGGCGAGGCCTCTGCCCGCAAGTTGCACATTGTACCCGAGCCCGCATATATCGATATGGCGGCAGAGGGTGAGTTTGTCGTTACGGGCAAGACCAAGATTGTCGTTTGGGACGATATGTGGTCGGTTGCCGACATCTTCGCCGAGGAGATGATGGAGTATTTCGACCTTAAGAAGCCTATGGCTACGGGCAAGCGCGGCAAGGGCATCAAGATTCGCACCGACCGCTTTGTTCCCGAAGAGGGCTACGAGATGACCATCTCCGAGGAGGAGGGTGTACTCATTATCGGTGGCACGGAGCGTGGTGTATTCTACGGCTTGCAGACCTTAAAGCAGATGATCGTGGAGACCGATGGACATCTACCCTACTGCTTTATTGCCGATGAGCCCAACTTCAAATATCGCGGTGTGCACATGGATGTTTGCCGCCACTTCTTCTCGGTGGAGGATGTAAAGCGATATATCGATATCCTTGCTGCTCACAAGGTTAACCGCTTGCACTGGCACCTTACCGACGACCAGGGCTGGCGTATCCAGATTGATGCCTACCCCGAACTTACCGAAAAGGGCTCGATGCGTAAGGAGACCCTTACGAGCCACGGCCTTAACCCCATTTCGTGGGACGGCACACCCCACGGTGGCTACTACACCAAGGAGGATATCCGCGAGGTTATCGACTACGCTGCAAAGCGCTATATCACCATCATTCCCGAGATTGAGATGCCTGGCCATGCACAGGCTGCGTTGCACGCCCTGCCTTGGCTCGGTTGCGAGGAGCAGGAGGTAGATGTTTGGACCTGCTGGGGTGTAACTCCCGAGGTTATGTGCGCGGGCAAGGAGACGACCTACACCTTCTTGGAGAATGTCCTCTTGGAGGTTATCGACCTCTTCCCCTCGGAGTTGATTCACATCGGTGGCGACGAGTGTCCCAAGGACCGTTGGAAGGAGTGCGAGCACTGCCAGGCAAAGATGAAGGAGCTCGGCCTTGAGAACGAGGAGCAGTTGCAGGGCTACCTTGTGGCACGCATCGAGAAGTTCCTCAACGCCCACGGTCGCCAGATGATTGGTTGGGACGAGATTCTCGATGGTGGCGTAACACCTACCGCAACGATTATGTCGTGGCGTGGTACCGAGGGTGGCATCTACGCGGCTAAGCGCGGTAACGATGTGGTAATGACACCTTTGAAGTTCTGCTATTTCGACTTCTACCAGACCGAGAGTCGCGAGGGCGAGGGCTTGCTTATCGGCGGTCACACACCCTTCGAGAAGGTATATGGCTGGAATCCCTATGAGGGCCTCAGCAACGACGAGCGCAAACATATCATCGGCGTTCAGTGCAACCTCTGGTCGGAGTATTTGAAGAATATGGAGATGCTTGAGCGTCAGCTCCTGCCTCGCCTTGCCGCTATGTCGGAGGTACAGTGGGCAACCGAGCGCCGTGACGAGAGCACCATCCGCGAGAAGATGGAGGTTTTGCGTCGCTACTACGATAGCCGTGGCTGGCACTATGCACCCTACTATTTTGAGGGAAGAAAGTAAGACGACTTTCAGTTACACCAAAGGGCTGCTTCGATTTGGAGCAGCCCTTTGTGTTAGATTTTAGAGAGAGAAGACAGAGAGAGAACAGAGAGAAGACAGAGAGAATGGCAGAGAGAATGCGGATAACGCAATCAGCCCTCCCTGAAAAACTCTCTGAAAAACTCCCTGACCTCTCTCTGACCTCTCTCTGACCTCTCCCATCCCCCACTCTCTTTGTTACAATCGTATTAAATTTTAACAAATTTAATTGCCGTATGGAATTATTTAGTACCTTTGTCGCTTGTTATAAAAAATTGACAATGGACTATTTAATTCTTATTGGCAGCCTTGCGCTTATCATCGTCGGAGCAATGATGCTTACCGATGGTTCTGTTGCGCTTGCAGGTCGCTTTCGTGTGCCTGAATTTATTGTGGGTTTGACTATTGTGGCGGTGGGTACATCGATGCCTGAGTTGGCAGTAAGTTTCTTTGCCGCGTTGGAGGGCAGCGCCGATATGGCTATCGGTAATGTCGTAGGTTCAAATATCTTTAATGTCTACGCCGCCCTTGGTATCTGCGGTCTGTTTGCCCCTATGCTCTTTACTCGCTCGAATGTTCGTCGCGATATTCCGTTGTGCATCGGCGTTTCGGCACTGCTCTTTATCGTTGTGGCGCTGGGTGGCGATATCAACCGCACGGAGGGCATCTTGCTCCTTGTGTCGTATATTGCGATGCTCTATTTTACGATTCGTGCCGACCGTAAGCAGCTTATGGAGAAGTCGTGCGAGGTGGAGGATGCACCCTCGATGCCTATCTGGCGTATCGTGGTGTGGATTGTAGGCGGTCTTGCAGGCCTTATCTTTGGTGGTCAGTACTGCGTGGAGAGCGCCTCGGCCATTGCCCGCTCGCTCGGCGTCTCGGAGGCTACAATCGCCATTACACTTGTTGCGGGTGGCACATCGCTACCGGAGCTTGCATCGAGCCTTGTTTCAATTCTTCGTGGTAGCCCCTCGTTGGCATTGGGCAATATCCTCGGCTCGAATATCGCCAACATCCTGCTTATCCTCGGCGTATGCTCGACCATCACGCCTTTGCAGTTGGGCGATGTTACGATGACCGATATCGCCATTGCGGTTTCAGCACCCGTGGCTCTGCTAATTACGGCACTTATCATCGGTCGCAATAAGCTCACACGCATCGAGAGCATTGCCTTCCTTGCTATTTATGCTGTTTATGTCTATTATCTAATCTAATTCAAATACCAGAATGGAGTATCTACTTCTTATCTTAGGCTTTGTCCTAATTATTGTTGGCGCTACGGCACTCACCGATGGCTCGGTGGCATTGGCTGCGCGCTTCCGTGTACCAGAGTTTATTGTGGGTTTGACAATCGTGGCGGTGGGCACATCGATGCCCGAGTTTGTCGTGAGCCTCTTTGCATCGATTGATGGCAACGACAGCATCGCCATCGGCAATATCGTAGGCTCAAACATCTTCAATATCTTCGCCATCCTCGGCATCTGCGCAATCTTTGCACCCCTCACCTTCTCGGAGCTTAACATTCGTCGTGATATCCCCCTCACGATTCTTGCTACCGTGGCGTTGGTTGTTGTTACACTTCTTGGTGGCGACATCACACGCACCGAGGGTATCATCTTCCTCTTGGGTTATATCGTGATGATGGCACTTACAATCCGTGCCGACCGCAAGAACTTCGTTGTGGAGAACACAGAGGAGAACGACAAGCGTGCCAAGATGCCCTACTGGCGCATCTTCGTATGGATTGTGGGTGGTCTTTTGGGTCTTATCTACGGTGGTCAGATGTGCGTCGATAACGCTGTCGAGGTTGCTCGCTCGCTTGGTGTTTCGGAGGCAACTATCGCCATTACGCTTATCGCTGGTGGCACATCGCTACCGGAGCTTGCATCGAGCCTTGTATCTATCTGGCGTGGTAGCCCCTCGTTGGCTTTGGGTAATGTCCTCGGCTCGAATATCGCAAACATCCTGCTTATCCTCGGTGTCTGCTCGACCGTTACTCCACTCACGATGGGTGGCATCACTATGTTTGATGTATATGTGGCGTTGGCAGCAACCGTTGTTGTGATGCTCTCGGCACTGGTTATTGGTCGAGATAAGCTTACACGCATCGAGGGTGTTATGTTCCTCGTAATCTACGCTGCATATGTCTATGTGCTAATTTCGTAAGCGATGTTAGATATCCTGCAATCATACTACACCTATGCCGATGGCGTTGCGGCAGAATCGGGCTTCCTTGGCGATATCACGACAGGTGGCGCTACGCTCCTTATGGTCGTTATCGGCGTTGTGGGCTACTTTGTTCAGGCACGCTTGCAGTCGGTCTTTAAGCGCTACTCGGCCGTCGCCTTCCCCGAGGGGCTGACAGGCGCCCAGTTGGCAGAGAAGATGCTCCGCGACCACGGCATTACGGATGTGAAGGTTACGCACACCCGTGGCCACCTCACCGACCACTTCAACCCCGCAACCAAGACCGTAAACCTCAGCGACAGCGTCTACTCCTCGTCGTCGATTGCCGCCGCTGCCGTTGCTTGCCACGAGTGTGGACACGCCGTGCAGCACGCCCAGGGCTATGCACCCTTGCGCCTACGCTCGCAGTTGGTTCCTATTGTGAACTTCGCCTCTACGGCAGCCACTTGGGTTATCGTGGCTGGCATCGCTATCTTGGCATCGACAAACAATGCCACGGTATGCTGGATAGGCATCGCTATGATTGCCACCTCGGCACTCTTCTCTATCGTCACGCTCCCCGTGGAGTATAACGCCTCGGAGCGCGCCTTGGCGTGGTTGCAGAAGACGGGATATTTGAAGGGCAACAGCATCGATGGCGCTCGCCAATCGTTGCGCTGGGCTGCCCGCACCTACCTTGTGGCAGCGTTGAGCGCCATAGCCACACTAATCTATTATATCGCACTTATTAACTCGCGTCGTCGATAATATGAAACAGCGAAACAGCACACTCCGAGCGTGGTTTCTCACGCTATTTGTCACGATGGGCATCATCGGCGCAGGCTTTATCCCTGCCGCCGAGATTTTTGGTATTACGCTCCAGCCCGTCGACATCCTCTCCGAGATTAAGGAGCCGAGCGAGGGTGCTGTGGAGTTTGAGGCAGATATCGAGCGCTTGGAGATGGAGCTTGCAGCGCTTTCGGAAGTTGGCGATAGCATCGCCATCGACACCCTCCCCGAGCTACCCCCTGTGCGCTTTGAGTGGCTGGCAAAGGAGAGTGCGAACTATGAGCGCCGAGTGCCCACCATCGACGAGCTTAAGCCCGATACCACACACCGTGTTATCGCCATCGAGGACTTCGATACGCTTGCTACAACACGCTTCGACCGCCTTATTGAGAAGCTCGCTTCGGGCGACGATGTGCGTATCGCCTTTATGGGCGACTCGTTTGTCGAGGGCGATATCCTCACCTCGGATTTGCGTAGCGAGCTACAACAGTCGTTCGGTGGTCGTGGTGTCGACTTTGTGCCTTGCGATATACCCTTTGCCACGGCTCGTCGTAGCGTTAAGCGCTCGGCAAGCGGTTGGTCGTCGTATAGCGTTATGAAGCCCAAGTCTGCCCCCGAGTCGTTGCGCGATTTGTTCTTTATCTCGGGCTATATCTCTGAGGGCAAGGCTGGTGCAAAGGTTAGATGGCAGTCTACTGACATCTTCCCCACTATCGACTCTTGCTCGCGTGCCCGTATCCTGCTTGTTAGCCGTGATACAAGCCGTGTGGTCGTTACGCTGAATGATACGCTAAGCCACGAGGTGGAGATTGCGGGCGATGAGCGCCTTCGTGAAATCTATATCGAGGCACCCTACAAGTCGCTCTCGATGCGTGTTGCGGAGGGCAGTGTTGTCTGCTACGGTGCATCGTTGGAGGGCGATGGTGGCGTAGTGGTCGATAACTTCTCGGTGCGTAGCAACAATGGTCACGCCATCTTCGGCACAGGCGCACAGATTAACCGCCAGGCACACGATATGCTCTCGTACGACCTTGTGGTGTTGCAGTATGGTCTGAACATTATGATGCCTGGACAGCGCAACTTCTCGAAGTACCGCGACCAACTCCGTGATATGATTGCCTACACCGAGCGATGCTTCCCCAATGCTGCGATCTTGGTGTTGGGCGTTAGCGACCGCTGGATTAAGGACGAGGAGACGGGGCGTTTCAAGCCTATCGGCTCGGTGGATGCCCTAACACGCCATCAGCGTGCTGCAGCAGATAGCTGTCGAGTGGCCTTCTGGAACACCTCGGAGGCTATGGCAGAGTATGGCGGTATGCCCGCCTTTGTGCGCAACGGCTGGGCTGCAGGCGACTACACCCACCTTAACTATGCGGGTGGCCGTCGTATCGCCGAGGCCTTGGCACGCACCATCCGTAAATCGGTCTACGATTGCCTTGTTGAGCGTGAGGAGGAGCGCCAGCGCGAGGAGCAGCGACGAATGGAGGAAGAGCTAATCCGCCAGATGCGCATCGACCTCAATATCGCCAATCAGCGCGAGGCGGTAACACCCATTATCAACTCTATAAAAGACTCTCTGCCCGCAGATGTTGAGTAAGCTTCGTGACATAAACTTCGGCGAGTTAGCCGATAAGATGCTCAACCTCATAGGCTTGGAAGATGGTTGGTGGGAGCGTGTTGTGGGGCTATTGACCTACAACCCCTCGTCGCCTATGACCCTCGATAGTGGTTTCTTCCTCTTTGCCTTCCTACTCTTTGGCATCGGCTATATGGTGGTTAAGCCCGTTGCACGCCTACGCACACTCTATGTTGTGCTATTCTCGCTCTACTTCTACTACAAGCTCTCGGGCATCTACCTTCTGTTGTTGCTCTTTGTTGCCATTAGCGACTTTCTCATTGGTCGCCGTGTGGCACATAGTCGCGAGAATGGCGGTGGCAAGGGTTGGGTGGCGCTCAGCGTTACGATAAATGTGGCGATTCTCGCCTACTTCAAGGCTACCAACTTCTTTGTCGACACCATCAACAACCTCTACGGCAACGGCACTCTCGACTGGGAAAGCGTGGTGGTGCCGGCAGGTGTATCGTTCTTCGTATTCCAGTCTATCGCTTATGTGGTGGATATCTATCGAGGCACGATTAAGCCTCTGAAGCGCCTCTCGGACTATATCTTTTTGTTGTCGTTCTTCCCGAAGATGTTCCTTGGTCCGTTGGTCAAGGCTAAGGAGTTTATTCCGCAGATTGAGGCTCCTCGCTTGCCTATCTCGCGTGATGACCTCGGTCGTGCCGTAACACTTATTGCGGGCGGACTCATAAAGTATGGCATCTTGGCAAAGGCGCTCGGCACACTCTTCGTTGCTCCCGCCTTTGCAGGCGAGTTGGGCGATGGCGGTATGGTGGCGCTTATGGCGATTTACGGCTTTACATT
This sequence comes from Alistipes sp., assembly GCA_017465575.1. Taxonomy (GTDB): domain Bacteria; phylum Bacteroidota; class Bacteroidia; order Bacteroidales; family Rikenellaceae; genus Alistipes. The sequence goes on along the minus strand of JAFTVX010000033.1, from coordinate 60,284 downwards.
GCAGATATATTGCGACTTCTCGGGCTACTCCGATATGGCGGTTGGCGTGGCACTCCTGATGGGCTTCCGCCTCCCCGACAACTTCGATGCCCCCTACCACTCGGCAACAATCACCGAGTTCTGGCGCAGGTGGCATATCTCGCTGTCGACTTGGCTTAAGGATTACCTCTATATCTCGTTAGGTGGCAACCGCCGTGGGTCGGTGCGCACCTACCTAAACCTTATCCTGACGATGTTCCTCGGCGGCCTTTGGCACGGCGTGGGACTCACATTTATTGCTTGGGGCTTGCTCCACGGCATAGCTCTTGCTCTGCATAAGTTATGGTTGAAGATTATCCCCAACGCCAAGGCTGTGGGTCGTGATATGAAGTGGTGGTGGCGTATTCCTGCCGTTGCGTTCACATTCCATATCGTAGCCTTCGGCTGGTTGCTCTTTACCTCGAAGGATATGGCTGAGGTCGAGGGCGTGCTCACGGCTATCGCCTACCGCTTCTCGTTTGCGGAGTTTGTGCCTATGGTCGAGCGCTCGGCGGTGGCATTTGCGATTATGGCGGTGGGCTATGCGATGCACCTTCTGCCCCGCAAAGTGGATAACGCTGTGATGCGAGGCATCACACGCTCGGGCTTTATCGGTCAGTGGCTCGTTATGGTCGTTGCCATCTGGGCGGTTATGCAGTGCGATATGCTGCTTATGGCAAATGGTGGCGGTGGCGCACTGCCGATGTACGCTGCGTTCTAAAGATGAGTTGTTAGTTTTTAGTTATTAGAATAAAAACCTCTAAAAAAACATCGTAACTCATTTTAACTCACTAACAAAAAGTTGTTAGAAACTCTAACAACTAACAACTAATAACTAAAAACTAATATATGAACCACACTACTTGGGACTATCCACTATTTGAGGCGCTTAACTTCGAGGGTGGCGCAATGCTCGATTGGCTGATGTCGGCGATATCGGGCACCGTTATGTGGATTCCGCTCTACCTACTTATACTATATATGGTATGGCGCCGCTGGTCGTGGCGTGGTGTTGTGGCACTACTTGTGGCTGTTGGCTTGGCACTCGGCTTGGCAGACCTTTTGGCTGGCATCTTCAAGCACTCTGGCCCGCTAAAAAACCTTTTGCCCGACTTCCCCGCTCGCCTACGCCCAATGTTTAGCGAGGGCTTGAGCGATGTAAATATACCTTCGACCAACCACGGTCGCTATGGCACAGTCTCGGCACACGCCGCCACAATAGTCTCACTATCAATAGTTTCGGCATACGCCATACATCGCCGATGGTTTAGTTGGCTGATTACGGTCGTCGCCATCGTTATCTGCTACTCACGCATATATCTTGCTTGCCACTTTCCGCAAGATATCCTCTTGGGCGCAGCACTTGGCATCATCACCGCCACACTCGGCATCCTCGTTTTTAGAGCCATTGCGGGCAAAGATAAGAGGTGGTAACATAAAATTGGGGTTGTATCACTTTTTCCTATACAACGAAAATTATGGTAAAAATGCGCTACAGATAGCTGTGGCGCGTTTTTAATTTTCGGGCAAAAAAAATGTCGAAAATTTGTCGAAAAAAGGGGTCGCAAAATTTGTTTTTAAGGGGAATAATTCTCAATTTTGTAACCTCATATTATGCCTAAAATCTCAGAGGGCACAACCAAAAAACTACTAAAGAAATATAAGTAAATAAAAATATACATATATGAAAGAGACTACATCAAAGCAGCTTCAGACGGTGAAGTATGACGATGCTGTGGCAGCCTCGAAGGAGTACTTCAAGGACGATGACCTTGCAGCACAGGTGTGGGTGAGCAAATATGCTCTCAAGGACTCGTTTGGCAACATCTACGAGACCACTCCCCACGATATGCACAACCGTATCGCATCGGAGTTGCAGCGCATCGAGCGCAACTACCCCAACCCTCTGAGCTATGAGGAGATCTTCGACCTTCTCGACCACTTCCGCTATGTCATTCCCCAGGGTGGCCCTATGACAGGTATCGGCAACAACCTTCAGGTGGCATCACTCTCTAACTGCTTCGTTATCGGCCACAAGAACCCCGCAGACTCTTACGGTGGTATCTTCCGTATGGACGAGGAGCAGGTGCAGCTTATGAAGCGCCGTGGTGGTGTAGGTCACGACCTCTCGCACATCCGCCCCACAGGTAGCCCCGTACTCAACTCGGCACTCACCTCTACGGGTATCGTGCCCTTTATGGAGCGCTACTCTAACTCTACACGCGAGGTTGCACAGGATGGTCGTCGTGGCGCTTTGATGCTCTCGTTGCTTATCAAGCACCCCGATGCCGAGCGCTTCATTGACGCCAAGGTAGACACCGGCAAGGTAACAGGCGCAAATGTATCAATCAAGATTGACGACGAGTTTATGCGCGCTGCCGCTGAGGGTCGCACCTACCGTCAGGAGTTCCCCATCGGTTCGAAGGATCCCATCGTAAAGCAGGATATCGATGCCAAGAAGCTTTGGGACAAGATTATCCACAACGCTTGGAAGTCGGCAGAGCCCGGCGTATTGTTCTGGGATACAATCATTCGTGAGAGTGTGCCCGACTGCTACGCCGACGAGGGCTTCCGCACCGTATCTACCAACCCCTGTGGTGAGATTCCGTTGTGCCCCTACGACAGCTGCCGCCTCTTGGCGCTCAACCTTTTGAGCTATGTAGAGAACCCCTTCACCAAGGAGGCAAAGTTCAACTTCGGCCTCTTCAAGGAGCATATCGCAAAGGCTATGCACCTTATGGACGATATCATCGACCTCGAGCTGGAGAAGGTAGACCTTATCATCTCGAAGATTGAGGGCGATCCCGAGGACCAGGATGTTCGTCGTGTAGAGCTCGAACTCTGGAAGAAGATTAAGGATATGGCACTCAAGGGTCGTCGTACCGGCTTGGGTATCACCGCCGAGGGCGATATGCTCGCAGCACTCGGTATGCGCTACGGCTCGGAGGAGGCTATCGACTTTGCCGTAGAGGTACACAAGACCCTCGCAGTAGAGGCTTATCGTGCATCAGTTATGATGGCAAAGGATCGTGGCGCCTTCGGCGTATTCAACTTCGAGAAGGAGCAGGGCAACCCCATGATTGGTCGTATCCTCGAGGCTGCACCCGAGCTCCGCGAGCTTATGCAGCAGTATGGTCGTCGTAACATCGCGATGCTCACCATTGCCCCCACAGGCACAACATCGCTAATGTCGCAGACAACATCGGGTATTGAGCCCGTATTCCGCCCCGTATACAAGCGTCGTCGTAAGATTAACCCCTCGGACAAGGACCAGGTGGCATCATTCGTAGACGAGACAGGCGAGAAGTTCATCGAGTACTATGTATACCACCACCAGTTTGTGAAGTGGGCAGAGATCAACGGCTACGACACATCACGCCTCCAGACAATCTCGGAGCAGGAGCTCGACGAGATGCTCAAGGCATCGCCCTACCACAAGGCTACCGCCAACGACATCGACTGGGTGGCAAAGGTCAAGATGCAGGGCGCTATCCAGAAGTGGGTAGACCACTCAATCTCGGTTACCGTGAACCTTCCCAACGAGGTGAGCGAGGAGCTTGTAGCAGATGTATACCGCACAGCGTGGGAGTCGGGCTGTAAGGGTATCACAGTATATCGTGACGGCTGCCGCGACGGCGTATTGCTCGATGTTAAGTCGAAGGGCAACGCCAAGAAGAAGTGCGAGGACAACCAGACAATCCGTCGTCCCGAGTCTATCCCCGCCGACATCGTGCGCTTCAAGAACGGCAAGGAGGATTGGATTGCCTTTGTAGGTAAGCAGGATGACCGCCCCTACGAGATCTTCACCGGTAAGATCGAGGAGGATGCTATGTATATCCCCAAGACCATCACCCACGGTAACATCCTCAAGGTATGCGAGAAGGATGGCACCAAGCGCTACGACTTCCAGTATCAGGACCGCTACGGCTATATCAACACCATCGGCGGTATCTCACGACTCTTCGACGAGGAGTTCTGGAACTACGCTAAGCTTATCTCGGGTGTATTGCGCTACGGCATGCCTATCGACAAGGTAGTGCAGCTTGTAGATGGTCTTCACCTCGACTCGGAGACTATCAACACCTGGAAGAATGGTGTGGAGCGCGCCTTGAAGCAGTACATCAAGGATGGTACTCGTGGCAAGGGTCGCTGTCCGCAGTGTGGTCAGGAGCAGATGGCATACCAGAACGGTTGTTTGACTTGTATGTCGTGCGGCTACTCAAAATGCGGTTAATTTAATGTGAAAAGCCGCAATCTGTGGCACCAAACTTAGAGCCCCAAATGGGAAATACGCCTTAGTATGTCCCATCTGGGGCTCTTTCGTTTGGCACCACATCTCACGACTTTTGACATTAAATTACACCCCGTAATGTTCTATCCGGGCTTTTTCTTTATCGGCGCCAAATTAGACCCCTTCTATCAAGAAATTACAACTCTGAAACAAATCATTGCTAATTTCTAATTGCTCATTGCTCATTAATTAGTATGTCCCATCTGGGGCTCTTTCGTTTGGCACCACATCTCACGACTTTTGACATTAAATTACACCCCGGAATGTCCCATCCGCTCTTTCTCTTTATCGGCACCAAATTAGACCCCTTCTATCAAGAAATTGGCTGAGTGCTGGCTGGAAGGAGAAGAATTATAAGACGATAAGACCATTAAGACCATAAGACCATTAGGATTTTTCTTATCATCCTATCGTCTTACTTGTCCTATCGTCTTAATCTAACAACTAAAAAACTAAGAACTAAAAACTTTACAAAAAAATTACCCCGAGGTTTCGCCTCGGGGTAATTCATATCTGATTCTAACCGATTACTCAACGGTGAGCGCTGCGATAACAGCCTTTGCATTCTCAACATTAGTACCAGCAGTTACATTCTTCATAGCAGCGATAGCCTTGTCGAACTGCTCCATCTCGTTGTAAGCAACGCCGAGGAGGTAGTAGATGTCGCTACGACCCTCGTCGGTGGTCTGTGCTGCAAGAGCAGCCTCCGAAAGCTCAACCATCTTCTGGAACTCCTTCTTTGCGTAGTATGCCTGGAGGGTAATCTTCTGTGCCAAAGCAGCATCCGAAAGCTCGGCTGCCATAGCGATGATGCCGTCGTAGTCGTTAGCCATCTGCAACTTAGCAACCTCGTTGTTGGTGTACATAGCCATCTTAGACTGCGCCTCAGCGATAGCCTCAGCGAACTTGTCAGCGTTGAGCTGCGAGATAGCAGTACAGATAGTCATACCCTTTTGGTACATATCGCTCTTGAAGTAGCTCTCAGCGAGGTTCAAAGCCATACCTGTGTTGCGGGGGTCAGCCTCGTAACCCTTTGAGAATACCTCGATAGCGGTAGCATAGTCGCCAGAGTTGAAGGCATCAGCACCCTGCACCTCATAAACCTGACCGATAAGCGTACGGTTCTTGTTCATTGCAGAGATATCCTCATAAAGCTCAGCGCAGTTAGCAGCCTCGGTGAAGGCAGCAACAGCATCCTCGTACTGCTTAGCGTTGATAGCAGCAACACCAAGCTTGTTGTAGCAAGTAACGATAAACTTCTTCGAGCCTGCGATAGCCTTGAGCTGGTTAGCATCGGGCTCCTCGATATCCCAGCTTGCATCAACAACCTCCTGGAACTGTGCGATAGCCTCGGTGTAGTTAGCAGCCTTAGCATTTGCAAGACCCTGCTGGAAAGTTGCAACAACATCGGTCTGGGCGAAGAGAGTTGTAGCACCCATAAGTGCAACAACGGTCATAATGAGTTTTTTCATAATTAGATAGTTAGTTTTTATACTTTATATTATTTATGTCCGTAGCTTGATGACCTATTTAAAATAAAGCCAAGCGCAAATTTACTACAATTTTTAGAATATCAAACACTTTTATGCTCACTTATTTACGCAACGAACGAAAAAATTCGTTCATCAACACCTCACACTCCTCCTTTAACACCCCTGCAACGACCTCGGTTTTGGGGTGAAGAATCCTATCCGAGTAGGTCGAGTAGCCTCGCTTTGGGTCGGCTGCACCATAGACAACACGCCCAATCTGACTCCATGCCAACGCGCCACCACACATCACGCAAGGCTCAACCGTAACATATATCGTGCAGTCGTTCAGATACTTACCGCCAAGCGCCGACATCGCCGCCGTGATAGCCTGCATCTCGGCGTGTGCCGTGGCATCCATCAAAGTCTCGACGAGGTTGTGGCCTCGACCAATAACCCTGTCGCCAGCAACGACCACAGCGCCAATAGGCACCTCTCGCTTATCTAACGCACGGAGCGCCTCGTTTAGTGCTTGACGCATAAATTTTTCGTCTTGCTCGCGGGTTTGCTTAATTTTTTCGCTCATAACTAATTAAGTTAGTTGAAAAATTATTACCTTTGTGGGTTACAAAGATACAAAAAAAGCTGAATACACGAAATTTAACAACAACATAGTTATGTACAGAACACATAATTGCGGTGAACTCCGCATAGAGAATGTAGGCCAGACCGTGACTCTTGCAGGCTGGGTACAGAAGGTGCGTAACCTCGGTGCGATGGCATTTATCGACCTTCGTGACCGCTACGGCATCACCCAGATTACCGTCGAGGAGCACTCGTCAGAGGCCGTTAAGGCGGCTGCCGCAGAGGTAGGTCGCGAGTTTGTTCTTCAGGTAACGGGCAAGGTTATCGAGCGCTCGTCGAAGAACTCAAAAATCGCCACTGGCGACATCGAGATTTCGGCTACCGAGCTTCGCATTTTGAACCGTGCCGTAACCCCTCCCTTCACTATCGAGGAGGAGTCGGATGGTGGCGACGACTTGCGTATGAAATATCGCTATTTGGACCTTCGTCGTCCACCCTTGCAGCGCGCTATGATTTTGCGCCATCGTATGGCACAGGCAGTGCGCCAATTCCTTGATAAAGAGGGCTTCTTGGAGATTGAAACACCCTATCTCATCAAGTCTACACCCGAGGGTGCGCGTGACTTTATCGTGCCCTCGCGAATGAACCCCAACCAGTTCTACGCACTCCCCCAGTCGCCCCAGACTTTGAAGCAGCTCCTTATGGTTGCGGGCTACGACCGCTACTTCCAGATTGTGCGTTGCTTCCGCGATGAGGACCTTCGTGCCGACCGTCAGCCCGAGTTCACACAGATTGACTGCGAGATGTCGTTCGTAGAGCAGGAGGATGTACTCGAAATCTTCGAGCGCTGGGCACGCTACATGTTCAAGGAGGTTATGGACATCGAGTACTCGGAGCCTTTCCGCAGAATGCCTTGGATTGAGGCTATGGAGAAGTATGGCTCGGATAAGCCCGACTTGCGCTTCGGTATGGCATTTAGCGACATTACCGACCTTGCTCACGGCCACGACTTTGTGGTCTTCGACTCAGCAGACTATATCGTAGGTTTCGCTGCCGAGGGTTGCGCTTCGTACACCCGTAAGCAGATTGACGAGCTCACCGAGTTCGTAAAGCGTCCTCAGGTGGGTGCCAAGGGTCTTGTTTGGATCCGTGTGGATGCCGAGGGCAACATCAAGTCATCTATCGACAAGTTCTTCTCGGCAGAGGATTTGAAGGCTATTGCCGAGCGTGTAGGCGCCAAGAATGGCGATATGATTTTCATCCTCTGTGGCGAAAAGTTCAAGACCCTCACACAGCTCTGCACACTCCGCTTGGAGGTTGCCGAGCGCCTTGGTCTTCGTGACCCCAAGAAGTTCGCACCCCTCTGGGTTGTCGACTTCCCGATGTTCGAGTGGGACGAGGAGACACAGCGCTTCTACGCTATGCACCACCCCTTCACCTCACCCAAGCCCGAGGATGCCAAGTACTTCGACTCAGGCGAGCTTGGCAAGATGCGTGCTAACGCCTACGACTTCGTATGTAACGGCACCGAGATTGGCGGTGGCTCAATCCGTATTCACGATGCCGAGCTTCAGGCAAAAGTATTTAATGCTCTGGGCTTTACACCCGAGGCAGCAGAGGAGCAGTTTGGCTTCTTGATGAACGCCTTCAAGTATGGCGCACCTCCTCACGGTGGTCTCGCCTTCGGCTTCGACCGTCTCTGCTCGTTGTTTGGTGGCTCGGACTCTATCCGCGACTACATCGCATTCCCCAAGAACAACGCGGGTCGCGATGTGATGCTCGATGGTCCTTCGCCCGTAGCACAGGCACAGCTTGATGAGCTTTACCTCTCGTTGGTTAAGCCCGAGTAATTTCTTGTGATAAGGGGTCTACTTCGGCCTCTCAGTCAGAAGCCCGAATGGGAAATACGCTTAGTATGTCCCATCCGGGCTTCTTCGTGTCGAGACCAAATTAGACCCCTTCTGACAAGAAATTAGGAGGGGTGCTGGCTGGAAGGAAGTTTATTAGGGAGTTTAGTGAGCTTAAGGAGTGTAAGGAGCTTAGGGATAAATGTCGGTAGCGCTCTCCTTAAATTCTCTAAATTCCCTAATTTCCCTAAATTCTCTATCGACTGCGCCCATCTAACAACTAAAAACTAACAACTAACAACTTCTCTCTTTCCTCTTTGAACTTTGCTCTTTTTTTCGTACCTTTACGCCGTTATTTTTTTACATAGTAAAAATGGCTAACGAAACATACCATATTCCCGTGCTTTTGGAGGAGTGTTTGGAGCACCTCGCAATCAAGGAGAGTGGCATCTACATCGACCTTACGATGGGTGGCGGTGGCCACACCCGTGAGATTCTTGCGCGCTTGGGTGAGGGTGGCAAGCTATACTCCCTCGACCAGGACCCCGATGCGGCAGCCAACGCACCCCAAGATGAGCACTTCGAGTTTGTGGCATCGAATTTCCGCTTTGTGCGTGGCGCGATGCGCCTGCGTGGCGTTGACGAGGTAGATGGCATCCTCGCCGACCTCGGCGTGTCGTCGCACCACTTCGATGCCAAGCACCGTGGCTTCTCGTTCCGTGGCGAGGCGCCCCTCGATATGCGTATGAACACACGCGCCAAGCGCACCGCTGCCGACATCGTAAACTCTTACGACAAGGAGCAGTTGGCGAAGGTACTTGCGGAGTATGGCGAGTTGGACACCACCTGGAAGATTGCAAACTGCATCGAGCGTGCCCGCTCACAAAAGCCCATCGAGACCACAGCCGAGCTTGTCGAGGCAGTAAAGCCCTGCACACCGCCCAAGGACGAGGCTAAGTTCCTCACCAAGCTCTTTCAGGCGTTGCGCATCGAGGTGAATGGCGAGATGGAGGCACTCAAGATGGCACTCGAGCAGAGCATCAAGCTTCTTAAGCCGGGTGGTCGTCTGGTGGTTATCTCGTACCACTCGTTGGAGGACCGCATCGTCAAGAACTTTATGCGTAGTGGCAACACCGAGGGTCGCATTGAGAAAGACTTTTTTGGTCGTGCAACAACACCCTTGAAGGTTATCTCGAAGAAGGCCATAGTGCCCACCACCGAAGAGGTAGAGCGCAATCCCCGTTCGCGTAGTGCCAAGTTGCGTGTAGCCGAGAAAATTTAACCCATAGACCTAAACCAATGAGAGAGTACGACGATATAGAGCGTGAATATAGCGACGACGAGGTGGCATTCGACCCCGAGGCTGTGGAGCGTGAGCGACAGGCCCAGGAGGAGGAGCGTATGCGCCGCCGCATCCGTCGCGAGATAATCCGCGTAAACCAAGGCGAGAGGGACGAGGAGATAGAGGCAGAGCGTGAGCGTATGGCCGAGGAGGAGCGCGAGAAGCAGGAGGCCGAGGAGAAGGAGAAGCGCAACCAGCGCTCGATAGTCAAGAACCTCGCCACGGGTAACTTCCTCACGAGCGAGGGTGCTCAGCAGTACTACCCCTACCTGATTGCCATCGCCGCGATGTGCTTCTTCAGCATCTTCCTCACCTTTATGTCACTCAATGCCGACCGTGAGTGCCGCATCCTCGAGGAGCGTGCCTCGGTGTTGCGTGAGCGCTCGGTGCTTATGGAGGAGGAGCGCTATGGCATATCCTCAAAGCACGAGGTAAAGCGAATGCTCGAAGAGCGAGGCATCGAGCTTATCGACCTAAGAAACAACAGTCGTCTGATAGAGAAAAAGTGATAACCCTATGAGCCAAACAAAAAATACCGAAAAGAAGGGCAATGCCAAGCAGGACATCCTCCACCGTGTGGGTGTGCTCTACACCCTCTTTATCCTTGCGGCGCTGGGTATCACCGCCCGCCTTATATGGGTGCAGTTCGTAAGCCCCTCGGTAAAGCACAACGCCGAGGTTATGTCCGACGGCGTATACCGCACCAAGACCATCTCGGCACATCGTGGCGCTATCCTCGCATCTACGGGCGAGCCTCTTGCCTTGTCGAGTGTGCGCTATGAGGCGACCTTCGACTTCGCCTCAGAGGGCTTCCGCGATGCCAAGCCCGAGGATTTCAAGGCAAATGTCGACTCGTTAGCCAAGCTGCTTGCTCTGCACTTCTCGGAGGCAGATGCCGAGCGCGAGGGCTACGACTATATCTCGGAGCAGGAGTACCGCAACATCTTCTACACGAACATCGAGAAGGATAAGAAGCGTGCACCGCGTGCTCTCAAAATCTTCCCTCGCTCGGTAACCACCGACGAGTGGAATATGATGAAGCGCCAGTTCCCCATCCTCAACCAGAATATGGGCGTTGTATACGGCAGTGAGCGTGTTGATGCGCGCATCTACCCCTCTGACGACCTCGCTCGTCAGGTTATCGGCCGTGATGGCATGCTCGTTATCAAGGGCGACACCAGCCGAGGTTCGGGCTTGGAGCTTATCTACGACGAGTACCTCTCGGGCCACGATGGCTTGGCTGTCGAGCAGCGCATCGCCCACGGTTTCTGGACAAGGGTCAACGACAAGCGCAACCGCATGCCCGAGGATGGCTGTAATGTGGTTACAACCATTGATGCCGGCTTGCAGAAGATGGCAACGGAGCGTCTGCGCGATGCCCTCACATCGGAGGAGGCATCGTTTGGTGTGGCTATGGTCATGGAGGCCGCCACAGGCAATATTCTCTGTATGGTAAACCTCTCGTCGGGCGAGGAGCGAGGCACCAACTACACCGAGCGTGTCTACAACCACGCTATGCGTACCGCCCTCTGCCCTGGCTCAACGATGAAGCTCGCCTCGGCGATGGCACTTCTCGAAATTGGTGGCATGGACATCAACTCGACAGTCGAGATTAAGGGTGCAGCGGAGACCGTTGGCAAGACCCGCGTTGTCGACTCGCACAATGTGGCGCGCGAGGTAGGTAGCGACTCCGTCACTCTGCGTGATGGCTTTGCCCACTCGTCGAATATCTTCTTTGCCAAGGCTGTCTACGAGCGCTTCAAGGATAATCCCAAGCGCTATACCGACTTCTTGGAGGATTTGCTCTTCAATGACTATGTCGGTCTTGGCGAGTTCAAGGAGGCACGCTCTGTAATGCCCCACCCTGGCACCGAGGATTGGCGACGCCATGGCGACAACGCCACGACACTCCCCCGCTTGGCCTTCGGCTATGTTATTGAGCTTCCGACGGTGCACACCCTCACCTTCTACAACGGCGTGGCAAATGGTGGCCGTATGGTTGCGCCCCGCCTTGTCGACCGCATCGAGCGCGATGGCGAGGTTGTTAAGACTATGCCTGTCTTGACGCTCAAAGATAAGATGTGCTCGGATAAGACCCTCGATGCCCTCTATGAGTGCTTGGCAGCGGCGGCCGTTCCTGAGCGCACAGCATGGCGCTTGAAAGACCTGCCTATCAGCTTCGGCTGTAAGACAGGTACGGCACAGATATGGGGTAACTTCAACACCATAGCCAAGAAGGACTATCAGCAGATGCTCGACGGTATGACACCCTCCATTGACCGCTACTACCTCGGCTCTATCATCACGATGATGCCTCAGGATAACCCGAAGTACACCATTATGGTCTCGGTGGCTAAGCAGTCGACACCGACCCACCCCACCTACTTTGGTATCAGCCTTACCGGCTCGGTGGTTCGCGACATCATGGAGTATGTCTACGACAACGACCCCACCCTGCACGCCACCTTGGAGCAGGCCGAGACACCTTACAGCTCTGTGGCTATCAAGTCTGGCAAGTCGGAGGCTGTGGAGCATATCTCGAAGCGCTTGGCCAACGACAGCGAGATTAAGAACGACGACAGCGAGTGGAGCATCGCCACGGTGAACGAGGCGGGATGTGCCGTTGTTGAGCCACGCAAGATTGAGGAGGGCGTAGTGCCCAATGTTGTGGGTATGGGACTATCGGATGCCCTCTACCTCTTGGAGCACGCAGGGTTGAAGGTTACACACACGGGCGCAGGTCGTGTGGTGAGCCAGAGCATCAAAAACGGAACACGAATTAACGCAAACATCAAAAACATTCATCTCTACTTAGAGAGATAGCGACTAATGAAACAACTTAACGAACTACTCGCCGATGTGCGAGCATTAGATATACGAGGCGGTGTCGAGCGAGAGATTTCGGCACTCGAATACGACTCACGCAAGGTCGAAAAGGGCAACTGCTTCTTTGCCGTTGTTGGCACAGCAAGCGATGGTCACAACTATATTCCGATGGCTGTGGAGCGTGGCGCAACGGCTATTGTCTGCCAGCGCCTCCCCGAAAGTCTGAGCGACGATGTGGCATATATCGTTGTGGAGGACACCAACGAGGCGATGGCGATGATGGCGGCAGCCTACTACGACCACCCCTCCGAGGAGTTGCGCTTGGTGGGTGTCACGGGCACCAACGGCAAGACCACGACAGCCACACTGCTCTACGATATGACTATGGCGATGGGCTACCGTGCAGGACTTATCTCGACCGTGGTTTACCGCATTGGCGAGGAGCGCATCGCATCGACACATACAACACCCGATGCCATACGCCTCAACGCCATGATGCGCCGTATGGTGGATTCGGGTTGCGACTACTGCTTTATGGAGGTGTCGTCGCACTCTATCGTGCAGCACCGCATCGACGGCTTGAAGTTTACGGGCGGTCTGTTTACCAACCTTACGCACGACCACCTCGACTACCACGGCACCTACAAGGAGTATATCCGTGCCAAGAAGCTCTTCTTCGACAAGCTCGGAAAGGATGCGTGGGCCGTTACGAACATCGACGACCGCAATGGCGATGTTATGGTACAGAACACCGAGGCGAAGGTCTATCGTATGTCGTTGCGCTCGATGGCCGACTTCAACACACGCCTTGTCGAGATGTTGCCCGACGGCATGTTGCTCAACTTGGCGGGCAACGAGCTTTGGGTGCACTTCACGGGTAGGTTCAACGCCTACAACCTAACATCGGTATATGCCGCAGCAACGCTCCTCGGCTGGGATAAGATGGAGGTGCTAACGACACTCTCGGCACTACGACCTGTGAGCGGTCGCTTCGAGAGTGTGGCGGCCGATGATGGCACTATGGCTATCGTGGACTATGCCCACACGCCCGATGCCTTGGAGAATGTCTTGGAGACTATCGAGGAGGTGCGCCGTGGCGAGCAGCAGCTATTCGTCGTATGTGGCTGTGGTGGCGACCGTGACAAAACAAAGCGCCCCGAGATGGCAGCAATCGCCGTGAGATATGCCACAACGGCAATCTTCACCTCGGACAACCCCCGCACCGAGGATGCCGAGGCGATACTCGACGATATGGTCGCTGGCGTGGGCGAGAAGCGCAACTACCTACGCATAACCAACCGCCGAGAGGCTATCCGCACCGCTGCGATGTTGGCCAAGGTGGGCGATATAATCCTTATCGCGGGCAAGGGCCACGAGGATTATCAGATTATCGGCACCGAGAAGCACCACTTCGACGACCGCGACGAGATACGCGAGGCATTTGCTACAACACACCGAAAGTAACAACCCCAAAAAAGATTAACCCAACAGAAATATGCTTTACTGGTTATTCCGCTACCTAAACGAAAACACCGATTTGCCTGGCATGCGTGTGGGCGAGTATATCTCGTTCCGTTCGGCAGCAGCAATCATACTCTCACTGCTTATCGCCATCTTCGCAGGTAAGCATATCATTCGCATGCTTCGCCGTAAGCAGATTGGCGAGGATATCCGCGACCTCGGCCTCGAAGGTCAGCTCCAGAAGAAGGGCACTCCGACGATGGGCGGTATCATCATCATCCTCTCGCTCGTTATCCCCGTGTTGCTCTTTGGCAACCTGGGCAATGTCTATGTGCAGTTGATGCTAATCTCGACCCTCTGGCTCGGCTTCTTGGGCGGTCTCGACGACTACATCAAGGTGTTCCGCCACAATAAGGAGGGTCTTAAGGGCAAGTTCAAGATTGTGGGTCAGGTGGGTCTTGGCATCATCGTGGGCACAACGATGTGGCTCTCTGACGACATCGTAATCCGCGAGAAGAGCTTCGAGACCTACACCTACACCATCACGGACGACCGCACAGGCGAGGTTGTAGACACCTACACCGACCGCCGTGTGATTAGCACAACACCCGAAAAGAGCCTCAAGACATCTATCCCCTTCCTCAAAGATACGATGCTTGACTACAAGGTTATCACGGGTGGCAACGAGACACTCGCCTGGTTGCTCTATATCGTGGTGGCAATCTTCGTTATTACCGCCGTGTCGAATGGTGCAAACCTCACCGACGGCATCGATGGCCTGCTTACGGGCGTCTCCGTGCCGATAGTCATCGTGCTTGGTATCTTGGCATACCTCTCGGGACATATCATCTATTCGGACTACCTCAACATCATGTATATCCCCGACAGCGGTGAGCTTATTGTCTTTGCTGCCGCCTTTGCGGGTGCTCTTATCGGCTTTCTGTGGTACAACTCATTCCCTGCGCAGATATTTATGGGCGACACCGGCTCGCTCACGATTGGTGGTATCATCGCCGTATTTGCGCTATGTATCCGCAAGGAGCTACTTTTGCCCCTATTGTGTGGCGTATTCCTCGTCGAGGCACTCTCGGTGATGGTGCAGGTGTCGTACTTCAAATATACCAAACGAAAGTATGGCGAGGGCCGACGCATACTCCTTATGTCGCCCATACACCACCACTACCAGAAGAAGGGTCTGTTTGAAACCAAAATTATGATGCGCTTCTTTATCATCTCATTGATGCTTGCAGCGCTCACACTCGTAACGCTAAAAATCCAGTAAAATGAAACGCAAGATAGTTGTATTAGGTGGTGGTATCTCGGGCTATGGCTCGGCAATCCTCGCCAAGAAGAAGGGCTTCGATGTATTCCTTACGGATATGGGCAAGATAGCCCCCAAGTTCCGCGAACGACTCGACGAGTGGCGAGTGGAGTACGAAGAGGGTCAGCACACCGAGGAGCGCATCCTCGATGCCAACGAGGTGGTTAAATCGCCAGGTATTCCCGACACGGCGCCTATCGTGAGGAAAATCAGAGAGCGTGGCATCCCCGTAATCTCGGAGATTGAGTTTGCAGGTCGCTACAAGGGTGTGGCAAAGACCATCTGCATCACAGGCTCGAATGGCAAGACCACGACGACATCGCTTATCTACAAGATTATGCGTGATGCTGGCCGTAAGGTCTCGCTCGGTGGCAATATTGGCGAGAGCTTCGCCTACTCTGTTGCCACCGAGAAGAACTTCTGGTATGTCTTGGAGCTTAGCTCGTTCCAACTCGATGGTATGACAAAGTTCCGTGCCGATGTGGGCGTATTGATGAACATCACCCCCGACCACCTCGACCGCTACGACTACAAATTTGAGAACTATGCAGCATCAAAGATGCGCATCACGCAGAATCAGTCGTCAGCCGATGCCTTCATCTACTCTGCCGATGACGATATGACACGCCAGATGCTCGACAAGATGGACTCGTCGTTGCGTGCCCGTCAGCTCCCCTTCGCCATCAACACCGCCATTGCAAGTGGCGATGGCGATGCTGTGTTGGAGGGCTACACCTTCACCGCCTCGGTGGGCAAGCAGAGCGTAACGATAGATACGCGCAAGATGCAGATTCACGGCATGCACAACATCTACAACGCTATGGCTGCCGCCCTCGCAACCCTCGCTGCGGGTGTTGAGCCTCGCGTTATCAAGCGCTCGATTTACGACTTTTCGCCCGTCGAGCACCGCTTGGAGCCTGCTGGTGAGCGCAACGGCATACGCTGGATTAACGACTCGAAGGCTACGAATGTCGATTCGGTGTGGTACGCCTTGGAGAGCATGCAGCAGCCTACCGTTTGGATTGCAGGTGGCACGGACAAGGGTAACGACTACACACCGTTGAAGGAGTTTGCTCGCCGTAAGGTCAAGGCGCTAATCTGTATGGGCTTGGATAATGCGAAGCTTAAGCGCGATTTTGATGGCATAATCCCCGTTATCGAGGATTGCTCGTCGTTGGACGAGGCTATGCGTGCTGCTGAGCGCCACGCATCGGAGGGTGATGCGGTATTGCTCTCGCCTGCATGTGCAAGTTTCGACCTCTTCCGCAACTACGAGGAGCGTGGCCGATTGTTTAAGGAGTGGGTAAAGGAGAACATCTTGGACAAGTAACCAATGGCTGAGAAGAACAAAAATAGTAACGCCGAGGCAGCACGCACGCTGTTGGAGAAGAATCGCCGCATCTTCGAGGGCGACCGCACACTGTGGATTATCTTCACGGTGTTGCTCGTCGTGTCGGTGCTTGTGGTATACTCCTCGACAGCGAAGATGGCCTACGACATATCGTCACGAATGACAACGACCGACTCACTGCGTCAGCAGATTATGTTTGTGGTCTTGGCCATTCCCACCATCTTCATCGTGCATAAGATTGACTATAAAGTCTTTATGCGCCTAACGCCGTTGTTCTACTACATATTTATCGCACTTACCGTAGCCACCTACTTCGTGGGTACTACGACCAACGGTGCAGCCCGATGGATTGCCATTGGCCCTATTCAGTTTCAGCCCTCCGAGGGTCTTAAAATCCTCACTATCTTGATGCTTGCCCGCCGCATGGAGTCGCGCCAGGGCAATATCAACAAGATAAACCTGCTGCCTACATCGTGGCGATTGTCCGACCCTAAGCAGCAACGCATAATCCGCGAGAATACGATACCTCTGCTTGGCCCTATCATCCTGTCGTGCTTGGTTATCGTGCCCGCACACACCTCGACAGCCGTGCTTATCTTCCTTGTATCTATCGTGATGCTCTATATCGGCCGTGTACGCCTTAAGGAGCTTGTGAAGTTTACGGTGATACTCGGCACTGTGGGCGTTCTTGGCTTGGGCGCTATGTCGATGGTGGGCATGGGTCGTGGCGATACGGCAGGTGGCCGTCTCTCGACATGGGCCAACGAGTGGCTTGGCGACGACAAGGTGAACGCAAGCTACGAGTTGTCGGATACTCAGCGTGCGATGATTGCCATACGCAATGGCGGTCTCTTTGGCGAGGGCGCAGGACACAGCACCTCGCGTGCCGTGGTTATCCACCCCGAGAGCGACTATGCCTACGCCTTCTTCCTCTCGGAGTATGGCCTAATCATCGGCCTCATACTCATGTTGCTCTATCTGTGGGTCTTCTTCCGTTCGATGGAGATATGCAAGAAGTGTAAGACGGCATTCCCAGCGCTGATGACCATGGGCCTTGGCTTGTTAATCACTTGTCAGGCGCTGTTGCACATCTTTGTGCAGGTGAACATAATACCCGAAACGGGTCAGACACTCCCGCTTATATCGCGTGGTGGCACCTCGCTGCTCTTTACCACGCTCGCCTTCGGTATGATTATCAGCGTGAGCCGAACAAACCAACTTAGAGAAGAGAATGAGCGAAATAAGACTCGATAAGTACCTCTGGGCGGTGCGCATCTTCAAGACGCGCTCCGATGCCGCCGATGCCATACGCCACAACCGCGTATTGGTCAACGACGCCTATGCCAAGCCCTCGCGCGAGGTCAAGGTTGGCGACCACATAACGGTTAGGCGCGAGAGGGTAACATATAGCTACAAGGTCCTCGACTTGGTGTCGAGCCGCCAGCCGGCGAAGAATGTGCCGAACTACTGCCTCAACTGCACACCGCAGGAGGAGTTGGACAAGCTGAATGTTCCGCACGAGACAATCTTCGTATTCCGTGAGCGCGGTATGGGTCGCCCAACGAAGAAGGATAGGCGCGATATCGACTCGTTGATGGATAACCTCTTCTATGGCGATGCACCCTTTATCGACGACGATGAGGATGACGACGACGAATAGAAAAATAAGATACAAACAAATATAGTTAGTTATGGAGTATAATTTTAAGGCCATTGAGCAAAAATGGCAGCAGAAGTGGCAAGATGAGGGCACCTACCGTGTAGATGTAGACCCCTCACGCCCCAAGTTCTATGTGTTGGATATGTTCCCCTACCCCTCGGGTGCGGGCTTGCATGTAGGACACCCCCTCGGTTATATCGCATCGGATATCTACTCGCGCTATAAGCGTCAGCGAGGCTTCAATGTCTTGCACCCTATGGGCTACGATGCCTTCGGTCTTCCTGCCGAGCAGTATGCTATCCAGACAGGTCAGCACCCTGCGGTAACTACCGACGAGAATATCGCTCGCTACCGTTCGCAGCTCGACAAGATCGGCTTCTCTTTCGACTGGTCGCGCGAGGTACGCACCTCTGAGCCCGAATACTACCACTGGACACAGTGGGCATTCCTCAAGATGTTCGACCACTGGTACAACAACCTAACGAAAAAGGCAGAGCCTATCACCGCCCTTGTAGCACACTTCGAGGCTAATGGCTCGGAGGGTATCGATGCTGCCGAGACTGCACACCTTACTTTCACTGCCGAGGAGTGGCGCGCGATGGATGAGAAGGCTAAGGAGCAGACCTTGCAGAACTACCGCCTTGCATTCCGTGCCGACACTATGGTAAACTGGTGCCCTGCGTTGGGTACTGTGTTGGCTAACGACGAGGTTAAGGAGGGCTTGTCGGTGCGTGGTGGCCACCCCGTGGAGCAGAAGCGCATGAAGCAGTGGCTGTTGCGCGTCACGGCGTATGCACAGCGTATGCTCGACGGCTTAGAGAAGTTGGAGTGGAGCGAGTCGTTGAAGGAGATTCAGCGCAACTGGATTGGTCGCTCGGTAGGTGCTCAGGTATTCTTCGACATCGCCGATTCGGAGCGTAAGTTGGAGATTTTCACCACACGCCCCGACACCATCTATGGCGTTACATTTATGGTTATCGCCCCCGAGCACGAGTGGGTTGCGGAGCTTACCACGGATGAGAACAAGGAGGCTGTCGAGGCATATATCGCCGAGACAAAGCGCCGTTCGGAGCGTGAGCGTATCGCCGACACCAAGCGTGTAAGTGGCGTTAAGACTGGCTCTTACGCTATCAACCCCTTCACTGGTCGCCAGATTCCTATCTACATCTCGGACTATGTATTGGCAGGCTACGGTACGGGCGCTATTATGGCAGTTCCTGCACACGATTCGCGTGACTACGCCTTTGCTCGCCACTTTGGTCTCGACATCATCCCCGTTGTCGAGGGTGGCAACCTCGAGGTTGAGTCGTACGATGCCAAGGAGGGCAAGGTGATTAACTCGGAGCTTATCAACGGTATGGATGTCAAGGATGCCATCCACTTTATGTTCGACGAGGTGGAGCGCCGTGGCTTGGGTAAGAAGCTTATCAACTACCGTTTGCGTGATGCTATCTTCTCGCGTCAGCGCTACTGGGGTGAGCCCTTCCCCATCTACTACAAGGATGATGTAGCCTACCGCCTCTCTGATGACAAGCTGCCCCTTACACTGCCCCCTATCAAGGACTTTGGTCCTACCGCCGAGGGTGAGCCTCCGTTGGCTCGTGTCGAGGGCTGGCATACCGAGGAGGGCTACCCCTACGAGCTCTCTACGATGCCCGGCTTCGCTGGCTCGTCGGCATACTTCCTCCGCTATATGGATCCCCACAACTCAAAGGGTCTGGTAAGCAAGGAGGCTAACGAATATTGGCGCAATGTCGACCTCTATGTCGGTGGTATCGAGCACGCTACGGGTCACTTGATGTACTCTCGCTTCTGGAATATGTTCCTCTACGACTTGGGCTACATCTCGGAAGAGGAGCCCTTCAAGAAGCTCGTTAACCAGGGTATGATTCAGGGTCGCTCGAACTTCGTATACCGCATCGTAGGCACCAATAAGTTTGTGTCGCTCGGCTTGAAGAAGGAGTATGATACACAGGAGATTCATGTCGATGTAAATATCGTGAAGAACGATGTTCTCGACCTCGACGCCTTCCGCAAGTGGCGCCCCGAGTTTGCCGATGCCGAGTTTGTCTTGGAGGATGGCAAGTATATCTGCGGCTGGGCTATCGAGAAGATGTCGAAGTCGATGTTCAATGTCGTAAATCCCGACTATATCGTCGAGGCATATGGTGCCGACACCTTGCGTATGTATGAGATGTTCCTCGGTCCTTTGGAGCAGTCGAAGCCTTGGGATACCAACGGTATAGACGGTGTGCATAAGTTCTTGCGCCGCCTCTGGTCGAAGTTCTACTCACGCGATGGCGTAAAGCTCGTCAACGATGAGAAGGCTACCCCCGCCGAGCTTAAGACCCTGCACAAGACCATCAAGAAGGTAAGAGAGGATATCGAGAACTTCTCGTTCAACACCTCGGTTGCCGCCTTTATGATATGTCTCAACGAGTTGGGCGACTGCTCGAAGCGCGAGATTTTGGAGCCCCTCACAGCGCTTATCGCACCCTTCGCACCCCATATGGCAGAGGAGTTGTGGCGCGAGGCTTTGGGTCACGACACCACCGTTTGCGATGCCGAGTACCCCGAGTTCAAGGCTGAGTACCTCGTTGAGAACTCGTTTGAGTACCCCGTGATGATTAACGGCAAGCTCCGCTTCAAGCAGGAGTACGCCCTCGATATGGCTCAGGACGATATCGTTAAGCATATCGTAACTACGGACGGCGCACAGAAGTGGTTGGAGGGCAAGCAGCCCAAGAAGATTATCGTCGTTAAGGGCAAGATTATTAACATCGTAATGTAATGAGGCACTTCCTATCAATGTCGGTCTTTGCCGGTCTTATGATCGGCATCGCCGGCCTTGTATATCTCAGAGTTGGTGGCTTGGCTGGTGCTGTACTCTTCGCCTTCGGTCTGCTGTCGGTGGTGATGTGTGGCGCACAACTATATACTGGCAAGGCGGGCTACCTCCCCTACCGCGAGTCGTGGCGTTTGGTGCCTATGCTCTTGGGTAATGCCGTAGGTTGCTTCTTGGCGGCTATCATCACGCACTATGTGGCAAATGATGCCGTTATCGGTCACCTCGACACCATTCTTGCTGCCCGCACCGCAGCCTCGTGGCACGGACTTATCGTAACGGCCTCGGGCACAGGTATGATTATGTCGCTCGCCGTATATGGCGCACGCCGTGGCCACTACCTGCCGTTGCTATTCGGCGTTCCTGTATTTATTATGTGCGGTCTTCCGCACTGCGTTGCCGATGCCTACTACTATGGCGTGGCAATCATCACGGAGCGCTTCGAATGGGCAATGCTCGGTGCTTGGTGGTGGTCGATAGTTGGCAACTATATCGGTTGCAACCTCCCCCGCTGGTTTATGGGCGAAAAGTTTGAGGCATAGCAAGTTACAAACGAAAGAAGATACCGCTAACACATCGTCGTGGTGGCGGCATCTTTTATTTTTGTGGCTCGGGAATTTGCAGAACGGCGAAAAAGTCGTACCTTTGTGGTGTAATTCTACCCCAAAATCATTTAACAACATAGCCCATTCGGGCAAATAACACACCTATCCATCGAGGGCTGTCGAACGCCTAATGGGGTGTCGTGTATCTACACACCACCCATCGCTCTTTGACATATCGACAGCCGATGGAGCATAATGTCTAATCATAAACAAAAGTGTGTTATGAAACCAAACTATGAATTTGTGGCATCGATGCACGGCAATCATCTATTTGTCGGCAAGGAGTATCTTGGCCCGCTAATCAGGGAGTACGACTGGGATATTATGGATATCGGCGATGAGGTACGCGACAAGGACCTATGCGCCCACCTTAAGTCGGTGAAGATGGAGCGCAAGGGCGACTTCCTCTGGGAGTGCTACCGCGAGCACGATGCCGTGGATGCCTACCACACCGCAGCGTGGTTGGCATTGGGCGGTAAGGTCTATGAGCGAGGCGGTCAGCGCGTGATGCACCCCGCCCTTGTCCGTCGCTCTGCCGAGATGGTAGCAAAGGCTATCCAACGCGAAAGCGAGATAGACTATGCACCATAAAAATAGAGGCTAACCCAAAAAGTTAGCCTCTACAAACTAAATTTTCTTATATATTTTCGCTTTTGCAAAAGTGTTTTTATTAGATTTATTCGCTTTTGTAAAAGTGCTTTTAGTATGATCACTAACAGATAACAAACAATTGGCAAATCCTAAGGAATAAGTCTAATGTTGATTAGACAAAGTGGCATATGAGAGAACTACAAAGCTTCTTACATACGCCACTACTATTCTTAAAGTCTTATTAAACTACTGCGCCACTATTAAAACCTCCTTGCTGTGCCTAGTACTAAGCACATATTTAATATCACAACTTTGATGAACTGTAACTTTCTTACCTAAACCCTCCAATATTGCAACAATTTCATCTATCGTAGGAATACCATTTGATCGATACGATATCGCCATAGTTGCATCTTTGAATTTGGAAAGCAATTGTTCAAATGCTTTTTTAATAGTTACTTCATTATTCCAAACATTCGGTTGTCGATACAATCTCAAATGTTTGCTATTGTAATCTATCATATTACGCCAATTATCATAATCAACAAGTCCATTTAGAAAATGATAAAAATCAGCATAATCAACCCCCATTCCACTATCATTTAGATATGGAGTGTCTATATAAACAAAGTCATAGTTTTCTTTAACATCAAATATATCTTTGTTTATAGATAAACAACTCTCTCCATTATTAAAAACAGCAGCATTAGCCTCTTCTACAAATTTTCTGAAATGTTCTTCAAATGGAGTATCCCAAGTTTTCTTATTACCAAAACTTCGCTCGACATCTTGCAAGCGAACATACAGATTTTTGCGATGAAAAAGATTATAAGGTCGCTTAATTATGCAAGATTGGAATAATGCAAAATAGGCAATAGCCTGCTTGTATGGATTGTCAATTCTGCGAATGTTTGTAGAAACAACATCCAGCCATCGATTCTCTTCATTCGTAAAATATATATCCCTAAATGTATCCTCAATAAAAGTGGGATACACTACATCTTGTTGTTTATATAGAAGTTTATTAACCTCTTCATTTTCCAATATAACACTAGTATTTTCAATTATAGCTTTCCCTATAATATAATTAAATGGAAGAATATCATTGTATGTCACACTTTTACCCTCTTCTTTTAATCGGAAAGATATACATCCAGTTCCTCCAAAGGCATCCAATGCAGAGTGAAAGGGAATATGCTTAATACATTCCCATATCCAGTCTGCAAATTTCTGTTTACTCCCTTGATAACGGGTAGATGGAAATTTAGCAAGATGTGGTATTTGTTCTGAAAATAGTGATAGCTGAGACAACATTACTCAATATGCTTAAACTTTTTATACTCTGATATATTCGTGTAGTAAGGTTTGGGCAACTCCGCCTTCCGAGCCATATCTGCCGTTAAATAATACATCCAATAATCATTAAATACATCTTCACCAAGCTCTGAAAATGAACCCTTTCCATTAATTAAGTCTTCAATCTTATGTACAGATCCAATATTCTTGGTGTTTCCACTACCTGGTCTATCAAGAGCAATCTCCCATTTTTCACGCACAAAGAATTGGAAATTCTTAATTACAGATACAATCTCGTTAAGCTGATCCAATGTATATATTTTACATTCATCAATGTCCGAAACCATATCATAAATTACACCCAAAACAATATGTGCCTTATACGCGCTATATGGATATGTAACATTCTTCAAACTATTTCTTTCACGAAAATATCCCGTAAAAGCTCCTAATGTAAGACCATTTATGTGAGTAGCTGTCTTGCGATAACTACTTTTCAAATCGACAGCAAAAAGATTCCCCTCATCATCTTTAAATGTTATATCAGGGTAAAAGTTCTGTTCTTTTGTCAATTCGATTGTCATATTATTAGCAGCAGCAAATTCAATTATTTTTGGAAAAATATAAAGCTCAATAATTTTAGAGATAACCTTAGTATCAGCAGAGATAGTATAGATATTCTTGTGAATATCTACAAAACCTTTTACCACCCAATTACCATCTTCAGTACTTATTGCTTTCCCAAAATTGCATACTGCCTTACGCAATAGTTCAATGAATTTTTCTTTGGTCATAGTCTCTATATATTTGATGCAAATATACGAAAAATACTTATAACTCTTAGTTCAAGAAGATATCCACTTTAACAGGCTCCTCGCCAAGCTGAACCTTCTGGGTTTGAAGTTCGCCGGCGGCATTGTAGTAGCGCAACTCATACTCGGTATTCTTGGGCAGAAGTACCGAGAAGAAGTCGTTCATATCGCGCAACTCACCAGCGGTGAGGCCACCACCCATCTGCTCGGTGCCACGGAAGATATCGACACCCATAGCCACGCGGTCGCCCGACTGCTCGGTCTTGCCCTGCTCCTTGTAGCCTGCGATACGCAAGAAGGTGTGTGTGCCAGCCTCCAAGTGGCGGGTATACTGCTCATAGGCAAGGTCGATATAGTGCTGGGTAACATTCTCAGCACCAACCCACTGGGGCAACTCATCGACAGATGCGCCCTCCTCGCCATTAGCCCACACCATAGGGAACCAGTCATCGCCACCAGCAAAGCGTGTAGCGTAGATGGCGTAGGTGCGGTCGTCAGCCTTAGCCTTCGAGGCATCGGGCATAAACCATAGGTGGTCGAGCTGTGAGGGGAAGTAGTACTCCGTAACGCGCCACTCGCCATCGAGCCATACCTCGGTCCAGCTGTGGTTGCCACGGTTGTCGTGCCAAGAGGCAGTACCGACAAAGCGGGCGGGGATACCTACTGCACGGTAGGCATCGACAAGCAAAATCGAGAGACCTGTGCACGATGCCATACCCTGACGCATAGACTCTGAGGGGCTCTGGTTGGTCTTCTCACGCAAGGTGTTGTAATCAACACCCGTAAGGCGAGGGATATTGGCATTTACGGCGCACACAGCATCGTACATCGTAGCGCAACCCTCAACCTCGGGGGCGAAGATTGCGTAGAGTTCCTTACGCCATGAATCACGCACCTCGTCGACAACGGCATAGGGCAACACATCGCAGAGGTATACCTCCTCGGGCAACTGCTGCGCCCAAGCAAACTGCTCACGGGCGATATTGGCATACTCGACATTCTCCTTGAGAAGCTCGAGGTCGATGCCATTGCGGTCGAAGTCGGGCATATTAATAATAAGGTATGCCATATCCTTGCGCTGGCTCTTCTCCACAGACTCCAACGCAGCCTTTAGCTCCTCGCCACGCTCCGAAGAGTCGATAGCATTCTCAAGACTCTCACGCCACTCGGCGGGAACGCCCTGCTGATAGGCCTCGGTACAACCTACCGCCAAGAGGGCAACAAATGCAAAAAACAGCTTTCTCATATCCTATCTATCTCTTAATTAGTTTCAAAATATTGAGCACCTCAGCCTCGTCTACCGAGCGCAAAGCGAACTCATCGACAGCATCGCTACCGCCCATCGAGATGCGGGGGTTGCGGTACTTCATATTGCCCTCGATAGTGGTCTTTGCCGAGAAGTGCAGAGCATCGACACCTGCCGAGGCGAGCTGCACGGCATTTGCCGACGACACGCCACTACCAGCCATAATCTCGATACGACCACGCGCCACAGCGACAGCCTGAGCAATCTCCATAATGCCGTCGATAGCCTTGTCGTAGCTACCCGAGGTGAGGATGCGGTCGCAACCAGCCTCGATGATATCCTCAACCGCCTGCTTGTAGTCCTCGGTCATATCTACCGCACGGTGGAAGGTAGTCTCCATACCTTCCGCCGCCTCAACAAGGCGACGAGTACGCTCCTTGTCGACCTTGCCATCGGCGGTCAATACGCCAAAGACAACGCCCGTAGCACCTGCCTCGCGGGCACGCGCGATGTCGAGGAGCATAGTCTCGAACTCGTCGTCGGAGTAGAGGAAGTCGCCACCACGGGGACGAATCATAACGCTTACATCTAAGTCCTCGATAGCTGCCACACGCTCGATAGTGGCAAAAGAGGGTGTTACGCCACCCTCGGCGGGCGAGGCGCACAATTCAACACGGTCGACACCCAAGCGGGCAGCCGTACGGCAAGCATCAACCGAATAGGCACAAAGTTCTGTCTTCATATCTTTTTAGTTTTATTCGCTATCAATCAGTTTATTAAGTACCGCATATACCGTAAGACCCGCAACAGAGCGGATACCTGTCTTATGGGCGATATTCTTGCGGTGCGACATCACGGTATGGGGTGAGATATTGAGCTCCGAGGCAATCTCCTTGTTCGTTAGACCACGCGCCACCAAGACTAAAACATCGCGCTCACGCTCCGAGAGTTCGTGGCTCTCAGTGTGGCTATGCTCCGCAACGGGGGCATCGACAACATCACGCACACTCTGCTGAAGCTCCGAATCGGTGCTATAAAGGTTTACGACAGCCGAGAAACGACGCAAGGTATCGACATCTGCCAACGAGCTTTGGATGCCCACAACAGGCGTTTCGCCACCCAAGCGCAGTAGGTCGATATCACGCGCAAACGCCAACGATGCCACCACAACATCGACATCGTGAGCGCGCAAGCGCTGCAACTCCGAGGGCGTAGCGTAGGCGGCGATAACATCGATATCGCCCGAGGCACGCAACAGCACCCCAACACCCTCAGCAACGATTGCCGAAGGCTCGACAATGGCTACACGGTATCGTCTCATTGCTCTTCGGTTTTAAGGAACTTCTCGACAAGGGGTCGCAAGAGGTGCATCTCGATACGGCTATGCACACGAAGGTCGTCACGCAAGGCGTATATATCTTTGAGCATCGCACAGCGCAGTGTTGTGGGCACAGCCTCGGGCAACGACTTGATAACTAACGAGGCGAGGTCGTTGGTGCGGTCGTCGATATCGCCGTGAGGCGCTTCGAGGCGACCAATATCTGTTGCGAGGCTATTCTCCGCACCCTCGACTATGGCAAATATCTCGCTCTCCTCCTCGCGGAAGTGGTCGCCGAGGAATGCCATATAGTCGTTGTAGAAGCGACTAAAGAGGCTACGCGAGAGGTTGTCGCAGTGCGAGAGAATATCGTCGAGGTGGCTCGCCACATGGGGCAACATATAGCCGATATAGTAGCGGTGCGAGGCACGCAGATAGCCCACCAACTCGGGCAACATATCGCGCGTAAGAAGCCCTGAATCGACCCTATAGGCGGGCGATATGTGCATATTGCAGAGCATAAGGAACATCGTGCAAGAGTAGCCATCACGCTTGCACATCTCATCAATCGACATATCGCCAAACGGTAGCGATATGTTGAGTCGCTGAAATACCGAGACAAGCGACGGGTCGGTCTCGATAAGTTCGAAAATCTTCATCTCGGGCGAGAGCAAGGGTGCGCCCTGCAAGCCATATATCTTATTCATTGATAATCAACGGTTTTGCTTAATACAACATTTGATACGCTATTGGAGTATCTTTATGAATACAAAGATAAGAATAATTTTCGAAAAATCACAATCCCCTATATCGGGGAGTGAGAAAAGGTCGATTTACCTATATTTAGCGATTGTGGGCGTAGGAAAAATCCCCCATCTTTGCACTCGGAAACAGTAACAAACGAGGCGAACAATAAGCCATATCGAGCCTCGTTGTAGATCGGTCGGCGAACGACCAAATGTTAATAGTACAATCTTTTTAGTTTTTATTGGGTGGCTCTTAGGAGCAAACAAGCACTCGACCAGTGGGTCGGGTGCTTGGTGTTTTTGAGAGTTGTTAGTTTTTAGTTATTAGTTGTTAGTTATTAGACACTTCCGCTGAAAAAACATTGTAACCCATTGTCAGGAGAGTTTTTAGTTATTAGTTGTTAGTTATTAGAATGAGCAAAGAGCAAAGAGATTGCAGGCGGAACGCCTGCGGGCAATAGCCCCAAGGGACAAAAGGGGTAAAAGGGTTCCAAGGGGGGAGGCGTAGCCAGCGCTTGAAACAAGCGCAACCACTCAGACCCCTTAGACCACTCAGACCCCTCTGCTTTAGCAGGCGCTCCAACGGAGCGCAACCGACCACCTCCCAGCCAGCACTCTTTGTCGTCAAAAGTCGTGAGATGTGGTGCCAAATGAAAACTCCTCGGATGGGACATACTTGGCGTATTTCCCATTCGGGGAGTTAAGTTTGGTGCCGCAGATTGCGGCTTTTCACGGCAAAGAGCCTAATTTCTTGTCAGAAGTAGCATAATTTGGTCTATCGCAAAAATGCCGTCGATGGGCTGTACTTGGGCGTACTGCTCATTGACGGCATTTTGGGGATGGGCCGAAGGATGCTACTTATCACAAGAAATTTCACAAGAAAGGCCAAGGACGCCTTTTAGATTTCTCGCCCATATACCCTTGGCTCGCATCACCTGCTCGACGATATCTCTTACTGCGCCATGGCCACCATTAAACTCGGATACATAGCGTGAGGCCTCGATAACCTCCATCACGGCATCGGCAGGGCATACGGGGACACCCACAATGCGCATACATTCAAGGTCGGGGATATCATCACCCATATAGAGAAGTTGCTCGGGGCGCAGGTCGTACTCGGCGATTATCTCGTTGATTGTCGCCACCTTATCCATGCAGTTGAGATACATGCGTGTTACGCCGAGCATCGTGAGGCGGTTCTCCAACATACGACCACGGCCACCCGAGATAACGAATACCTTGAGGCCCTCGCGGAGTGCCGAGGCTATGGCATAGCCATCTTTGGCATCGTAGCGACGGATAAAGTCGCCATCGGGGGTGGGGATAATGCCACCATCGGTCATCACGCCATCAACATCGAGGACAATGGCCTCGACTAACGCTATATCTTCTTTGAAGTTTCCCATATACTATTAGTGATTTCTTTATAAATATTCTGTCGGCGCTGCTCCTTTGCGAGCATCGCTATATGCTTGTCGGTCACCACCTTATCGCCACGCACCGCAGGGCCTGTCTGCACCTTCGAAGGCTCATCGACCGAGGTTGCCTTGTCGGCCGTCTCGCGGATTAGAGGTTTCAGGATATCGTAGCGCATACCCTCGTCCTCGACGATATCGGCACCGAGGGCGAAGAGGTGGTTGGCGAAGTTGTTGACAAAGACACCGGCAAGGTGTATGGTGCGCCTACGCTCCGAATCGGCATAGTCGACCTCGGTGGATAGTTTGCGAGCAAACGAGAGGAGCATATCGCGCACATCGTCGTTATCCGCCTCGACGAAGATAGGCACATCGCTAAGCGAAATATGTCTACCCGCGCTAAAGCTCTGCAAGGCGTAGAGGATGCCTCGGCGACCCTCACGGCCACGGATAGCGCTCATAGGCACACTGCCTGCGGTATGTACCACGATGGCATCGTCGGGGAATTTGAGCGACGAAGCGACACTCTCGACAGCCTTGTCGCTAACGGCGATGATATAGATATCGGCATCGGCCAACTCCTCGGGGTTATCGGTCCACGATGTTGCGGCAGCAGTAGCCACAGCCCTGCCACGCAAGGGGTTACGGGCATATATCTGTCGTAGGTCGATAGCCTCGTTCTCGGCTAAGGCAATAGCGAAGCACTCGGCAACATTTCCCGAGCCGATGACCACGACACTCTCACGCTCGCCACCGTGATAGGTGGGGCGCAGGCGACGACGGTCGATAAGCTCGTAGCGCAACGAGTTCTGCCACGCAAACGAGAGTTCGCAACCAAACAAGATGATATTCCACGACCACTGCAACCAGATGATAAACAGCGGAATAGCGGCAAAACTACCATATATCGTGTTGTACGATGTCATATAGCCCTGCACATAGACATAGCCCCACTGCCATAGCATCAGCAATACGCCTGCTATGATGCCCGCACGCCAAGCATTGCGCCAAGCAACGGGGGTATAGGGCAGATATTTATAGAGCAGCGTAGCGCCCAACGAGGTGATAGCCACCGAGATAAGGCGCTCGACAGCGACACTCATATTCCCCGTAAGACCGATAAAGCGAAAGAGGTCGAGGGTAAACGATGTCGACAAGCCCCACAACGCCGGCACGATGATAGCAATAATAAGGTAGGCAAGGTATCGCTTCCAAAAACGGCGAGTACGGCGGATGCCCCAGATATGGTTGAACGACTCCTCAACAGACTTAAAGACGGCAAAGATAGCCCAAAGCAGGGTGCCCACACCGATAATTGCAAAGATGCCGTTGGGGAGGTTGTTGGCAGCAGCACGGGCAGTATCTAAAACCTTATCCAACAGCGACGACCACTCGGCAAAGGCTACATATAGCGAGTCGATAGCGGGCTGTAACGACCCCAAGCGACCAAGGATAAGCAGAACGAGAGCCAACAAAGGCACCAACGCAAACATCGTATAGAGTGTTAGCGCAGCGCTCTCGACAAAGGTGCGGTGTAGGTTTACGCCACGCACCGTATAGTAGAGCAGACGGTAGCTCTGCGCAAGGTATAGGCGCGAGCCACTAAGGTTATCAACACGCAAGAGGGTGTTGTGTATAATGTCGTTAATGCGCTCAAAAAGTTTCATATCATATTGGTTTTAACGCAATTACCCAGTTTTCACCCTCAATGGTCGTAAGGGCCAACACTCGTTCGTTTCCTGCACGCAGAGCGAGCTGTCGGCGTACCGCCTCGATAGAGAGCAAGGTATCGCGCTTGAGCAACTCGACACCAATACCTTTAAGTTGGCGTTTCAGCTCCTTGGGGCGATAGCGGTCGATGCTCTCGATGGCATAAACACGCCCAGCGATAGGCTCCGAGGGCATCTCCGTGGCAAAGGCGTAGCCGTTATTAGACCATATCGATGCCGACGGGGCAAAGGCGGCTATGGCAACACGCGACTTCTGCAACGCCACATCGGGGATTATCATATAGCGATATGCCGAGGGGTCGAAGGGCGTAGGTGTAGGCTCGGCGTGCATCGCCGAGGGGTCGAACAACCACTCGCCACGACCGATAATGGCAATACGCAACATATCGCGCTCACTTCGGGTATAGATATTTAGCTCCTTGCACTCGCCAGCGATAGATACCACCTCGACCTCCGAAGGCGACAATAGACGAAAGGCCTCCTCGCAGTCGAACATCGGCGATAGTTTGATAGCTTGTCGGTCGGAAATCTCACGAAGGCGGGGCATCAAGGCGATGATATTGGGCGAGCAATCCTCCATACATACCATCTTACGCCCTGTATCGCTTCGGCGGTCGGGGTCGGCAAAGACCCAGTCGAAGTGCTCCTCCGCAGTCGCCACATACTCCTCGGCTGAGACGGTAACGACCTCGACATTCTCGATGCCCAAGAGGCGCAAATTTGCCCTTACGACATCGGCCAACACCGCATCACGCTCCAACGCTACAACACGACGAAAACGGCGTGCAAGAGCCATAGCATCTATACCGAGACCACAAGTGAGGTCGAGCACCGAATCGCCACTAAGCGCCTTACGCTCAGCACTCTCCTCGCTCGATGACTGCTCGAAGGCACGGGGCGGAATAATGCACCGCTTCTCGTACAGCGAGGGTAGTTTACGCCGTGCTCGTTGCAGATACTTAACCTGCGTAGCGACAACCGCAGCATGGGGCACACCTCTATCAAGAGCCACCCTTGCAGGGTCGCGCTCGATGTTGCTTTCGATAGCCTCACGCACCTCCGAAGAGAGCAATATTTCGATATCGATATCTGTCATTGACTACAAAGTTATCACTTTTTTTCGTTCCGTGCTCCACATTACCAAAGTAATTATCGCATAGAGGGCATAAATTACGGCCACAGCACCCTCATCTAAGCGGTACTCGATGCCTGCCCACCACGGCTTTGAGGCAAGCTCGACCACCCAATTTTGTGTCCACGCCGCCCACTCCGCAACAGCAATAAAGGGGGAAGATAGAACCGAGGGCAGAGCCAAGGCTACAACGCCAAAACCTATAATAATATACGACAAAGGCAATAATAGTGGCGTAACAATAACACCGATAAGTGGCATATTATCAAAGTAGTGCGAGATAATAGGCATAGTCCAGAGCGTAGCGGCAATGCCCACAGCAAAGCTCGTCGAAACGACACGCACAAAATAACCTTTACACCTTAAGCCACGAACAATGGGCACAGCCCAAACAACGATGCCCACAACGGCAGCGACCGAGAGCTGGAAGCTTAAATCGTAGAGGTAGTCAGGGCGGTAGACAAGCATCAGAAAGATAGTGGCCATCAGCGCATTAAGCGAGGCGTAGCGTACCGAGGTAAAGTAGGCGAGTTGCACAACCGTGAACATCGTGGCGGCACGCAACACCGAGGGCGAAGCGCCACTCGTGAAGGCAAAGAGCCACAAGGCGATGATAACGAGCAGATTACGCAGACGATGGCCACGGTGCAAAAGCGCGAGAGGCATCAACAGCCACCCCACCGCCATGGCAACCACGGCAAGGTGCAGACCCGAGACAGCCAAGATATGCGAAAGGCCTGTGCGCGAATATGCCTCACGAAGTTCGGCCGAAATGCCACTTCGCGACCCCGTCACCATAGCCTCAACCGTGGCGTGTGAGAGCGAGTCGCCACAGTAGCGACCAAGTTTCGACACTGCACGCTGTTGAAGGGTTGTAACTCGGTGCTTATCAAGGCTAAGGAGGTTGTGCTCCGCAACACTCACACCACCCACATAGCCTCTACGGCAGAGCAACTCGTCGTAGCCCTCGTAGCGCGACATTCGCCTAACAAGTTTGCCGTAGACCAAGAGCCTATCGCCCACCTCAACAGAGTCGCTACGCAGCCATAACTGCACCCTATCGTTAACCCTATGCCAGCCGTCGTCGGCACGATAGGCCTCGAGCTTGCCCTCTGCCACACGATAGCCATCACGCGGAGAGGGTATGCCACGAACAATAGCGACCATTTGACTCTCACTATCGTAGGGCACCGTGGCGTGTGGCGCACGCACTACCGAGGCGGCATAGCCAAGTAGAGCAATCGCCAAAAAGCAATAGACCCAGCGCCAAGCCGAGCGCACAACCCAAGCCATAACGCCCGAGAGGATAACGCCGCTAAAGATTGCCCACAGAGGCACCGAATAGCCATCGGCAACCACGATGCCGAGGGCGAAACTTAGGGATATAATAAGCATAGGCACCGACCGCAGTCGATGCCCTAATGCGTTAAGCGATAGCAGTTTATGCGAGTGGTCTGATACGAACATCACACACCGAGTCAAGCATCTTCTTCAAGGCCTCGACATCCGTAGGCTCATCGACCTGACCATAGTGGTAGGGGTAGTAAATCTTAGGCTGAAGCGCCTTGACAGCCTCAA
The DNA here is from genome assembly GCA_017465575.1 of Alistipes sp. Taxonomy (GTDB): domain Bacteria; phylum Bacteroidota; class Bacteroidia; order Bacteroidales; family Rikenellaceae; genus Alistipes. The sequence continues at coordinate 26,799 of JAFTVX010000033.1, read as the reverse complement.
CCGCCTGCTCGGGCTTCATCGTGTAGGGCTGATTTACGCAGATAAAGGCAATGTCGATATTGCGGATAGCACGCTGTTCGTCGGTAGGCTCGGTATCGCCCGAGATATAGATGCGCACAGCATCGCCCAAAGTCAGGATATAGCCACAATCCTCACGCTCCTTGGGGTGGAACTGCAACTGGCTCTCCGAGGTGTTGTAGGCAGCAACGGCCTCGACACGAATATCGGCATAAGGCTCTGCAACAGAGCCGGGAAGCATCGTATAGCAGTCGCCCTGGAAGCCCTCCGCCGAGGTCTTATCGAGCAAGATATGGGTATCGGGGCGCTGAACAGCCTCGATAGCCGCCATATCGAAGTGGTCGTAGTGGGAGTGTGTAACCAAAATCATATCGGCCTTGGGCAACTCCTCGTAGCGAGCATTGCCCACCACGGGGTCTACATAGATTGTGCGACCCTCATACTCGATAGCAATCGAGGCGTGGGCAAAGAAGGTCAGTTTTAGCTCCTTGCCATTGATTTCTACAATATCCGAAGGGTATTCGGCGGTGGGCTTTGAACCACCAAAAAGTTTTGCAAAGAATCCCATAGTATTAAAGTATGTTCTATAAATTAGTGAAGGTGTTAATCGTTGTTTCGGCAGATTCTATTTCGGTCGCTTTTGGGCTTATTTTGGACTCTTTCTTATTTTTCCTCAGTTACAATGCTCGCATTGCGCCTTCGAGAAGAAATAAGAAATATTCTCAAAATAATCTCCAAAATCAACTCGACCTAATTTATAGAACCTACTTTTAAGGTGTTAAGGTTTATATTGTTTTCAAAAATTCTACTATCGCATCTGCAAGACCCTCGGTAAGAGGTAGTTGCGAATTGGTATATACCGTCAGCATCTGTTCTACTCTATCGTCTGTCGTGCTATCTTTGAGCACATGGCTCATATTCTCGAACGAGATATGCTTTGCTCCATTTGACGATGCCAACAGTCGCTCGGCATTATCGACCGAGACCTGAATATCGCGACCGCCCGAGATAATAAGCGTAGGCACATCGACCTTGGCGATAAGCTCGGCAGGGTCGGTCGTAAGGTTACTACGCAAGAAGGGCTGCACCGAGGGATGGAACAACGAAACAAGCTCCTTGGGAATTCTATCCTCTGCCACATCCTCGCCACGCTTTAAGCGCTGGATAATGTCGGTTGCCGATATCATAAGACCCATATACGAGGGCATCAACTGTGCCGATAGTTGGCGCATAAGTATCGTCTCCATCGAGTATCCCGCAGCCGAGAGCAGAACGATGCCATCAATAGCCACATCGTCACGCAGAGCGAGGCAGAGAGCAATCTCGCCACCCTCGCTATGACCCGCCACAACGACCTTGTCGTAGCCCACATCGTGCAGATAATCAACGCACAACGCAGCATCATCGACAAAATCGGAAAATACCGCCGATAGCACAACCTCGCGTGGTGCATAGCTCATACCGATAGCGCGCTTATCGTAGCGCAAGACGGCATAGCCCGCATCGACCAAGGCATCCGACAGCATCTTATAGGCATAGGTGTTAAGTTGTAACGACGAGTTGCCATTGCGGTCGGTAGGTCCCGAGCCAGCAACGATAACAACAGCGGTAGATGCGCCCTCGTCGGGCACGGCAAGCGTACCGTAGAGCGTACCCCAATCCGCCTCAATCTTCACCTCTTGCTCCTGAGCAAAGGCGAGGGGCGAGAGTGCCAAAAATAGGAGTATTGCAACAATCTTTCTCATACGCCAAACGATTAAATTTCGACATCAACAAACGAATCCTCAACAACTTGCGTAAGGTGCTTACGGTCGAGGTGGGTATATATCTCGGTCGTAACGATGCTCTCGTGACCCAACAACTCCTGTACTTGTCGGATATTTGCGCCACCCTCCAATAGATGCGTAGCAAACGAGTGGCGCAGGGTGTGGGGGCTAATCTGCTTATCGATACCCGCCAACAGTGCCGCCTGCTTGATAATATTAAAGACCATAACGCGCGTAAGAGGCTCGCCACGGTTGTTTAAGAAAAGCGTAGGCTCCGAGCGATGCTTAGGCTTGCGATGCTCCATATATAGCTGAATCTTGTCGCGGGCAGCCGAACTTACAGGCACCAAGCGTTGCTTGTCGCCCTTGCCGACAATACGGATATAGCCCTCGCCAAAGAAGAGGTTATCGAGGCGCAGAGAGCATAGCTCCGAGACACGCAGACCGCAGGAATACAACACCTCGACAATGGCGCTATCGCGGCTACCCTTGGCGGTCGTGATATCGAAGGTGCGCACAAGAGCATCTATCTCGTCGAGGGTAAGGATATCGGGCAATGTACGGCGCGACTTCGGGGCTTCGATATATTCGGTAGGCAGTTGCTCGATGCGGTCGCCAAGGAGCAGAAAGTTGTAGAAACTCTTGATGCCACTCAGCCTACGCGCCTGCGAGGCACGGCTGCGACCCTCGTCGTAGAGCCACGCCATATAGCGCTCAATCATAGGTTGCTCCACACGCTCGGGCGGAACATCAAACCAACGCATTATGTAGTGGGCAAACTCCTCCAAATCACGCATATAGGCATCGACAGTATTCTCCGAGAGATGCTTCTCAAGGCGAATATATCGACGGTAATCGCGTGCAAAAACTTCCCACTTTTTATGACTTTCTGCCATATTATTACTATCTTTGTTTCAAAGATACAAATTTTTTGTAAATTTTACATAATATCACGCAAAAAATGCGAAAATATATCGACCTAAAAATATCGTGCGCCAACGAGGAGATGGCAGAGATTGCCACCGCCTTTTTGGCAGACTACCCCTTTGAGAGTTTCGACACCACGCCTACGGCAGAAGGTGCCGAGCTCCACGCCTTTATCCTTAAAGAGAGTTGGGCGGAGTGCCGCAATGAGACACTTATGGCAATTGCCGACTATGGCACTATCGTAAGCGAAGCGGAGATAGAGGATGAGAACTGGAACGAGCGATGGGAGGAGGAGAGTTTTAGCCCCGTAGAGATTGATAATCTGATGGTTATCCGTGCAGCGCACCACCCCGCTCCCGACGAAGGCATCGTGGACATCATCGTAAAACCCTCGATGTCGTTTGGCTCGGGACACCACCACACAACACGAATGATGTGTCGCACGATACACTCGCTAAAACCCACAGGCAGAGTGCTTGATGTAGGCTGTGGCACAGGCGTATTGTCGATTGCCGCCATCAAGTGTGGCGCCGAGCGTGCCGATGCCGTGGATATCGACCCGTGGTCGACAGCGAGTGCCGAGGAGGCAGCCTCGCTTAACGGCATAGCACACAAAATGGAGGTCTTGCTTGGCACGGTAGAGGTCGTGGAGGGTCGCACCTACGATATGGTCGTGGCAAATATCAACCGCAACATAATCCTCAACGATATCGACCGCTACACCGCAGCACTAAACGAGGGTGGCAAGTTGCTTTTGAGTGGCTTCCTTACGGAGGATATCGCAGATATTACTACCGCCGTAACAGAGCGTGGCTTACACCCCATCGCCCAAAGCGATGAGGAGGGCTGGGTATGTTTGGTTTTTGAAAAATAGGCGCAACGATGATAATTCTACCTTCGGCATATTTCGGCTCTACGGAGTATTGGACAGCCATCATCAAGGGTGGCGACGATGTGGTTATTGACCTTGGCGAGAACTATGTAAAGCGCTCGGAGCGCAACCGCACCGAGATAATGACCTCGGGAGGTGTGATGCAACTATCCGTACAGCTTGCCCACGCCAACCGCCCACGCCAGGCAATGCGCTCGATGCGCATCGACTACTCGAAGCGCTGGCAACATCAGCACCTTGTGGCGATGGAGTCGGCATACCGCAACTCGCCCTACTACGACTACTTTGCCGATAAGTTTACACCCCTCTTTACGAAGGAGTGGAAGTGGCTTGTCGACCTCAATATGGCGACCTTGGAGGGTGTATGCTCGGTACTGAAAATCGCCGAGCCACGCATCTCGGAGCAGTATATCGTGGCATCGGAGGAGGATATCGACCTACGCGACAAACGAAGAGGCTCGACATTTCGTGCCGAGCCCTATATTCAGGTATTTGATGATAGACTTCCCTTCGAGCCAAACCTCTCGATTTACGATCTTTTGATGTGCGAGGGTCGTGATGCTATTGGAGTGCTCCAAAGGTGCCAACTCTAAACTCTATCTTATCGCTTAAATCGCCCGCCTCGGCGCTGATTGTCGCACGGCCGTGAACAACAACCGAGTCGGCAACATATTGGCGTGGTGCAACCTCACGCACACGAAGCGTATCCTCACCCATCATAAGCAGTGGCTCGCCCACCGAGCTATATACCTTGATATGTTGCAGGGTATCACGGCGTTGTATCCAGCGCTTCTCGGCGATATGTAGCGTAGGCTCGGCACTCCAGAGAGCGCGATAGAGCCAATAGGCATCCTTCTTCGTTTCACGCTTAAAGTCCACTAAACCAGACTGATTAACGCCATAGGCACGGCGTGGTGAGGCATAGTCGAAGATATTGTCGAGCCACACACCCCAGAAGATATCCGCCTCCGAGATATTGGCGATATATCGTTCGTGGAGCGATGTCTGTCGGCGCTCGGGCACAACCTTCTCGCCACGCACCTGACGCTTAACATCGTCAGTCTGATGTACCACCGAGCCCTCCTCGCCATAGCATACACCATAGCGCAACGATGCAAACTTGGCATTGCCCTTAAGCTGATGACACCACACCGCAACATCGTCGGCGCTACCACGGCGCAGGCCGACATCTTGTCGCAATACGATAAGGTCGGTTACGAAGTTGACATCGCCATCGCTGTTGCTAACAGCCACCGTGGGTCGTGAGCCATCGAGCGTATGCGCCAACTCGTTGAGTTCCCTAACATACGACACTGGGTCGTCGCCCCTCTGCCATACAAGCGAGAAGATGCCCCACATAACCACCGAGGGGTGGTTGTAGTTCTGCGCCACAATCTCGCGCAACTGCTCAAAGCCGTTGTTGCGGAACGCCTGCGTAGGATAGTAGCAGATATCGGTCAGCGAGAGTGGCGAGCGCATAAAGGGGAAATCTATCCACGCCAACATACCCTCCTTGTCGCAACGCTCATAGAGATAGCCATCGTGAGGGCCTGCAATCGAGCGAATGGCATTGGCACCGAGGTCGCGGATAATGGCAAGGTCGGAATCTATATCGGCATGGCTTGCCACAAGCCCACAACCAAAGCGGTCGTGTGCCATATTTACGCCACGAACAGCAACTACCTTATCGTTGATTTTTAGGCGGTTATCATCGCCCACCGCAATCTTACGAAAGCCTGTCTCAACCTCTACCCTATCGCAGATTTTGCCATCGACCGACAACTCCGCCACCACGCTATACATCTGGGGTCTCTCGAGACTCCACAACTCAGGGAAGGCGAAGTTGTAGGGCACCTCAACACCGCGCGCCGTGTTGTACTTCTGCACTCGTTGCTCCGCCTCAAACGCCACATAACCAGCGGGGTCGATAAAGCGCACCGCCACCGTAGGATGCTCCGCAGCGGTCGAGAGGTAGAGGCGCACAACGCCCTCGGCATTGTCGGCAGTAATCGTGCCCTGCTCAACAAATACGCCATCGCTCGAGTAGTGCAGAGGCGAAATCATATCTCGCTCGGCAACAATGATTTCGACATCACGATAGATGCCGCTATATAACTTTATATCGGTCGAGGTGGGGAGCATATCGTTGCGCGAAGCTGCCGACACACCGACCATCAAATAGTTCTTCGAGCCATAGACCAGACGGTCGCTAATCTCGAAGGTAAAGGCTGTAAAGTTGCCACGGTGCTCGCCCACATAGCGGCCATTGAGCACCACCTCGGCGCTACCTGCCACACCGCCAAAGCGCAAAAATACACGCTTGTCGCTCCACTCACGCGGTGCAACAAACTCACGCATATAGGTCATCGGCTCGGCACAACTGTCGAACGAATGGGGCAACGACACATACTCGGCATCGTCGCTATCCAATGCCGTGGCGGGGAATAGTTGCCAGTCGGATGCGAGACTAAAACTCTGGCGCACAGGCTCTGCACCACGCACAGCAAGAGCAAAAAGGAGTGCTATAATGGTAAGATAGTATCTCATATTCGGTATTTTGTCTTGGCAAAGATACGAAGAAACGAAAAAAATTACTAACTTCGTGCGGAATTTTATTTATAAGGTATTCATTATGGTTATAGATATTGTTGTAGCAATATTAGCCGTTTGGCTCTTTATCCTCGGCCTACGCCGTGGCTTTATCGTCGAACTTTGCCACTTGGTAGGCATCTATGCTGCCGTATTACTTGCACCCAAGTTTGCCACACAGGTAGGCTCTCTCTTCATGGACGACCCGGGCAAGGCATATCTTGCGGGATTCTTTGTTATCGTGGCATGTGCCGTGCTGCTCGTCTGGATTATTGCGCCGTTGGTGCGTATGTTGGTTGTCTGGAAGCCTATCCGCTTCTTCGACTCGTTGCTTGGTGGCATCCTGAGCCTCGCAACCTTGGTTGTTGTCGTTGCCTCGCTCCTCTCGGTATTCGACCGCATCAACCTCGGCACCGAGATTCGTAACGACAAGCTCGGCGAGATGTTCGTGGAGTATGAGGGCAGAGAGAACGAACTTGTCGAGAAGCTACGCAAGCTCAACGAGGGCGATGTGGATGGCGAGATGCGCGAGTTCTTCCACCACAAATATATTAGCTACGAGACCCTTGCGAGCTCGATGACATACTTCCCGCTTGTGGAGTTTGGTGTTCGGATTGCGCCAACTATCAAGCAGATAGATGGTTATATCCGCGAAGAGGCAGACAAGGCAATTCGCGAACAGATATTTTTCGAAGAGGTAGAGTAGGCGTATGGAGAGAGTTGAAGGTATCGTAACAAGTGCTACGGGCAGCTGGTATGAGGTTGCCACCGAGGAGGGCACGCTCAACTGCCGTATTCGTGGGCGTCTGCGCCTAAAAGGTGTGCGCTCGACAAATCCCGTTGTCGTGGGCGACCGTGTCGTGGTCGAGCCCGATGGCGACAGCTCCGTTATTATCGAGATTGTGCCCCGTCGCAACTATGTTATTCGCCGAGCTTCGAACCTCTCGAAGGAGTCGCATATCATCGCTGCGAATATCGACCACGCCCTGCTTATCGTAACACTCCACTCGCCCACCACACCCAAGGAGTTTGTCGACCGCTTCTTGGTCACCTGCGAGGCGTATAAAGTCCCCGTAAGCATCGTCTTGGGCAAGGCAGACACCCTCACTGAGGAGTGGGAGGCAGAGGCGGAGGAGTTTACGGCCATATATGAGGATGCAGGATATGAGGTGTTGCGCCTTTCGTCTACCACGGGTGAGGGCGTAGAGCATATCCGCGCTATGCTTCGTGGTCGCACCACACTTGTTGCGGGCAACTCGGGCGTTGGCAAATCGACACTTGTTGGCTCGATAGACCCCACCTTGGATATCCGCACAGGCGAAATCTCGGATAGCCACCAGCAGGGCAAGCACACCACGACATTCTCGACGATGTACCCCCTCGAGGGCGGATATATCATCGACACCCCAGGCATCAAGGGCTTCGGACTTATCGATATCGACGATAAGGAGCTATGTCGCTACTTCCCCGAGATGATGCGCCTTGCGCCAGAGTGCCGTTTCTACAACTGCACCCACACCCACGAGCCTGGATGCGCCGTAACAGAGGCTGTCAAGGAGGGTCGTGTGGCGTGGTCGAGATACGAAAGTTACCTGAAAATATTAGACGAAGATGACAAATATCGCAAGTAGACTGCGCACCGAGGAGCATAGCGAGGAGTGGCTACGCGAACGCCTCGACTATATGACCCAGTTCCTCACCGAGGAGCGCAAGATAACGCTTCGACGCACCGTCGAGCAGCGCACCCACTATATGCGTATTATGACCGAAAATATGTTCCACCCGCAGAATGCCAGCGCCATTATGCGCCACTGCGAGGCATTCGGCATACAGCAGATACACACCGTCGAGGACCGCTGCAAGTTCGACCCCTCGGTGAATATCGTGCGTGGCACGCAGAAGTGGGTAGATGTCGAGCACCACGAAACCACAGCCGAGGCACTCGCCGCACTTAAAGGCGAGGGCTACCGCATTGTGGCCACCACGCCCCACCGTTGTAGCTCAACGCCCGAAAGCTTCGATGTTACAAAGGGTAAGTTTGCCCTTGTCTTCGGCACCGAGCACGCAGGAATATCCGACGAGGTTATCGAGGCTGCAGATGAGTTCTTGATGATTCCGATGTGCGGTATGGTCGAGAGCCTCAATGTCTCGGCTTCGGCAGCGATACTTATCTATATGCTCTCGGAGCGTATCCGCCAAACGGTTGATGGCTGGCAACTTAGCGATGCCGAGCAGCTAAAACTCCTCACCCGCTGGACAATGTCTTCGGTACGCGACTTCGAGGGCATCCTCCGCCGTGCCGAGCAGAGCGGGAAACTAACGGCGGCAGAATAACACCGTCATTTAAGTTAGACAAACAAATTTTAGGAATATTATCAATGCAAAGCTCTATGATACAAATAACTATCGCAAAGCCATTTGTTAAATGGGTTGGTGGTAAGACCCAACTATTGGATGAGGTGGAAAAATCTCTTCCAAAAGATTTGCATTGCTATGAAGAGCTAACATATATAGAGCCCTTTGTTGGTGGTGGAGCTGTTCTTTTCTGGATATTGCAGAAATATCCTAATATTAAACGCGCGGTTATCAATGATATTAATCCCGACTTAATCTGCACATACAAGGTAATCAAGTGTGATGTGCAGAGACTTATTGATAGACTTTACACTATACAAACCGAGTACATTTCGCTATCTTCTGACGGAAGAAAAGAGTACTTTCTGCAGAAACGAAAGGAGTATAATGCAAAGGGATATTCTAATTTAGAGAATGCTGCCCTATTTATATTCCTAAATAGAACTTGCTTTAACGGATTGTATCGTGTTAATTCAAAGGGCGAGTTTAATGTTCCACACGGCAAATATGCAAACCCCAAAATCTGTGATAAGGAGAATCTTTTAGCAGTATCTGAACTTCTACAAAAGGTTGAGATTTTATGTGGCGATTTTGCAAAGACAGAAGATTATGCAACCTCAAATTCACTCTTCTATCTCGACCCTCCATATAAGCCCCTATCGGAGACATCGTCGTTCACATCATACTCAAAAGAGGGATTTAACGATGCTGAGCAAATCCGTCTAAGAGACTTTTGCACTCGCATATCTCAAAAGAAGGCAAGATTTGTAGCAAGCAATTCAGACCCTATTGAGGAGACATCGGGTGAATCTTTCTTTGAGCAACTATATTATCAATTTAAGATAAAGCGAGTATATGCGACCCGCATGATAAACTCAAACCCCAATAGCAGAGGTTTTGTATCCGAGATAATGATTTCGAATGTTGCTAATATTTAAGGCTATGAGAGATTTTGATGCTTGGCTTTCTGGTTTTAGAAGTAATATTGCAGATTATAAATATTACATAGATTTCGAAAAAGTCTATAACAATGCGAATGCTTTAAAGGTTGAACTTAATATTCTAAATTCATTGATTGGGTCTAAAGATATTGAGTCCGATTTTGAAAAGATTATCGCAAAATACCCCGACACTCTTAAGTGCATTCCCATCTTACTTGCAAAGAGAGAGTCTGAAATATTTGCAACCGATACAGAAGGGGACTTTGTATATGATTTTAATGAAATGAACTATTCCATCGATCAGTACAAGGTTTTTATGCGAAAGACTGGACTATTCGATCTAATACAAAATCGCATAGTCGGCAACCTTTTTGATTATGTTTTGGGCGTCGAGGCTGGTTTAGACTCCAATGGTCGTAAAAATCGAGGGGGTCATCTAATGGAAAACCTTGTTGAGAGCTACCTAATTTCAGCAGGCTTGGTCAAAGGCGAAACATACTTCAAGGAGATGTATATCTCAGAAATCGAGTCTAAATGGGGTATCGACCTATCCTCAATTTCAAACAATGGCAAAGCTGAAAAACGATTTGATTTTGTAGTAAAGCGCTCGAACACAATCTACGGCATAGAGACAAACTTCTACGCAAGCAGTGGTTCGAAATTAAATGAGACGGCTCGAAGCTATAAAACAATTGCTTTAGAGACTCAAGGTCTTAGCTACTTTAAGTTTGTTTGGTTCACTGACGGCTCAGGTTGGAAGAGTGCAAAAAACAACCTTAGAGAGACCTTTGAGGTTCTTGACAATATTTACAATATCAAGGACTTAGAGAACGGCATAATCAATACAGCATTACTATAAACAAATGGCTAAAAACATATATACACACTCAATAGACCTTGAAAGGAGAACTATCAAAAATGCACCAAGAGAGGTTTTTGCTCAAAGCCTTAAGGAGCTTCCTTATAGAGGATATGAAGTTGAAAAAATTGCCGATGGCACCTCGATTGTAATTACCAAGCCGGGCGGAAAAAGCGTGTATGGAAGACCCAAAAAGGAAGACTTCTTGGTATACATACACAATCCTCAGGAAAATACGCTATGGCAAATAACACATAAGCAAATTTTTGAGGATATTAAGAATAAAGCTGAAGAGGATGCAGTCCAAACCAAACAGCTTCTTTTTCTACTTGAAAGAGTACAAAACGGAGAAGATCCCGACGATTTTATTGATGAAATCAATACACTTGTATTTACTCAAGGAGAGCTTCCCGAAACGCTTCTAAAAGTATACAAGTGGATTTGGGGGCAAGAAGATGTTAACTACCCTAATGGTGAAGGCAGAAAGATGTCTTGGCAAAGTTTAAAAGAGTTGAGAGATAAATTATGATAATCCCATTTTACAAATCCACTGACCGTAATTTTACGCTCTTGCAAGGGGATTGTATCGAACTACTAAATTCGTTTGAGTTTAAGTTCGATATGATCTTTGCTGACCCTCCATATCACTTATCGAATGGAGGCATAAGCGTACAGAGCGGCAAGATGGTCAGTGTTAATAAGGGAGATTGGGACAAATCACAAGGAGCAGATGTAGACTACGCCTTTGATAAAAAGTGGCTTTCTGCTTGTAGGGATAAACTCAAAGATGATGGCACTATATGGGTTAGTGGAACATATCACAATATATTTTCTATTGCTCGCTGTCTAACTGAACTAGGATTCAAGATTCTAAACTGCATTACTTGGGTTAAAACTAACCCACCGCCGAATCTTTCGTGTCGTTATTTTACGCACTCAGCAGAATACATTCTGTGGGCGAGGAAAGAGGCAAAGACTCCTCATTACTACAACTATGAACTAATGAAGGAGATAAATGGTGGCACACAGATGCGTGATGTTTGGAATTTGCCGGCAATTGCAAAGTGGGAGAAATCTTGCGGTAAGCACCCAACACAAAAGCCGTTGTGCGTTTTGTCTCGAATTATCCTTGCATCCACAAAATCTGGAGCTTGGATTCTTGACCCATTCACAGGTAGTAGCACAACTGGAATTGCCGCAAATTTACTTGACCGCAGATTTCTTGGCATTGACCAAGAATCTGAGTTTCTACACATTAGCAAAGCAAGAAAAATAGAAATTGAAGATTCTGCAAAACGAACAGAATATATCTCCAAATTACAGAAGCAGTCAACTATATATAGCGACATAAAGTCCGAGACTAACATTGTTGCAGATGTAATGTCAGATTATTGTTGTGAGCTTCCATTTTAATAGTAATCTATGATACTTCGCAAGCAATTTTTGGAAAATGTTGGGCAGACATCGCCATCGCCGATGTTGATTGAGGTGGCGCGTGCCGAGGGCTCGTTCTTCTATACGCCCGAGGGCAAGCGCTATTTCGACCTTGTGGCGGGTGTCTCGGTAAGCAATGTCGGGCATAGCAACCCAGTGGTTATCAAGGCAGTACAGGAGCAAGTAGCCGACTATATGCATATTATGGTCTATGGCGAGATGGTCGAGCGACCACAAGTCGAGTATGCCCACCGCATCGCCGAGCTGTTGCCCGGCGACATCGACTGCGTATACTTCGTGAACTCGGGTGCCGAGGCTGTCGAGGTGGCGCTCAAACTTGCAAAACGCCATACTGGTCGCACCGAGCTCATCTCGATGCGCCGTGCCTACCACGGCTCGACACACGGCGCTATGTCGATGATGGGAACACCCGAGGGCGAGGAGTGGAAGGCGGAGTTTCGACCCCTGCTCCCCGATGTTAAGTCCATCAATTTCAACTCGTTCGACGACCTAAGCCTTATCACCGAGCGCACCGCTGGCGTACTTTGCGAGGTTGTGCAGGGCGAGGCGGGAGTACGCCTCCCCAACCCCGAGTGGCTCAAGGCGTTGCGTAGCCGTTGCACCGAGGTTGGCGCGATGCTTATCTTCGACGAGATACAGACGGGAATGGGTCGTACGGGCGCAATGTTCGCCTCCACGAAGTACGGCATCGAGCCCGATATTGTCTGCTTGGCAAAGGCCTTTGGTGGCGGTATGCCCCTCGGTGGCGTAGCATCGAAACGCACAATATTGGAGGATTTTACGCACCACCCCTGCCTTGGTCATATCACCACCTTTGGTGGCCACCCCGTATGTTGTGCTGCGGGACTTGCTGCACTTAACCACCTTGTGGACAATAACATTGTCGAGAGCGTAGAGCATAAGGGTGCAATGTTTGAGGAGCGCTTAAAGAGGCATCCTCGCATCTTGGAGATTCGCCGCTCGGGACTTTTAATGGCATTGGAACTTGGCGAGTCGGAGCACCTCTATAAACTGATGGAGATTTTCAAGGAGGAGGGCATTATGAGCGACTGGTTCCTCTACTGCGACACCGCCTTCCGCATCTCACCACCCCTCACCATCACGGAGTCGGAAATCGAGGAGTGCTGCGAGATTATCGAGCGCGCCTTGGATAGGTTGTGAGTTTTTAGTTGTTAGATATTCCGCTGAAAAAACATTTTAACCCATTGTAACTCATTTTAACTCATCGTAACTCACAGTCGAGAGAGTTGTTAGTTTTTAGTTATTAGTTGTTAGCACCACCAAAAACAGCAAAAAAATAGCGTTTCAACACTATTTTTTTGCTGTTTTAGTATTTTATACTAACTTTGTCGGGATAATAAAAAGGAGAATGTTAGAGAAGCTTGCCAAACAGACCGCGATATATGGTATCAGCACGATAGTTGTTCGTTTCCTGAACTATCTGCTGACACCCTACTATACCCGTATCTTCGACCAGGCGACATACGGCATCGTAACTGATATCTACGCCCTTATCCCATTTGCCCTCGTTCTTCTGTCGATGGGTATGGAGTCGAGCTACTTCCGCTTCTCGACACGCGCCGAGGAGGAGGGTGGCGATGTTACGGAGGGCAAGCGCAAGGTATTTGCCTCAACCTGGGGCGTTACGATTCTTAACGCCGTAATCTTCTTCGCTCTCATCTGGCTGCTCAATATGCCCATCGCAAGGGCTATGGGCGAGGCCTATGTGGCACACCCCGAATATGTTGTGATTGTTGCCGCTATTATTATGTTCGATGTGGCGACCATTATACCCTTCTCGCGCTTGCGTGAGCAGGGCAAGGCGTTGCGCTTCGTTGTACTCAAGGCACTCAATATGTTGCTCAATGTCGCACTTGCAATAGGCTTTGGCATCGTGGGGCTATACAGCACCGAGTTTGGCGTAGGCTGGGTATTGGTGGCGAACCTCATTGCAAGCATCGTTACGCTACTTGCCATTCTCCCCTCAACCGAGCGTGTTGTGCCACGCATCGATGGTAAGCTTATGCGCCGAATATTGGTCTACTCGCTACCCCTGCTTATCAGCGGTTTGGCAGGCACAGCAAATGAGTTTATCGACCGCCAGATGATTAAGTACCTCACCCCTGGCGATGCTATCGAGGCGATGTCGGAGTTGGGCGTATATGGTGCGATAGTGAAGATTGCCGTCGTGATGACCCTCTTTACGCAGATGTACCGCTTGGCAGCCGAGCCATTCTTCCTCTCGGGATTTAAGAAGGAGGAGTTCAAAGAGGCAAACGCTGCGGCGATGAAGTACTTTATTATGGCATCGATGCTTATCTTCCTCTGTATCGTACTCTTCCGCGATATCTTCGTGCTTATCGTGGGTCGCGACTTCCGTGAGGGCATCGGCATCCTCCCCATAGTCTTGGCATCGAATGTTATGGCAGGCGTATGGCTCAACCTCTCGTTCTGGTACAAGCGCGAGGAGAAGACAAAATATGCCGCCCGCATCACCTTCCTCGGTCTTGGCGTAACGATAGCCCTCAGTTTTGCCCTTATCCCGTCGTACGGCTACCGTGGTGCTGCGTGGGTAAGGTTTGTAGCGGAGGCATCGATGGTGGTGGTTAGTTACTTGCTCTGTCGCAAGCACTACCCCATACCCTACGACCTTAGGCGTATGGCGGAGTATGTGGTGCTTACGATAGCGATATATTTCGCCTCTGATTTTGCGCTCGACCTTGTTCCGCATACGGCGTGGTTGGCGATAAATGTTGTGCTATTTGGTTTGGCGCTATGCTTTGCTGTTTGGCGCGAAAAGATTGATGTTAAGGCTCTTATGAGGGCTGCATTAGGAAAGTTTAGACGATGAAGTTTTCGGATATCATAGGACACGACGACCTAAAACGCCGACTTAGGCAACAGATTGATGCAGGGCGCGTTAGCCACGCACAGCTCTTCACGGGCTTGGCGGGCTATGGCACGCTGCCGTTGGCGTTGGCATATGTGCAGTATCTCTTCTGCCCCAACCGCCACGATGGCGACTCGTGTGGCGAGTGCCCATCGTGCCGACAGATTGAGGCGTTGGCACACCCCGACCTCCACTTTGTATTCCCCGTAAACAAGCGCGAGAAGAAGTCGGGCGAGGTGGTCGTAAGCGACCTCTTTATCGAGAAGTGGCGCGAGATATGGCACGAGAAGCGTGGTGTATTCTCTGCCGAGGAGTGGTACGAAAGGCTCGACCTTGGCAAGACGATGAAGGGACTAATCACTGCCAAGGAGTCCGAGGAGATTATCCGCAAGTTGCAGTTCAAGAGCTACTCATCGGAGTACAAGGCGATGATTATATGGTTGCCCGAGGCTATGAACCAGGAGGCGGCAAACAAGATTCTCAAAATCTTGGAGGAGCCGTGGGAGAAGACCCTCTTTATCCTCGTTTCGGAGCGCCCCGAGTTGCTACTCTCAACCATCATATCGCGAACTCAGGAGGTGAGCGTTCCGCGCATCGATGTAGCGACACTCCAAGAGGTTGCCACAGCCGAGGGTAAGAGCCCTGCAGAAGCACTCAATATGGCACGCTTGGCTGGTGGCTCGCTGTTGGAGCTTGGCGAGTTGATGCGTGGCGAGAGCGACGAGATGCGCCACCAGTGCTTCGAGCTCTTCACACGCCTTATGCGCCTCTCGTACAACGACAAGCACCTCGAGCTCTTCGAGTGGGCAGACGATATGACCGCCCTCACACGCGAGGGTCAGCGCCAGTTCTTCCTGCACAGCGTACGCCTCTTGCGCGAGAGTTATATGCTCCACGCAGGTCTTGGCAAGATTAGCTACCTCTGGGGCGAGGAGGCGCAGTTCTGCTCGAAGTTTGCACCCTACATCGGCAACCAAAATATCGAGGCGCTAATCGCCGAGATTGAGCGCGCCATGTTGCAGATAGCACAGAACGGCGCACCCCGTATAGTATTTACCCACTTCGCGCTCGCCGTGTCGAAGATGATAAACCGCTTGCAGTAATGGTGAGTGTCGTTCTGCTCTTTGGCTCAAATGCCGACAATGCTTCGGCACTCGTTGAGCGTGCCATAAGGCGCTCCGAAGAGGAGTTGGGGGCTATGGTTGCGCTCTCGGCAGAGTATCTGAGCGAGCCATACGGCTTTACGGCAGATAACGAGTTTGTCAACCGAGTGGCGGAGTTTCGGACCGAGGCAGATGCCTACGAGGTGTTGCGCCGCATCAACCTTATCGAGGCGGAGTTGGGACGAGATAGAGCCGTGGAGCGTGAGGTGCAGCAGCAGAAGGGAGAGAGGTATGCATCACGCCCTATCGACATCGATATAATTTTTTATGGCGATGAGTCGTTTGATGATGAGAGGCTTGTGATACCCTACCACTTCCTTGCCGAGAGGGAGTATGCGTTGCGACCTTTAGCCGAGATTTTGCCCAATAGACGACACCCCGCTTTGGAGCATACGCCACGCGAAATGCTCGACGAGCCAACAAAAAAGTGATTATGAGAAAGTTTAAATACATAGCCATTGTGCTGATTGCCGTCGTAGCGACCGCCTGCTTCAAAGATGAGAAGCAGGGCACGCTGATGCGCATTGCAGTATTCTCGCAAGAGACACAAGATAGCGACATTGTCCCCGCCACCGACCTTGAGAGCTACGCCTTTTGGGTTAAAAAGGGCTCGAAGTGGAAGGTTAGCTCGTGGGAGGATGCCCTCGATAGGCGTATCACCAACACCGAGCGCCCTGCCGAGCAGCTCTCGGAGCCCGACGAGGTTGGCGACTTCGACCCCGAGGCTGAGTATCAAGTAACCTTGGAGCTATGGGCCGAAAGCACCTTTATCGTGGTTGTCGACAAGGCAAACAGAATGTATGCCACTCGCCAGTACGATACGCCCATGAACCTCCCCGAATTGCCTATTCAGCTACACATGTATGCTTGGCGTAAGACGGGCACAGCAAATAGCTGGGATGTATTTAATCCCTTCTTTGGCGAGGATAGCGAGTCAGCGACAAGCAGTGCAACGACCGAAAATGAGAATGTAGAGTAATGAAACGAAACTTTGCACATAAGATAACATCGGCACTCTCGGCTGTGATAGTTCTGCTCTTTGCAGCGGCGCTATTCACGAAGTGTGCCTCGACGATGACACCCACAGGTGGCCCGAAAGATACCATTCCTCCCGTCATTGTCCTTATGAATCCCAACAACTTCACCACCGAGATAGATACGCTCCACCCGCCGAAGATTTATATCGAGTTCGACGAGTATGTCCAGATTAAGGACCAGCAGAAGGAGCTATTTACATCGCCTCAGATGAAGAAGAAACCCTCGGTCATAAGGCGTGGCCGTGGCATTGTCGTAACTATCAAGGATACCTTGAAGCCCAACACCACCTACGCCATCAACTTCGGCTCGTCGATTCTCGATAACAACGAGGGTAACCCGTTGCACGCTATGCGTTATGTATTCTCTACGGGCAAGGAGGTTGACTCGATGTATATGTCGGGCTATACGGCCGATTCCTACAAGGCCGACTCGGTCGGTAAGTCGTTTATCTTCTTCTTCCCTGCCGACTCTGTCGAGATGACCGAGGAGTGGGACTCTACGATGTTTAAGCATAAGCCTGCTGTTATCGCCCGTGCCGAGAAGAATGGTATCTTCATTGCGCAAAACCTCAAGCCTATCGACTATCGTGTCTACGCCTTCGAGGATACCAACGGCAATATGGAGTATGAGCCCTCGGTGGACCAGATTGGCTTCCTCGACTCGATGTGCAACCCCAGCCGTATGCCTGGCTTTACTATCTGGTTCGATTCGTTGCGCCACTACCCCTCGGCCGAGGCACAGACCTACTTCCGCATGTTTACCGACCGACGCTTTATGCGCCAGACATTGAGCGGTCAGGAGCGCCCCATGCGCCACAAGGCGATGCTCTACTTCGGCGCCGAGAACCCCGAGGTCGTAAAGTTGGAGTTCGACTCAATTCCCTCGGAGCGCGTTATCTACGACCCACAGAACATCGCTAAGGATACGGTAGCCCTATGGTTTGATATGCCCGCCGAGGAGCTTCCCGATACTATCAAGGGTACGATTACCTACTTCAAGCACGACTCCATCAACAACCTCGTCGAGACCTCGGACAAGCTACGCTTGGCGTGGGTTTATACCGAGTCAAAGGCTGAGCGTGAGGAGCGCGAGAAGCAGGAGAAGGAGCGCGAGAAGGCCGAGAAGGCCGGTATGCCCTACGAGGAGCCTAAGCCCGAGAACCCCTTCAAGGTTACGATGGACCAATCGGGTGAGTTGAACAAGGATAAGCATATCAAGTTCACATTCGACTACCCGCTAACGAAGTTCGACTCGGCAAATATCGTGTTGCGCAAGATGATAAATGGCGACACTACGAAGGTCGACTACCACTTTATACAGGATACGCTCAACCGTCGCAAGTATGAGCTACACGCCGAGTGGGAGGCCACGGCAAACTATGAGCTTATGATACCCTCGGGCGTATTCGAGAATACGGCACGCGAGCAGAACGACACGATAACTTGCAAATACACAGGCTCCGACCCTGCAAAGTATACTATCTTGAAGGTCAAGGTAGCAAGCAGCAACGCCCAAGCAAAATATATCTTGCAGCTCACCAACGCTCAGGGCAAGACTCAGAAGGAGATACGCAATGTTGTGGCTGGCGACTACATTTTTGAGTATGTCACACCTGGCGATATCATGGTGCGCGTGGTGGAGGATATGAACGGTAACGGCAAGTGGGACACTGGCGATATGGTGCTTATGCGACAGCCCGAGCGCACCGAGATTTACAAGAACGAGAAGGCCGAGCAGCTCATCTCGACAAAGGCCAACTGGGAGTTCGATGTCACGATAGATATGGATGTGCTCTTTGCGCCTATCACGATGGAGTCGCTCAACAAGATGCTCGACGACAAGGAGGATGAGCGCCTCAAGAAGGTTGCCGAGGATATGGCCAAGAAGCGCGCCGAGGAGGCTAACAAGAAGAATAACAACAATAATCAGTCGATGGGCCTCGGCGGCATGGGTGGTGGCTTAGGCGGTGCACTCGGCGGTATGGGCGGAGGTCTCGGAGGCTCTACGGGCGCTGGTGGATTGAGAACTAACACTATGGGAGGAAATATGCGATGATAGGTTTCCGTAGATACATACTGCGCTTAGCGCTACTCTTTGTGGCATTTGTAGCCCTCTCGTCGACCGAGGCACAAGCACAGCACACTCTAACGCTGACAGGTGGCACGGGTGTCTCGATGGCACGCTTCTACCCCTCGGAGGTGACGAAGATTATGTGGGGCTCGGAGAACTTCGGCCTTTCGTGGCGCTACTATAGCCCCAAGCCTCGCTTTGTGGGCGCTTTTGGTCTCGACTTAGAGTATTTGGAGCGTGGCTTCCATGTAGCCTACGCCTACACCTCGGAGTGGATTGACGATGGCGAAAACCGCAAGGAGATACGCCACTATCAGTACTACTCACGCCGTGTCAACTCCATTATGTTGCCCATCGTATGGCAACCCCACTTCTACTTGGCGAAGAATCGTCTGCGCATATATGTCGATGCAGCGTTGGTGCTCTCGTACAACCTATCGTCGAACTATGAGTATGAGAAAGACCGCTACCCCGCAGGTAAGTATGAGTGGAAGGTGCCACGCGACAACCGCTTTGGCTATGGCTTGGCAGGTGGTTTGGGCTTTGCCGTGCTACTTAAGCAGGTCGAGATAGGTGTGCGTGCCCGCTACAACTTCGGCTACTCCGACATCCTCAAAAACCGCAATAAATACTACTCAAACTCTACCGACGGCCGTGAGAACCCCTTCTACTACACGCCTCTGCGCTCTCCTTTGGACAATCTCAATGTCTCGTTGACTATCGGCTGGCGATTCAACAAGGCGGGATTCGAGGAGTGGTGGGTGCCTCGTCGCAAGAAGGAGCCACGCCTCAAAAACTTCAATTTCAGCGAGCAGAGTGGCGCTGCAAACTCATCGAGTGGCGGTAGAGGTAGCAGTGGTGGTAGCCGACCCACAGCACCCAGAAGATAGAATAATTAACAATAAACACACCATATTATGGATAGTACAAGACAGCAGAAGATTGCGCGCTTGCTTCAGCGCGACCTTGCAGAGATAATTCAGCGTGACTTAGCCGACGACACTCGTGGCTCGCTGGTAACGGTTACCACCGTGCGCATATCACCCGACTTGGCATACGCCAAGGTATATGTTAGCATCTTCCCCTTCGACCGTAGCGAGGCTACGCTCGAGGCTATTCGCGAGAAGGGTTGGCTCGTTCGTCGCACACTTGGCGCACGCATCCGCAACCAGCTCAAGATTGTCCCAGAGTTGGAGTTCTTCCTCGACGACTCGTTGGAGTATGTCGAGAATATCGACAACTTGTTGAAGAAGTAGCCATTCGTTAGGCTATGCTCTGGTCGAAGTTTGCCCGACGATATATGTTTTCGCCGAAGTCACACTCGGTGATAAACATCATCGTGGCCGTGAGTTTGGTGGCTGTGGCAGTGCCTACGGCAGCCCTCGTCGTGCTACTTGCGGTGTTCAACGGACTAAACGCGACTATCGAGCGGCTATACTCGTCGGTAGATGCCGACATCGAGATTTTGGCCGAGCGAGGTCAGACATTTGCTGAGGAGAGCATCGACCTTGATGTACTCCGCGATATTGAGGGTATCGTGGCCGTAGCGCCATATATCGAGCAGAGTGTGATGCTCTCGGTGGGTGACCGCCACGCTGCCGTTACGCTACGCGGCATCGACTCACTCTATACCGATGCACTGCCCATAGCATCACTTGTTGGGCGTGGAAGCATCGAGGCTGCAACCTTAGATGGCGACATTGTCCTCGGCTATGGCCTTGCAGCAGATATTGGCGCCTACAACCTCGGCAGCGAGATTTCGCTCTATGCACTCAACCGCAAGCAGCTCTCGACACTATTGCCGATGTCGGGACTCTCGCGCGCGAAGGCGCAACTTGGTGGCATCATCGACTCCAATGCCGACATTGATGCTACGCTTGCGCTAACGAGCATCGACCGCCTACAACGCCTTGCCAACTACCCCGACCACCTATCGGGCATCGTAGTAAGTGTGGCCGACGATAGCGACACAAAGGCGGTATGCCGGGCGCTAAAAGGTTGTGTCGGCGAGGACTTCAAGGTGCGCACTCGCGAGGAGAAAAACGCATCTATGAATGCGATACTTCGCATGGAGAAGGTTGCTGTACTACTTATCGGCGCACTTATCGCCATTGTCGCAGCCCTCTCGATTGTGGGCTCGGTGGTGATGTTACTTACCGACAAGGGGCGCGACATTATGACACTTCGCTCGATGGGTGCCGACCGTAGCCTAATACGCAATATCTTCGTTGGCGAGGGCATACTACTCACGATGCTCGGCACAGCCGTTGGCGCTGTGGTGGGCATAGGCTTGAGCCTTGGTCAAGAGCACTTTGGCTGGGTGGGCATGCCCGAGGGTGGCGCTATCATCGAGAGCTACCCCGTAGAGTTGCGAGCAGGAGATACTGCACTTGTGGTAGCGATATTCCTTGTAATAGGCATCTTAGTTTCGCGCCTTACCGTGGCACACACATTACGCAAAAAAAGATTGTAACGATATGAGATTTTTTGAAGATACCGGATATGCCTTTCGTACCATTGCCGTTTCGCTAATGGCAATCTTGGCAGTAGGCTGTAAAGGCCCCAAGGAGATTCCCGACGAGGATTTGGTGAAGATTTTCCACGACTGCTTCCTCGCCAACGCCTACTACAACGAGGAGGGCGATGGTGCCGACTCGCTGAATATCTACGAGCCTATCTTCGAGCGCTATGGCTACACCACGGCCGACATACGCCATACGGTAAAGACCTTCTCGCAGCGCAAGAGTGCCATGCTCAGCGACCTCGTCACGGCAGCCTCAGAGCTACTGGAGGAGGAGTACCGCGCCGAGCAGTATAAGGTTGTTATCCTCGACACCATCGACCGCGTGGCACAACGAACTCTAACACGCATCGTATATAGCGACACGCTAATTAGGGTAAACACCCTGCGCGACACCTCGAAACTGCGCATCCGCATCGACGACATCGTGCCGGGCGACTACACCATACGCTTTGAGTATCTTATCGACTCGCTCGACGAGAATCGCAACTCGCGTGCCGAGATACACACCCTACTCAGCGACTCTACCGAGAGCCTCCGCCAGACAACGATGCTCTCACGCCGTCGCGACAGCAAATACACACGAAAGATATCGCTCGATAGCATCCACAAGGTGCTATGCCTCGATATGTACTACCACCCCAAAAACGAGGAGTCTAAGCTCCCAGATATCACAATCCGCAACTTGGAGGTGGAGCGTGTTCTCCCCGTTGAGACATCGGTAGATAGCCTCTACCGCATGCAGCTCAACCTGCGCATCTTCAACCATGCGCTGATGATGGGCTTTACGGCCGATACGCTCCCAAGCCAAGAGCCACAACCCATCGAAAGCCATGAGAAGAAAGATAGCGTCGCACTACGCACTAATTAACGGTCGCCTCGAGCGCAACATCATCATCGAGGTTGACGACCGCACAATCACCGCAATAGAGCAGACTGAAAACATCGACAACCGTGCCGGCGTGGAGTTCTACCCCGGCATACTCACTGCGGGCATGGTCAACGCCCACTGCCACCTCGAACTTGCGTACCTGCGTGGTGCAATCGCCGAAGGTAGTGGCTTTGCGGGCTTTGCTGGCGCCATAGGGCGTGTGCGTAACAACTTCTCCACAGAGGAGCGCCTACACGCTGCCTCGGTAGCCGATGCCCGAATGTGGGAGGAGGGCATCGAGGCCGTTGCCGATATTGCAAACGACCGCCTTGTAATGCCCATCAAGGAGCGCTCGGCAATTCATTATCACACCTTTATAGAGTTCTTTGGCCTTAACAACCACGATATTGAGGCAGCACGCACCATGGCTACGAGCGAGAACTGCTCGCTTACACCCCACTCCATCTACTCGGTGCAAGACAAGCCCTTCCGCACAATTTGTGGCGAGGGCGAAGCTCCCCTCTCGCTCCACTTCTTGGAGTCCGACGACGAGAAGGCGCTATACAATGGCCACGGCTCGCTACACGACTGGTACGAGCGCCAAGGTTGGTCGACCGACTTTCTGCTCTATGGCACACCCGCAGAGCGTGTTGTGAGAAGCATACCCTCCAATCGTCGTATGCTACTCATACACAATGTAAAGACTACGACAGAGGATGTCGCTACGATAAATAGACACTTTACAAATGGCGTATACTGGGTGCTCTGCCCCGAGTCCAACCGCTTTATCTCACGCACCGAGCCACCCACTGATATGCTCCGTCAGGAGGGGGCAAAGATTGCCATCGGCACCGACTCCTTAGCCTCGGCACGCCACCTATCGATGGTTGAGAATATGCGACTACTTGGCGACATACCCCTCGACGAGCTACTCCTCTGGGCTACACGCAACGGCGCCGAGGCTTTGGGTCTGGAAGATAGGCTTGGCGACCTTAGAGTAGGCACCGCCCCAGGCATCGTGCTCATCGAGAATGCCGACCTTCATAATATGCTTTTAACCCCCGAAACACGCTCACGCAGAATAATCTAACCATGTACGAGCAACGCATAACCCGCGCCCATCGAACAGCAATCGTCTTGGTCGTAGACTGCTCGACATCGATGCAGGAGATGACCACTATAAACAACCTTGTTATGCCGAAGGCAGAGGCAATAGCCTTCGCCTCGAACTACCTTATCGACGAACTTATGGCGCTCGCCACACGCTATGATGGCCTACGCGACTACTACGACATCGCCATCATCGGCTACTCGGGCGACGGCGTCGAGTCGTTGTTGCCCGCCGACGGCTTCAACTCCATAGCGCACCTTGCCACCATAGCGCCCGAGAAGCGTGACTTCACCTTTATCTGCAAAGATGTCGTAGACGAGGATTGTAGCACGACCTACGCTATTCGCCCATGGGTAGATGCCAAGGCCACAGGCTCGACACCTATGTTCGAGGCGCTGGCGATGGTTGCCGACCTTGTCGAAAAGTGGTGCAATGAGCCTACAAACCGCCAAAGTTTTCCGCCTATGGTCTTTAATATCTCCGATGGCGAGCCTACCGACGGCACAATAGATGAGCTAATAAGCATTGCCGAGCGCATCAAGCACACCGCCACAAAAGATGGTAACACGCTACTTTTCAACATACATCTCGGCAACAACACAGCACAGCACCCCGTAACATTCCCATGCGAGTATAACTATACGAGCGAGTGCCCGCATCAAAATATGCTGTTCCGCATGTCGAGCCTTCTTCCCGAGGGCTTAGAGTCGGCACTCGAAGAGCAACGCGCCGACCATGGCCCATACCGCTGTGTTGCCTTCAACGCCTCGTTTGGCGAACTTATGTCTATACTTAATATTGGCTCCGAAAGTGTAAAACGCAACTAATGATGTACTGCTGCTCAATTCAGGACTTCCACCACGCACTGCATAACACACACCTCTTTGCAACGCTACAACCACAATATATCGAGGCAGTGTGTCGCACTACACACTTCGCCGAGTGTCGCGCTATCGTTGACTGCAACGATGTGTTATTGCATGCCCCAATAACTACCGAGGCTATGGCACTCGCCGAGCGTGCCTACGCCCTGTTGCGTGGCGAGCGAGGCGACCGCATAGGGACCTTTCGAATTCTACATAACGAGCTTAACCAGCGCACAAGCATCATCATAGAGGATTTACCCGATGGCATAACCCTCGATTACGCAGTGCTGACAATGTCGCAAGATAGGCTACTTAGCGGCCTAAGTGAGTTCACCAAGCGCCTACGCCATGCCGACATCAGCCTAAATAATCTGCGTAAGCAGAATATTATCGTCGATAATCACGGCCACTGGCACCCTATAAGGCTCTACTATACAACCTTGGGATATGGCGACGACAACGAACAACTGCTCGCATTGCGCTCAGATATCGAACAGCATGCTCCGAAAGATAACACTCTAAATGAGCCACTATCTGCCTACCGCACAGAGTATACTCCGTTGCTTGAGGGTCGACGACGAACAACCACGGCCGAGGGTGTTGGCTTTATGGACGAAGATGGCAATATGGTGATTGCACCACGCTATGCGTGGGCCTCGGATTTCGATGAGGGCAGAGCCATGGTGATGACCAAGGATAAGAGAATGGGCCTTATCGATACCTCGGGTCGCGAGGTGATAAAGGCCCAGTATGAGATTGTTGAGTATAACGCCATAGATGGCAACTCGTGGGTAAGAGAGAACGACCTATGGGCGCTCTTCGACTACTCGGGCTTTCAAGTTACCGAGTGGGACGACAGAGAGATGGTCGACGACGACATCATGCTGTAACGCCAACCGCTTCTGGCTATAACGACGGTGCGCATGGCGCGAGGGCGTGGCACCAAAGCGATGACGAAAGGCACTAATAAAGTGCGAAGTGTTGCTAAAACCACACATCTCGGCAAGGTCGGCAACAGCAACACCCGTGTGACCTACAATACGCTCGGCAATATCTAACCTGCAACTCACAAACCAACGATGTGGCGAGCGAGCAAAACGCTCGTTAAAACGACGCTTGAATGTCGAAAGCGAGGTGCAACAACACTCCGCGACATCCTCGATTGTAAGGCTGGTTACTATTCCTTTGAGTACAGCAAGCTCAAAGTACTTCTCGCTACGCGAGTTATCGCGCGACGATGCACCAAAGAGAGTCTTGGCGTCTAACGAAAATAGCATCTGCTCAAAAGTCCCAGCGCTACCTGTCATCGCAACGAGACGGAAGCTCCCCTTCTCAACAAGAAAGAGCGTGTGCTCACGAACATCTATACACACATCGTCCTCGGAGTATATACGACAACTACCCGATAGCTGATAGCCTATCGTATAGTCTTCTGAAACAAACGACTTCTCACAATCGCAATTATCACAAATATATTCGCACCTCGATTCTGAAATAGGAGATGGCACAAAGGTTGAATTTGTCATAGTTATATCGTTTTTCCGCAATACAAATATAAAAATAATATTGCGCCCAAAAAGTTCAAAGTGATAAAAAATAGAAAAATGAACCAAATACAATATTTTTTATCAAGAAGATAGCGAATTTGGCTCATAAATACAATAAAACTATAAGTTATTATTGTAATATTCAAGCCTTTATCAACGAAGCACCAACCAATAAATAGGAAATACTACGATAGAAACTGAGAAGACACTGAGTTGCGTATCGTACAACCGAGTGGAAAAATAGAACAATTTTAAGAGGAGCAAAATAGAGCCGATTTTTATCTTATAGTCTCAAGGTCATACTTGTCTTATCGTCTTAATAACACTCCTCGCAGAATACCCAAAGCAGGCGTTCCGCCTGCAACAAGCCCCTCTCTTTCTCAAAGGAGGAATGCTAAAGCAATCTTTTCTCGGCTTAAATCGGCGACGCCTCGGCATAGTGAACAAGTCCACTCTGCTCTCGACTTGCACGATTTTCCTCTGTTACACAGAGCAGTTAAGCTCTCTCACACAAATAGCACAACCATATAAATAGAAGAGTAGGTAGCTGCCTCTTCAAGGTAAACAAACAGTACGGAACTTTCTCTCTTTGCATATAGCACACCATCAAAACATGCTCCTCTTAATTTTTGCATATAGTGCTCCAGGTATCGCGCATAGGGAAACAATGACACCGAGGATAGTAGTCGGACTACAGCCTCGGTGTCATTGTAACTCTTGTGCGATAGATGGTGTGCTATATGCAAAAAGAAAAGGAGCAAACCATCTTTGGCTTGCTCCTTGAAGAGGCGGCTACCTACTCTCCCACCTAAATAGGCAGTACCATCGGCGTGAGTGAGCTTAACTTCTCTGTTCGGAATGGGAAGAGGTGGAACCTCACTGCTATAACCACCTAAAAGAACTTTGTTTTACTTGGATTT
>JAFTVX010000032.1 GCA_017465575.1 Alistipes sp. | reverse complement strand
GGTAAGAGCAATCAGCGACGCATCGAGGTCAATCATCGTAATAATGAACTGCGAGCCGTAGCACGCGAACTACTTACCAGTGATGAGGGCTTACGCCATCGTAGCCGACGACCAATAGAACCAGAGGCGGTCTTTGGACAGATAAAATATGACAACCATTTCAAACGCTTTAACTATCGTGGACGCACGATGGTAAAGGCGGAGTTTGCAACAATCGCCACGGCACATAATATCCGAAAATATATCAGAACTCTAGCAATACGAAATGCTAATAAACAACCTGCATAGGGAGTCTATAAATGGCATTTTAGCAATGTATGAACGCCTATAAGCGGCATCTGTAAAAAAAGATACTAATATTTCAAATTATTTATATTGCAAATAGTTTTTACGACCATCGCAAACATAAACAACGAGACCGACCAAAAATCACTTTTTAGTCGGCCTCTCTCTTTGCTCTTTGAACTTTGCTCTTATCTATGCATCGGTGGGCGGCCGAAGGCGGGTCGGTTACCGCTAACATTCATGCCCTCGTAGTCGTCGATATTTGTCGAGCCCTTCTTGCCGAAGTAACGAAGGTTGTAGTTGAACTGCACGGTGAAGTAACGACCGATAACGCTATTCCACGAGTTCTGAGTATAACCGCTACCCACGGTGCGGGCAAAGGCGGCATTCTCGTTAAGAATGTCGTTTACGCCCACGAGAACCTCGCCCTGCTTGTTTTTGAAGAGCTTCTTGCCGAGGTAGATATTGCAGATGAGGTAGTCCTCGTTGTAGTCGTTCGTAAAGCCGATATACTGGTTGTAATTAACCGCTGCGGTGAGCGTAAAGCCCTTCCAGAATACCCACTTCAAAGTACCCGATGCCGAGTGGTTGAAGTACTCGTTGCGGTTGCCACGCATAGCGAGCGACTGGCGAGCATCGTTATACGCACCGTTCCACTGCAAGGTAAAGTCGATATTTTCCGAAATGTTGCTACCCAACGACACCATAGCATCGTAGCCCATATTGCTGGTGATGTTGAGCTGGTCGTTAATCATCGAGGGTGTGCGTGTCCAGCTTA
Source organism: Alistipes sp. (assembly GCA_017465575.1). Classification (GTDB taxonomy): domain Bacteria; phylum Bacteroidota; class Bacteroidia; order Bacteroidales; family Rikenellaceae; genus Alistipes. Next base: position 18,402 of record JAFTVX010000032.1, on the reverse strand, counting down.
CGCCCGCCATAATATTAAGGTTACACTTAATGGGATTGATGGGGAAGCCGTAGCTAAGGTGCGTACGCAACGAGCTCGAGCCATTCATATTCTCATATGTCGAGTACTGCAAGGGGTTGTACTCCTCGCCATCGATTGTGATGGTCTCGGGGTTGTAGTAAATCTTCTGACCTATGTAGTCCTGCGTAATCTGACCAGAGAACATCCACATAAAGGTGCGACCCTTCTCGATATTCGAGCGCACATAGTGGAAGTTTACACGATGGTTGTAGGTAGACTTCAGGTTGGGGTTACCCTTCGAGATATACTGCGCATTCGACACATCGTAGATATCCTGCAAGTTGCGGACATCGGGATTCCAAGTGTAGGAGTTGATGAACACACGGATAGTATTCTGGGGGTTGAACGCCACATTACCCATCACAAAGTAGGTTACATGGTCGAAGTCTCGCTTGATGTTCTCGCCCTTAACCAAGCCGTCGAGTGTTGAGTGCTGGTAGTAGACATTCGCAATAAAGGTGTTGCGCTCCTTAGAGTAGCGGAAGCCGGGACCTACACGGTGCTCGATGCTACGGCTGTCGGTCATCGACGAGAGCGATACATCGGGCGTAAGACCCGTAAAGTCGTAGTCTGAGCCTGTGATATATGCTGTCTTCTCGATGTCCTGGTCCTCGTAGTCGAAGCGGTACTGCATACTTACCTGCGCATTCTTTGCCACGGGCTCGGTATATGTGAAGTTGGCACTTAGGTCTGTCTCGCCCTGAGGTGCTAACGACGATACATAGCGCAAGTCGGGCGTAGCGACGCCATCGGCGAAGAGTGTGCCGAGTGTCGAGAAGCTGTTAGAGTTCGAGCGCAAGGTGTTGCGAATCGAGTAGCGACCATCGACCGTAATTGTACGACCATCCTTGCCCAACTTCACGCGATACTGCAAGAACTCCGAGAAGCGCAATGCTCGCGACGACGACTTTGAGCCATTGTACAAAATCTCGTAGGGTAGTCCCTTGCCATCAGCCGTCTCGCCCCACTGCTCGCCATACGACTGGCTGAAGGGGTCGTTGCCCTGAAGGCTGAAGTTGGTACGCGACATCAGCGACATATTCTTGTTGATTGTCCAGTCGAAGCGGAGGTTGAAGCGATGGTTGTAGTTGCTGGTCTCCGACTCACCCTCCTGGATAAGAGTATCCTCGGGCGATGGTGCTTCGTACCACTTCTCGATAATGCTCTTGTTGCGGGTGCGTGTCTTGTTGAAGAAGTACGAGCCATTGAGCTTAATCTTATCCTCCTCGCCAAAAGTACCCGAATACTGCGCACCCAACGAGCCGACATTCGCCACACCACTCTGCGGGCGTACCATATACTGGCCTACGCCACCACGAGGGCCACCGCCGCCGCCACCACCGCCATTCACGCCGAGGATATCCTCGAACGAGAAGTTCTGCTGGTTGACATTGTTCAGAAGACCGATAACCGATACGCGGTGGTTATCGTGGAAGACATTGACATTACCACCGATATTGTACTTATGGTGCGATGTGACATTGCCCACCGTAGGCTCGTAGGTTGTCGTATTGTTAAAGGCAAGGTCGTTTGGTGCGCCACCGTCAATATCGGGCTGGTAGCCGTAGCCACCATATACCTTACCGAAGACGCCCTGACGCATATTTGCGTGGGTTACGATGTTGATAGCCTTATAGCCCTCGCCATCGTCCATACCAGAGAACTCGGCATTATCCGAGAGCTTGTTGAAGACCTCGATACGGTCGACAGCCTGTGCAGGGAGTGAGTTGAGCGCCGTAGATACATCCTCGCCGAAGAACTCCTTGCCATCGACGAAAATCTTCTTAACCTGCTCACCCTGAGCCTCCACCGAGCCATTCGAGATGGTGATACCGGGCATCTTCTTGAGCAATCCCTCGACATCGGCATCAGCTGCCACCTTGAAGGCTGCTGCGTTGTAGGCTACGGTATCGCCATTCTGCGATGTACGCAACGCCTGCACCTCCTTAACGACGGTCTCGATAGCCACACCCTCGACAAGCTCGATGGTGCCGAGCGCCGTAGCGCCCTTTACCGTGATATCCTGAGTATGGGTAGTGTAGCCCACAAACTGAACGGTCATAGTGTAGTCGCCCGCCACAAGCGATGTAATCGCCACATCGCCATTAACGCCCGTAGTAGCGTGCTTGCGGTAGTCGGCATTTGTCTTCGACACCACCTCGACGATAGCGCCGATAACTCCATCTTTTGTCTCGGAGTCTACGACCTTTGCCGTAATCTTCGATGACTGTGCCATTGCGGGAAGCGCAATAAGCAACATTACGAAAATTGATAAAATCCTCTTCATATCTTTTGTTTAGTTTTTTGTTCGTTTTCGCTCTGCGAAAATAATACTTATTTTTTAAAATAGGTACGCTCGAGGGGTGAATCGCCCGAATTGGCGGGTGAACCGACCGAACACCTCAAAAAAGAGAGGTCAAGCCCGTAGGCTCAACCTCCCTCGTGGGAAAAACAAACATCTATTATTGGTTAGTGACGACCGCCAGGACGGCTGTAGAAGCCGTTGCCACGATTGCCTTCGGGTCTGCCACCATGGGGCTTGCCATCGAAGTCGTAACCACGCTTGTGGTTGCCCTTGTGTACTTTGTGGGCCTTGTACTCGCAGATGGGGCAGTCAAACTTCTTGCCTCTATGCGACTTGCGGTAGTCGTTGTACTTGTGGAAGTTGTGGTTGTGGTGACGCTCTACCTCGAAGCGGATGCCTCCATGGTCGCCACAGCAGTTGTGGTTAATCTCGACCTTTACCTTGTTGGGCTTGTGGTTCTTGTCCATTGCCGAGTCGTTAGCCATTGCACTACCCATTGCCATCACCGACAGCGCGAGGGTCAAAAACATCATCTTTTTCATACCTATTTATATTTAGTGGTTAATAAACTTTCTGTTTCGGGGAACTTGTTTGTTCCTTTTCTTGATACAAAGGTACGGCAAGAAATAACGAAAACAGCCCACCCCTTCGGTCAAACGACCATACACGGGGGTGAGCTGACATTTTAGTGGGGTGAAGTGAGTTGTTAGTATAAAGACCTTAAGACCTTTGAGACTTTAAGACCATTAGGATTTTTCTCCTATCGTCTTACTTGTCTTGCCGTCTTAAAAAATCTCTCGTCTCTTTCAAGAATGAGTTAAAATGAGTTAAAATGTTTTTTTCAGCGGAAATTTTCTAAAAAATCATTGCTCATTTCTAATTGAAAAAGAAACTTTGCTCTCAAAAAAAATATCCCGCAGAGCTCTCTCTGCAGGATATTTTTTTGAATTACTCCTCTGCGAAGTACTTGTAGAAGTAGGGGAGTGTCTCCAAGCCCTTGTAGAACTGGTCGAGACCGTAGCTCTCGTTGGGCGAGTGGATAGCATCCTTCGAGAGTCCGAAGCCGAGCAAGATAGACTTGATGCCGAGGATGTTCTCAAAGCCCGAGATAATAGGTATCGAGCCACCCGAGTAGAAGGGCAGAGGCTTGATGCCGAAGGTTGTCTCCACAGCCTTCTCTGCAGCCTTGTATGCGGGAAGATCGGTGGGCGATACATAGGGTGCGCCACCGTGCAAGAACTCTACCTTGACCTTTACGCTCTTGGGAGCGATACGGCGGAAGTGCTTCTCAAAGAGCTTTGCAATCTTCTTAAAGTCCTGATTAGGAACAAGGCGCATCGAAATCTTGGCGTATGCCTTCGAGGGGATTACGGTCTTTGTGCCCTCGCCAGTGTAGCCACTCCAGATGCCGTTAACATCGAGCGATGGGCGGATGCCTGTGCGCTCCATTGTGGTGTAGTCTACCTCGCCAGCAACATCGCCCAAGTCGAGTGCCTTCTTGTACTCATCAAGCGAGAAGGGAGCCTTGTTCAACGCCTTACGCTCAGCATCTGTGAGGATGCGAACATCGTCGTAGAAACCAGGGATAGTAACACGGCCAAACTCATCGGTGAGCGATGCTACGAGCTTTGCCAAGACATTTGCAGGGTTGGCAACGGCGCCACCAAACAATCCCGAGTGCAAATCCTTATCGGGGCCAGTAACCTCGACCTGCATATATGTCAAGCCACGCAAGCCCGCGGTGATGGTGGGGCAGTCGAGACCAATCATCGAGGTATCCGAAACGAGGATGATATCTGCTTTAAGCAACTTCTTGTAGTCGGCGCAGAACTTATAGAGGCTGGGTGAGCCAATCTCCTCCTCGCCCTCAAGCATAAACTTAACATTGCAGGGTAGGGTGTCGGTGGCTACCATAGCCTCGAAAGCCTTGGCGTGCATAAAGAGCTGACCCTTGTCGTCGTCGGCACCACGGCACCAAATGCGACCATCCTTAATCTCAGGCTCGAAGGGGTTGGTCTTCCACTCGTCGATGGGGTCCTCGGGCATAACATCGTAGTGGCCATATACCAATACGGTCTTTGCCTTGGGGTCGATAATCTTCTCGGCATATACCACGGGGTTACCCTCGGTGGGCATCACCTCGGCACGGTCGGCACCAGCCTTTACCAACGAGGCAGCCAACCACTCGGCACAGCGTACCATATCCTGCTTGTGGAGCGAGGGCTGGGCGCTGATTGAGGGGATGCGAAGAAGATCGAACAACTCCTCCAAGAAGCGCTCTTTGTTCTGGTTGATGTAGTCGTTTGCAAGTTTCATATTCTTGAAGTTTTAAGATTGATATTCAATTAGCAATGAGTAATGAGGAATTAGCAATGAGAAATAGTTGCAGACCTTTGGTCTGCTAAAAATGATTGCTCATTTCTCATTTTTCATTATTTGTATATTTGTTCTATTTCGGAAATAAAGCGCTTTGCCAAAGCATCTGCCTCGTCCATCGATTTTGCCTCGGTGTAGATGCGAATGATAGGCTCGGTATTCGACTTGCGAAGGTGTACCCAGTTCTCGGCAAAGTCAATCTTTACACCGTCAATATCGTTGACTCTTTCGCCTGAATATCTTTGCTTTATGGTTGCCAAAATCTTGTCGACATCAATCTCGGGCGTAAGCTCAATCTTGTTCTTCGAAGCGAAGTAAGCAGGGTATGTCTTGCGCAACTCCGACATAGTCATATTCTTGCCTGCAAAATAGGTCAAAAAGAGAGCAACGCCAACCAACGCATCACGACCATAATGCAACTCGGGATAGATAACACCACCATTGCCCTCGCCACCGATTACGGCGCCCGTATCCTTCATCTTCTTTACGACATTCACCTCGCCTACGGCAGCCGCCTCGTATGTGCAACCCTCGTAGCGCGAAGTGACATCGCTCAATGCACGCGATGATGATAGGTTCGACACGGTGTTGCCCTTGGTGTGCTGCAAGACATAGTCTGCCACAGCCACCAATGTGTACTCCTCAACAAACATCTCGCCATTCTCCATCACGAATGCCAAGCGGTCTACATCGGGGTCTACGACAACGCCAAGGTCGGCACCCTCACGGCGGATAACCTCCGAAATCTCGGTAAGGTTCTGGGGCAGAGGCTCGGGGTTGTGGGCAAACTCACCCGTAGGCTCGCAGTTAAGCTCCACCACCTCGCAGCCCAGCTCGCGCAACAGGGCGGGGATAACAACGCCACCCACAGAGTTTACGGCATCAACGACCACCTTGAACTTGCGCTTGCGCACAGCCTCCTTATCGACGAGCTTAAGCGCCAAGACCTGCTCGATATGCTTCTGGTTGAAGTCCTCACGAAGTACAACCTTGCCGATATGGTCGATGGTGGGGTAGCTGAAATCTGTATCCTCGGCCATTGCCAATACCTGCTTGCCCTCTGCATCGTCGAGGAACTCGCCACGCTCGTTGAGCAACTTGAGGGCGTTCCACTGACGGGGGTTGTGCGATGCGGTGATGATGATACCGCCATCGGCCTTGTGCGTAATAACCGCCATCTCCGTACCAGGCGTGGTGCAGAGACCAACATTGATAACATCGACGCCTGTGCCGAGGAGTGTGCCCTCGACCAAAGAGTCTACCATCGAGCCCGAAAGACGAGCATCACGACCTACGACAACGGTGATACGCTTGCCAGGGTTCTTATCTTTGATAAGACGGGCATAGGCGGTTGTGAACTTCACTACATCGATAGGTGTAAGGTTGTCGGCAGCGTGGCCACCAATGGTACCACGAATACCTGAAATGGATTTTATAAGTGTCATTTTGTCTAAAATTTGTCTAAAAATTTTGTGGTTCACGACAAAATTACTAATTTTACGCGAATATTAAAATAATATTGCAAATAATTTGTTTTAAAATATGAGAGCGATACCCTCTTCTGAGCTGATTATCAATGCAGATGGCTCGATTTTCCACCTGCATCTTAAGCCTGAGCATCTTGCCGATACGGTTATCTTGGTGGGCGACCCTGGCCGTGTGGCTATGATTTCGGAGTATTTCGACGAGAAGGAGTGCGAAATCTCCAATCGCGAGTTCCTCACCGTTACAGGTAAGTACAAGGGCAAGCGTATGACAGTGATGTCTACGGGTATCGGCATTGGCAATATCGACATCGCCGTTACGGAGCTCGATGCCTTGGCAAATATCGACTTCGAGACTCGCTGTGTTAAGGAGAACTTCCGCCGTTTGAACCTTGTGCGCCTCGGTACTTCGGGCGCTATCCAGCAGGATATCGAGGTTGGCGAGGTGGTCTTCTCGCGCACATCGCTCGGCTTCGATGGCTTGCTCTCTTATTATGAGGGTCGTGACGAGGTCTGCGACTTGGCGTTGGAGAAGGCATTTATGGAGCATACGGCGTGGTACGATAAGTTGCCCGCTCCCTACTTTGTCGATGCCAGCGAGGAGCTCTTCGACCTCTTCAAAGATTCGGTGCGTGAGGGTATCACCATCGCTGCCCCTGGCTTCTACGCTCCTCAGGGTCGTTGGGTGCGCCTTCGACCCCACGATATGCATCTTAACGAGAAGATTGAGTCGTTCCGTTTCGGTGAGCGCCGTATCACCAACTTCGAGATGGAGGGCTCGGCACTCCAAGGCTTGGCAAAGCTTATGGGCCACCGTGCAGCAACCATCTGCACCATCATCGCCCAGCGTGTAGCGAAGGATGCCTGCACCGATTATAAGCCCTTTGTTCGCAGAATGGTTGAGATTGCCTTAGATAAACTCTCTTTGTTGTGATAAGGGCGCATCTGCGGCATCTGGCTTCTCTGTCAAATGCTCATTTACGCCTCAGTAAACTCCGCTTTGACAGACTGCGACCAGCTACCACATCTGCAACCCTTCTGACAATAAAGGGGTTGTGCTAAACAGAAACTAAGAATTGAAAGCAAAAATAATAATAAAAACAGACTACAATTATGAAATTTACTGTATCGAGCTCAGCGCTTTTGTCGCTGCTTGCAACTACCGGAAAGGTTATTAGCAACAAGAACACCCTCCCCATCCTCGACTACTTCCTCTTGGAGCTTAAAGATGGCGAGCTTACCGTAACTACCTCAGACCTCGAGACCACGCTTATCGGCCACCTTAAGGTTGAGAATGTGGAGCGTGAGGGCGTCATCGCAGCTCCCGCAAAGCTTATGCTCGACTCACTCAAGGAGTTCCCCGAGATGCCCCTCGAAATCGATGTAAACGACACCACATGGGAGATTAAGATTAAGTGGGCAAGTGGCTCGCTCTCTATCCCTGGTGCAAGCGCCGTTAGCTACCCTGCAATGCAGACCATCGGTGCCGAGCACAAGGAGATTACACTCGATGTCGATATGCTTATCGCTGGCATCAACAAGACAATCTTCGCAACGGCTGACGACGAGCTCCGCCCCGTGATGAATGGTGTATACTTCAACTTCGAGGAGGGCAAGCTCACCTTCGTGGCTACCGATGCTCACAAGCTCGTTCGCTCGGTGTCGGAGTGCCCCGATGTAGACTTCAACTCATCGTTCATCCTCCCCAAGAAGCCTGCCAACTTGCTCAAGGGCGTATTGCTCAAGGAGGAGGATCCCATCCGCGTAACATTCGATGCTAAGAATGTAATCTTCGATTTGAAGAACCACAAGCTTGTGTGCCGCCTTATCGAGGGTAACTACCCCAACTACAATGCCGTAATCCCCACAGCCAACCCCAATAAGGTGCTCGTAGACCGTGTGGAGCTCGTTAACGGCATCAAGCGTGTTGCGGTATGTTCTAACCCCACAACCAACCTTATCCGCATGGATATCGCCGGCAACAAGATTAGCCTTGCAGCACAGGATATCGACTTCTCAGTATCGGCAAACGAGACAATCTCTTGCAGCTATGACGGTCAGCCCGTAACCATCGGCTTCAAGTCGACATTCCTCGTGGAGATTCTCTCAAACATCGACACACCCACCGTACAGATTGAGCTTGCCGACTCTACCCGTGCAGGTGTCTTCAAGCCTGTATACGACGACAAGCGCTCGAGCGAGGTGTTGATGTTGTTGATGCCGATGATGATCAACGCATAATTTGTTGTGATAAGGGGTCATCTTCGAAGCTTTGCTTGTCTGAAAAATGCTCATTTACCTCAAGTAAACTCCGCTTTTTCAGCCTGCGACAAATCTTCAAATCTAACCCCTTCTAACAACAAATTGGGTCTTACTATCCCGAATGGGGAGTTGATTAAGGAATTTAAGGAGTTTAGTGAGTTTAAGGAATTTAGGGTATGCTCTTATCCCTAAACTCACTAAATTCTCTAACTTCCCTAAACTCCCTAATTTCCCTATCAAAAATTGCTCATTGCTAATTAGTTAGACTTATGAACTTACAGCTAAAGCGACCGATAATATTCTTCGACCTCGAGACTACGGGTGTCGATACCTCAAAAGACCGTATCGTAGAGATTTCGATGGTCAAGGTGGGTGTTGATGGCTCGAAGCAGGTCAAGACACGACGCATCAACCCCGAGATGCCTATCCCTGCCGAGGCAACGGCGGTGCACGGCATCACCGATGAGGATGTTCGCGAGGAGCCCACATTCCGCCAGATAGCCAAGTCGTTGGCGCAGTTTATCGAGGGTTGCGACTTCGGTGGCTTCAACTCCAACCGCTTCGACCTTCCCGTCTTGGTTGAGGAGTTTATGCGTGCTGGTGTCGAGGTGGACTTCAAGCGTCGTAAGTTTGTCGATGTGCAGAACATCTTCCACAAGAAGGAGCAGCGCACATTGGTTGCAGCCTACAAGTTCTACTGCGACAAGGACCTCGAGAATGCCCACTCGGCAGAGGCAGACACCTTGGCAACCTATGAGGTGTTGGAGGCGCAGATTGAGCGCTATGGCGACATTGGCTCGACGGTCGAGGAGTTGGCAGCATTCTCTACCCACAACGAGGTGGTAGACTTTGCAGGTCGCATCGCTCTGAACGACAATGGCGAGGAGATATTCACCTTCGGCAAGTACAAGGGTCAGAAGGTCGAGGATGTCTTCCGCCGTGAGCCCAGCTACTACGCTTGGATGATGGATGGCGACTTCCCACTCTACACCAAGAAGGTGATAACTGAGATACGACTCCGCATAAAATAGAGCGGAGCGAACACTAAAAGTTGGATAATGATAAAGAAACGCTGTTTGCTGCTTGTTGCAGCCCTCTTTGTAGCTATCTCTGTGGCCTTTGCCACCGAGCCCCAAGTTGTGGTCTTCAACGGCAAAAAGTATGTCGCCCACACCATCGTGTCGGGCGATACACTCTACTCCTTAGCGCGCACCTATGGCGTAACGGAGCAGGATATATTGGATGCTGCAAAGGATATCTCGGGCGAGACGCTCACCGCATCGCAACTTAAGTTGGGCGAGAAGCTCTTTATCCCCAAGAAGGAGGATAAGAAGCCCAAGCGCTCGAAGTCTGCCTACCGCACCCATATCGTCGAGAAGGGACAGACGCTCTACTCGATAGCCAAGAGCTACAAAATTTCGGTAGCGGTGCTCGAGGAGGACAACCCCACGATAGATGCCCAGGCACTTAAGCCAGGCACCGAGCTTAACATCCGCCGTTCGGAGATGGGCTATGCTACCACCGAGGAGATTGAGCGTGTGGAGCGTGAGCGATGTGCGACATTGGAGGTTGGTGAAGGCTACCACGAGGTGAAGCCTGGCGAGACTGTCTACTCGTTGTCGCACCGTTATAGTATTTCTGAGGAGGAGTTCCTTCAGCTGAACAACCTCTCTTCGTCTGCCGACCTTAAAGCAGGTATGGTGGTGCGTGTAACGAAGAGCACAGCAAAGTCTGAGACAGTAGATAGCCCTGAGAGCATAGTGGCGGATACCACTGCCAACGACCGCCGCACAATCGGTGAGTGGTTTAACGACCTATTTACGGGTGACGAGGCGGCAGATAGCGTAGAACTTAAGCCCGTAGATGTAGAGTTCCTAACGCTCGGTCGCCATAATAGGCTTAATGTGGCATTGATGCTTCCATTCCATATCAACGACAAGGTCAACAACAACTATGTCGACTTCTACAAGGGAGTGTTGCTGGCAATGGAGGATTTGAAGGCCGATGGTTACTCTATCGACCTCTCGGTATACGATACGGAGCATAGCGCACAGAAGATTAAGGAGTTGGTGGACTATGAAGATGGCTTGTTGGATGCCAACCTTATCATCGGTCCTGTCTATGAGGACGAGCTACGCTATGTCCTCGACTTGGCCGAGGATAACAATATCCCTGTGGTGTCGCCCTTGGCCGATATCGAGGCTGTCAAGAGCCCCGTATTGTTCCAGATGCAGTCGGAGGATAGCCGCAAATACGATAAGTTTAGCGATGTGCTCGACGGTAGCCGTGAGGTGGTGATGATATATGCATCGAGCAACGATAAGTCGTTTGCCGAGGAGATTAAGGCCGAGGCTAAGTTGGCGCCTATGCGTGAGCTTAACTTCGTCTTCAACCGTGAGTCGTACTTCTATCGTCGCAATGCCGATGGCTCGAATGGCGAAACTGTCGACATCAAGGAGTTTATGCGTACACAGACGGCTAAGGCGTTTGTTATCGTTGCCGATCGTGATACCGACATCGACCGAATACTGACAACGCTATCGTCGACCCGTGCTTCGATTGTCGACCGAGGCTTCAATGTTGGCAACTACATGGTTATCGGCAACCGCAAGTGGTCGCGCTTGGCAAACATCGAGCGCCAGTCGTTCTTCCGAAACAATGTGGCGTTCCTTGTTCCCTACCACGCCAAGCGTAGCGATAGGGCTATCCGCATCTTCGATGGTCGCTATATCGCTGCGTACAACACCCTGCCCTCGATGTATTCGTATCGTGGCTACGATGCGGCGATGATATTCTGCCGTAAGATGTACGAGGGCTTTGGTGAAGGCTTCGAGAACGAGAGCTTTATGCCTCTTACTACGCTCTACCGCTTCAAGTACGAAGATGGCATCTATGTAAATACGGAGTGGACTCTGGAGCAGTATACCGACCACTTCCGCATCGAGATACGATAACGATTTTAGCAACTATGGCAAACATTGCATCAAATATCCCCGAGAAGACTATCGAGCGCCTCAGTGAGTACCGCCGTACGCTTATCAAGTGTCATGCTCAGGGCATCACACATATCTTCTCGCATGTCTTGGCAGGTATGCATGGCATTACAGCCGTTCAGGTGCGCCGTGACCTTATGCTTATAGGCTTTTCGAGCGATACGAAGAAGGGCTACGATGTCAAGGTGCTTATCGACTTTATCGATGGCATTCTTTATAGCGAGCAACCTATGAATATGGCGATTATCGGTATGGGTCACTTGGGTCAAGCCGTTACGCGCTACTTCAATAGTAAGGGTCTGAAACTGCGCATCACCGCAGCCTTCGATGTAGACCCTACGAAGGTAGGCTCAACAATCGACAATATTCCCTGCTACCATATCGACGACTTCGAGGAGCGTGTCGAGTTGATGGATATAAGCATCGTTATCGTTACCTCGCCCACCTCGGCAGCCTCGGCACTTGTTCTGCCCATTATCAACGCAGGTATCAAGGGAGTTTTGAACTTTACCTCCGCACCCCTTAACTTCCCGCAGGGCATCGTTGTCGAGAACTACGATATCACCACACTTTTGGAGAAGGTCGCCTACTTTGTGAAGGTCGCCGAGGAGAATAACTAACCCCCGTTTTGTGAGTTTTTTTGAAGAAGTGAGTGAGTTTCTAAGATATGGCTTCGATAAGTTGCCCACCGACCGCCCCGCAGTTGTTGCCGTAGGCTCGTTCGATGGTGTGCACTCGGGACATCGTGTGCTGTTGGAGCGCTTGAAAGCTATGGCCAAGCGCATCGGTGGCGTTAGCGTTGTCGTTAGCTTCGACCCCCACCCCCGTATCGCTATGGGGCGTGACGAGGGCTTGCAGCTGCTTACTTCGGTCGAGGAGCGTGCCTACCTCTTGCGTGAGGCGGGCATTGACTATATGGTCGTTGCGCACTTCGACGAAGAGTTCCGCAGTCAGCCCTACGATGAGTTTGTTGGCGAGATGCTCTACCGTAGGCTTGGTATGCGCGGTATGATTGTGGGCTACAACCACCGCCTTGGTCGTGGTAGCGAGGGTAACTTCGATGCGTTGGTGCCCTTGGCAGAGCGCCTTGGTTTCGAGATTGAGCGTGTCGAGCAACATACCGACCTTGGCGATAAGATTAGCTCTACGGTGGTGCGCAATCTGCTCTCTAATGCCGAGAATGAGCGTGCAACAAAGCTCCTTGCCCACCCATATATTATTATAGGTAACGCCTCGGATGGTCGTCTAAGGATTGAGGATAGATATAAACTCCTCCCTATGAATGGTCGCTACTCGGCTTGTGTAAATGGCGAGAAGACAACCATCGAGGTTGTGGAACGAGAGATTGTTATCGACCCTGCGCTGTCGGGTAGGGTAGTTATAGAACTATAAAAGTGAGTGAGTATGTTGAGTTATGAACACAAACTGCGTGTGGAGTACCACCATACCGACCAGATGGGTATCGTGCACCACTCCAACTATGTGAAATTCTTTGAGGCGGCACGCACCGAGTGGCTCCGTGCAGCAGGTCTTACCTATGCCGAGATGGAGCGCCGTGGCGTGATGATGCCTATTGTCGAGGTCAATATCCGCTATAAGCAACCAGCTTATTACGATGAACTGATTGCCATCACGGTTACGGTAGATGAACTTCCCCAGGCTCGTATGATATTCCACTACGATATCAAGGGCGAGGATGGTCGTGCCATTGCTCATGGCTCCACAACTTTGGGCTTTATCGACAGCATCACTCGTCGCCCCCAGCGAGCTCCCAAGTGGCTAATGGAGGTGCTGGAGAAGATGTAGCGGAAAAAAGTTTTTAGTTTTTAGTTATTAGTTGTTAGAGAAAAACAGTGTAAACTAAAAACTAATAACTAACAACTTAACAAAATATGCGGGTAGGTTTTTGCCTACCCGCATATTTGTTGTTGTCCTCCGTGTTTACTCGATTAGCGAGATTGAGCGCTCGATAAAGTCCGTGAGGTTCTTGCCCTTAAGCATACCATTCGAGAGCAGTGCAAGGTCGATAATCTGGCGCACCTTGCGGTTGTCGCGACCAATCTCCGAGAGGCGATTATCGCGCTCCTCGCGAAGCTCTACGATACGCTTCGAGAGTGTTTCGCGTATATCTTTCTCCTCCGATGTTAGCTCATCCTCCTTCTTGCCCTTGACCGTCTCCTCGAAGCGGCTCTCCTCCTGCTCGGCGGCTGTAATCTTCTTGCCTATGGTGCGTAGCTTGTCGCCATACTCCTTCTCGACCTCGGCCAAGATGTCGGCGACGATGGGGTGGTTGCCATTTACCGTGATGGTGAAGTTGTCGGGCATCTCGGCATAGAAGCGGCTCATATCGCCACCCGAGGTAGCCGCCATCTCCTTCATACGGCGCATAAACTCGTTCTGCGTGATAACCACGGGCGCTGCATCCTTCGACATAGCCTCGAACGAGAGGTGATAGTGAATCTTCTCGTCTACGGGCAACTGACTTTCGAATACGGGGCGCATAATATCCTGCTGCTCCGTGCTTAGCGACATCGCCTGACGCTCCTCCTTGCGGATAAGGTTGTCGATAACATCGGCATCGACACGCTGGAAGCGCACCTTCTCGTTCTTCGACTCGAAGTACTGGATATAGTGGCTGTCGAGCTGACCATTCATCTCCAAGATATCGTAGCCCTTGGCCTTGGCAGCCTCGACAAAGCTATACTTCGCAACAACATCATCGACATAGAGCACGATGAGGTTGCCATCCTTGTCGGTCTGCTCTGCCTTGATATGCTCCTTGTACTCCTCCGAGGTGTAGTACTTGCCCTCGATAGACTTCCAGAGCATAAAGTTCTGCGCCTTCTCTGCAAACTTCTCGTCGGTGAGCATACCATACTGGATAAAAATCTTGAGGTCGTCCCACTTGCTCTCGTAGTCGGGGCGCATAGTGTTGAAGAGCTCCTGCAAGCGGTCGGCAACCTTGCGGGTGATGTAGCTCGAAATCTTCTTGACATTCGAGTCGCTCTGCAAGTAGCTACGCGACACATTTAGCGGGATGTCGGGAGAATCGATAACACCGTGCAACAGCATCAAGTACTCTGGTACGATGCCCGAAACCTCGTCGGTGACGAATACCTGATTAGAGTATAGCTGGATGCGGTTCTTCTGAATCTCGAAGTTGGAGCGCAACTTCGGGAAGTAGAGGATACCCGTGAGGTTGAAGGGGTAGTCGATGTTCAGGTGGATATAGAACAACGGCTCCTCGCTTGTGGGGTAGAGGTCGGCATAGAATGCCTTGTACTCCTCTTCGGTAATATCGGTAGGCTTGCGTGTCCAGAGGGGTGTGGTGTCGTTGATGATATTATCCTCGTCGGTGTCCTGATACTTACCATCTTTCCACTCCTGCTTCTTGCCGAATGCGATGGCGATAGGCAGGAAGTGGCAATACTTGCGCAAAAGCGACTGGATCTCGGCACGCTGTGCGTACTCTGCGCAGTCGTCAGAAAGGTGCAAGACGATGCGAGTACCGCGGTCGAGCTTCTCGTCAAGCTCCTCCATCTCGAACTCTGGCGAGCCGTTGCATGACCAGTGCACCGACTTCTCGCCCTCGCGGTACGACTGCGAGAATATCTCCACCTTGTCGGCCACCATAAACGATGAGTAGAAGCCCAAGCCGAAGTGACCGATGATAGCCTGCTCCTTGTACTTTGCCATAAACTCCTCGGCACCCGAGAAGGCAATCTGGTTGATGTAGCGGTCTACCTCCTCCATCGACATACCGATACCACGGTCGGTGATTGTCAGGGTCTTCTTCTCCTCATCTACCGCAATGCGGATTGTGAGGTCGCCCAACTCGCCCTCTGCCTCGCCCTTCGACGATAGTGTCTTGAGCTTCTGTGTGGCATCCACAGCATTCGACACCAACTCACGCAAGAAAATCTCGTGGTCGGAGTAAAGGAACTTCTTGATTACGGGGAATATGTTTTCAGTCGTTACCCCAATTTTTCCGTTTGTCATATTTTTAGTTTTTAGTTGTTAGTCGTTAGTTGTTAGAATTTTAAGACCATAAGGATTCTCTATCTCATATCGTCATACTTGTCTTGTCGTCTTAATGGCTCTCTCGTCTCTTTTAAGAATGAGTTAAAATGAAAGCTGTTAGTTGTTATAAAACTTCCTCTGAAAAAACATTTTAACCCATTTTAACACATCGTAACTCATTTTAACTCATTAGAAATGAGAGTTGTTAGTTTTAAGACCATAAGACCTTAGGACTTTAAGACCTTAGGAAAATTTCCTATCGTCTTTTCGTCTTATTGTCCTATCGTCTTAAAAATTCTCTTTGCTCTTTGCTCTTTGAACTTTGCTCTCTCTTCTGCTCTTTCATCTCGTCAAATGGTGTGCCAACTCCTCCCAACTGACATTTTGGCAGACTCGACTGACAAAAAAAAGAGGCAACCGCTTGTGGATTGCCTCTTGAAATCTATTTCAAGTACTCTCTAATACTTTCTGCCCAGTTGGGAATATCATCTGTGTAGACCTTGTAGACTTCACTGTTTACAACTCGATAGATGGCGCGAGCGTTGCAATCTTCAATCGAGTTATCGTATAGGTAGCACCTATCCACAATCTTGGCCGCGTCTACGCAGTTAGCAATTGAAAGGTTGTAGCGCGATATAATCTTTGTGATTGGCACATCATGACCACCTTGCATAACTCGTTTTGCAATGCGCGATGCGTTGATCATTGGCGACTTGGTACACACGAAGAATAGGCGTACAAAGAAACCTGCCTCCTTGGCGCGACGGATGTAATCAACCTTATCTTCGCGAGAAAGCACGGTCTCAAAAATTAGACTCTGTCTTTCAGCTAAACACTTTTCTCGCAACTCCTCACAGTAGGCAATAGATTTTGCAACAGCCTCTTTAGAGTTCCAGTCGCCAAAACGCTCTTGTGCGATAATATCTGGATTGATGTATATTGCATCCTCCATCCAGTCGTGGCGTAATATCTGCTCCGTAACGGTGGTTTTGCCCGAACCATTGGGACCTGCAATAACTATAAGTACAGGTTTATGCACTTTTTCCATCTTTGCACGACGATTTATTCTGTTTCTCGGCGATGATACGATGAAGCTCCGACAGAAAGTGTGCTTCGGTCTCGGCACTACGCTTGCGAGCAACATCTCCAGCCGCTTGCATAAGTGCCTCCAACTGCTCATCAGAGGGATCTTCAAGACTTGTAAGTCGATATTTCTTAAGCTCCTGTTCCGACATATTACACATTATTACACTACAAAGTTACAAAAAAAATCAAAATACTACTCAATATTGAGTATAAAGTAATCAATAATGATACCTAAATATTATAATATTAACGAAAGAGTGCCACCCTTTGAGGGTAGCCCTTTTTACGGAATATATAAATAGATATTCCAAAAACTATTGATTGACAAGGTGTTAAGTTGTTAGACAAGTACGGATTATCCGTAAAAAACTCGTCTAAACTTTAATTTTTCGAAGATCCTACTCTTCTCATGTAGTCTTCTATGTAGTCTAATTAAGACCAATTAGGGCTACTTAAACAAAATTAAAGTAACAACTTAACACCTTGTCTTTTTATGTACACTATTAACATCAAGGGGCACGCAAACCCCAAAGACCCATCGATGGTTAAGTTGGAAATGATTTTCTTCAAGTCCAACTATCCACGAGTAACAAAGGTTGTAAATGTCACTGGTCTAATGGCAGACTGGGACTCTAAGGCGCAAAGTTTTCGAGTAGGTAGCGCAGAAGCCACCACGAAGAACAAGATTCTATTTGATCTCAAAACAAAGTACTACCACAAAGCAGATGATTGGGAGATTGAGGGTCGCTCTTGGTCCCCCGTTCAACTTTCGCACGCTTTTGACGAGATTGAACAAGTAAAATCAGAGGTTCGTGTAAAGTCTGTACTGCAAATGATAGAATCATTGGAGACTCGATTCAAGGAAAGACAAAGAATAAAGAACGGACAATTAGTAGATAGTTCACCAAATGCTAAGGTATATGCACGCTTGCGTAGAAGGTTAACAGAGTTTACTAAGGAGAAGTATGGAAAGGCATTCTCTACATTCTTTTTCCCTGATATTAACGAACAATTCCTTCTTGACTTTGCATTCTGGATTAAAGAGAATGGTATAAAGAACGGAAACAAAGGAGGTCTGGCTACTAAACTTAGACGGCTAAGAGCTGTTTGCAACTATGCACACAAGGAAGGTATGTATGGTGTACGGCTTGATGCTTTTGAGTGCTTAGGTGATGATATTAAGTGGCCGGAAACTACTTCAAAGGCTGTTCCTGAAAAGGTAATAAACAAATTGGCAAGCATTGACCGAACACTATTCACAGAGAAAGAAAATTTCTGCATCGACTTATTCCTTTTTAGTTATTACACTGGAGGTATGGCTAATGTTGATGTCTGCAACCTCACATGGGATATGATTGAAGAAGATAGAATCGTTTACGAAAGAATGAAATTCCCTAAGAAGGCAAAGCCAATTTTACTTCAAAAGGCAAAGGATATAATATATAAATATAAAGGTAAGGGGTTTCAAAATTATGTGTTCCCTGTGTTTACACATAAGCACACGACAACGAGTAAAAAAATGATTCGTGTTCGACAACTCTCTACCAGATTGTCAAACACCCTAACCAAGGCTTGTAAGATGCTTCGCATAAAGGAAAATGTCACTTGGTATTCGGCTCGTGGTTCGTTTATCTCGAAGATGGTGGATGCGGGAAACAACCCTTATGTAGTTGCGGAAATGGCAGGTAACAGTCCTCTTACTATCTACAAACACTACTATAAGAATACTCGAAGAGAGGAAATCAAGCGCGAAATGGAATCTATTTTCTGATTTTGTGTTATCTTTGCAGTTGAATTCTAAAACAATAGACACTAT
>JAFTVX010000031.1 GCA_017465575.1 Alistipes sp. | reverse complement strand
TATAGGATTTATGTTGTATCTTTGCCATAGTGTTGTGCGTTAGAGTTTTATGTGGTTTTTTTTGCACTATAAATATACAAAAACTTTTCGACACAACAAAGGCTATTCCAATGTTTTTCAACGGAATAGCCTATTTTTTTTCGCAACTATGTTCGCAACTAAACACAACTGAGGCTGACCAAAAGCCCTTATGCACTTTTTAGTCAGCCCCTTCTATTTAGTTTTTAGATTTTAGTTATTAGTTTTTAGATATTAGATAGTTCACTAACAACTAACAACTAATAACTATCAACTAACCACCTCGGCATTTACCTTGACATAGTTGTAGCCGAGGCGCTTGAGTTGTACGGCGACGCCACACTCGAACATCACCTTGGTGGTGCGAGCGAAGATGTGGAACGCCATAACGCTCTGTGCCTCAATCTGCTCCTTGCGGATAAGCGACTGCGCACGCTCGGCAACCGAGCGAATCATATCCTCGACCTTCTCGGCAGCCTCCGAGCCAAGGGGGTGGCAGAGCAGTACCTCGGTGATATACTCGTCCATACAGTCGAAGCCTCGGGGTGCGGTGAGCATCTTGTGCCAATCTTCGGTATCCTTGTGGCGATTCCAATCCTTATCCCAGAGTGTTGCGGCAGCCATACCCTCGTACATTGCCCACGCGATAGCAACCAAGGGGTAACGCCCAATCTCGGGCACGGCATCTGCCATATATGAGGGTGCTGCGGCGTGCCACTTCTCGTTGAGCTCCTCGACCTCCAACAGTCTGCCTTCGAGCCACTTAGCATCGGTAAGATGCTTGGTGAGTGCATCGCGCAACTGCTCCTCGTAGCGGTTTAGTAAATCGTGTTCTTGTTCAGTCATAGGTGTATTGGTTTTTTTCAGGGAGTTTTCAGGGAGGATTCAGGGAGGATTCAGGGAGGGCTGATTGCGTTATCTGCTTTCTCTCTGACCTCTCTCTGTTTTCTCTCTGCTATCTCTCTCTACTATCTCTCTTTGCTCTTTTCTCTCTGCTATCTCTCTTTGCTCTTTGCGTTTTGCTCTTCTTTCTCACCGACCAGCCGAAGTGGCCGATAAACTTGCCGATAGAGAAGTACTCGCCGTGGGAGTAGACCAAAGGCTTTGCCTTGTCCAACGAGAACTTGCCTGTCTCGGGGTCGATAAACCTCTCATCAGCAACGATATCCACAACATCAGCAATGAACATATCGTGCGAGCCAAGCTCCTTAATCTCTCGTACGCGACAGCAGATAGAGAGTGGCGACTCGGCAATGATGGGCGTGCGGAAGCCCTCGACAGCCATCGGCGTAAGCGACATCGCCTCCCACTTATTCTCGTTGCGACCCGAGCGCACACCACACCAGTCCGTAGCGCGAGCAAGCTCCTCGGTAGTGAGGTTGATGACAAACTCGCCCGTGCGTGCTATGATGTCGTGGCTATGGCGCTCCTTGCGTACCGAGATATAGCACATCGGGGGCTCGGTGCATAGCGTGCCTGTCCACGCCACGGTGAGCATATTATACTCCTCGGGCGCATTACCCACCGAGACCAATACGGCGGGGAGTGGGTAGATTAGCGTGCCGGGCTTCCAGTGTTGCTTGCCCTGCTCGGGGGTGAGCATAGGTTTAGAGTCCGTCATAGCCTGTGTCCTCCTTAAGGTTTTCGCCATTGGCAGCTGCCACGGCAAGCTCGTCGCAACGGTTGTTCTCGACAGTCGAGGCGTGGCCCTTGACCCACTGAAGGCGAACATTATGCTCGCGGTAGATGCGCAGGAAACGCATCCAGAGGTCGGGGTTCTTCTTGCCCTTAAAACCCGTCTTCTCCCAGCCGAGCAACCAGCGCTGATTTACCGCCTCGACAACATATTTCGAGTCGGAGTATATCGTGACATTGCTGCCACGAAAGCGCAGTGCCTCCAACGCCACGCATACGGCCATAAGCTCCATGCGGTTGTTCGTGGTAAGGCGGAAGCCCTCTGATAGCTCCTTGCGGTGAGGGCCCGAGATAAGGACTATGCCGTAGCCACCAGGTCCTGGGTTGCCGAGAGCCGAACCATCGGTATATATCGTAATATCGTGTGCCATAAATCGCAGTACGACAATTATTTGAGTGCCTCAATCTGCTCCTTGAGCGCTGCAATCTTCGCCTCGGCATCTGCCTGCTTGGCACGCTCGTTAGCCACTACCTTCTCGGGTGCAGAAGATACGAAACGCTCGTTCGACAGCTTCTTCATTACCGATGCGAGGAAGCCCTCCAAGTACTCGAGGTCAGCGGTAAGCTTCTTCAATTCTGCCTCCTTGTCGATAGCGCCCTCCATAGGCACGAAGTACTGCGTGGTCTTGACGATGAATGCCGAAGCTGCAGCCTCCTTCTCGGCTACTGCCTCTACCTCCTTGAGGTTACCCATCTTGCGGATAACAGCCTCATACTCTGCGGGGTAGTTCTCGTCGGCGATATAGTGCAAAGCTACTGCCTCCTTCTGCGCAATGTTCTTCTGCTTGCGGATATTGCGGATTGCGGTGATTACCTCCTCTGCCAAGCCGAAGCGGCTCAAAATCTGCTCATCTGCCTTGCGCTCAGCCTTAGGCTCCGAGGCGATGCAGATAGAAATAGGGTCGTTCTCCGAGCGCAAATCCTGCCAAATCTCCTCGGTCACGAAGGGCATAAAGGGGTGCAACAGGCGCAACAACTCATCGAAGTAGTGCTTGGTGCGAGCGATAGTTACCGAGTCAATGGGACACTGGTATGCAGGCTTCACCATCTCCAAGTACCAACCGCTGAAGTCGTCCCAGAAGAGGCGGTAGAGCTCGGTAAATGCCTCAGAGATACGATACTGCGCCATATTGTGGTGCACACGCTCGATGCGCTCAAGCATAACCTCGTCGAACCAAGCGATAGCCTCCTTGGCATAGTCGGGCTGGGCGATAGCGTTGTCTACCTCCCACATATTTACAAGGCGGTAGGCGTTCCAAATCTTGTTGCAGAAGTTACGACCCTGCTCGCAGAGTGCCTCGTCGAACATCACATCGTTGCCCGCCGAGGTAGACATAAGCATCGCTACACGCATACCATCGGCACCATACTTCGCGATAAGGTCGAGGGGGTCGGGTGAGTTGCCGAGTTGCTTCGACATCTTACGACCGAGCTTATCACGCACGATACCAGTGAAGTAGACATTAGAGAAGGGCTTCTCGTTACGCCACTCATAGCCTGCCATAATCATGCGAGCAATCCAGAAGAAGATGATATCGGGACCTGTTACGAGGTCGTTTGTGGGATAGTAGTACTCAATCTCGGGGTTGTTGGGGTAGCGGATACCGTCAAACACCGAGATAGGCCACAACCACGACGAGAACCAAGTGTCGAGGACATCTTCATCCTGACGAAGGTCGGCCATAGTGAGCGTAGAGTCCTTCTCCTGCGCCAAGCGGAGTGCCTCCTCGGCGGTCTCGGCTACGACATAGCCACCCTTGGGAAGGTAGTATGCAGGGATGCGCTGACCCCACCACAACTGGCGCGAGATACACCAATCCTTGATATTCTCCATCCAGTGGCGGTAGGTGTTCTTATACTTTACGGGGACAAACTTGATGATATCCTCCATCACGGCCTTTGTTGCGGGCTTTGCCAACTCCTCCATAGAGAGGAACCACTGCATCGAGAGCTTAGGCTCGATAGCGACACCCGTACGCTCCGAGTAGCCTACATTGTTGGTATAAGGCTCAACCTTCTCCATAAGGCTTGCTGCGGTGAGGTCGCCCTCGATAACCTTGCGGCACTCGAAGCGGTCTACACCGACATACATACCCACCTTGTCGTTGATTGTGCCGTCGTCGTTGAAGATGTCGATAGCCTCCAAGCCGAACTTCTCGCCAAGCATATAGTCGTTGACATCGTGTGCAGGCGTTACCTTCAAAGCACCAGTACCGAACTCCAAGTCGACATACTCATCACGAATTACGGGGATTGAGCGACCTACCAACGGCACGATAACGCGGGCATCCTCGGCGAGGTGCTTGTAGCGCTCGTCGTTGGGGTTTACGCAGAGTGCGGTATCGCCCAAGATAGTCTCGGGGCGAGTTGTTGCAACCACGATATACTCATCGCTGCCCTCAAGCTTGTAGCGCAAGTAGTACAATTTACCCTGCGACTCCTTGTAGATTACCTCCTCGTCCGAGAGTGCAGTCTTTGCTGAGGGGTCCCAGTTGACCATACGCACACCACGGTAGATGCGGCCCTTGCGGAAGAGGTCTACAAATACCTTGATGACACCCGCTGTGCGAGGCTCGTCCATAGTAAAGCAGGTGCGGTCCCAGTCGCACGAAGCACCGAGCTTGCGCAACTGCTGAAGAATGATGCCACCGTGCTTCTCCTTCCACTCCCAAGCGTGCTTCAAGAACTCCTCGCGTGTAAGGGTCGACTTGTCGATGCCCTCTGCCTTGAGCTTAGCTACGACCTTGGCCTCCGTTGCGATTGAAGCGTGGTCGGTGCCGGGTACCCAGCAGGCATTCTTGCCCTGCATACGCGCACGGCGCACAAGGACATCCTGCAAGGTGTTGTTGAGCATGTGGCCCATGTGGAGCATACCCGTAACATTGGGGGGCGGAATAACGATACAATAGGGCTCGCGAGCATCAGGCTCCGAGTGGAAAAGGTTGTTCTCAATCCAGAAGTCATACCACTTCTGTTCGAGGTTTTCGGGTGAATACTTGTCTGCTAACTGCATAAGTCGTTGTATATTTGTTTGTTATAATTTGCTTAAAGGTATGCGTGCGCACATTATGCGCGTGCGTAGGCACTATAATCGACAAAGATACGAAAAAATTTTTGTGCTACGCTAAATAAACGAATAAATAATTTATTCGTTGGCGAACATTATGCATATAAAAGGAGAAGAGGCCGACCCGAAACTATTGGGGTCAGCCTCAATCTCTTAACATTTGGTGCTCTACAAATTCGTAAAGGCAGCTTTGGCGTACACTCCGGGGAACGATGCCAACATACCCGATACCATCTGTACCGTCTGGTCGGTGGCAAGCTCGGGGTATACCTTCAACAGTGCATCGAGGGCTGAGTTAGCCTCAACGAGGATGTCGAGGTGGCCCTCCGAGTAGCGGACATAGCCACTTACCGAGACAGCAACATTGTTGATAGTGCCCGAGATGATGATTGTGGCATTCTCCGAGTTGTAGACATAGCGACCCGAGAGGGTGCGCTCACCAAAGGTGATGGTGCCTGTGCCATTGCGACGAAGATATACCGAGAACGAGCCAGGCTTGATGCCCTGAGCGACAATCTTTGCCTTGGCATACTGCTCGGCCTGCGAGATAGCCATATCGGCCAAGGGGTTGTTGCCGAGGTACTCAGCGCCAGCATCCTCATAGAGCCAGTTGCCATAGAGCGAGCGTGCCGAGGGTGCATTCTCAGCCAAAATCTCAAAGGGCGACTTCTGGGGCTGCTGCGTCTGCTGCAACTGCTGCAACATCTCAAAGGGGTTCTGCTGAGGTTGCTTAGTTTGGGGCTTGGTATCGGCCTTAGTCTGCTCACCCTCAGCCTTTTGCTCGGTCTGCTCACGCTTCTCGCTCTGCTCGGTCTTGGTGATAGCACCGAAGAATGCGCCGAGGGCACGCGATAGGTCAAACTGCGCAGAGGCTGTGGCGGGAAGCAACATAGCCACCGCCACAACAACTGCCTGAAATATTACCTTGCGCATACTACTTCGAGAAGTTATAGCCAACCATCATCTGGTCGTAGTTGCCAAGCAACGAGGTGATGCTGTTCAATGCCGAAACCTTAGAGCCAAGCTTCGTGAGGAACGACATAAGGCCCGAGCAGTCGAAGACAAGGTCAAGGGTGTTGCCCTCAAGGTAGGCGTAGCCCTTGGTAGTGCCAAGGTTGAAAATCTTTGACGAGTACTTGAGCTCGATAGCGTGTGTCGTAGCATCGTAAGTGTAGGTACCCGACAAGTTGCGCTTGCCCAACACTGCGGTAAATGTGCCGTCGGCATTGAAGGTATACGAACAGCTACCTGGCTTGATGCCAACATAGTTGTAAGCCTTCTGCAACTTAGTCTCCATACCACCCATAGCGGCATTTGCAGCAGCATCTGCCAAGGCGTTGTCCGAAACGAGCTTTACGGCAGGCTCCTTATAGCTCCAAGTGCCGGGGAGCATAAGCTCGGTGGCCTTGCCGTCGGTAGCCTGGTCGATAAGGGTTGTTGCAGCACCCTTCAAGACATTGAGGAAGTTAGACTGTGCGCTGGCATTGACCGCAAAGGTTGCCAAAGCGACGAAGAGAACGATAATCTTTTTCATATCAGTGTAGTGTAATTAGTTGTTTGTCAATATTTATACAAGGGCATCGAGTTCCTTCTCCATCTCCTCGACCTCGGCCAGCCAAGCACGCTCCTGAGCATCCGAAGGCATGTGTAGGTCGCCACGGGGCGAGAGACCCACAGCACCTACCTTAGGACCATCGGGCATTGCCGAGCGCTTGAACTGCTGCGAGAAGAAGCGGTGGAAGAAGACCTTGAGCCACTTGATGATAGTAGCCTTGTCGTAGGTGCCCTCGAAGGCGATAGATGCCAGCATAGCAATCTTGGCAGGGGCATAGCGACGGCGCAGAGCGCAGTAGAGGAAGAAGTCGTGGAGGTCGTAAGGACCTACGATATCTTCGGTCTTCTGTGCAATCTTCTCGCCATCGGCGGGCAAGAGCTCGGGGCTAACGGGAGTGGCAACAACATCGAGCAGAGCACTACGCAGAGCACCCTCGGCACGGTTGTTGGCATACCAGTCGACCATATACTTAACCAAGGTCTTGGGCACCGACGAGTTGATGCCGTACATCGACATCTGGTCGCCATTGTAGGTCGCCCAGCCGAGAGCCAACTCACTCATATCGCCAGTGCCGATAACCATACCGCCACACATATTCGCAACATCCATCAATATCTGGGTGCGCTCACGAGCCTGCGAGTTCTCATATGCCACGCTACGGTCGTCGGGGTTGATACCGAGGTCCTTGAAGTGCTGCTCGCAAGCATCCTTGATAGATATCTCACGCAAGGTGCAGCCCAGCTCCTTGATCATCGTAAGGGCATTCAGATAGGTGCGGTCGGTAGTGCCGAAGCCCGGCATCGTAACGCCGATAATACCCTTGCGGTCGAGACCGAGCAAGTCAAAGGTGTCGCAGACAGCCAATAGTGCCAAGGTAGAGTCCAGACCACCCGAAATGCCGAGGACTGCCGTCTTGCAGTTGGTATGCTCCAAGCGCTGTGCAAGACCTGCGCTCTGGATAGCGAAGACCTCACGGCAGTGGATAGCACGGTCGGCCTCGTTCTCGGGAACGAAGTACAAGGGCTCGATATGGCGGCGCACACGGTCGGTGCGGACAATCTCGTCAACATCAACCTCGACAACACGCATCTCGGGAGCCTCGGGGTAGTAGAAGGTATTACGCGCGGTACGGCGGGTAGAGATATACTCGACATCGATATCAGCGATGACCATACGGTCGTTGCGCACAAAGCGTTCGCTAACACCCAAGACACGACCCAACTCGGCAATCACGGCATTACCCGCAAAGACGAGGTCGGAAGATGACTCGCCATGACCCGACGAGGCGTATACATAGGCGGCCATAGTGCGGCTCGACTGCTCGGCGATAAGCGAGATAAGGTAGTCGTGCTTGCATACCGACTCGGGAGATGCCGAGAGGTTGAACAAAAGCTTTGCGCCCTGCACAGCCTGCATAGATGATGGGGGCACAGGCACCCACATATCCTCGCAAATCTCGACGCCAAACTCTACGCCGTGGAGGTCGAACATAAGGTCGGCACCAAAGGGGCACTCCTGACCTGCAAAGCGAATCATTCTGTCCTTAATCTGGTAGCCCGATACCCACCAGCGAAGCTCCGAGAACTCGCCATAGTTGGGGATGTACGACTTGGGAACTATGCCCCACAGATGTCCCTGACCGAAGATGGCAGCGCAGTTGTAGAGGCGGTCGGCGAAGACCACGGGGAGACCCACGATACCGATGGTGGGGAACTCCGCAGTCTCGGCCATAAGCCACTCCAAGGCACGCTCCGAGTCCGAGAGCAACTTCTTCTGCAGCACCATATCGCCACAGGTGTAGCCCACCAACGACAACTCGGGCATCACGACAATCTCGACGCCCTCGTTGAAGGCATCCTCCATAATCTTGAGAGCGCCCTCGGCATTGCGATGGGCATCGGCGATATGCACCCTCGGCACCGCCGCCGCAACTCTCATATATCCGTATTGGTTGTTCATGGTTGTTTAGTTTTTGTTAGTTTTTAGAGTTTTTTTGAAGACCATTAGGACCTTAAGACGATAGGATTAAGACCTTAGGATTTTTCTTACCCGTCTTATCGTCTTACTTCTCTTATCGTCTTAAAAAAATCTCTTTGCTCTTTGAACTTTGCTCTTTGCTCTCCCCTACTCCGCCCAGATGCGTGCAAGGTTGATGATGGTGTTCATCGCACGGTGCATAGTCGTAAGCGAAGCATACTCATAGCGACCGTGGAAGTTCATACCGCCAGTGAAGAGGTTGGGGCAGGGCAAGCCCATAAACGAGAGGCGTGAGCCGTCGGTACCGCCACGGATAGGCTTAACCTGAGGCTTTACGCCAGCCTCAATCATAGCACGCTTCGCCTTCTCGATAACCTGAGGATGTGGCTCGACCATCTTACGCATATTGTAGTACTGGTCCTTCAAAGTGAGTGTCAACGCCTTCTCGCCATACTTGCGCTGGAGGAAGTTTACGACATCCCACATCAGCTGCTTCTTCTGCTCGAACTTCTGAGCATCGTGGTCACGAATGATATAGCTGAGCTCTGCCTCCTCGACCGAGCCTGAGATGCCTACGCAGTGGAAGAAGCCCTCGTAGTGCTCGGTGAACTGTGGGCGCTCCGACGCGGGAAGCATGCCGTTAAGCTCCGTTGCGATGTCGATAGCGTTAATCATCTTGTTCTTCGCCATACCGGGGTGGACATTACGACCCTTGATAGCAATCTTGGCACCTGCAGCGTTGAAGTTCTCATACTCCAACTCGCCCTCCATACCACCGTCCATAGTGTATGCGAAGTCGGCAGCGAACTTCTTGACATCGAAGTAGTCGACACCACGACCAATCTCCTCGTCGGGGGTGAAGCCTACACGAATCTTGCCGTGGGGCATCTCGGGGTGGGCGATGAGCCACTCCATAGCCGTTACAATCTCCGCTACACCCGCCTTGTCGTCAGCGCCGAGAAGCGTTGTGCCGTCGGTGTGGATAAGGGTGTGGCCCTTGAAGAACGAGAGCTCGGGGAACTCCTCGGTACGCAACCACACATCGCCACCAAGCAGGATATCCTTGCCGTTGTAGTTCTCGACGATATGGGGCTTTACATTAGCGCCCGACATATCGGGTGCAGTATCCACATGCGAGATAAAGCCGATGGTGGGGGCATTCTCATAGCCCTTGGTTGCGGGGAGCGTTGCCATAACATAGCCGTACTCGTCCATGGTAACCTCCTTAAGACCGATAGTCTCGAGCTCCTCTTTGAGGTAGCTAAGCAACACCTTCTGCTTATCAGTCGAGGGGAATGTCTCGCTGCGCTCATCCGACTGCGTGTCGAACGACACATATTTCAAAAATCTCTCTTTTAGATCCATTGTATTGGGAGTTATTAGTTGTTTAGTTGTTAGATTTGGTTTCAGAGAGTTTTCAGGGAGGATTCAGGGAGGGCTGATTGCGTTGTCCGCTTTCTCTCTGACCACTCTCTGCTTTTTCTCTCTGTTCTCTCTCTGTTTTTCTCTCTGCGCTCTGCTCTCTGCGCTACTCCTTCTTCGCCTTGCGTGAGTGGTTAATGAAGAAGGCTATCAAAGCGAGGTACATAACCAAGCCGAGGAGCTGTGCGCCCGACGAATTAGCCCAGCCCTCCAAGGTCCAGTTGGCACCCGCAAAGGCGAGGATAGCGCTCACAACGCCCATAAGTGCGCCACCAGCGATGAAGCCCGAGGCGATAAGCGTACCACGGTTGTTGTTTGCCTTAGCCTGTGCAGCATCCTTATGGCGGTTAACAGCCCAAGCAACCAAGCCACCCACAACGAGGGGTGCGTTGAGCTCCATAGGGATAAACATACCGAGAGCGAAGGGCAATGCAGGCACCTTCAACACCGTAAGCAACAGTGCGATAACAGCACCAAGACCATAGAGCAACCATGGGGTTGCGCCACCTGTCATAAGGGGCTTGATAACCGCAGCCATAGCATTTGCCTGGGGTGCTACGAGGGCATTCTCGCCCACGAAGCCGTAGGTCTTGTTCATAATAATCATAACGCCCGCAACGGTAGCTGCCGAAACCACGGTGCCGACAAACTTCCAAGTCTCCTGCTTGCGGGGTGTGGTGCCGAGCCAGTAGCCAATCTTAAGGTCGGTGATAAAGCCACCCGCCATCGATAGTGCGGTGCAGACAACGCCACCGATAACCAAGGCTGCAATCATACCCGACTGACCCTCCAAACCTACCGATACAAGTACAAGAGAAGACAAAATCAAGGTCATTAGCGTCATACCCGATACGGGGTTAGAGCCAACGATAGCGATAGCATTTGCTGCCACGGTGGTGAACAAGAAGGCGATGATGAAGACAATGAGCAACGCCACGATAGTCTGGAACCAGTTGCCAAGAACGCCAAACTGGAAGAATACAAGCGTAGCGACCAACGCAGCGATGATAACCGCCATAATGGTCTTCATCGAGATATCCTGCTGTGTGCGAGGCTCCTTTACCGATGACTTCTTGCCACCAAGCTCGTTCTTTGCCAACGACAACGCCGACTTGATGATGCCCGCCTGACGGATAATGCCGATAAGACCTGCCATAGCGATGCCACCGATGCCGATGGGGCGACCTATCTCACGGAAGATGCCCTCGGGGGTGTTGAGCTCTGCAGGGTTAATGCCCATAGCGGTGAGCGTATCGCCGATGGTTGCTGCATCGAACATCGAGAGGAAGGGGTTAACCAACGGAATAACGACAAACCAAACGAGTGCCGAGCCACCAGCGATGATAAGGGCATACTTTAGACCGATGATATAGCCAAGACCGAGCACCGCTGCCGAGGTGTTGAGACCGAGGGTGAGTTTAGCATTTGCTGCCAACGCCTTGCCCCAGCCCATCATCTGTGTTGAAATCGACGATGTCCAAGCGCCGAAGGTCGAAACCACGAAGTCGTAGAGACCGCCGATAACGCCTGCAACAACCAATGTCTTAGCCTCCGAGCCACCCTTCTCGCCCGACACCAATACCTCGGTGGTTGCCGTAGCCTCGGGGAAGGGGTACTTGCCGTGCATCTGCTTTACGAAGTACTTACGGAAGGGGATGAGCAGCGCAATGCCGAGGATACCACCAAGCAACGACGAAAGGAATACCTGGTAGAACTTGGCATCGAGACCGAGGATGTAGAGTGCGGGGAGTGTGAAGATAGCACCCGCCACGATAACACCCGACGATGCGCCGATAGACTGGATGATGACATTCTGACCGAGCATATTCTTCTTGCCACGCATCTGGCCAAGGCCAACGGCGATAATGGCAATGGGGATAGCCGCCTCGAATACCTGACCCACCTTAAGGCCGAGGTAGGCAGCAGCTGCCGAGAATATCACAGCCATAATAAGACCCACGATAACCGAGTAGGGAGTAACCTCCACGGGGGTCTCATTAGCGCCCATAATAGGCTGATACTCTTCACCTTCACGGAGCTCACGATAGGCGTTCTCCGGTAGCGAAGTTTTAGGTTGATTGTTCTGCATAGTATAAAGTTTTTAGTTAGAATTTCTGCTTACCTATATATATGAACATACAAAGGTAGAAAAAAATATTCTAATTAGCAATGAGGAATGTTAATTTAAAAAGCATCATTGCTCATTTCAAAAAATAATAGTACCTTTGCAAAGATGGAATCGTTACTCGAATATGGATATATAGGGCTCTTTCTCGGCTCGTTCCTTGCCGCCACGGTATTCCCTTTTAGCTCCGATGTGTTGCTTGTGGGTATGCTCGTTGCGGGTGGTGCGCCTGTGGTGACCGTTACTGTGGCTACGCTCGGCAACTGGCTCGGAGGTCTTACATCATATTGGATTGGCTGGCTCGGCAAGACCGAGTGGATAGAGCGCTGGTTTAGGGTCAAGCCCGAGACCATCGCCAAGCACAAGGAGCGTGTGCAACGGTGGGGAGCGGGTCTTGCCTTGCTCACCTGGGTACCCTTCGTGGGCGATGTCTTTGCCATCGTCTTGGGTTT
The DNA here is from genome assembly GCA_017465575.1 of Alistipes sp. Classification (GTDB taxonomy): domain Bacteria; phylum Bacteroidota; class Bacteroidia; order Bacteroidales; family Rikenellaceae; genus Alistipes. Next base: position 2,620 of record JAFTVX010000031.1, on the reverse strand, counting down.
CTACAAGGCGCGATTTCTGCCCTCGGCAATATGGATGCTTGTGGGCAAGGGTGGCAGATTTATCGTCTGGGCGATTCTCTACTTCTATGCTGATAAATTATTATAAATTAAACAGATAGAAATCTATGAAAAGACTACTAATTTTGGCTATGGCTGTGGCATCGGCATTTGGCGTAAGCGCACAGCAGGCAGGTGGCGGCATCTCGGAGGCTATGCTCCAGAATATCCGCGCCAACCACCAGACATCGGAGGCCGAGAAGGCAGCACGCAACGCCTTGGCTCTCAACCCCGTAGCAGAGTTGGCAACCAATGCCGACAACCTTGCAATGATCGACACCCACTTCTCGCACCGCGTGAAGACCAAGGGCATCACCGACCAGCACCAGTCGGGTCGCTGTTGGTTGTTTACGGGTCTTAATGTCTTGCGTGCCAAGATGATTGACGACCTCGATTTGCAGTCGATGGAGTTCTCGCAGAACTACCTCTTCTTCTACGACCAATTGGAGAAGTCAAACCTCTTCTTGCAGGCCGTTATCGACACCAAGCACCTCCCGATGGAGGACCGTCAGGTGGAGTGGTTGTTTAAGAATCCGTTGAGCGATGGCGGTCAGTTTACTGGCGTGTCGAACCTCGTTATGAAGTATGGCGTTGTGCCCTCGGAGGTTATGCCCGAGAACTACCAGTCGAACAACACCGCACAGGTGGGTAACCTTCTGAAACTCAAGCTTCGTGAGTTCGGCTTAAAGCTCCGCAACCAGCGTGACCGTCGTGCTCCCGTGGCACTCAAAGAGGAGATGCTCGGCGAGATTTACTCGATGCTCGTTCGTGCATACGGCGTGCCTCCCACCGAGTTCGACTGGACTCGCAAGGACAAGGAGGGCAACCCCGTGGAGACCAAGCACTACACCCCCAAGTCGTTCTATGCCGAGTTCTTTGGCGATATCGACCTTGAGAAGAACTTTGTGATGGTTATGAACGACCCCTCGCGCGAGTATCATAAGGTATACGAGATTGAGTACGACCGCCATGTTTATGATGGCGACAACTGGGTATACCTCAACCTCCCTATCGACGAGGTCAAGGCGTTGGCTATCGCCTCTATCAAGGATAACACCGCTATGTACTTCTCGTGCGATGTAGGCAAGTTCTTGCTTTCGAAGAAGGGTACTCTCGATATCAACAACTTCGACTATGAGTCGTTGATGGGTGTCGATTTCCCGATGAATAAGGAGGAGCGTGTACGCACCTTTGCAAGTGGCTCTTCTCACGCTATGACACTTATCGCCGTAGACCTCGATGAGGAGGGCAACGCCAAGAAGTGGATGGTAGAAAATAGCTGGGGTCCCGCAGCCGGCTGGAAGGGCAACCTTATTATGACCGACGAGTGGTTCGAGGAGTATATGTTCCGCGTGGTGGTAGACAAGAAGTATATCCCCGCCGAGACACTCAAACTTCTTGACCAGAAGCCCATTATGCTTCCCTCGTGGGATCCTATGTTTGCCCCCGAGAACTAACGGCTATGGCACAGGAGATAGAGAGAAAATTTAGGGTTGTGGGCGAGTATAAACATCTCGCCCACAACTCTATGCATATGGTGCAGGGCTACCTTGCATCGGGGCGTCTTACGGTGCGTGTACGCATTGCGGATAAGGGTGCTTGGCTCACGATAAAGGGGGCATCGCCTGATGGTGGTTTGTCGCGCTATGAGTGGGAGAAGCCCATCGACTTAAAGGAGGCGTTGGAGCTACTGCAACTCTCGGAGGGCACACTTATCGAGAAGCGCCGCTACCTTGTGGATTATGAGGGACACACCTTCGAGGTCGATGAGTTTGAGGGCGACAATGAGGGTCTTACGATTGCCGAGGTGGAGTTAAAGTCTACGGATGAGGCATTTGCCCGCCCAGCGTGGCTTGGCGACGAGGTAACGGGCGAGAAGCGCTACTACAACTCCCACCTCCGCCGCCACCCCTACAAGGAGTGGAGCAAGGAGGAGAAGTAAGGGAGAGAGCAAAGAGCAAAGGCGCAGTCAATAGGGAATTTAGGGAAATTAGAGAATTTAAGGAACTTAGGGAGAGCGCTACCGACATTTATCCCTAAGCTCCCTACTCTCCCTAAACTCATTAAACTCCCTAATAAACCACCTCCCAGCCAGTACCTAACCCAATTTTTCGTCAAAAGTCGTGAGATGTGGTGCCAAATTTCAGAGCCTCGGATGGGACATACTAAAATGTATTTCCCATTCGAGGCTCTGATGTTTGGTGCCGCAGATTGCGGCTTTTTACGAAAAAATTACGGTTCACGGAGCAAAAAAAGCGAAAAAGTGCGTTAGTCACTGACCCATAACGCATTAAACGGCAAATCTCGGAAATGGTAACAATGGCAAAAAAGCAAGGAAATGAAAGGTAATGAAGAGGGACGGTTTTCAAATCATTACCTGATAACGTAGTAAGTTTCTTCTTTGTGTCGTCAAGTTTCATCGTTCTGCGTCAGTTTGCATATCAATGTATAACTCGCTGATAACTAATTTTGTAACCAAAAAAGATTAGATTATGCGAAGTACATTTAAGGTGCTGTTCTACGTGAACGGAAGCAAAGAGAAAAACGGTATTGTTCACATTAT
>JAFTVX010000030.1 GCA_017465575.1 Alistipes sp. | reverse complement strand
TATCAGTGAGATGGGCACTGCTATGGCGGGAATCAGTGTCGAACGCCAACTCTGCAACGAAAGAAATACCACCAAGATGACCAATATCAGAGCCTCGAACAGAGTCTTGTACACCTCATTGATTGACTGCGATATGTAGTCGGTCATATCGAAGGGTATCTCGTAGGTAATTCCTTGCGGGAAGTTATGGCTAATCTCCTCCATCGCCTTTTTCACCTCTTTCGACACCTCCATAGCGTTCATTCCTGGCAACATTTTCAGCTCCAGTACGGCGGCATTCTCGCCATTTATACCACTCTCGGTGTTGTACGACTGTGCCTCAAGTTCGATGTCGGCAACATCCCTCAGTCGTAGTATCGAGCCATCGCTATTGGCCTTGATGACAATATCTTCAAATTCGCTTATCGACGATAGACGTCCGCGAGCCACGATGGGTATGGTGATATCTATGCCTTCGACAGGCTGCTGACCTATGACACCCGCCGCCGACTCTCTATTCTGCTCCTTGATGGCGTTGGTAATATCTTGCACGGTCAGTCCGAGTGCCGCTAAAGTTTCGGGTCGCACCTTAATCTGCATAGCGTAGTAGCGACTACCTATGTTCGACACTTGGCCGATGCCGTTTACACGACGCAACATATCCAATACGTTGAGCGTTGCGTAGTTGCTCAGATATATCTCGTCAAACTTGGGGTCGCTCGACTTCAGCACGATGGTCATCAGCTTGCTCGACGCCTGCTTGTCTATCGATATACCATTTTGCACGACCTCGCCCGGCAGACGCGACTCGGCCTCCTTGACCCTGTTCTGCACCTCTACGGCCGCCAAGTCGGCATTGGTCGAGATGTCGAACGTGAGCGTTGCCGAGAAGCTACCGTTGTTAGCACTCCTCGACTCCATATATAGCATTCCAGGCGTTCCATTGAGCACCTGCTCAATGGGCGTCGCTACGGCTTGCGATACCGTCTCGGCACTTGCTCCAGGGTACGATGCCGAGATCTTGACCACTGGAGGTACTATATTGGGGTATTGGTCGATGGGTAGCAGTATCACACCTATCAAACCCGTAAGGACAATTATAATAGATATAACTGTCGAAAATATAGGCCTATCAATAAAAAAATTATTCTTCATTGCTTGCTGGTTTGACAATCTCAACCTGCATACCGTGAGATAGTTTGTGGAATCCTTCAACTATAATCATCTCGTTTGAGCCCAGTCCTCTTTCAACAATTACGTTGTTCTTGATTTCAGGGCCTATCTCTACGAAACGCTTCTCTACGATGTTGTCTTTGCGTACAACAAATACAAATGCGCCACCCTTCTCGATTACCAGAGCCTTCTTCGGCACGATGATAGCATTCTCTCGGACGTCGAGCAGTAGCTTCACCTTAGTAAGCTGACCAGGCAGCAGTATGTGGTCGGGGTTGGGCATCTCGGCACGCACCGAGAATGTTCCAGTGTTGGGATTTACCTGTGGGTCAGCAAAGTCGACTATACCCTTTATCGGGTATTCGGAGTGGTCGGCAAGCGTAATTGTAATATATGGGTTCCAGTTACGCTCCTCGATTGTCTCGCCCAAATTTACGTTGCGCTCCTTGCTTTTCAGGTAGTCCAGACCCGTCATACTGAAGTTGACTTGAACAGTATCGCTATTTACGATATTTGCCAAGAGCGACTTTCCTCCTGGGCCCACCAATGTTCCTATGTCGGCACCACTCTCGCTGATAAATCCAGAGATGGGCGAACGCACCACAGTGTAGCTCAATGCTATCTCGGCCTGTGTAAGGTCGGCCTCACTCATAATTACCTCGGCTTTTGCACTCTCGTATGCCGCTATGGCATTGTCCAAGTCGAGGCGGCTGGCTGCATTTTGCTCATATAGAGGACGTATGCGCTCAAGGTCACGCTCAGCCTTTTGCGCCAACGCCTTGTTCTTGTTCAACTGCGCTTTGGCCTTCTCTACTCTCGCTTTGTATAGCTTGGGGTCGATGGTAAAGAGTATATCGTTCTTATTTATGTACTTTCCCTCTTGGAAGTGCATCTTCTCTAAGTAGCCCTCTACTCTGGCTCGCACCTCGACATATTGCTTGGCTTTGATTTTTCCGGCATATTCGCCATACAACTCTACATTGTCCACGATTACGGGCTGTGCCTCGACAGTGGGATATATGGGAGCAGTTCTCTTGGGCCGATTGTGAAGTATCACAATGGCAGCAATTATAAGAACGATGATGGCGATTATGAGGTATATGCTCCACTTTGGCAATGATTTAATTCGTTTGCCATTTTCCAATAGCGTGTGACACCTCTTCTTCAGATTGTCAGTTGGGATATTTATCTGCATCAAATATTTATTTAGGACAACAATAACTTTTTCACCGTCGCAAAAATATATAAAAAATGATAAAAATACTCTATTTTTAGAATTTTTTTGTAGCATCGAAGATATTCTTCGACAAGTTAAAGATTTGTGGGTTGCAATGAGTTATAATGAGTTACGACGGGTTAATATGATAGCAATGTGCGTAGCTTGCGCGAGCTAAAGGGTAGTTCGCAGGCAGAGCCTGCTAAAGAGTAGTTCGCGCCTGCGGCGCTAAAGAGTAGCTCGCTCGCTTGCGCGAGCTAAAGGGAGTTTAGTGAGTTTAGTGAATTTAGCGACAACGCTTTAGCCGCACGCACCGACCTTGCCGTCATAGTAACCCATCGCAACTCATCATAACCCATAGAAACCCATCGCAACGCATTATAACCCATCGAAGCCCATAGAAACCCATCTAACCCCATAGAAACCCATCGTCACTCATAGAAACCCATTGTAAGCCCCCGAGTCTGCGTTTAGGCGTAAAAAAAGTAAATCCCCTCCACACTGCTGTGTAGAAGGGATTTTGGAGGTCTGAAGCGGAACTCAAACAATAAATCGCACTAAATCATACTAAACTATATTATAAGTGTATATCAATTAGTTATAAGTGTGATTTTTGATTTTCTATTTAAGATAGTCTAATAAAATGTAGCGAATATGTTGCAAATATGTAGCAAATAATTTGATAAAGTCGTAATAAATCCTTAACTTTGTGTATTGAACAAAACCAATAAGGATTATGGCTTCTTGTGTATTTTTTATTCGCTCGGAAAAGAGCAAGGCAACCAAAGCAAAGAAACCCGATGCTCAAATAAGAATTGCACTTCGTGGATATGTTAATGGCAAACTGGTTAATGCGTTTGCCAAGAGTGGTGTATGGACACCAGAAGATGTGTGGAAAAACAAGGGCAGAGATAAGTATTTCGAAGCGAAATACATTGCCACAACTGCACACACGCAAGCTGGTGGCAAGGAGGAGCGTATCCCTACCTATCCGGACATATACAAAAAACACTTAATTCTATCTGATATCAAAGACCGATGCCAAAGATTTTACAATATGCTCGGTCCTGATGCGGTCTTTACCTCCGAATGGTTGCAGGGGGTTGTCGATGGCTATTGGGCAGACATTAAGCGCAAAGAGGATGCAGAACGAGAGAAACAAGAAGCAGAAGCCAAGAAAGAGAGCCTCAACGCCTATATTGCTCGATATATCGAGGAGATAAGCAACGGCATACGCCTAACCAACAAGGGAACGATTTACAAGCACGGAACGGTAAAGGCGATTAAAGCATCGATGACCCAGTTTGCAGAATTTCAACAAGCAAACGGCATATCGCTCAACTTCGATGATATAGATTTGGAGTTCTATCGACAATATACTGCGTGGCTCACTCGCAAGGGTTACACACTTAACTCGCTCGGTAAGTGCATTAAGGATATAAAAGTGATAATGACCGCAGCCAAAGATGACGAGCTGACCACTAACGAGGCTTACAAGGCGAAAAAGTTTAGAGTTACCGCAGAGGAAGCCGATAATATCTACCTCACAAAAGAGGAATTAGAAGCTATTGCAAAGGTTGATTTGTCGAAGATGGCAAAGGGTTATGAGATAGCAAGGGATGTGTTTTTGGCTGGTTGTTGCCTTGCACAGAGAGTGTCCGACTACAACCGATTGACACCCTACAATGTAGTAACCGAGGTACACAAGAGCATCGGAGAGAATGACGAGATAATCAAGGAGGAGGTTACATATATCGTTATCGACCAACAAAAGGAGAATGTGCGTGTTCGCATACCTGCAAATAAAATGATGCTCGGCTTGCTTGCAAAGTACAACAACCACCTACCATATATTTGGGAGCAGAAATTAAATCAATATATCAAGGTAGTAGCGGAAATGGCAGGCATAACCGAGGAAGTGCCGATAACCTCAACAAAGGGAGGTAAGAGAGAAACAGCCAACATCCGCAAGTGCGACCTTGTAAAGACACACACGGCACGCAGAACTGGCGCAACTTTGATGTATTTATCGGGGATGGATCTCTACGATATATGCAAGATTACAGGACACACCAACATTAAAAATCTACGCAAGTACATAAAGGCTGACGAGTTGGATGTGGCAACCAAGATAACCAAATACGATTATTTCAAAAATTAGGAGGACAAAAGTATGTTGTTTAGTGTTTTATGTTTCTTTTGCTTTTTGGCTGAAGTGTTAGGTCAAAAGCATTATTAAAAGAGGAGGGCAAAGAGTATGAGATATAGAGAATTTGCAAATATGTACAAACTACACGGATTTTGGCATCAAGTGTATAGTTATACCATTACAAAGTTGGGGTATAAAGTACCATTTTTAACTCGAACTATTCCAGAGCCAAAGCTGATGATGAATAGTGGATTGAAATTCGATGCGGTTGTGTATGGATGGGATTACCTCGATTGGGTAGATTTTAATAGTCCTACACTAATGGAAGTTGTAGATGAGATAAAGCAAAATATGAGAATGTTACAAGCAGACCAAAGAACAAATTACATCTGTGATATTCTCAAAGATTTTCATCCTCTATGGGAAATGGTCTTATACCCAATGTACAACGATAAGAATTGGGTTGAGAATTATGAGGATGTTATTGCAATAATTGAAGGTGGTTATTGCCCAGCGTCATACAATGCACCAGAGGATGATGAGCCGCAAATTTACGAATGTGAGTCAGAATGTCTATTTCTGTCAATTACATTTGGGGCTTATATGGATTTTTTCTCGCACATACGAATTTTATGTTATGAAAATTCCATCGACTTTGAAAAATTGCAAGATGATAATGGTTTGTGGGTTAGTTTTGTAAGCGATTTAAGATGTAAAGAGGTGCCTATTGCAGGAAGTAGACAACGATATGAAAATTTGAAGCAACAAACAAAGGGCGAATATGATTCGATGGCGGACTATTTTAGAGATGGTAAAAGGTTTAAGGAGTTTGGAAGGATTTTACTACAATTACAAAATAAGAAGTATTTAGAGGGGGGAAGATGGCTCGCTGATAAAGTCGAATTGCAAGCACTTATAAAAAGGATGTGCGATTATGACTATTTTAGGGATGCTTATGTACATAAACCAAGCAAATTGCGAGATTTTATCCAAAAGATGTTTGGAATATTGTTAAGGCAAGAATTGGAGTACGGAAAACTTAATAACTGCGTAGATTCTTTGTATTTGAATGATATAGACATAAAACCATTCAATGAACTAAATTAGCCTTACGATTTATACGGTATCAATTACGATTTTGAAAATTGCCCTTGTATCTCAATGAGTTATGAGGGCATTTTTTTATTTTCTACGATTTGTATTATCTCCTATTATAGCAGCTTAATATTGTACTATCGAATTCGAGATAAAGGGGTCGCTCCCCGATTGTTGAATGATTAAATTTGGAAACGATGGTATATAACAATTTTACAGAAGCCACACCTTTGGCAATGCTAACGGTTGGGCAGTTAAAGGAGATTATCGCATCGGCAATGCCGAAGCAAGAGGAACAACCGAAACCCGAAGCTACACCTACATATATATATGGGTTGGCTGGTATTCGGGAAATGTTCGGAGTATCACACGCAACCGCACAAAAGTTAAAAGACACGGTACTTGCACCTGCCGTAAAACAATATGGGCGTAAAATCGTGGTGGATGCTCGGATGGCGATGGAACTCTTTGCTAATCGTAATCGCAGATAGTATGGAGGAGATAAAACAAGCCCCTCATACGCTTGAAAGCGGACAAGAGGCAGATACACGGCAAGCGATTGATTTTCACTGCAAAGATACAAACAATATCCCAATAATGCAATATCGTAGAGTTGGAGATAAGTACGAAAAGACCATAACCAATTACGATATAGAGGGCAGACCTTATGAGGATATTATTACGCTATCCAAAGAGTCAATCGTTGATACGCACGGCAAGGATTTTTTGCACCGCATACCATTATATGACGCTCATTGTATAGTCCCAAGTCATACGGATTTTAAGCAAGTTGTTGGTCGATGTTGGAACTTGTACCGACCTATCGAGCAAAGACCGATACAAGGGGAACATAGAGCTTGGGATGCTCTGATGCAAAGAGTGTTTGGCTCGCAAGAGGCTCTCGGTTGGGACTACCTTACAATAATGTATCGCTACCCAACTCACACCCTCCCGGTGCTATGCCTCGTGTCCAAAGCCAATCACACTGGCAAAAGTACCTTTGGCAATGCTCTTTCCTATCTCTTCGGTCTTAATGTAGGGTTTTTCACTCAGGACGACTTAACATCGACCTTCAACCAGTGGATTAAGCACCTTGTGGCGGTATTCGAAGAGATTAGTGAAACCAAGCACACCCTTAATAAGATTAAGGCAATGGCAACGGCTAAAATGGCAACACTAAACGAAAAGCATCTTCGCCAAGTCAAATTTCAGCCGTTTGTAAAGTTGATTATTTTATCTAACAACGATAGCACCTTCATCAAGGCGAATAGAGAAGATATAAGGTACTGGGTGCGACAACTTACGCCATTGGGTGATGGGGAATACGACAAGGATTTTGATGCCAAGTTGAGGGAGGAAGTCCCTGCGGTACTTTGTACACTGGCTCATCGTGAAATCACGACACCAAAGCAGAGTAGAATGTGGTTTGCCCCAAGCCTAATAGCAACCCAAGCTCTCGATGTCGTGCGAAATGAAAGCCGTGCCGATGTCGTCAAGGACTTGGAGATTGTGATTGATGAACTTCTTGCCGAAGAGCCATACTTTCACGCTACGATAGGCGATTTTGTGGAGTTGCTAAAAAAACAATATCCTCAAAATGTTATTAAAAAGGCTTTGAACGAGGAGTTTGGAGCATACCCAACACCCAAGAGCATCCGATTTAAGAGCGTGCGAGGAACTACACAATTTGGCAAGGGCAGTAGAACGGGAACACCCTACCTATTCAAGCGTAAGGATGTGAACGAGGAGGATGTTAAGGAAGAGCCTGACCCCTACGATGCGAGTGTGCCATTTTAAGTGTGGAACAAATAATTGACAAATTCAACATATAAATTAACACAATTTCCCTATACAATCCCTTATAGAGAGTATTATATAATGATTGTTGAAAAAGTTGAAAAAGTTAATTAAAAAATAGGTTTGGCAGAGTTAGGAAAGAATTGGAAAAGTGAAATAAACAACAACAAATTCAACATTTTGAACGATGAATGTGTCATACTATAAAAATGTAACAAATAGCCGCACCCCTATCGGGTCTTTACCTCTTACCTCAATACTCTTCTCGGAGCGTGTGAGGGCGAGAGTTGAGGCATTGAGAGCGTTGCCCTATGGCTCTGCCGAGTTCAGCCAAGCCAAGCGGTCTATGCCCTGCTACACTCCATCGGGCGTGTTCAGCGTAAGGAACTCGGAGGGACTTATTAAGCATAGCGGAATGTTATGTATCGAGTGGGATGCCGTTGCTGACTGCTCGGAGTTGAAAGACCTACTCGGCTCGTTGCCGTTCATCTTCTACGCTGGGTTATCGTGTTCGGGTCGAGGCGTGTTCGCACTCATTAAGATTGCAGACCCAACCAAGCATCGGGAGTATTTCCGTGCGTTGAGTGTGTATTTCGCAGGGATAGGTTACGAGGTGGATAGAAGCGGTAGCGATGTGTGCCGCTTGCGTGTAGCATCGTGGGATGCCGAGCCAGTGTTCAATCCCGAAAGTGAGGTGTGGAGCGAGTTGCCGAGAGTGGTCGAGCCGACCTTTACACCCCGAATGGCTACCTCTACCGATGAAAGGTTGTTGCTTGCAGGGGTTGAGTACATAACTCGGCACGGCATAGACATCACGCAAGGGCGTAATAACTGGCTATCCATAGGGTCGTGCGTCAAGTCTATAATGGGAGCAGGGGGCGAAGATGTGTTTGTGACTCTTTCCAGTTACCACCCACAATATCGGGAAAGTGATGCTCGGAAAACCTACCGCACCATAGCAGGGAACGGCTACGGAATAGGAGTATTTGCATCGGCTTGTTCGAGGGCAGGAGTACCGAAATTAACAGATTTAGTAAAACAATAAAAATTAAACGAATATGACAAGATTAGATTTGATTACCAAGACCATAACCGATGCACTCGGCTACGATGTTGCGGAGGTTACTTTCGAGGGTAATGTGGCAGATGTTACCACCACAGACCCCGAGCGATTTAGTGTAATGCTCTACGAGCGTAAGGCGGAGCAAGCGGATGAGCCTTGTTTCTCCCTATCGAGCAACGGCATCCAATCGTGCCGAGCGTGTAAGTGTGGGTATTTCGCTTACCTCTACGGCAACAAGGCGTGTGCCATCGTTGAGGTGGAACACCCCGACTACGAGAGCCAAGACGAGTTTGGCGATGAAGTTTACACCTACGCAAACCCTTTGCTCGATGAGTAGCGATTATTGCGGACTATCCCCCTCGCGGATTGAGGAGATACGAGAACGCCACCGCCACTTTGTACCTGTTCGAGTGGATGACCGCACAACCATATTTATCGACCCCTCTCGGAATGTTGAGGAGGCACGAAAGCGATTTATTAAGGATTTGAAATTTTGGAGAACTAAACACTTTAACGATGAATAGAGAAAAGAAAAAGGAGTATTATGCTCGGATAGGGTTTTGCGAGAGGATTACCCCAGAGGATAAGGTGTTTGCGTGTTTGATATGTTGCGGATATAGTGCCTCGCAGGCGTATATTATAGCATATCCGACCAAAGCAAGCATCAATAGTGCCGCAGCTCTCGCCAGCCGTAAGGTCGGTTCGTGGGAAATACAAGCCGTTTTACGCTACTTTAAGCGAATGTACGATAACGGCTCGGTAGCCTTTCCCGACCATCTAATAAAGAATTAGGGCAAAGAATATCAATGTATAACAAATTAAAAATCAAGAAAATGCAAAACAATTATCAAGAGATTATCGATTTGGTAGCCAAGAAGTGCCAAGAGGTGTTAGCACCACTTTACGCTGAATTGGAGGAGTTGCGTGCCAAGTATTACCCAGCAGAGCCAAAGGTTAAGCAACCGACCCCCGAAGAGGTTGAGGATGCGGAGTTGGAGGAGAAACGCAAGGAGTGGCAAAAGTTGGCTAACGAACTCCGTGAGCAAGGAAAAATTCAATAACGATATTAACACAACCAAGATTATGACAAAAGAGAAAAAGAATATATCGTATGTGCCTTATGTATCGAAAGAGATTATAGAGGACACAATTAGAGATTTTAATGCACGATGCCAACGCTTACACGACTTACTCGCATCGAAGAATGAAACCCTCCAAGACGCTATCAAATACCAGTCGGATGGAGTGGATTGGAAAAGAAAGGCGAAGATTGCAGAATGTGAGGCATATATCGAGCGTACGCAGATGCCTACTTACCTACGACAATCGGCTCTCGATGCAGCCCACAATGACAACGATAACGACTATATCCGACTACTTGCGGGAGCGTTTGGCTCGTTCCACTTCGATTGTTCGAAAGATATTGAGATTGTAGGCGATAAGTGGGTTATCGCTCAACATATAGTCGATGAGATTATAGACAAGCATACCTACACCCTTACGGATAAGGAAATGAAACTCTTTGCTCGGTACAAGCAGATGATTGAGATTGCGGAGGAGTTGCACCGAGAGTATTATTTCTTTGGAGGAACACTCGACTATAACGATGAGTTGAGAATGTACGACACAGAGGCGGAACTTGCCGAGCGTTTCATCAGTTGCCAACGAGCAACACCCGAAGAGATTGCAGAACGAAAAAAGAAATACGGCTCAATATAGGTCTGACAGCCTCATAGTGTTTTTTAGTTGGGAGTGGCTTGCGTATGCAGGTCGCTCCTTTTTTTGCTCGATAAGAATAATTTACTAACTTTGCAATAGAATTGCGGGATACGCAGTTTGTTTGATGGCATTTAGGCTATTGTTGTTATTGAGTAAAACGACCAAATTATTACTACGAACACACAATAGGCACACTAAATGCTCACGCTGTATGGCGTGGGTTGTGCTTATGTTCGTATGGGTGCTTGGTCGTACCTTCTCAATAGTAAGCTATACCCACGCTTCTCTTTTGAGTTAAGCGGTTGTTATCTAACAGCAACGAGTGCAAAAAGCACTATTATATGTTTAACTTAAATTCAAAGTATTATGTGGTTTGTTGTAGTATGTTTAACAAGCATAAGCATCAATATCCAAGTTTAATTTAGAGTAACTATTAAATCATACAACTATGAAACGAGCATACAAAAATATGCACACCTTATTTGCTGTGATAATCGCAATAAGTTGTATCTCTTGTTCAAATGAGAGAGTCGATATTCTATCAACCATTCCAGATGGTTTTGACCCGATGTATATGTATGGTAATGTCAAGGAGGTTATTGTTACATCGGAATATATGTGCGATACAATCAAATTAGATAAGGCAGGGAGGATTATACAAAAAGGACATAGGCATTATTCATACGATGCAGATGGTGTTTTAATAAGCCAACAGGCGGGGCATATCAAGAACGAGTATGTCTATGATGGCAATTTGCTTGTAGCAACTAAATGCTATCGCCGTAATACATTAGATGATATTTACAAGTATTTCTATAACGACAAAAGTCAAATTGTTTCAAAAAAATGGTATAGTGATGACGAGTTAAAGCAAGAATGTCGGTATGAATATAATGATGATGGGAATGTATCAAGCGAAACGGATATAGATTATTACATTACCAATAGCATATATAATCGCTTGGGCTATAAAGTTGAACCATCAATGACTCGCACTATTTATTCTTACGACAAGAAAGGAAATGCTATAAAAGAAGATTATTACAATAACTCCAACGAGGTAAGCCGTTCTACTAATTTCAAGTATGACGATAAGGGTAATGTCATTTATGAGGAAGAATTAGATTATGACGATATGGAGAAAGAGATTATTACTTATAGATACAAGTATGACCGAAAAGGTAATTGGATAGAACAAGTTGCATCTTGCAATGGAGAAACAAGAACTACTAAAAGAGAGATTACATACTATTAAACAAAAGTCTTATGGAGAATTTAGAAGAAAAAATCGTTGAGCAAACAACGAATGAGGTGGAACAAACATCTGTTTCGCAAGAAGAACAAACCGTGAATGTCAATTTCAAAAGCATTATTAAGTGGGGACTTGTAGCATTAGGATTTATTTTCCTATCAGTTGGTATTAACTACTTGATTCAGGATTTGCACTATTTAGACAATCCGATGGACTTTACCGAAGAGCGTTATGTTGGAGGTGATGCCTATAATTACATCATATCGGCAGCCCGTTCAACTGCTGTTATGGTAAAAAGTTTAATTTGGGTAGTTTTAGGTTGCTCTTCAATAATGGTAAGTCGCACTATTCATACCACGAAAGAATAGACTATGATTGTAAAAAAGAAAAATCTAATAATAGTTTGTATCGTAGTATCTATTAGCGTTATTGTAGCCTCAATCGCCATTTCTGCTTATGTTAGAAAAGCAAGTGAGGAGCGTGAGAAACAAGAACTAATGAACAAATTCAATCGAGCTGTTGATAGAGAATATAAAGACCTCGAAAGAGAGTATAACTCGATAGTCGATGTTATCAAGGATTACGACTACTCCGATTCGTTTAGATGGAAATATATTATTAAGTTAAGCGATTTGGTTGATGACTATGAATATAGGCGTGTATATGCAGACTATGGAGTTAGTTCTGTTTTGAGCCGTATAAGAAGTAACAAAGAGAAAGATATGACAACACTAAAAACCAAAGCACAAATTAAAGTGCTTTACGGAGAAGACGACTAATCCAAAATGATTTAGATAGATGAGGTTGCTGATTATCGGCAACCTCCTTTTGTTATCAAGGTCGAGCCAAAAATTACATCAAAAAAATTTTAGGGTCGCACCTAACCCTTTTACACTATCCGAGCCGATTACCCCTCGCACCCCTTGCCGGCATCGGAGTTCTGCGAGATTTAGAGCCAAGAGTTGCACGATTGCAAAAAAATACTTATCTTTGCTCTACCTTAATACTCATAACTGACCGCTTGCCCATCGGGTAGGCGGTTTTTATGTGCCTATGTAGCGAATATGTAGCAACTACTATACTATGACATAAAATAAAAATGGATAACTCGTTGTATATCAACTTGTTATCCATTTGATTTTGAGGTCTGAAGCGGATTCGAACCGCTGTACGAGGTTTTGCAGACCTCTGCCTAGCCACTCGGCCATCAGACCTTAATAACTTTAACACGGCAACGTAGTACCGTATCGGGGTGCAAAGATAGAACTATTTTGCAAATATACAAAATATTTGATGATAAAATTTCGAAAATTAGTAACTACCGCATATACGCCACCACAAAGCGACCCTCACGCCACTATCGATTGCTGCGCACTATATCTGCTTACGCATACGCGCAACGGGGATGTCGAGCATCTCGCGGTACTTGGCCACGGTGCGGCGCGCTATGCGGTAGCCCTTATCATTGAGGATATCCATAAGGTTCTCGTCAGTGAGCGGATGGCGCTTATCCTCGCCTGCGATGCACTCGGCAAGGATAGTCTTAATCTCGTGGCTCGACACCTCCTCGCCCGATACGGTCTGCATACCCTCCGAGAAGAGCGACTTGAGTAATATAATACCAAACGAGGTCTGTATATACTTACTGTTTACCACGCGCGAGATTGTCGAGACGTCGAGCTCCGTGCGGTCCGCGATATCCTTCAGAATCATAGGCTTCAGCTTGCTCTTATCGCCATCCTGGAAGTATTCGCGCTGGAAGTCGAGGATAGTCTGCATCGTGCGCATAAGCGTATCGTGGCGCTGCTTGATTGCCGAGATAAACCACTTTGCCGAGTCTATCTTCGACTTGACGAACTGAACAGCCTCGCGATCCTCGGCCTTGACCGTGCCATCTGGGGCTACCATATCGCGCATCATATCGCGGTAGCGACGCGAGATACGCACCTCGGGGATTCCCGATGTATTGAGGCTCAGACGCATACTACCGTCAGTATTGTCCAAGATAAAGTCGGGCGTCACGTATGGCACCGCATCGATACCCGTATCGGTATATAGGTTTCCAGGCTTAGGCGATAGACTACGAATATACTCTATCGCCTCGCGGAACTCATCTTCGCCGACACCTAAGCGCGCCATCAGCTTCTCGTAGTGCTTCTTGGCGAATGCCTCGAAGTGGTTGGCGAGAATCTTTTTTGCCAGTTGCTTAGTAGGTGTATCGAGCGTATGGCGACGCATCTGCAACATCAGACACTCCTGAAGCGAGCGTGCCCCGATGCCCGCAGGCTCAAGCTCCTGCACTATGGCCAGCACGCGCTCTATCTCCTCTGTCGAGACCTCTAAGCCGCGCGTAAAGGCCAAATCGTCGCTAAGCGAGGTGATATCCCTACGCAGGTAGCCATCGTCGTCTATGCTACCAACGATATATGCTGCCACGACCATCTCCACGTCGTCGAGCGAGCGAAAGCGCAGCTGCTCTATGAGCGACTCGCCGAGCGAATGGCCCTCGGTGATATATACGGGGCGCTGCTTATCATCCTTCGAGATGTTATTTATGCGCGCCTTATACGCTGGCGTATCATCCTCCTTGCCGATATACTCCTCGACCGATATCTTCTCCGGCAGTTCGCCCTCTTCGGTCTGTGCCGCCGTATCGACATCCTCTTCGAGCACTATATTCTCTTCGATCTCGCGCTTGATACGCTCCTCGAGCTGCATTGTAGGCAGTTCAAGTAGCTTGATCATCTGTATCTGTTGCGGCGATATCTTGGTCTGCAGCGATATAGTCTGTTGAAGTCTGTTTGCCATAGGTGTGCGTGGTTATCTATACGGTATTAAATTAGGAGGTATCTCCATAAACAATAAGCGGCCGGCCAGAGGTCGACCGCTTATTAGGCGTTACGGCTTAGAACTCTGCGTTCTTAGGCGTACGTGGGAATGGTATCACATCGCGGATGTTGGCCATACCCGTAACGAAGAGCAGCAGACGCTCGAAGCCCAAGCCGAAGCCCGAGTGTGGCGCCGAACCCCAACGACGAGTGTCGAGATACCACCACAGCTCCTTGCGGCTCATACCTAACTCATCTACCCTTGCACAAAGCTTGCCAAAGTCGGCCTCACGCTCCGAGCCACCGATAATTTCGCCGATTTGTGGGAACAATACATCCATTGCACGCACGGTCTTGCCGTCGTCGTTCTGCTTCATATAGAAGGCCTTAATCTCCTTAGGATAGTTGATAAGGATTACTGGACGCTTGAAGTGCTCCTCAACAAGGTAGCGCTCGTGCTCCGACTGCAGGTCGCAACCCCAGTCGCAAGGGAACTCGAACTTCTTGCCCGAGGCCTTCAATATCTCGATACCCTCGGTATAGTCGAGGCGCACGAAGTCGTTGTCGAGGACAAACTGCAGACGCTCCAACAGACCCTTGTCCCACATCTTGTTCATAAACTCGAGATCCTCGCGGCAATTCTCCAACGCGTAGCGAATGAGATACTTAAGGAAGTCCTCCGCAAGATCCATATCGTCCTGTAGCTCGTAGAAAGCCATCTCTGGCTCGATCATCCAGAACTCAGCAAGGTGGCGTGGCGTATTTGAGTTCTCGGCGCGGAACGTAGGGCCAAAGGTATATATCTGACCCAAGGCCAAAGCGCCAAGCTCGCCCTCGAGCTGACCCGACACCGTAAGGCTACAAGGCTTACCGAAGAAGTCCTGAGTGTAATCTACCGTACCATCCTCGTTGCGTGGAGGGTTCTGCATATCGAGCGTCGACACGTTGAACATAGCGCCAGCACCCTCACAGTCCGACGCTGTGATAAGTGGTGTGTGGAGATAGTAGAAGCCCTTGTCGTTGAAGTACTTGTGGATAGCAAATGCCATAGCGTGGCGTATGCGCAACACAGCACCGAAGGTATTTGTACGTGGACGCAGATAGGCAATATCGCGCAAGAACTCGAGCGAGTGACCCTTCTTCTGCAGAGGGTATGTCTCGGGGTCTGCCGTGCCATAAATCTCTATTTTCGACGCCTGCACCTCAACACCCTGACCAGCGCCAAGCGATGCTACGAGCGTACCATCTACGCGCAAGCAAGCACCTGTGGTCACCTCCTTAAGCTCTGCCTCGTCGATCTTCGCAAGGTCAACAACCACCTGGATATTGCTCACACACGAGCCATCGTTAAGCGCTATGAACGCAACATTTTTGTTTCCTCGCTTGGTTCTCACCCAGCCCTTTACTGTGATGTCTCTGCCATCGCCCTCCATCTTGAGAATCTCGGCAATACGTACAAGTTTCATAAGTCTATATGTTATTATTTCGTTTTATTTCGTTCTCTTGTCAATGGTCAAACGTGATTATAGGCTACAAAATTACTATTTTTTTTACAAATAGATGGGATATTACCACTTTTTTATACCTTTGTGAGGTACAAATAGGGCTTTAAGGATACTATACAACGGTATTTCCCAACCTATATTTAACTTATATGAGAGCACAGAACACTATGAGAACAAGATACTCACTACTTCTTACGGCTATCGTTTGCCTACTCTCAGGCGTCGAGGCTATCGCCCAGAGCCGCATCGCGCGCAGCGAGTTTATCTGCTACGACAAGCGCGAGGATGCCAAGCGCGACACACGCACCGCCATCGACAAACACATACTCTTCGCTCCCGAGCTTACGCTCCAGAGCGACGAGGGTGCCGTTCGCCGCGTCTACGAGCAGCGCATCGAGGTGCCAGCCTCGTGGAACGACTACAACGCCTACCTACACGTCGAGAACGCTGGCGACAGCTACACCATCTTCGTCAACGGCAAGCAGATCAGTTCGCCCGTGGATAGGTTTACCCCCTCGGAGTTCTTCATCTCGCCCTACTTAGACCAGGGTGAGAACACCGTTGCTGTGGTCATTGTCAATGAGCCATATATGTCGCAGCTCGACGAAGAGCTTATCTCTGCCGAGCGTAAGATGTTTACCAACAGCTACATCTTCGCACAGCGCAAGTTGGGCATCTACGACTTTCGCGTGCGCCTTGTGCCCGACTCTCTCGACCGCTTTGCGCAGCTACGCCTCGATGTCGTCGTCGACAACTCCTTCTCGACCGACGAGACCATAGAGGTGGGCTACGACATCTACGCCCCCGATGGCAAGCTTATGGAGTATAGCGTCAACGGTCTGGCTATGAGCGGATATACGCGCGATACGCTGAGTTTCCGCCCCTGGATATATAACTCCAACCCCAACCGCTGGTCGCCAGCAAATCCTAAGCTCTACGACCTTACGCTCTACGTCAAGCGTGGTGGCATACTCTGGGAGTATATACCCCTTAAGGTTGGCTTTGGCGAGTATGGATATAGCGACTCGGGCGCTATTACGGCTTTCGATAAGGAGCTTAAGCTCAGCACGACGCGCTATAATGCTGCAGCAGATAGAGCCACCACCGAGCGCGAAATTAAGGCGCTGAAGGCTAAAGGTTTTAACTGCTTATGTCCGGACTATCCCCAGCCACGCTGGTACTACGATATATGCGACAAAGTGGGCCTCTATGTCATCGACTGCGCCGCTATCAACTCCCCCTCTACGGGCGACGACCGCAACGTAGGTGGCACTCCGGCTAACGCGCCGTGGCTCGCCGATGACTATACCTCGCGTGTAGATGCTATGTATCGCCGATGTCAGAACCACATCTGCATCATAGGCTTTAGACTCGGGGGCGACGCCTCGGGCAATGGATATAATATGTATAAGGCCTACGAGCTACTCAAGAGCTATGGCGATAGCCGCCCAATCATCTACGGCGGTGCCGACGGCGAGTGGAACAGCGATATAGATATCACAGAGTAGTGAGCCGTTCACACTTTCACTGGGAGCATCAGCATAATTTAATAATGGGGGTAAATTAGTCGTCCCCATCTGTCAGGAGGTTGAATAAAAAGATGTAGTTTTAGGCTTGCGAAGCCTGAAAAAGCGGAGTTTACTTGGCGTAAATGAGCATTTTGAAGGCGAGCATAACGACAAAATACACTTTTTATTCAGCCTCAACTCTTTAATCTCCCTAATCTTTCCAGATCAGGAGATAATTCTGGTGGAGTAATTAATAACATAGTACGTCATCGCGAAGAATTGCATCTAATAGCGGTAGTGATACCTACTTGGGTATATGCAATTCTGTGGCGATCTTCCTTTGTTTATACTTCCGCACTGATACGTAAGAGTTGTAATCTCACTTCGCACCGCACACAGGACTATCAATCACACTCCGCGTGGCCCTATAAACAGCGGAAGACCCCCACGTCGGAGCATAGTTGCGTTATCACACTCCACACACTCATACTTGCTCCTCCTC
>JAFTVX010000029.1 GCA_017465575.1 Alistipes sp. | reverse complement strand
TTTGAAATATTCAAAGAAGTTTTGCTAAATTTGTAAAAACAAAATCACATTAGCGGTAGCCTTAATGAGGTTCTGACTACTCGCTAATGAAAAATTGAAATTATAGAACCTCCCATAAACAATATAAACAATACCAACAATTATGAAACTTCGTAACATTTTCACACTCATCGCTGCTGTAGCAACCATTGCCTTGGCAGGTTGCGAGAAGCAGTTGCCCGAGGGTGGCAAGACCACCTTTAAGCTCAACGCAACAGAGCTTTCGGTAGATGCCAATGGTGGCGCTCAGGAGGTTAAGTACACTATCGAGAACCCTCAGAGTGGCGCTGTTGTGCTCACCAACTGCACCGAGAACTGGATTAGCAATCTGAGCACCGCTACCTACGGTTCAATCACCTTCAGCGTAGCCCCCAACTACGAGCAGGAGGCTCGCGAGGCGAAGATTTCGGTTGCCTACACAGGCGTCGAGGAGAAGTATGAGATTTTGGTTAAGCAGTCGGCATCGGACAAGGCTCGCTTCACATTCAACATCGCTCAGAACAACCCCACCGAGCTTGTTCTTAACATCGATCCCGCCGACCTTACCACGGCATACATCTGCCAGATTCATACCAAGGAGCATATCGACACCTTCGGTCTTAACGATGACAATGCGCTCATTCAGAACGATATGAAGGTGTTTGCAAACATGGCCTACAACCTTGGTCAGACAACCTTGAACTACTTGCAGAACATCTCGTATAAGGGCAAGGCTTTCGATGTTACCTTCTCGGGCCTTACTCCCGACACCGACTATGTTGTCTACTCTTACCATATCGACCTCTCGAATGGTTCGGCTACCAGCGATGTACACCGCGAGGTTGTACGCACCGCTAAGCCCGAGAATATCAATGTATCGTTCGATATGTCGTTCGAGGTAAATGGCGCACAAATCGCACAGACCATCACCCCCAGCGACGAGAGCGTAGACTACTACATCGGCTATATGTCGGTTAACGACTTCAAGGCATACTACGGCAATGTAGATATGGCCGAGACCTTCGTTGCTAAGTGGAACGAGAGCGTAGCTATCAAGCAGAATCAGGGCTACTTCGCATCACAGATTGTAGCCGAGTTTGGCAAGAAGGGCACTCAGACCTTCAACTACACCGAGCTTAAGGCCGAGACCGAGTATGCGTTCTATGTCTTCGCTATCAGCGCCGAGACAGCATTTGCTGCTTCGGACATCGTGCTCGAGACCGTATCTACCGAGTCGGCACAGGCTTCGGGTATGACTATCGAGATTACCGTAGAGGATATCTACGCCACCACAGCTAATGTCTACTGGACAGCAAGCGACCCCAACGGCAAGTTCGCTCGTTCGGTATTCACCAAGGCCGATTACAACGCTCTCGGCTCAACCGACGAGGAGCGCTTTGCAACCATCGCAGCCGAGGATTATTGGTTCTACGAGGCAACAGGTTCTACCGATATGAACCTCTCGAACCTTATGCCCAACACCACCTATGTAGCCTTCGCTTACGGTCTTGACGGCGAGACTCCCAACACCAAGATTTTCACCAAGGAGTTCACCACAAAGGACAACACCGCTGGTAGCTCTGACATCCAGATGACACTTGGCCAGCACTTCAATATCGACGAGGCTGCCGAGGTAGACCCCGAGCACTGGGGTTCGTTCGCTGGTTGGGACGACTATGCACTTGTTCCCGTAACAATCTCTGGCGTTGAGTCTACCGACGAGATTTACTGGACACTCACTCAGTTCCCCACCGACTACTACAACTACGACGATGAGTGGATTCGTGATATCACATCTAACGAGTTCTACCACCAGACCGTTTACTCGAACACCTACTTCCAGCTACACTACGAGAAGGAGTACAGCCTTATCGCAGTAGCCAAGGATAAGAACGGCAACTTTGGTAAGTTGCTCAAGATGGAGATTTATCTCTACAAGAGCGAGGCTGCCGACATCTCTACCTATGTATATGTAGAGGAGAAGTAGTCCTTAGACAAACAAACGAAAGAGTGGATAGCTAAAATCCACTCTTTTTTTTCTCGTTCTACGATGCGCAAACCACGATTTTGCACTTTTTCCGAAAAAAGTTGCGAAATATTTTGCAAGTTTAGAAAATTGCTCTATCTTTGCACTCGCTTTTAGAGCAATGGCGAGATAGCTCAGCTGGTTAGAGCGCATGATTCATAATCATGAGGTCGAGAGTTCAAGTCTCTCTCTCGCTACTACCATAAGCACCTGCAGATTTTCTGCGGGTGTTTTTTTTATTCCTTATACCATCGCTCAGAAAAGTTTGCCGAATAGTGCGAGAAATAAAAACATTTCACTATTTTTGTAGGAAATTATGAAAAACCTAAAACTCAATATTTGAAAATGAAACGAATTATTGCTCCTTCGGTACTCTCAGCCGACTTCGGAAATCTCAACAAGGATATCGCTATGCTCGACCGTAGCCGTGCAGAGTGGGTACATATCGATGTAATGGACGGTGTCTTTGTCCCCAACATCTCGTTCGGTTTTCCCGTGATGAAGCCTATCCGCAAGGCAACCTCTAAGGTTCTCGATGTGCATCTTATGATTACCGCTCCCGAGAAGTATGTTGAGCGCTTTGTAGAGGCTGGTGCCGACTATGTCACCTTCCACTACGAGGCTACCGAGAACATCGACCTCTGCATCGACCTTATCCGCAAGGCTGGCGCCAAGGTGGGTATCTCGATTAAGCCTGGCACCGAGCCCGAGGTTTTGGACAAGTGGCTCGACAAACTCGACCTTATCCTCGTTATGAGCGTAGAGCCTGGCTTTGGCGGTCAGAAGTTTATGCCTTCGTCAATTGCCAAGTGCGAGTATCTCAGCCGCAAGAAGGAGGAGCTCGGCTTATCGGAGCTTATCATCGAGGTTGATGGCGGTATCTCTGCCTCAAACTCTCGCCTACTGTTCGACGCAGGTGCCGAGGCACTGGTTGCTGGTAGCTCGGTATTTGGTGCAGAGAGCCCCGAGCAGGCAATCGTAGATATGCTAAATTCATAATAATTAATTATGATTTCACTCGACAATCTCTCGATTAGCTACGGCGGTTGGACACTCTTTGATGGTATCTCGTTCCTGATCAACCCCAAGGACCGCATAGGTCTTGTGGGCAAGAATGGTGCGGGCAAGACCACCCTACTGCGTGTTATCACAGGTGAGCAGCAGCCCACCGAGGGTGCTGTAACCATCAATGGCGAGTGCACCATCGGCTATCTTCCACAGCAGATGCGCGTAGCGGATACCACATCGCTCATCGCCGAGACCGCCAAGGCCTTCGACGAGGTGCTTCGCATCGAGGCCGACATCGAGCGCCTAACATCGGAGATTGCCTCACGCACCGACTATGAGTCGGAGGCCTACGCCGACCTTATCCATAGGCTCAACGATGCCAACGACCGCTACCACATCCTCGGTGGCGATACGCGAGAGGCAGATATCGAGCGCACGCTCCTCGGCTTGGGCTTCAAGCGTTCGGACTTTGAGCGCCCCACACGCGAGTTCTCTGGCGGTTGGCGTATGCGTATCGAGTTGGCAAAGTTGCTCCTGCGACGACCCTCAATCTTTTTGTTAGATGAGCCTACCAATCACCTTGATATCGAGAGTATTCAGTGGTTGGAGGAGTATCTCAAGAACTACAATGGCGCGGTGTTGCTTATCTCGCACGACCGTGCCTTTTTGGATAATGTTACGACACGCACCATCGAGCTCTCGCTGGGCAAGGCCTACGACTATAAAGTCCCCTATTCGAAGTTCGTAGAGTTGCGTGCTGAGCGCCGTCAACAGCAGATGGCTGCTTACGAAAATCAGCAGCGCCTAATCGAGAAGACCGAGGAGTTTATCGAGAAGTTCCGCTACAAGCCTACGAAGAGTAACCAGGTGCAGTCGCGTGTCAAGCAACTCGAACGCCTTGAACGCATCGAGGTCGACGAGGAGGATATGTCGCGCCTAAACATCAAGTTCCCTCCTGCACCCCGTTCGGGACAGATTGTTGCCGATATCAAGGGTGTAGGCAAGGCCTTTGGCGATAAGCGCATCTTTGCGGGCGCCGAGTTCACCATCGAGCGAGGCCAGAAGATTGCCCTTGTTGGTCGCAATGGCGAGGGTAAGACCACCTTTGCCCGTATGCTTATCGGCGAGTTGGAGGCTACCGAGGGCGATATAAAGGTTGGTGCAAATGTAAATATCGGCTACTACGCCCAGAACCAAGACGACCTGATGGACGGTGAGTTCACCGTTTTCGATACCCTCGACCGTGTTGCCGTGGGCGATATCCGCACTCGCCTACGCGACATCCTTGGTGCTTTCCTCTTCCGTGGCGAAGATATCGACAAGAAGGTTAAGGTGCTATCGGGTGGCGAGCGTTCTCGCTTGGCTATGGCGCGTTTGATGCTTGAGCCATACAACCTCCTCGTTCTCGACGAGCCCACCAACCACATGGATATGCGCTCGAAGGATATCCTCAAAAATGCGTTGCAGAAGTATGACGGCACCGTTGTCGTTGTGTCGCACGATAGAGAGTTCCTCGATGGTCTTGTTGACCGCATCTACGAGTTCCGCGATGGTGGCGTTAGAGAGTATCTCGGCGATATCTGGTACTTCCTCGAGAAGCGCAAGGTGGAGTCGTTGCAGGAGATTGAGCGCAAGGAGCGCCCTGTGGCGACCAAAGCCGTAGAGAATAGCGGTGGCAAGCTCAGCTACGAACAGAAGAAGGAACAGGAGAAGCTTATCCGTAAACTGCGCAAGGCAGTAGAGAGCGTCGAGGAGGAGTTGGCAAAGGTCGAAAAGGAGATTTCGGACTACGATGCTCGCTTTGCCGTGGCTACGGAGTACAATGCCGACGACTACGCCAAGTACAATGCCCTCAAGGAGCAGTACGATAGACTTATGCACGAGTGGGAGAAGGTGTCTTACGAATTAGAAATAACTGAACAACAATAAATTATGGAGAATATTATCTTTGGCATTCGCCCTGTTGCCGAGGCTATCGAGGCTCGCAAGCAGATTGAGCGCATCTACATCAAGAAGGGCGCCGACGGACAGCTGATGAACGACCTTAAAGACCTTATGGCACGCCACCACTTGCGTTGGCAGGAGGTGCCTATCGAGAAGCTCAACCGCCTTACTCGCGGTAACCATCAGGGCGTAGTGGCGCAGATTGCCGCCATCGACTATGTCGAGCTTACCGACATCTTGGAGCGCGTTCCCGAGGACGAGACACCCCTTATCGTGGTCTTTGATGGCGTTACGGATGTCCGCAACTTTGGCGGTATCGCCCGCTCGGCAGAGTGTGCTGGTGCTCACGGTCTTATCACCCCGTTGAAGAACTCTGCACCCGTCAATGGCGATGCTATCCGCTCATCGGCAGGTGCTTTGCAGAATATCCCCGTCTGCCGTGTAGGCTCTATCCGCAACACGCTTAAAGCGTTGCAGGCCGAGGGCTTCCAGATTGTCGCCGCTACCGAGAAGAGTCGCAAACTCCTCTACGATGCCGACTTCCGCAAGCCCACCGCTATCGTTATGGGTGCCGAGGATAAGGGTATCTCGAAGGAGGTCTTGAAGCTCTGCGACGAGCAGCTCGCCATTCCGCTTATCGGTCATACCGAGTCGTTGAATGTTGCGGCAGCCGCAGCTATTATGCTCTTCGAGGTTGTGCGTCAGCGCATTGGCGACTAATGGCCGTCGTCGAACATAAGATTTTGGGGAGAGTAGAGTGTGTGCGTTCGTTGCGTGCACGCTCTATTCGTCTTGTTGTACGCCCCGACGGCACACTGCGCCTAAGCTACCCTATCTTCTCGTCACGCAGCCGAGCCTTAGCCTTTGCCGAGAGCAAAGTGGAGTGGATTACAAAGACTCGCCAACGCCTAAGTGAGCACACCATCAACTACCCCACAATCTCCTCCGCCGAGGTCGAGGCCTTACGCCGTGAGGCTCGCCAATATATCCCCTCTGCCGTCGAGCGCCTTGCATCACTGCACGGCTTTCGATATACCTCGCTGCGCATCTCGTCTGCTCACACCCGTTGGGGTTCGTGTAGCGGGCGCAATGGTATCAGCATCTCGCTCTTCGTTATGCTCTTGCCTGAGCATCTTCGCGAGTATATCATCATCCACGAGCTCTGCCACACTCGCCACCACAACCACTCCACGGCATTTCATTCGCTTGTCGACAGCCTTGTTGCAGGCAACGAAAAAGCCTTCAACCGTGAGCTGAAGGCCTTCAAGATTCCCCGTATCGTGGGATAGTTATAGCTGTTCAATATGCACAAAATCCTCGGTCGTGAAGTTCGGCTTCTCGGCAAAGATACCGAATACCGCCGAGCCAGAACCCGACATCGAGGCATAGAGCGCACCACTCGCCAATAGCGACTCCTTGATTGCCCTAATTCGTGGATGCGCCTCGAAGATATGTGGCTCAAAGTCATTCTTCACACTCCCCTGCCAACACTCTATCGGCTCTGCCAACAGCTCACGCAAACCTCGTTCGGGCATTGCAGGCTTTACGCCACGATATGCCTCGGCCGTCGATACTCCCTCGTCGGGCTTCACCACCACCAGCCACTTGCCGGCAAGATTCACGGCTATTGGCTCCATTATCTCGCCACGCCCTGTGCATAGCTCGGCATCGTTGTAGACAAAGTAGGCGGTGTCGCTACCCAACTCGGCAGCCAACGATGCCAACTCCACCTTTGTCAAGCCCAAATCGAAGATATCGTTGATTGCAACAATCACCGCCGTAGCATCTGCCGAGCCACCGCCCAAGCCTGCACCAAAGGGCACACGCTTATCGAGCGTGATGCTTACGCCACCCACGCCATAGCGCTCCTGCATAAGGCGTGCGGCACGCACACAGAGGTTGTCGCTGGGTGCGCAGTCTACGATTATGCCCTCGCCACGAAACTCTATGTCCTCGCCCTCAATGCGCTCGACATCTACGATGTCGTGCAGACCCTTTACGGGGAGCATCACCGTTTCGAGTTCGTGGTAGCCGTCGGGGCGCTTGCGCGTAACGAAGAGACCAAGGTTAATCTTGCAGTTGGCTTTGATGTGCATACGCTACAAGAAGCTAAAGATGCAGAACGGAATGCTTATGCCGAGCAAGATGGTGATAATCAGGAACCACACCGAGTACTTGGCAAAGCGTAACGACGCACGGCCATTGCGCTCAGCACCCGCTTGGTCGCCCTTCTCCCAACAATTGTCCGACTTAAAGTAGTAAATAAAGGCTATAACGCCCAAGGGCCAAAACAGCAATACCGAGATAATGCACCACGCAATGCTTGTGTGGGGATTCTCGACCGATATTGCGCTTTGCTGAGACTGACCTTCGCCAGCCATAAAGTGACCACAATGGGGGCAAGTGTTGATGGTCGACGCCACCAAACCGCCACATTCGGGACAAGTACGAGCAGACATAGTATTAGTTGTTAGTTGTTAGTTATTAGTTTCTACAAAGGTAGAAAAAAAAGAGCAAAGAGAGAAATAGTTTTTAGTTTTTAGTTATTAGTTGTTAGTTTTTAGAAACTTCCGCTGAAAGGACATTTTAACTCATTGCCGACAGGGAGGGTTCAGAGAGTTTTCAGGGAGAGAGCAGAGAGAGAACAGAGAGACCACAGAGAGTGTGTCATCTTGATCGCAGCGAAAGATCTCAAGGTTTAGAGGACGGTCAATGGTTGTGCAGACTGCTCCTTCCATCAGGCATAGTTCTTGAAAGCATTTGGGATAACCAATAATTTTTGAGCTATGAAAAGAGATTTGATTTTTGCGGCGGTCAGTGCAATACTTTTAGCATCGGCAGCCAATGCTCAGCAACCTGAGCGAACATTGGTAGAGGTATGGCGCGAGGGCGACTATATCGTAGAGCGATACATCGTCGAGGACAACAAGCCCCACAAGGCGGAGTATGAGATACACTTTGCCATAAACTCATCGACACCAAGCGACACATTCTCGGACAACACAACCGAATTAAAAGCCCTCGATGCTCTATTCAACGACATGAAAGACAACAAGATGATGCACCTAAAGAGCATCACCGTAACGGGCTACGCATCACCCGACGGCACAACGCCAAAGAACGAGGCATTGGCTAAGGAACGAGCCGAGCATATAGCGACGATGATAGCCGAGCGCTACAACCTCAAGGAGAGCAACATCACCATAAGCTCGAATGTCGAGAAGTGGAGCGCCACAGCACCCGCAATCGAGGACTCGAAACTCGACAACCGAGGTGCGATAGTGCGCATGGTAAGCAGCAACGAGGCACCGATGGTCGTAGACAACCGTCTAAAGCGTGAGGGCGAGGCATGGAAGTATCTAACAACCGACATTCTGCCCGATATGCGCCGTGCGGTAGTATCGGTAACCTACACCGAGGACCATATAACCGACAAGCGAGTATACAGCCCCGAGGAGATAATCATCATCGAGGAGGTAACAGAGGAGAAGCACCACGACAAACATCACAAAGATGACAACAAGGGTAAGCATCACAAGAAGCACGACCGCAAACGCCGCCACAAGATGGTGGATGAATGGGAGGGCATAATCATCGACTACGGCGCATCGGAGAATTAACTGCGAGCGACAAACGGTAGATTTCTCCTCAAAAATTTGCAAATAACAATAGGTTTGATTAACTTTGCGTATTAAGAAATTAACTAAACTATTATAATTATGGCAAATTTACGAGTACTTAAGAAGGAGATTGACTACCGCTTGGAGGAGTTTGTTTTTGATTGCGAGATGGCAGCCTTTATGCAGCCCAACAAGGAGGAGCAGATTGTGGAGCTTATGGCGAAGAGCGTTGACCTTCGCAACCTCTTGTTCCACAAGGCAATGAATCCCGCAGAGCCCAAGAACCGCTCACTCACCAAGAAGCACTACGCAGCATTGCGCCGTGATATGGTTGATAGCTTCGAGGCTTTGTTTGGCGACTTGAGCAAGGTTTGCGAGTAGTTGACAGCATCTCCAAAAAAGATAGAGGCCGACTTTCGAGTAAAGTCGACCTCTTCTATTTTTTTTCAGATAAGCACACATGATATTTACCCTATCTGCCTACTCGTCGGCACATAGTAGCGCTACCGATGCACCCACAAACTCTATCAACTTCGCAGGCGCTATCGCTATCTGCAAGCCTCGAACACCAGCACTGATATATATCTTCTTGTGGTCGAGGGCTGTCGAGTGGAAGAAAGTAGGAAACGGCTTACGCATACCGATAGGCGAGCATCCGCCACGAATATAGCCCGTCGTCGGAAGCAGCTCCTTCATAGCGATAAGGTCGGCCTTCTTGTTGCCCGACACACGCGCTGCTGCCTTTAAATCCACCTCCTTGTCGCCTGGTATTACGCATACAAAGTGGCCTGTGCGGTCGCCCTTTAGCACCAAGGTCTTGAATACCGTAGCGATATCCTCGCCAAGCTCCTCGGCAACATGCGTAGCTGCGAGGTTGTTCTCATCGACCGTATAAGGCACAAGCTCATACTCAATCTTCGCCCTATCCAAGAGGCGTGCAGCATTTGTCTTATCTATCTTTTTTGCCATTTTCTCTATTTTTATTAACTTTGCCGTATGAGTTACGCATTGATTACTGGCGCATCATCAGGCATGGGCCTATGCTACGCCAAGGAGTTAGCCCGAATGGGCTACAATATTATCGCCGTGAGCAACCAACCCGCAGAGTTGGAGGCCACAACAGCAATGCTTGCCAAGGAGTACGCCATCGAGGCACATGCCATCTATGCCGACCTTTCGGAGCGCTCGTCGGCCAAGATGCTCTTCGACCGTTGCCAAAGCGAGGGCTGGGAGGTTGAGATACTTATCTCTAACGCAGGTATGCTTCTATTCTCAACACTTACGAACACCGCCCCCGAACGCCTCAGCACAATCATTGACCTGCACTGCACCACAACAACGCTCCTTTGTCGCTACTTCGGTGAGGAGATGAAGCGCCGTCGCAAGGGTCGTATCCTTATTATGTCGTCATCTACTGCGTGGCTACCCTATCCCACGATATCGCATTATAGCGCCACGAAGGCATATTTGAAGAACTTTGCCTTTGCGCTATGGTACGAACTACACCGCTATGGTGTAAGCGTTACGGCCGTATTCCCTGGGGCGGTCAACACCCCATTCTACAAGCTCTCGGATAAGATGCGCAACCGCCTATCCACACTCGGCGTACTTATGCGCCCAGAGGCTGTTGCCAAGCGAGGCATTAGGGCGATGATGCGAGGCAAGCGTCGCTTAACACCAGGACTCTTCACCCGTCTTGTGGTCGCTATCTGCGCCATTCTGCCCGCCCGAGTGCTCGATATCATTATCTGCATCAAGCCCATTCGCGAGCTATTAGAGCGTGTTTAGCGCTCTACAAGCGCACGCAGTGTCGCTACATCGATATCTCGGAAGTCGTTGATAATAAGGTCGGCATCGGTTGTTGCGAGGAACTCACGCGAGAATGTTGTCGCCAACGCCACGACCTTCATACCAGCACGCTTTGCCGCCTCAATACCCGCCTCGGCATCCTCAAAAACGATGCACTCCTCAGCCTTTAGACCAAGCCTCGCAGCTGCCGTAAGGTATATCTCGGGGTCGGGCTTGCAACGAGTAACCTCGTCACCAGCAACCGCCGCCTCGAAGTAGCGCTCGATATGGCACTTATCCAATACAAAATCCACATTAGCACGATAGCCCGACGAGCCAACAGCACAGCGCAAACCCTCGCGCTCGCTCTCTGCCAAGAACTCCAACAAGCCAGGCTGGGGCGTAATAATCGGTGCATAAAGCTCACGATATATCGCCTCCTTCTCGTAGCCCAACTCTCGGATGCCTACACGCTCAACAACATCGGCTGGCATCAGCTCGCCCATAATATCATCGTTGCCCTTGCCAAATACACGGCTCAACTCATCGAACGAGCGCTCTACGCCATAGCGACGGAAGAACTCGGCAAAGGCAGCACGGTGCACCTCAAGGTTATTGACCAAGACACCGTCCATATCGAAAAGTATTCCTTTAAGCATAGTTTGAAATTTATGACAAAGATAGCGCTTTTTGTTGGAGTTTTCTCAGTATATGTTTAATAATCGGCTCGATATTTTGAATATTTACCCAAAAATATTAAATTTGCGTTTATGAATTGGCAGAAGTGGCAAGATAGATTAAAGAATCTTAGTTTGGGTGAGAATATGGTGTATGGTCTTGTATGGGCTGCCATATTCCTTATCCCCTTTATGAATGCGCATCTTATGTCCGAGGAGATTAACAACCTCGACAATGTGATTATTTCGTGGGGTAAGATTTCGCCATACTTCCTTGTCTTTCTTATCAATAACTATATCCTTGCGCCATTTCTCCTTTTGCGCCACCGCTATGTGTGGTATGCTGTTACCCTGCTCGCTATCGTAGGTGCTATATTCGGCACTATCGAGGTGCTTGACTTCCGCTACTGGCAGTCCGATGTCGACCTTCGCAGCAAGGCATCACTAACGGAGTTGGAGTGGTATTGGAACCTACTCTTCGGCGTGATGATGGGTGGTGCGAACACGATGATTAAGCTCTACTACCGAGCCATCAAGGTAGACCAGCGAATGGCGGTTTTGGAGCGCGAGAACATCGAGACACAGATGGAGTATCTGAAGTATCAGATCAACCCCCACTTCCTGATGAACACGCTGAACAACATCCACGCGATGATAGACTTCGACAGCGATATGGCAAAGAAGTCCGTTATGGACCTATCGCGTATGTTGCGCCATATCCTCTACGACTCCGACGAGCAATATACCACCCTCGACAAGGAGGTTACATTCTTGGAGAACTACATCGAGCTTATGCGCATCCGCTATATCGACGAGGTAAACATCAAACTCAACACCCCAGATATGAATATTTGTCGTAAGATTAAGCTTCCGCCACTGCTCTTTATCGTATTGGTGGAGAATGCCTTTAAGCACGGCATCAGCTACGACAAGCAGTCGTTTATCTATATCGACATCACCACCTACGGCAAGATGTTGAGTTGTGCGGTGACAAACAGTCGCCACCCCGCCCGCGTATCGCAGAGCAGTGGCATCGGCTTGAAGAACATATCACGCCGACTGAAACTCCTCTTCGACAACGACTATAAGCTACGCATCGATGATGACAACGACGATATTTACAGAGTAGAATTAGTAATACCTATAATAAATAGAGAGAGATGGTAAGATGTATCGCTATCGACGATGAGCCCTTGGCTTTGCGTCAGATTAAGAGCTACATAGAGCGTAACGACCAATTGGAGCTTGTGGCATCGTGTCGCAGCGCCATTCAGGCACGCGAGATATTGGCAAAGGAGAGTGTCGACCTTATCTTTGTCGACATCAATATGCCCGACTTGAACGGCATCGACTTCGTGCGCCAGTTGACGACCAACCAATATATTATCTTCACCACCGCCCACTCGGAGTATGCCCTCGAGGGCTTTAAGCTCAACGCTATCGACTATCTGTTGAAGCCCTTTACGCGTGATGAGTTTGAGAAGGCGACACAGAAGGTTATCTCTCTTGTCGACCTTGTCGACCGTTGCCACGCTGCCGAGAGTGCCATAGCACAAAACGAGGCAGAGAGCGCCGATAACGAGGTTATCTCGGTTAAGGCAGACTATAAGACACAGCTTGTCAAGGTGGCAGATATCATCTACCTGGAGAGTGCCGGCGAGTATGTCCGCCTGCATATCGAGGGTAGCTCGACCATCACCACCCTCTTCCGCCTAAAGAATATGGAGACCTCTCTGCCACAGGATAGTTTTATGCGTGTTCACCGCTCGTATATCGTCAACCTTAAGCGCATCGCAAGCTACACCAAGGGCCGTATCTTCCTCGACAATGGCGAGTATATCCCCTTGGGTGAGAACTACAAAGAGGCGTTCTTGGAGAGGTTTGATAAGTAGCCGAAGGCGCAGAGAGATAGGATTTAGATAATTTAATGACCACACCTTCCAGCCAGCACTCAGCCAATTTGTTGTCAGAGTGGTGCTAATGTGGCGTTTCGCAAAAGGAAACCCCTCGGGATAGTACTAAGAGGTACAGCCCGAGGGGTTTAGCTTTTGGGAAGCGAAAGCAGTAGCGCCGCTATCACAACAAATTACTTCTGGACGAAGTGCTCCAACGACTTCATAATATTACGCGAGTGAAGAACCATAGTCTTGGTCTCGGTAAGAATGTTGAAGAAGAGCATATTTGCCGATGATGAGCCACCAGTGTCGCGAAGACGACGGAGCTGGTTCTGCATCACCTCGTCGATAAGGTCGAACATCTCATCACGCTTGGTAAGCACTGTATCCATAGCATCGAACGAGCGGTTGCGAAGCATATCGTTGATATCCGAGAAGATATCCTCCACGCGGTCGTTGATACGCTTAAGGTCGTAAACCTGCTCCTTCGAAAGACCTGTGTGGTTGTTATCTACATGCTTGTAGCAGGGGCGTGTGATATGCAACAACGCCTTGCTGGTCTCCGAGATATAGTCGACAACCTGCACATAGAAGTGGCCAGTATGAACATCGCTATCCTGCAAATCACGCAACAGCGGGATAATCTCATACTTCTGCTGGCGTGTCGAGAAGTAGAACTCCTCAGCCTCGTGCACCATCTCCTTCAATACCTTACGATTCTCTTTGAACACCGCTACAATCGTGCGGTCGTAAATCATCGTAACCTTCTCCATCGACGAGCAGATATGCTCTGTATAGGCGATAAGTGCCTCCTCGGGGCTCTGCTTGAGGCTCTCACCAATCTTCGCTACAGCCGACTCCTCGACATCCTTTTTGTCATCATCCTTCTTGGCAAAGTTGCTCTTGATAAGCATATAGCCACAAATTGCCGTAACGGCGATAATCGCTATCGTGCCACCGTAGACGAGTACAAGCGTAACGGCAAGGGCGATGATAAAGCCACCAACAGCCGTAACGAACCAACCCATAATCACGGTCATAACACCAGTGATACGATATACGGCACTCTCACGACCCCAAGCACGGTCGGCAAGCGACGAGCCCATCGACACCATAAATACAACATAGGTAGTAGACAAGGGCAACTTGAGCTGTGTACCGATAGAGATAAGGATTGCAGCCGCCGTAAGGTTCACCGTAGCACGGATAAGGTCGTAGTTTACATCGCCACGCTCCTCCTCCGAGAGGGGCTCGAAGCGGTTGTTGATAATCTCGATAAGCCAGTTGGGCGTAATGCGTGCCAAGCCATCGTTGAGCATACGGGCGCCACGAACGATGCCACGCGATGCGGGGAGTGCATCGGCATTGGGAGTTGCCTCCTCGGTCTGCGACGATAGCTTGCGCTCGGTCTCGATAACACGCATCGCCTTCTTCGAGGTAAAGAGTGTAACGACCATCACCAAGCCCGCAGCACACATAATCCAGAAGTTCGCCTGTGTGGGGTTGGCAAGAGCTGCCATCGAGGTAGGCTCGGCGCCAAGCTCCTGGGCAATCATATATGAGTCGTAACCAGCATAGGGCACACCGATAAAGTTCACAAGGTCGTTACCCGCAAATGCCAACGCCAACGAGAAAGTACCAGCAAGGATTGACACGCGCAAGATATTGACCTTGCAACGCTGCAAAACCCAAAGAAGTGCCGAGCTGGCAACCCAGAGGATAAGCAACGAGATGGCTGTGTTATCGTTGACAAACTCCTTGAGAGCATCGGGGATAAGCGAGGTGCTCTTCAAGCCCTTGAATACGGTGAAGTAGATGATACCCGCCAAGGTAATACCGCACCAGAGAGCACCCCAACGGTTGAAGAGCTTGTGGTAGCGGAACGAGAAGATAAAACGCGAGATATACATCAAAAGGTGACCTGTGAAGAATGCCAACACCACCGAGAGCAAGATTCCCGACACGATAGCCAGGGCGTTACCCGAGTTGATAAAGTCGCCGAGCGAAGCATCGGTAGTGCCACCCCATATGTTGTAGAGCGCCAACGCCATTGCCGAGCCGAGCAAGCCAAATACCAACGATACGGTAGTCGAGGTGGGCAGACCCAAGGTGTTGTAGATATCCAAGAGAATGATGTTTGAGAGCATCATACCGAGGAAAAGAATCATAATCTCCTGATAGGAGAACATCTCGGGGTAGAATACGCCACTACGCGCAACATCCATCATACCGCTCGATGTCATAACGCCGACCATAACGCCAAGACCTGCAATCGCAAGGATTACATTCTTCTTGGCAGCCTTAGAGCCGAAGGCAGAGTTAAGGAAGTTGACAGCATCGTTCGACACGCCAACTACGATACCCATAATAGCCAAAAGGGCAAGGGTGATAACGATAAAAAGATCCATATATCAATTAGTTAATATTATTCTGCAACACAAAAACAGGCGCCCCTAAAAGAGAAAAAGCCCACTACCGAAGTCGAGAACTTCGATAAGAGGGCAATCTATCTTGAGGTTATGCGATGCATAATATCATAGTTTCTTCGACGACAAAGTTACAAATAAATTGTTACAAAGTTGTTACAAAACCGTTAAGTCGTGTAACAATCGTAATATTTTTCAAAGCAGATGTGCCTCTAAAATAATAGAATATTTTGGTCGAAATGGTTGTAATTCCGAATAAATATACCTATATTTGTATGATATTTAAGATTAAAAACAATGAGCAAATATCGTATATTGGTTGTTGATGATGAGGAGTCGTTGTGTGAGATTCTGAAATTCAACCTTGAACGCGAGGGCTACGAGGTGCTTACTGCATTGAGTGCCGAGGAGGCTCTGACGCTCGACCTCGACAAGCTCGACCTTATCATCTTGGATGTGATGATGGGCGAGTTGAGTGGCTTCGGTATGGCGAAGATACTGCGCAAAAGGCGCGATACGGCTACCATACCCATCATCTTCTGCACTGCTCGCGATGCGGAGGCAGACAAGATTGAGGGTTTGGATATCGGTGCCGACGACTATATCGCAAAGCCTTTCTCGGTGGCAGAGGTTATGGCGCGTGTGCGCTCGGTGTTGCGCCGTTCGCAACATCAGGCAAAGCCCACGACCGAAGATAGCGAGAGCGTAATCCGCTTCGAGGAGTTGGTGGTCAATCTTCTCAAGAAGCGATGCACAATATCGGGCGAGGAGATTTCGCTCACGCGCAAAGAGTTTGATATCTTGGTGTTGTTGCTATCCAACATAGGCACAATACTCTCGCGCGAGCAGATTATGAAGCGTGTGTGGAGCGACGAGGTGGTGGTCTTAGACCGCACCATCGATGTAAACATCACGCGAATGCGCAAAAAACTTGGAAAATATGGTAATCACATTATAACACGAACTGGTTATGGCTACGGATTTGAAGAATAAGACACTATCTTACCGCGGAGGTATGTACATTTTGCTGGCGTTGTTCAGCATCACAATTATTGGCGGCGTTATCATCTACCGCTTATCACTCACCAGCCACAAGGGTATCTCGGAGGTGCTCGACGAGGGTATCTTCTACGCAATTATCGCCATAGCTGCACTTATGGGTGTTGTTGCAATCTTCCTCTCGGTGCGCTTCAGCCGCAACCTCCGCAACCTAAAGCGTGTGGTTGATGCTATGGATAATGGCGCCGATATCGAGTCTGTACCCGACTTTGCACGCGACGAGTTGGGCGACCTCTCGCGACATATTATCGACCTCTATCAGCGCTTGCGCCAGACATCGTATGCCTTGGAGCACGAACACGACAAGGCTATCCACGAGAAGGAAGAGAAGTTGCGTATCAAGCGACAACTTACCAACAATATCAACCACGAACTTAAGACACCCGTGGCGGCTATTCAGGGCTACTTGGAGACCATCATCAATAGCAACGATATCAGTGACGAGGAGCGCCGTTCGTTTATCGAGAAGAGCTATGCTCATAGCCAGCGACTTACTCAGCTTCTGCACGATGTATCGACCATCACACGCTTGGAGGATGGTAGCAGCCGTATCGAGACAGAGGTTGTTGACCTTCGTGCTATTATCGATGAGGTGGCTTCGGAGGTTAAGCTTCTCCCACAGGAGCGACAGATGCGCGTGAATATCGATATGCCCGAGAAGGTGTTGGTAAATGGCAACTCGACACTCCTTATGTCGATTATCAAGAACCTCACGGACAATGCTATCGCCTATTCGGGTGGTCGTGATATCTTTATCCGCCTTTCGGAGGGTAACGACTCGATGCACACCATCACATTCTCCGACAACGGCATCGGCATCGACGAGGACCATATCAACCATATCTTCGAGCGCTTCTACCGCATCGATGCTGGTCGCTCACGCAAACTCGGTGGCACAGGTCTCGGCTTGTCGATTGTGAAGAATGCCGTGTTGTTCCACGGTGGCGATATCGAGGTCTACAACCGCAAGGCTGGTGGCTTGGAGTTTAAGTTTACCTTGCCCGTAGCAGAGAATTAGTCAAAATAAACCGTAAAGAAATATGAGAAAGTTATTTGCACTTTTGCTCGTCGCAACCGCCGTTGGTTGTGCCGAGGCACCCACGACCGAGGAGAGCACTCCCAAGGTCTATATGACAACCGAGATTACCCCCGAGGGTCTAATGCGCGTATATGAGGCGTTGGACATCGAGGCAGAGGGCAATGTTGCCGTTAAGATTTCGACTGGCGAGCCCGGTGGCAAGAACTACCTTAAGCCCGAGCTTATCGGCAAGCTTGTGCAGTCGGTAGATGGCACTATCGTTGAGTGCAACACCGCCTATCGTGGTCGCCGCTTCTCGTCAGAGGAGCACCTCAAGGCGGCGCGTGAGCACGGCTTCTTCGATATTGCCAATGTCGATATTATGGATACCGAGGGCGAGATTAAGATTCCCGTGCAGGACACCACCCACCTCAAATATAACCTTGTCGGCAAGAATATTGAGAACTACGACTTTATGATTAACCTCGCCCACTTCAAGGGCCACGCTATGGGTGGCTTTGGTGGCGTGTTGAAGAACCAGTCTATCGGCGTTGCCTCGCGCAATGGCAAGGCGTATATCCACTCTGTGGGCAATACCGAGAACCCCGATGAGATGTGGGGCTTCACGGGCGACCAGATTGGCTTCTTGGAGTCTATGGCAGCTGCTGCACAGTCTGTTCACGAATACTTTGGCGAGGGCAAGATTGTCTATATCAATGTGATGAACAATATGTCTATTGACTGCGACTGCGATGCTCACCCTGCTGACCCCTTGTTGAAGGATATCGGCATCTTGGCATCTACCGACCCTGTGGCTCTCGATCAGGCGTGCCTCGATATCGTCTTTAATATCACCCCCGAGGAGGGCAACGACAATGGTCCGTTGTTGGAGCGCATCAAGTCGCGCCACGGCACACATATCGTCGATTATGCCGAGCAGATTGGTCTTGGCTCGAAGTCTTACGAACTTGTAAATATCGACTGAATAGCTATGCGCGGGGCGGTTCGGCAACTTCTCGACCGCTACCCCGCTGCTACGCTTCAGGATGTCTACAAGACGATGTTCCAAGACCGCTTTGGCGTGGCTCACCTGCTATCGGATAGAGCAACAGTCAAGGCGTATATCGAACGAGAGTCGAGAGAGTGTGGCAATGAGAGGACGGATTATTTTGAGCCTTGTGGCTGGCGAGGCGACCATATAAGGGTAGACCTTCACGCCATTCGTGATGGCAAAATCACAAGCGATGAACTCACCGATGCCTTTATGAAGAGTGCAGAAAAGTGCACAACAGCAGATAGCACAGCGCTTGCCGAGTGGCAAAAGGAGTGGCAGATGATTATCACACAAAACTACGACAGACTACATAAATTAGAGAGCTTCGAGCAAGACTCGACAAACATTGCCGAAATGATTTCGAATGGTCGCTATGTAGTCCACCACAGCCGCACCTACAACACCACCTACCACCCGCACTACCGCATAATCTCCCGCAGCGAAGCAGAGAGGTTAAAGTAACATTATCGAGCAATAACAAATTAGGCGTATGCAGAGCAATCTACATACGCCTAAATTATTGAAAGAGATAGGTAATCATTTTACAAAACGAGAGCAACCTTCGAGGGAGGAAGGTCACTCTCTACAATTTTCAACTATTTCTAATCAATTAAAAAATTACTCCTTATATGTAATGGTGTAAACCGCAGGACAACGAATCTCACCAATCTTTGTCTTGGTATAGTTCTCTTGGGTTGTTGCATACATATATCCCTCAGGAGTTTCTATTGCCTCGGAAGTAGCAACCAAATCATACTCACACAGATATTCCTCATATACTACATCGTATGATATCTTCGTAGGACAGCCATCGCCATCAAACTCATAAACGGCGGGATACAAGTCAGAGCTTGGCATTATGCGAGAAATAGAGAAATGTTCACGATAGTTCGGATCGTCAACAATTTCCACTCGCATATTTAAGTCATACTCATCGCCTCCGCCACCAATCTCGACACACGCATCACCGAATTTACCACACATACGAAGCGACACAAGGAGTGAAACAATATCGCTCTCAAGCTCGGGACTGCCGTTTAATAGGAACATATTGAAATCGACATTTGTTCTATCGTTAGGATATCTATTCGGATAGTATGTATCTATATCAAAAACCATACTGTCATCATCTTCCTCGCTGTACTCATCCCAGATAACACCAGTTATCAAGCCATCCTCATAAGTGATATTTGAGCCCTCCGAGCCATACTCCTCACTATGCTGCACCATTCGGACAAGATACCCTGCATCATCGTACTCGAATGAATACTTATAGGTATTCCACAACTCATATTCACCTTGTAGCAACGCCTCTACTGCTATTCCCTCCTGCAAAGCAACCTCATAAGTCTCATCCTTCGTGCTATCATCGCCTCCACTCTTATACGAAGATGTTACATCAATATTATCCACGATGGTATAGTCGAATGTATGCCATATCTCGTAGGCTTCATACGACTCTTGTGCATCGTATACCTCCTCGATTCTGACAACACGGTTCTGCTCATCATACTTATATGTCAAGGTATAATGTGCCGACTCATACTCTTCGACCGAATCTGTGTAGCGATAATCAATTGTGCTCACATATTTCAGCTGTGGCTTTGAATCATCCTCTTTTCCATCCGAGGGAGTCTCGGGGGCTGCACCCTGCGTAATGGTTATTGTGATGGTATGCTCACCACAAGTAATAATAATCTCTGCATAACGCTCCTCGCTTGTCTCGTTGGGGGTAAGTGTAATCGAGATAGTATAAGTGCCTGCCGAATCGCCGTGGTCGGGGGTAATTGTTACCCACTCCGAAGAGCGAGTGGTATTAATAACCGATGACCAAGCGCCATCAGTCGTAAATGTAACACTCGAACCTTCGGTAGCAGAAGCATCGACCGTCTGCGATAGGTTCTCTTTCTGATTTGGGCCAACCACGATTTCGCTTGCATCATCGCCATTTATAGGGCTGTCGGTACAAGCGACAAAGGCGACTATGCCCAACATCAAACAAACGATAGAAATAAATCTATTCATAATTGCTATAATGTTTTATGTTACATCAACTCCAGTATAACAATTTGCTGATAAAAAAGAAAGTGTGGAGTTGATTTTCGTTTATCTACAAAGAGGCTCTGACAAAACCCAAGCAAAAACAAACGATACAATTCCCCACACTTGGAAGTATGGGGTATATGCACAAGAATAGTGCACTGCCTCATAACTACACAAGATATGAGTGCTGCTCGTAATCCTTTTGCTTTTTGAAACTGTCAGATTTCTTTGTAAGGACTCGCGAAAAACACTTTCGTAAAATATGTCCGCCGAAAAAGCGACACCGATAGCCACAATTTCGATATTACAAAATTAAGAAAAATTTCCGAAACGAACAACACTCACGGGGGATATTGTTCGGACAAAATAAAAAATAAGGGTTGCTCCGTTAATGGAACAACCCCAATCTAATTTTATGTTTTAAGAGTCTATCTCTTAACAACCTCGATAATCTCGCAGTTACCGCAGATTTCGATTGCGGTGGCGGCGTTGGTTGCCAACTCAACATAAGATGTTGTGATAGCACCCTCGCCTACTGTCGAGCCATCGGCAGCGATAAGGCGGTATGATGCATCGGCGATATTGCCCAAAAGGAGGATACAACAAGCAGTGTTATTGAGTTCGACACGCTGAACGCCATCTACCGAGATTTTGGTAAAGGGATTGCCGTCGATATGATACTCCGACTTCTCAACGGGGTTGATAGCGAACTCACGAACTGCCAGCCAGTTGCGCTTCTCCGACTCAAGTTTGCGGATACCGATATAGCGTGCCTCGAAGGGCTCACCCTTCCACACGATATCGTAGACACCCTGCAAAGGCTCGGTAAGGGCAGTCCACTTCTCGCCATCGGTCGAGTACTCCACGATGCAGTGGTCAAAGTAGTCGACATCGTCTACCGAGTTACGACCCTGAATAATACGCAACTCACGCACCTCGCGAACGATACCCATATCTGCGCCCAAGAAGTCATCGGTGCGCTGTGCCTGACCCGAGTGGTAGTAGGTCTCGGGGTCGTTGTCGAACATATACTTCGACTGGGGTGCTGCCAACGAGCGATAGCTACCCACAGGGGCAAGAGTCGATGCCTTGTCGCCAGTAAGTTGCTCATAATAAGCCGATGCCATATCGTCCATCAAACGCTCATAGAAGGGGTGAAGCTTCATTGTACCCACGCGGTGAGCATCGAAGGCTGCGATATCCTCCTCCGACATAAGATTCTCGACATAGAGGTTCCAGAAGGCATCGTAATCGCCAGCCTGATAGAGCTTCATGCACTCGATAGCCTTCAAGCAACGGCGACCCAACTTCTCGAACTCAACCAACCAAGGGCGCAACTCCGCAAGAAGTGCCTTATTCTCCATCGCCTCCATCTCGGCGGGCACAGCAACGATGCGCTCAAGCTCTGCGACAAGCTTATTGCAAACAGCCTCATCGTAGGTTGCCAAGCTAAAAATCTCGGTCTCCCACGACTCCAAACGGCGGTAGCCAGTCTCGGTGTCGCAAGAGTGGATAGCGAACTGGCGGTAAGCCTCCTTAACCTCGGGGGCTACGCACTCGATAGCACGCTCCCAGCTATCTGTGGGGTTGAACTTCGAGGGGCACCAAGCATAATCTGCCGTGCTATATAGTGCCAACTTCGATGCCTCGCCGTGCTCCATAGGGTTGCTAACGATACCGCTAGCCTTCGTAGCATCCATCGTCGATGCAAGACCATAAACGGGACCCTGCATAACGATATGGCGGGCATAATCCGTAACGGGGAAGTTCCACCAGAAGAGTGCAGGGCGCTTGATGCGAGAAGCGATCCACTCCATAGTCGATTCGGTCATATTGCTACATACAGCATCGCCAGTCCAGAATACATCGACCGA
The DNA here is from genome assembly GCA_017465575.1 of Alistipes sp. GTDB lineage: Bacteria > Bacteroidota > Bacteroidia > Bacteroidales > Rikenellaceae > Alistipes. Next base: position 44,200 of record JAFTVX010000029.1, on the reverse strand, counting down.
CTCATCAAGCTCGTTGCCATAGACAACCAAGCTACCACGCTCCGTTGGGTTAGCCCAAAGGCGAGTGTAGTCGGTAGGACATACGATAAGGGGCTCAACATCGCCCTTTGCCTTAACAAAATCATCGTTAAGGATATTCATCAACTCTGTCTGGTAGTAGGGATTTGTGCCTGCGCCCTCGATATCATCGAAGTGTACGGCAAAGGCGCGAACGCCAAGGGCATACATAGCCTCGAACTTATTGATAAGATTCTTTCGGTCTGTATCGTTCCACTGGATATCCTTACCGGGGTGGATAGCCCAAACGAAGTGAACACGGTTGCGCTTGCACGCCTCGACCAACTCACGAATCTCCTCTGCCTCCTCGGCGGGGTACATCTCACGCCAGTAGGGCGACGAGTGGTAGGGATCGTCCTTGGGGCCATAGACATAGTAGTTCATCTTGAAACGACCGTAGAAGTCGATAAGCGAGAGGCGTGTCTCGTGTGACCAAGGCTCGCCATAGAAGCCCTCGACAACACCACGATACTTCAAATCGGGCCAGTCGGTAATGCTCATAGCGGGAAGCTTACCCTCTGCCGAAATAGGGCTCTCGACAATCTGACGCAAGGTCTGAATAGCATAGAAAGCACCTGCATCGCCATCGGCAACAATACTAATAGCATTGCCGTTAATCATCATCTGATAAGCACCCGAAATCTTGGTTTCAAAGTCATCAAACTTGATAGTTAGCTTCACACCCTTCTTCGACTGCTTAACAAAGTCAAGTTCCTCGGCATAGCGTTTTGCCTCGCCCTTCAATGCCACGCCATTCGAGATATCAACGGACAGGCTACGAAGCATATAGAGCTGCTGGGGGAATGGGTTGATAATGAGTCCACCGTGGTCGACCTTATAGCCGAGAATCTCGCCGAGGTCTTGCGACTCGCCACGCTGCGACTGCAAATCTTGAGCATAGATAGCGGTTGTAGCGAACGCAGCAACTACAACCAAAGTGATAGTTTTAAGGAATCTTCTCATAATTCTACAATAGGTTACACCGACAAAGATATGCATTTTCTTCGAATATCGAAAATATCCACACCTATTATATAATAGATGCCGTCAGACATAGAGTCCAACGGCATCAAATCAACACTTATCAAAGAGTAGTTAAAGTTGTATAACAAGAGTTAGTTTTAGGCTTGCGAGGAACTCGAAACCGCAGTTTACTGATGCGTAAATGAGGATTTCGAGGTCGAGCGTAACGACAAAATAACCTTGTTATACGGCTTTTAGCTCTTTGATGTCATAATCTTGAGAATCATCGCATCGGTCTGCATCATTGCATCACGACCAATATCGGTAAGGTTGCGGATTGAGCGGTCTACATCGTCGTCGATAATACCCTCTACCGACTTCACGCAACGACCTGTCATCGCCATAAGTGCCGACACCACAGCGGTCGAGACACCAGATGCACACTTCAAGGCGCACGAAGGCTTTGCGCCATCGCAAATCATACCCGCAAGGTTGCCAATCATATTCTTAACTGCCATAGCGACCTGGTCGTAAGTGCCACCCATAAGGTAGGTAATACCGCACGATGAGCCTGTCGAGGCAACAACGCAACCACACAACGCCGAGAGGCGACCAAGGCTCTGCTTGATATAGATAACCGTGAGGTGCGAGAGGATAAGGGCACGCACCATCTGCTCGTGCGATGCACCAGTCTGCTCGCCATAGACAACCACGGGAACGGTCGAGGTAAGACCCTGATTACCACTACCTGAGTTACTCATAACGGGAATCATAGCACCCGCCATACGAGCATCACAAGCAGCCGTTGTCATACCGACAATCTGGCAGTGCAAGGTATCGCCCATAATATTACGCTCAGACTCCGAACGCATAAGCTTGCCGATGGCGTGGCCATACTCGCCCTTCAGCGATTCATACGCCGCATTCATATTAAGGCGCTTTGCCTCCAAAATAAACTCCAACTCATCGAGGGGTGCAGTCATCGCAAAGTCCCATACCTTCTTAAGGTTGAGTTCGGGGTCTTTCTGCTCAACGGGAGCTGCGCCATCGTTAGCCGTAGGAGCATCTGCCGAGAACAACACCTCGCCATTGCGCTCAACACGCACAAAACGACTGTGGTCACCAGAGATAATAGCCAACGCCTTATCATCGCCAGCCTTAACCTCAATCTCGATATAGAGCTTCTCCTCGATATTCTCCTTCAAATCGACCGAGATACGCTTCTCGTCGATAAGGCGGCAACCCTCCTTAACAGATGCCTCGTTAGCATCTTTCAGCACCTGAAGTTCGTACTCCGACTTGCCGACCAAAGCACCCAACGCCATTGCGATAGGCAGACCTGTCATACCTGTGCCGGGGATACCCACGCCCATTGCATTCTTCAAAACATTTGCGCTCAAACGAGCCTCGATATGCTCGGGACGACAACCCAAAGTCTCGGTAGCCTTAGCTACGCAGAGAGCCACAGCGATAGGCTCGGTACAGCCGATAGCGGGCACAATCTCGCGATTCATAAGGGCGATGATATCACGACGCTCCTGAGAAGTAAACTGATAGTTCATATAGTAGTAGTTTTTAGTTTGCAGTTTTAGGATAAATAATCGTACGAATATAGTGATTTTTGCCGAAACCGCAAAGCGACAGAGCGATTTTTTGTTATCGTTGCAAAATTTTTGTTCTTTTCGTTTGGCATAAAAATATTTATAGTTAACTTTGTAAGGATAAAATTTAACCCTAAAAAGGAAAGATTATGGCAGGAAAAGTACCTACTCCGCATATCGGAGCACAATATGGCGAAATCGCCGACAGAGTGATTATGGCAGGCGACCCCTTGCGCGCAAAGTTTATGGCAGAGAACTTCTTGGAGAACCCTGTGCAGTACAACAATGTACGCGGTATGCTCGGATTTACAGGCACATACAAGGGCAAGCGCGTATCGGTGCAGGGTCACGGTATGGGTATCCCCTCGATTGGCATCTACACCTACGAGCTCTTCAACTTCTACGATGTTAAGCGCATCATTCGTTGTGGCTCGGCAGGTGCCTACCACCCCGACCTCAAGCTTGGCGATGTAGTATTCGGTATGGGCTCGTGCACCGACTCTAACTATGGCGCACAGTTCAACCTCCCCGGTACATTCTCGCCTATCGCCGACTTCGACCTCTTGCGTGCAGCAGCAGCCAAGGCAGAGGAGCTAAATATCCCCTACAAGGTGGGCAACATCCTCGCAAGCGATGTATTCTATGGCGACGATGCCGAGAGCTGGAAGCAGTGGCAGAAGATGGGCGTATTGGCTGTCGAGATGGAGGCTACGGCACTCTATATGAATGCAGCGCGTGCAGGCAAGAGCGCATTGTGCATCTGCACCATTTCTGACTCACTCGTTCACGGTACGGCGTGCTCGGCAGAGGAGCGACAGACTTCATTCACCAATATGATGAAGATAGCCTTCGACATCATTTAATTTGTTGTGATAAGGGCGCATCTGCGACTTATCTAAAAAGTAAGACCCCGAGGGCTGTACCATTTCGTACTATCCCCCGGGGATCTTCTTTTCAGATAAGCCACATCTGCACCCTTCTGACAACAAATCTCTGCCGACTTTGCTCTTGTAATTTTTTGGCAGGGGTTTTGAAATTTGCTAAACTATCGATAACTTTACTGCCGTAAAGCGACGACTATGACAACTATCGAAAATACATCGACCGCACAAATTAGCGCTATCGTCAAGGCTCAACGCGCATTCTTTGCCTCACATAAGACACTCTCGGTGGAGTACCGAATGGAGATGTTACGCCGACTTCGCAAGGCGATAACCGACAACGAGAAGGCTCTCACCGATGCCCTGCGCACCGACCTTAACAAGAGCTACGAGGAGGCATACTTAACAGAGATAAGCATCGTATTGGGCGAGATTGACAACTTCCTTAAAAATCTTCCTCGTTGGGCAGCACCATCGAAGCGCAAGACACCGATTAAACTCTTTCCATCAAAGAGTTACATCCTCACCGAGCCGTTGGGCGTAGCGCTGATTATAGCGCCGTGGAACTACCCTGTTCAGCTGCTGCTAAATCCCCTTGTGGGCGCTATTGGTGCGGGATGTACTGCCGTGCTTAAACCATCGCCCTATGTACCAAATGTGGCGTTGGTATTAGAGCGCATCATCAAGGCAACATTCGACGAGGAGTATATAGCCATCGTTCAGGGACATCGTGAGGTAAACACCGCGCTACTAAAAGAGCGTTACGATATCATATTCTTTACTGGCTCGCCCGACTTGGGTCGTGTAGTAATGCGTGCAGCAGCCGAAAATCTAACGCCCGTAGTATTGGAGTTGGGTGGCAAAAGTCCTGTTATTGTTGACCGCACCGCAGATATAGCACTTGCCGCAAAGCGTGTAGCGTGGGGCAAGAGCCTAAACGCAGGTCAGACTTGCATAGCGCCCGACTATCTGCTAATTCACAGCGAGGTTAAGGAGCAGTTTATCGAGGAGTACAAAAAGGCTCTACGCGAGCTATTGGGCGATGATGCAAGCAAAAGCGAGCACTATGTGCGTATGGTATCCGATAGAGCATTTAAGCGTGTTGTGGGCTACCTCGACGATGGCGATATCCGATGCGGAGGCACAACAAATTCCGAGGAGCGATATATCGAACCTACCCTACTCGACAATGTATCGCCCGATAGCGCCGTAATGCGTGAGGAGATATTCGGTCCAATATTGCCAATGATTGAGATAGAGAGCATCGACGAGGCAATCGACTTTATCCTTAGTCGCGAGAAGCCCTTGGCGCTATATGTCTTTGCCGAGCAACGAGAGGCAGAGCGTGTGGTAAAACTCACCTCGTCGGGTGGTGCTTGCATCAACGATGTGATTATGCATATCGCCAACGAGTATATGCCATTTGGCGGTGTAGGCAACTCAGGAATGGGGCGCTACCACGGCAGAGATTCGCTATACTCATTCTCGCATCGTCGCTCCGTGCTTGCGACATCTACCAAGATAGACCTACCGTTTAGGTATATGCCCTATCGCTGGTTTCGCTACATAAAGCGTCTTCTATAAACAACCGAAGTTGCCAAGCCGAAGGGTTTGGCAACTTTTCTTTTACCCTCGCCCCTCCCCCGAGAGAAAATTTCGATGCGCTTAAAACGGCTAAAAATGGGCAAATCGGGGCGATTTTGCAAAAACATCGTGAGAAAACCCTCACTTTTTCGTCGCGAAAGTTGGCAGAATCGAAAATTAAGCGTAAATTTGTGCGCTATATATATAATATATAGGTGTGCCGAAAGGCAAAATTTGAATATACACAAACTTATTATAAAAAATGACTGAAGAGCAGAACACAGGTTTAACTGGGCGAATAGTCCAGGTCAACCTCGAAGAACAGATGAAGTCGGCATACATCGACTACTCGATGTCGGTGATTGTGTCGCGAGCACTGCCCGATGTGCGCGATGGTTTGAAGCCCGTGCACCGTCGTATTTTGTATGATATGTCTGCCGAGTTGAACCTCTACTCGGATAAGCCTACTCGTAAGAGTGCGCGTATCGTGGGTGATGTACTCGGTAAGTTCCACCCCCACGGCGATAGCTCGGTATACGAGGCTATGGTGCGTATGGCACAGAGCTGGTCGATGCGCTACCCCTTGGTAGAGGGTCAGGGTAACTTCGGTTCGATGGACGGCGACTCGCCTGCGGCGATGCGTTACACCGAGGCGCGTATGCAGAAGATTACCGACGAGGTGATGGCGGATATCGAGAAGGAGACAATCGACTGGGGCTTGAACTTCGACGATACGATGAAGGAGCCCACCGTATTGCCCACCAAGATTCCATTGTTGTTGGTAAATGGTGCAAGCGGTATCGCGGTAGGTATGGCAACCAATATGGCACCCCACAACCTCGGCGAGGTAGTAGACGCTTGCTGTGCATACATCGACAACCCCGAGTGCGAGTGCGAGGAGTTGCTCAACTATGTCAAGGGTCCCGACTTCCCCACAGGCGCCATTATCTATGGCTACGAGGGTGTTAAGGAGGCGTTGCTTACGGGTCGTGGTCGCGTGGTTATGCGTGCTAAGACTGAGATTGAGCACACCGCATCGGGTCGTGAGTGCATCGTAATCACGGAGATTCCCTATATGGTGAACAAGGCCGAGATGATTAAGCGCATCGCTGACCTTATCAACGAGAAGAAGATTGAGGGTATCTCATACATCAACGACGAGTCGGACCGTCAGGGTATGCGTATTGTCATCATCCTCAAGCAGGATGCTGTGGCAAGCGTAGTGTTGAACACACTCTACAAGAATACCCCCTTGCAGTCGTCGTTTGCAGTAAACAACATTGCATTGGTGAATGGCCGTCCTCAGTTGCTCAACCTCAAGGACCTTATCCGTCACTTTGTTGACCACCGCCACGATGTCGTTGTACGCCGTTCTCGCTTCGATTTGCAGAAGGCCGAGGAGCGCCAGCACATCGTAGAGGGCTTGCTTATCGCACAGGACAACATCGACGAGGTTGTTCACATCATTCGCTCGTCGAAGACTGGCGACGAGGCACGCACACGCCTTCAGGAGCGCTTCGGCTTGTCGGAATTGCAGACCGCAGCTATCCTTGAGATGCGTTTGCGCCAGCTCACAGGCCTCCAGCGCGAGCAGTTGGAGAACGAGCACGCCGAGTTGGCTAAGACCATCGACTACTTGAAGGCCGTATTGGCAAATGTCGATATGCAGATGCAGATTATCAAGGACGAGTTGCAGGAGATGAAGGAGAAGTATGGCGACGAGCGCCGTTCGGAGATTATCTACTCATCTGAGGAGTTCAACCCCGAGGACTTCTATGCCGATGACGATATGGTTATCACCATTTCGCACATGGGCTACATCAAGCGCACACCTCTGGCAGAGTACCGCACACAGCATCGTGGTGGCGTAGGCGCCAAGGGTAGCGCAACCCGTGATGAGGACTTCATCGAGCATATCTATGTAGCTTCGATGCACAACACGATGATGTTCTTCACCGAGATGGGTCGTTGCTACTGGCTCAAGGTATACCAGATTCCTGAGGGTACACGCTCATCTAAGGGTCGTGCAATACAGAATGTTATCCAGATTGAGCCTGGCGACAAGGTTCGTGCATACATCAATGTTAAGAACCTCAATGACAAGGAGTTCGTAGAGAATAACTACCTCGTGATGTGTACTAAGCGTGGTATCGTGAAGAAGACAACTTTGGAAGATTATTCACGCCCGCGTACTAATGGTGTCAAGGCGATCGTTATTAGAGAGGGAGACGAGCTATTGGAGGTTAAGCTCACAAGTGGCAATGCCGAGATTATGATTGCAGCTCGTGAGGGTCGAGCAATCCGCTTCAATGAGTCTACCGTGCGCCCTATGGGTCGTGTTAGCTCGGGTGTTCGCGCAATCTCTATCGACGATGACAACGAGGTTATCGGCATGATTGCTATCGAGCCCGACTCTAAGGAGGATGTATTGGTTCTTTCGGAGAATGGCTACGGTAAGCGTACCGACCTTGATGAATACCGCATCACCAACCGTGGTGGTAAGGGTGTCAAGACCATCAATGTTACGGAGAAGACAGGTAAACTTATCTCTATTCAGGCCGTAACCGACGACAACGACTTGATGATTATCAACCGTTCGGGTCTTACAATCCGCACCTCTGCCGACCAGATTCGCGTTGCGGGTCGTGCAACACAGGGTGTTCGCGTTATCAACCTCCGTGAGGGCGACTCTATCGCTTCGGTAACTGCCGTACCCAAGACTGAGGAGGATGAGGTCGTAGCACTCGATGGCGAGGCAGAGGAGGCAACTGCCGTTGAGGGTGCTGCCGTTGAGGTAAACACAGAGAATACAAACGAATAATTAACAATAACCTAACGCAAAAATTATGAAAAAGTTAGTTTTGATGGTCGTTGCAGCTATGATGTTTGCAATGCCCGCAGTAAATGCACAGAAGGTAAACACCGATTCTGAGGTAGCAAAGCTTGCAAAGGTTGATGCTGCCATCGCCGATGCGAAGAAGGGCGCCAAGGCTGCTACTTGGGTTGCTCACGCTAAGGCATACGCCGAGGCCTATGCACTTCCCACTAAGGAGCTTGGTCGTGGTGTTCCCGAGCAGATGCTCATGATGAATGTTGGTCGTCCTGCGGGCGCTTTCGAGAGCCAGTTCGCAGGCTACCCCGCTATCGTTTACAGCTACGAGTATGTAGATGTATATGTAGTAAACGGCATGATTGAGGGTTGGGACCAGAAGAAGGCTATCAAGGAGAACCTTGCTGAGACCGCTATCGCATCTTACGCTAAGGCTTACGAGATGGACCCCAAGACCGAGTCTAAGGTTGCCGCTGGCGTTCTTAACCTTGCTAACGCACTCGCAATTCAGGCTGATGCGTTGAACAACATGGGCAAGGTTGCCGAGGCCGCTAATGCTTTCGAGCTTGCATTCCGCGCTCAGCAGGTTGTTCCCGCTATCAAGGCAGACCCCAACAACCTCTACAACGCTGGTATGCTCACAACTATGCACGCTGCAACTCTTCAGGGTGAGGAGGCTATCGCTGCTTTCAACAAGGGCGAGAAGATCTTTGCTGATGCTTTGGAGGCTGGCTTCAAGGATGAGAGTGGTAACATCTACTACTATATCTTCCACTGCTTCTATGGCCAGAAGGAGAAGAACCGCGAGGAGTACTTGGCAAAGGCTAAGGAGGCATTGCTCACTGGTATCAAGCTCTATCCCAAGAACACCACTATCCTCGATGGCCTTATGCAGTTCTACACTGCTGAGGAGGGCGTAGGCGATCCCGCAGAGCTTACTGGTATGATTGAGGCTTCGTTGAAGGAGGATCCTACCAACTACGACCTCTGGTTTGGCCGTGGCCGTGTTTACAACGCTATGAAGCAGTACGACGAGTGTATCAAGTCGTTCGAGAAGTGTGTTGAGTTGCGCCCCGAGGAGTTCGAGCCCAACTTCTACACTGCATACTTCATCATCGAGAAGGCTAACGCCGAGGTTGAGAAGCTCAACAGCACTCCCAACCTAAGCTACCAGCTCTACGAGGAGGAGAACGCTAAGATTAACCTTATCTTCGCTGAGGCTATTCCTTGGTTGGAGAAGGCTTACGCTATCAACCCCACCGACGGTGCTACTCTCGAGTACTTGAACATGCTCTGCTTCCGTCTTCGCGACATGGACGGCATGATGGACAAGTACAACAAGTATCACGAGTTGTTCATGAACCGCTAATCGATTGAACACAAATAGAATAGGGGCTGCGCCAAATGGTGCAGCCCCTAACATTTATATTACCAATACTACTGGCGCGAAAATTTTACTGAGCAAGGATTAAGTTTTTGACAATAAATCAGTTATAGGCGTTTTCTGATTTTGCGATTTCAAAGACACCTTTAGGTGTGCAAGGCAACGCCTTGCCACAAGCCCCTCCCTTATCAAGGGCAGGGGTTTGGGGTGGGATGTAAATATAACATATATAATATAGATGCTTAATGTGTTATATGTCTTGATTTTCTGCAACTTTAGTTGCATCACAATAAAAGAGTAGCGCCTCAAGTTTGCTTGAAAAGTGCTACTCTTTATTGTGATGAAGGTGCATAGCACCAGAAAATCAAGAATACCGCATCAGTACTATATCGCCAAGAACAATTAAATCTCCTCAATACGCATTAGGAGAGGAGTAAAGTCAGAATGTGCATCAGCAAACTCATCGTAAGAGTGCTCCGAATGACCCTCCTCGGGAACATCCGAAACATACTTAACAGCCACAACGGGGATATTATCGTACATCTCGGCAACCTGCGTAATAGCAGCAATCTCCATATCGAAGAGACCACAGTCAACACCAAAGCGCTGCTTCACCTCGCGGATAATATCGGCGTTCACGAACGAATCGCCAGTAAATACAGCCTCCTTATCCTTACCGAGCAACTTGCGGGGGTCGGTAATCTCGGGGCAGAAACCCTCGGGGATGATGGCATCGTGGTGAATAGCCACCGAAGGCATAACAATATCGCCCTGCTTGCGACCAAGAGCCGAAGCGGCAAATCCGATAACAGCCAACATATCATACTTAACCTCGGCGGTAGCCAAAGCACGCGAAAGACCAGCCGACGATAGCGCCTTGCCAATGCCGACCTCTACAAGGTCGTAGTCGTGGCGAAGGTTAGTGGCATTGTCGAGAGCATAGCGCATAGCGCGATACTCACGCGAAGTGGGTGCACAGATTAGAATACGCATACTACCACCACTTTTCATATACCGAACCAATACCAAGCTTCTCTGCCTCATCTGCCGTAAAGAGCGTACGCATATACTCCGCCATTGCTGCATTCGTAGAGTCAATAGCATACAAGCCAGGGTTACCGCACTGAATCTCATTTAGTCCAACGACATCCGAAGCTGACTTCAAAGGGAATACCTCCTTGTAAACCTTTGCCAATGCCTGACGGATATCCTCAGCCTCGACACTCTGCATCGTAGAGAGGTAGAAACCTGTTTTGCAACCCATAGGACAGAACGATACGATAGCCGAGCCAATCTTCTCGTCGAGGCGCAAGTAGTACGCCATAAGATGCTCGATGGTATGCACCTCACCCGAGCCAAGAGGTGCGTGAGCCATAGGTGCACGGAAGCGCAAATCCCACGAGCGCACCTGATACTCCTCGTTGATGGTATATACCGAACGGAGGTAGAGACCTGCATCGAGTGTACGATGGTCTACATCGAACGACGAAACAATATTTTTCTTCATAGTGTTAGTTTTAGACAATTATATTTGCGCAAATATACAATAAATAATGATAACACTGTTTTGAAATTAAATAAATTCGCAAGTTATTTCTTTTACAGGATTGCGAAAATTAAAATATAATAAGTAAATTTGCAAAATGCTAAACGCATATTGATTTTAGATTAGAGTGATTAAGTATATTTGGATATAATTAAATATGAGTCATATAGATTACAACGACTTTGCGATTACTAAAATTTATGGGGATAGTAAAGTTCAAATGCAAATATATGGTCCCAACTCTTTGAATAACGATGGGTCTATTATTCCATTTGACGAGCAAATGGCAATAATTACACACTATCTTCACAATAGAGGAGAATATATCAATAGCAAAGCTGAAGGTTTGATACAAGATATTTATAATATCCAAACAAAAAATGATGAAGGCTCAATTGTTTCTGACATAGACATTCAATATACTCTATTTTCAGATTTATTCTCTGTTCCATTTCAACCAATTACTAATCCTAAATTTACCTTTATCGACTTATTTGCGGGTATAGGTGGGTTTAGAATGGCTATGCAAAACCTTGGTGGCAAATGCATTTTCTCATCGGAATGGGATACGCAAGCAAAGAAAACATACCTACTAAACTACGGAGAAGTCCCATTTGGAGATATTACAAAAGAGAGTACTAAAGCATATATTCCAGACAATTTTGACATATTATGCGCAGGATTTCCTTGTCAAGCTTTTTCGTTGGCAGGCAAACGATTAGGCTTTAACGAAACTAGAGGCACACTATTTTTTGATGTCGCAGATATTATCCGTCGCAAGCGACCAAAAGCGTTTTTCTTGGAGAATGTAAAAGGTTTACTTATACACGATAAAGGCAGAACTATTAAAACCATCTTAAAGATATTAAGGGAAGATTTGGATTATTATGTACCTGAACCGCAAGTAATAAATGCTATGAATTTTGGTGTTCCTCAACATCGCGAACGAGTATATATCGTTGGCTTTAGGAATGATCAAAATGTAAAGGAATTTACATACCCAACACCCACCGACAAAACTAAGAGGTTTGCAGACATTAAAGAAGAGAATGTTGTATCAGCAAAATATTACCTTTCAACTCAATATATAAGAACTTTAAAGGCTCATAAGGAGCGTCACGCAGCAAAAGGCAATGGATTCGGTTACGAAATTATACCCGATGACGGTGTTGCTAATGCAATTGTTGTAGGAGGAATGGGTAGAGAACGAAATCTTGTTATAGATAATAGACTTGAAGACTATACTCCAGTAACCAATATCAAGGGCGAAATAAATAGAGATGGTATTCGTAGAATGACACCCAGAGAATGGGCTCGCTTGCAAGGATTTCCAGATAATTTTATAATTGGAGTAGCAGATGCTTCTGCATATAAACAATTTGGTAATTCAGTTGCCATTCCCGCTATTCAAGCTACAGCTAATGAAATTATCAAAAGAATAAATCTCACAAAATCAGTTCAATATGGCATTGACGGGAAATAAAGGAGAATGGAGTGAAATCTACACTCTATTTAAATTGTTAGGAGAAGGGAAAGTTTTCGCAGGCGATCAGAATCTTAACAAGATTCACAACCTTTTCTATCCAATTATAAAGATACTTCGCCAAGAGGATGAAGGAGATTTTAAGTATGATTTACACGATAAAGAAGTGGTAATTCAATCACCCACAGGAGTTGAATTACTACGCATTCCAGCATCTATATTTCTTATAGAGGCCGAAAAACTATTAAAAACGATTGAGGAAAATAGTGGAGCATTTGCTGCCCCTTCAATCGAGGCCTTTATGAATAGCGTATATTGTTATTCACTAAAAGCTAAATCTAGTGATAAAACAGATATACGAATCGTTTTACATGACCAAAGGACAAAAATCAACTCTGAAATGGGATTTAGTATTAAATCTCAATTGGGTGGAGATTCTACATTGTTAAATGCAAGCAAAGCAACAAATTTTAATTTCAAGATTACTGGTGCTCAGTTTTCTGACGATGAAATATCAAACATAAACTCAATCAATCCTTCGCGCAACAAAGTAATTGAAAGAGTCAACGCCATTAAGAGAAAAGGCGCAAATTTAGTATTTGATAAGGTTGATAATCAGGTATTCAACAACAACCTTACAATGCTTGATGGAGATTTACCCAAGATTATTGCAAACTTACTTTTAGAGCAATTGAACACAGGTATTTCAACATTATCATTTTTGGCAGAGGAACTCTCTAAATCGAATCCATTGAACTATGACACAAACCATTCATCTCCATTTTATGCATATAAAATCAAACATCTCCTGACATCTGCAGCATTGGGAATGATGCCTGCAACTGCGTGGAGTGGAAAGTTTGATGCTAACGGAGGATATTTAGTAGTCAAGAAAGATGGAGAAGTTCTATGTTATCATTTCTACGACCGTAATAGATTTGAGGATTACCTTTTCTTCAACGCATATTTAGAACGCTCGAGCACCACTCGCCACGAATACGCATCTATCATCAAAGAAGTAGACGGGACTTTATCATTTAAGCTAAATTTTCAAGTAAGATTGAAATAGATTTTAAATTCTATGAACCTAACATACCCAACTGGGCGCATCGTCTTTTTGGACTATCTGCGTGCTGTTGCCTGCTTTATGGTTATCTTGGTGCACTGCATCGAGCCCTTCTATCTCGGTGGCGAGGGCACATATATCGCCTCGTATAGCGATGCTTGCTGGGTGGCGTTCGTCAATTCGTTTTTGCGTGTTGCAGTGCCTCTATTTGTGATGACATCGAGCTATCTGCTGATGCCTATTAAGAGCGATACCGAAACCTTCTATTGCCGTCGTTTTCAGCGTGTTATGATACCCTTTGCCGTATGGTCGTTAGCCTACGCCTTTATCCCTATGTGGGGTTCGGGTGGCGAGGTTGCTATTGGCGATAATCTTGCACAACTTAGCGTAAACCTTATGTGGCATAGCGGACATCTATGGTTTGTCTATATGATTATTGGCGTATACCTCTTTATGCCGATTTTGTCGCCTTGGTTGGAGCGTGTATCTAAGCGTGGCGAGAGGGCATTTATCCTTGTTTGGCTCTTTACGACTACCGTGCCCTTCTTCCGTGAGCTTGCTCGTTCGATTCGTGGTACTGCCGAGGTTTGGGGCGAGGCAAGTTGGAATGAGTTTGGTTTGCTCTACTACTTTAGCGGCTTTATCGGCTTTGTGGTAGCAGCACACTATATTCGCAAGTATGTCGATTGGAGCGTAAAAAAGACCCTCTTTGTGGCTCTGCCGATGATTGTTGTAGGCTACCTTGCAACAGCACTACCCTTCTATCTACAACTTCCTGATAGCTATCCTGTTAATAAGAGCATTGACTTGGCCGTTCAGTTGGAGCTTAGTTGGGATTTTACCACCACAGGTGCTGCGCTTATGACCCTTGGCGTATTCCTCGTTTTTAAGCTTATCAACCGACCTTGCAAGGCATATCCTTTGTTCTACGACATCTCTCGTCTAAGCTACGGCATGTACCTACTGCATATGTTCGTATTGGTGGCAATATTCGATATTGTTAAGGGTTGGGAAATTGGCACACCGCTTACGATGTTTGTATCGGCATTCTTGACCTATATTGGTTCGTATATTGCGACCAAACTTTTGTCGTTACTCCCCAAGAGCAAATATATCGTTGGATAGTATGAAATTTCGCACCGAGATAACGCCTACTCGCTGGGCAGAAACCGTTGGCTATAATGATACCATTCTTAGCATCGGATCGTGCTTTGCCAACAATATAGCAGCGAAGCTTGCCGAGCGCAAATTTCGTGTTGTAGCATCACCCACAGGCATACTCTTTAACCCCGCATCAATTGCCTTAGCCATAGAGCGTATGGCAGAGCGGAGTGTACCCTGCGAAGATGAGCTAATAGAGGTTGGTGGTCGTTGGTTATCCTACGATTTTCACTCCGATATTTCGGGATTGACTAAGGCCGATGCAATAAGCTCAATGCATAAGGCAATAGATATTGGTAATAAGGCACTTACAGCGTCTAACTACACCATAATTACGCTTGGCACAGCGTGGGTATATCGCCTAAAATCTTCGGGCGAGGTGGTGGCAAATTGCCATAAACAGCCACACCAAAATTTTAGCCGAGAGCTACTATCTGTAGCCAATGTTGTCGAATGTTTGGAGCGCATTATCAAGGCGACAAATTCACGCATTATCTTCACCGTTAGCCCCGTCAGACATTTAGGCGAGGGAGCTGAGGACAACTCACTGAGCAAGGCGATACTTCGTGTGGCTGTTGATGAAGTTTGCCGTCGCCACAGCGAGCGCGCTATATACTTCCCATCGTATGAGATTATGCTTGACGATTTGCGCGATTATCGCTTCTATGCCGACGATATGGTGCACCCTACGCCAATGGCAGTGGACTACATCGCAGAGAAGTTCTTCGAAGTAGCTTTAAGTAACGAAGCAAAAGAGCTTATGTCCAAGGTGTTGCAAATCGTAAAAGCAGCTACACATCGACCCGTAAACCCTGCCAGCGAGGAGCACAAACTCTTCTGTCGCAAACAGCTTGATGCTATCGCCACGATGTCCGAAATCAATTTTGAAGAAGAAAAGCGATATTTTGAGCGAATGTTACAAATAAATTTGTAAATTTGCCGAATATTTCGCTTAAAAGCTATGAAAAAGATACTCAACGGGCTACTCCTCGCCCTACTCATAATAACCTTTGCCACGGAGCGCACCTCTGCCACAAAGCCCAAGCTTGTGGTAAACTTCGTCGTAAGCTCACTTCGCTCGAGCGACTTGGAGCGTTTCAAGGATAACTTTACCGAGGGTGGTTTTAAGCGCCTAATGGAGGGTGGCACCTATTACACCGAGGCATACTACGACTATATGCGCACCTCGACAGCAGCCGGTATGGCGACTATTGCTACTGGCGCACAACCATCTGTTCACGGCGTCGTGGGCGACAAGTGGTGGAACTATGTCGACAGTTCGATGGTCGAACTTATCATCGACCGACAGGCCTATCCCGTAGAGTTTAGTACAGGTTCGGGCAATTACTCACCCCACCGCCTTACAGCTCCCACCGTTGGCGATATGCTCCTCTCGGCAGACAGCCAGTCGAAGCAGTATTCGATAGCCGTAGATGCTCGCTCGGCAATCGTGCTAAATGGCAAGGCGGGCGTAGCGTTTTGGGCAGAGAAGAACCAGACACACTGGACAACATCGTCGAAGTATCTAAATCGCATACCCTCGTGGGTTGCCGACTACAACCGCCACGACACCAACACCTTCTACACCCTCACTCGTTGGACACCCCTCTATGAGGCAGCACGATACAAGAATAGCGAGGTAGCGGTTATAGAGGATATCACCGACAAGAACACTAAGCTTTTGAGCGATATCAACCTTAGGTTGACATCGAACGACTATGGTCGTATGTGCTATACACCCGCAGGAAATACGATGCTTATTGAGTTTGCCGAGAGTCTTATAGCGTTGGAGCATTTGGGCAAAGATTCATCGACCGACATCCTCAATATCGCCTTCGACACCACACGCTATATCGCTGAGACATACGGTCCAGAGTCGATGGAGTACGAAGATATGCTCTACCGCCTTGACAAAGATTTGGAAAACTTCCTCATCTACCTCTATGCACAGTTTGGCAGCGAGGAGGAGTTGGTCGTTACCCTCTCGTCGGCACACGGCACATCACCCTCATTCAACCCCGTAGGTGGTACGGAGCGTGAGCGATTCAACAACCGCCAGATGGAGGTTATCGTAAACGCTTTCCTTGGTGCGCGCTATGGCTCAGACGATTATATCCTCGGCTTTGCAAATAACGCTCTCTATCTCAACCACGAACTGATACTTCGCAAGCGTCTTGATTTGGAGGATATTTGCGACGAGGTGGCAGTATTTATGCTTCAATTGCGTGGTGTACGCACCGCCCTTACGGCCACGGCATTGCGCAACACATCCTTCTCGGAGGGTCGTAGCCGATTGATGCAGCAGTCGTTTCACGCCACACGCTCGGGCGATATCATTATCGACCTAATGCCTGGCTGGATTATCGAGGAGGATGACTATCGTTCGTCGTCGGATGGTGGCTACAACTACGACAGCCGTGTACCTCTAATCATCTACGGAGGCGATGCCGAGGCAAAGCGCATCGACCGCCGAGTGAGAATGACCGAGTTGGCACCCACGATGACACAAATTTTGGGTATCGACACCCCTTGGGCATCGGAGGATATGCCTCTAAACGAGTTTAAGTAACAGAACATAAGATATTATGGCACAGGACAAAATACAAGATGCTATCATCGAGGAGTTCTCGATGTTTGATGATTGGCTCGATAAGTACGACTACCTTATCAGCCTTAGCGATACGCTCCCAGCTATGGAGCCTGCGTTGCGTAACGAGAAGAACCTTATCGAGGGCTGTCAGTCGCGTGTGTGGGTTGCGTCAGAGATGCGTGATGGCAAGATGTACTACTCGGCAGATAGCGATGCTATCATCACCAAGGGCATCGTCGCCCTCTTGGTAAGGGTGATGAATGGTCGCTCGGCAGAGGAGGTTGCGACTATGGAGCTATACTTTATCGACGAGATTGGTCTTGGCGAAAACCTCTCTCCCACACGCAGCAACGGACTTCGTGCAATGGTCAAGCAGATGAAACTATCTGCCCTTGTTTTATCGAAAACGAATAATTAACGCATATGACACCTGAAGAGATACTTGCAGTTGAGAAAAATATCGTTCTCACACTCAAGAACATATACGACCCCGAGATTCCTGTAAACATCTACGATCTCGGTCTTATCTATGAGATTAACTTCGACCCCTCGGGCACAGCCGATATCATTATGACATTGACTGCCCCCAACTGCCCTATGGCAGATATGCTCTTGGCAGATATCAACCGCGAGGTAAACAAGGTTGCGGGCGTCGAGAAGGTAAACATCACCCTCACCTTCGAGCCCCAGTGGTCTAAGGATATGATGTCGGAGGAGGCACTCCTCGAACTCAACCTATTGTAGGGATATGGAGCACGCCACCCAACTGCGATGCATCGAGGGTATTGCCCAGCTCGAGCCGATTTATCGTTTCGAATTGATCAATCGTCTTGCCTACGAGCGCTTTGAGCGCAAGTACCGCGACATTGTCGAGATATATCACTCGGCAAACGACAATTGGGGACAGACCTTCCACGAAATGCTCTTTCGTGTGGTTGGTGGCACAAGCAACAAGTTAGTGTTTCAGGAGTTGGCACGCCGTGTAACGCACACGATGGTACAGCGCGAGAACAACTCTATTGTAAGCCTCGAAGCGTTGTTGCTCGGTACTGCGGGATTGCTCGACCTCTATGGCGAAGATGACTATATCCGTCACTTAAAGAGCGACTTTGAGCATCTACGCATAAAGTACAACATTACGCCGCTGAGCATCAAGGATTGGCGATTGAAGAACATCTATCCTCACAACCACCCTACGCTTCGAATCACACAGCTCGCTGCATGTCTACACAATGGCACGATTACGATGAGCAGCGTAACGGCTTGCCGTCGTAGGCGCGATGTCTACCGATTGTTCACGGGTCGTTCGTCGGAGTATTGGGTCGAGCGCTTTATGCCCAACGCCTCGAACTTGGATATCACACGACGAATGGGTCAATTCAAGAGCGATCTGATGGGCATCAACTTCGTGGCACAGATAGCCTTTGCATACGGCAGTTACACGCAGTCGAACAGGTTAATCGACAATGCCACAGCACTTTTGGAGGATATCCCTGCCGAGGATAACCGCTATATCAAGGCGTGGAATAGCGTGGCGGCCATAGCGCGTAATGCCTACGAGAGTCAGGCGATGTTGCAACTATCGACCGAGTATTGCACAAAGGGTCGTTGCGAGGAGTGTCCCCTCACACCGATTCTTGAACGCCACGGAGTCTAAAAATATAAACACACATTTGGGGAATATAAATTGTTTTCGTATATTTGCCGAATATTGCACGCGCGCATAGTGCGCACAGCGCATAATACACGAGACGCACACAAAATAAGGAAAATAAATAATTAACTGACGATGGATATTTTAACGAAAGTTATTAAGCTCTTCTTTGGTTCGAAGAGCGACAAGGACCGCAAGGAGATTATGCCCTATGTGGAGAAGATTAAGGCCTTGTACCCCTCGATTTCAGCACTCTCAAACGACGAGCTTCGTGCTCGTTCGCAGGCATTGAGTCAGTCGATTGCCGACTTTATCGCCGATGACGAGAAGCATATTGCCGAGCAGAAGCAGAAGTTGGAGTTGGCCGAAACATCGCTCAAGGATAAGGAGCGCATCTCGAAGGATATCGACGACCGCACAAAGCTTATCGACGATAAGATTGAGCAGAAGCTCGAGGAGATTCTCCCCGAGGCATTTGCCATTATGAAGGATACAGCTCGCCGTTTCGCCGAAAACGACGAGGTGGTGGTTACGGCTAACGACTTCGACCGCAACCTCGCTGCCGAGCGTCAGGACTTGGTGCGCATCGAGGACGACAAGGCGATTTACAGCAACCGTTGGACTGCCGGTGGCAACGACATCAAGTGGGATATGGTTCACTACGATGTTCAGCTCTTCGGCGGTGTCGTTCTGCATAAGGGTCGTATCGCCGAGATGGCAACAGGTGAGGGTAAGACCTTGGTGGCAACGCTCCCCGTATTCCTCAATGCCTTGGCACATAAGGGTGTGCATGTGGTAACCGTGAACGACTACCTTGCTCGTCGTGATGCCGAGTGGATGGGTCCTATGTATCAGTTCCACGGCTTGTCGGTAGCTTGTATCGACAACACCCGCCCCAACTCGGAGGAGCGCCGTAAGGCTTATATGGCAGATATCACCTTCGGTACAAACAACGAGTTTGGTTTCGACTATCTGCGTGACAATATGGCATCGGCACCCAAAGACCTCGTTCAGCGCAAGCATCACTTTGCGATTGTCGATGAGGTCGACTCGGTGCTTATCGATGATGCCCGTACCCCGCTTATCATTTCGGGTCCTGTACCCAAGGGTGGCGACCAGCTCTTTGCCGAGTTCCAGCCCGCAGCAAAGTATATCTACGACCTCCAGAGCAAGATGTCGTCGTCGGATGTTGCCGAGGCGAAGCGACTCTTCAATGATGGTAACCACGAGGAGGCTGGTAAGCTCTTGTTGCGCGCCCATAAGGCGATGCCAAAGTACAAGGCGTTGATTAAGTTCCTCTCGGAGCCTGGCGTTAAGGTGCTGTTGCAGAAGACCGAGAACTTCTATATGCAGGACAACGAGAAGCGTATGCACGAGATTACGGATGACAACTTCGTGGTACACGACGAGAAGATGAACTCGTTGATTCTTACCGATAAGGGTCACGAGGTAGCATCTAAGCGCTTTGGCGAGGATGGCTTCTTTGTGCTTCCCGATATCGGCGCTCGCATTGCTGAGATTGAGGCAGCCGAGCTTTCGGCAGAGGAGCGCGCACAGCAGAAGGATGCCCTTTTGACAGACTATGCTATCAAGGCCGACCGTGTACATACTATGAACCAGCTTCTTAAAGCATACTTTATGTTCGAGAAGGAGGTTGAGTATGTGCTTATCGAGGGCAAGGTGAAGATTGTCGACGAGCAGACTGGCCGTATTATGGAGGGTCGTCGCTACTCTGATGGTTTGCACCAAGCAATCGAGGCAAAGGAGAATGTCAAGGTCGAGGATGCTACGCAGACCTTCGCTACCATTACCCTTCAGAACTATTTCCGTATGTACCACAAGCTTGCT
This sequence comes from Alistipes sp., assembly GCA_017465575.1. GTDB lineage: Bacteria > Bacteroidota > Bacteroidia > Bacteroidales > Rikenellaceae > Alistipes. The sequence goes on along the minus strand of JAFTVX010000029.1, from coordinate 23,552 downwards.
GGTATGACTGGTACGGCAGAGACCGAGGCATCGGAGTTCTGGAGCATCTACAAGCTCGATGTGGTGGTTATCCCCACCAACAAGGAGGTTATTCGCGATGACCGTGAGGACCTCGTATATAAGACTGAGCGCGAGAAGTATAACGCCGTAATTGCCGAGATTGTGCGCCTTGTTGATGAGGGTCGCCCCGTCTTGGTGGGTACTACCTCAGTCGAGATTTCGGAGTTGTTGAGCCGTATGCTCAAGCTTCGTGGTATCAAGCACAATGTCTTGAACGCAAAGCAGCACCAGCTCGAGGCACAGATTGTTGCCGAGGCAGGTCGCAAGGGTCAGGTTACGATTGCTACCAATATGGCGGGTCGTGGTACCGATATCAAGCTCTCGCAGGAGGTCAAGGAGCTCGGCGGTTTGGCTATTATCGGTACTGAGCGTCACGAGAGCCGTCGTGTAGACCGTCAGTTGCGTGGTCGTGCTGGTCGTCAGGGAGACCCCGGCTCTTCGCAGTTCTTCGTATCGTTGGAGGATAAGCTTATGCGACTTTTCGGCTCGGAGCGTATCGCCAAGCTTATGGACAAGATGGGTATCCAAGAGGGCGAAGTTATTCAGGCAGGTATGATGACCAACGCCATCGAGCGTGCACAGCGCAAGGTCGAGGAGAACCACTTTGGTGTGCGTAAGCGCCTCTTGGAGTATGATGATGTGATGAACTCACAGCGTGAGGTTATCTATACCCGCCGCCGTCACGCACTATATGGCGAGCGCATCGATATCGATATGAACAACCTCCGCTACGACTACGCTACAAAGTTTGTCGAGCAGCACGAGGGTTGCTCATATGAGGACTTTAAGTATGAGCTTATGCGTGAGGTAGCCATCGAGACTTCGCTTTCGGCAGAGGAACTCGACCGCCTCAAGCCCCGCGAGATTATCGAGTCTATCGTTAAGGACCTTAACGCCCACTTCGAGCGCAAGGCTATCGCCGTTGCCGAGACCGTGCGCCCCACAATGGAGAAGATTTATAAGGACCGCAAGGACCAGATGGATATGCGCATTGCCTTCCCTCTTACCGATGGTCGTTTGCGTTTCGCTATCCCCGTTGAGTTGCAGAAGTGTAAGGATACCGACTGCGCAGAGATTTACCGCGTATTCGCAAAGATTGCCCTCTTCACCACTATCGACGATGCTTGGCGTGAGCACCTCCGCGAGATGGACGACTTGCGCCAGAGCGTACAGAATGCAACATACGAGCAGAAGGATCCCTTGTTGATTTACAAGTTGGAGTCGTTCCAGCTCTTCTCGAAGATGTTGGAGGATATCAACCGCGATGTCTTGGCTGTGCTCAACAAGGCGTATATCCCTATGCGCGAGAATAACCCCGATGCGGTGCAGAATGCTCGCGAGCAGCGCAATAAGATTGATGTAAACAAGCTTCAGGCATCGCGTATGGCAGCTGCAGCAGCCGCTGGTCAGGGCGAGCGTAGCACCACCGCACCTATCAAGGTCGATAAGTCGGTAGGTCGTAACGACCCATGTCCTTGTGGTTCAGGCAAGAAGTATAAGCACTGCCACGGCAAGCTCGGTTAATCCTAAAACTTTAGATTATGGGATATAAGGAGCAGAAACAGCGACAATTCGATATCCGCTACTTGCAGATGGCACGCGTATGGGCCGAAAACTCATACTGCGTGCGCCGCAAGGTGGGTGCGTTGCTTGTCAAGGATAAGATGATTATCTCTGACGGCTACAACGGCACGCCCGCAGGCTTTGAGAATATCTGCGAGGATGATATGGGCACTACGAAGCCCTATGTTCTCCACGCCGAGGCTAACGCCATTACGAAGGTAGCAAAGAGCGCCAACAATTGCGATGGCTCGACACTCTATGTAACAGCATCGCCCTGCATCGAGTGCGCTAAGCTTATCATTCAGGCGGGTATTAAGCGTGTGGTATATGCCGACCCCTACCGCAACGACGACGGCATTCAGCTTCTGCGTAAGGTAGGCATCGAGTGTGTGCAGTTGGATGTCAAGTGCCCTGAGTGCTTATAGACAACTGGACTAAAACATAGAAACAAGACCGACTAAAGCTATATTTTGGTCGGTCTTGTGCCGTTATATAGGTCCTCTAAATTGGGGTAAAAATCTTTGATTTTTGTATTACATGATTTTTTTATACCTTTGCGAGAGGTATGAGGCGAATTGTGAAGATATTAGGCAAGTGCACCGCTACGGTTGTGGCGGTGGTTTTGTTGGCCATTGTCGGCACAAGCGTTACGGCGATATATGATTTTGCGCCGATTAGACCCTTTGCGGGTGAGGATATCTTCAATCCATACCGCAACCTCGACACCACAAAGCGCTGGCAGAGAGCTTCGTTTCACAACCACAGCCGTGTCGAGGGCATCTTTAACGAGTGCGAATATCCGCCCGAGGTAGTTCGTGAGCGCCTCGAAAGGTTTGGCACCGACATTGTTACCATCTCCAACCACAACGAGATTAGCGAGGCAGATGCGCCACTCTATGAACACGGCTACAACCTTCTAAAGTTCCACAAGTTGGTATTCGGCGCCAAGAGGGTCATTCGGTTTGACCATCTGCTCCCCATATTACTATCGCAACGACAGATGCAGATAGACCTACTTAGTGCCACGGGTGATATTGTGCAGTTCAACCACCCGTTAAGAACGCCATTTACAACGCTTCGACAGATGCAATATTTGGAGGGCTACCGCCTAATGGAGTTGGATAGCGGTCGCTCGACAGAGAACGACTATTGGGATGAGGCGCTGAGTAGCGGTCACTACTCGTTTGGCGTTGCCAACGACGACCTGCACGACCCCGACGATACGCGCAAGATAGCCCGCCGATGCAACTTTATACAGACTAAATCATCTGATTACAAAGATATTATCGAGGCGTTGAATGGTGGTTGTTACTACTCGATGCGCCTACCCGACTACGGCGATGGCGACTGGGCAACAAAGGTTGAGCGCAATATGTATTTGCCCTCGATAGAGAATATCGGTGTGGAGGGCACTACCCTATTTATCCGCCTCACGGAGACTGCCGACAGCATAGTCCTTACAAGCGATGGCGGTCGTAGGCAGATTGTAGCAATCGATGCCGACACTGCCCGATACGACCTTCGTGCGGAGGATAGCTATGCTCGTTTTACGGCATACTTCGCCGATGGCGAGGTGATTTATAGCAACCCCTTTGCGCGCTACGATGCATCGGTAGAAGATAGCCCATTCCGTGAGCCGAGCCACCAAGCAAATATCGTGCTCACGATACTCTTTAACCTACTGCTTGCCGTTGTGGCATACTCAATTATCCACCTAACAATTCTACTATGGAAGCGATAAAACGATATTTTAGGAAGCCTGTAAGCGCACGCCTAATGGCAGCTGTGTTGAGCCTCTTTACACTCGTTGCCTACCACTATCCACTATTTAGGGTGGTGGCCGAGAATACCGATGGCGGACTAAATGGTGTGCTTATTATCGGAGGTTTTGCCTTGGCGATGCTTGCCGTGAACTTTATGGTCTACTACCTTCTGCTCTTCTCGGGTCGTATCGTAGGCAAGGTTATCCTTGCTCTGACATTTATCTGCAACGGCATTGCGCTCTACTTTATCGTGGGCTACGAGGTGCTTATCACCGATATGATGATGGGCAATGTCTTCAACACTCGCTTCTCGGAGGCGTCGGGATATTTCTCGTTGGCAGCGGTGCTTTATACCCTATTTCTCGGCATCGTTCCTGCGCTCTATATCGTTTGTCGCAAGGTCGATTATGGTCGTATGGGTCGGATGCTAAAAAGCGTAGGTTTATCGCTCTTAGTGATTATCGCCGTAGCGGTTGCCAATATGCATAACTTCCCGTGGATAGACCGCAACGCCACACAAATAGGCAGTATGATTATGCCGTGGTCGTACACCGTGAACTCGGTGCGCTACTACAACCGCGTTCAGCAACTCAACCGCAAGGAGACACCACTCCCCGATGCCACAATCTCGACCGATAACCGCGAGGTATGCGTGGTGGTCATTGGCGAGTCGGCACGCCGCGAAAATTTTTCTTTATATGGCTATGAGCGCGAGACCAACCCTCTGCTTAAAGGCGACAGCGTGGTGGCGATTAAGGCAAAGTCGGCAGCGACCTACACCACCGAGGGTGTGCGAGCAATCCTCTCGTACAAGGCGAGCAAGGAGCTTTTCGAGATACTCCCCAACTACCTTGAGCGTAATGGCGCAGATGTTGTTTGGCGCTCGACAAACTGGGGCGAGCCACCGTTGCATATCGCAAAGAACTATCCGCTAAAAAGGCTCAAGGAGCGTTATCCCGATGCCGATGCCCGCTACGATGCCCTTTTGTTGGAGGGTTTGCGTGACGAGATTGAGCAGTCCGCGAAGGCGAAGATGCTCGTTGTACTGCACACAAGCACCAGCCACGGACCTACCTACTTCCAGAAGTATCCATCGGAGTTTGAGCGCTTTACGCCCGTATGTACCACAGTGGAGATGTCGAAGGCAGACCGAACGGAGTTGATGAATGCCTACGACAACACCATACTCTACACCGACTATATCCTGCACTCGGTAATCGAGATGTTGCGTTCAATAGATTGCCGTTCGTCGATGATGTTTATCTCGGACCACGGCGAGTCGTTGGGCGAAAATGGGCTCTATATGCACGGTATGCCGATGTCGGTAGCACCTGCCGAGCAGTACGAGATACCTTTTATCGTCTGGACATCCGACCAAAGCGCAATTAAGCATATCGAAGAGGCCGAGCAGTACCATATTTTCCACTCGGTGCTCGACTTCTTGCATATCACAAGCCCGATATATAACGAAGAGTACTCAATATTTGCAAAATAAATTATACCTTTGTATCGTATGAAAAGATACCTTATTATTATATTATTACTCCTTACGGGAGTTTTCTCAGCCTCATCGCAGGAGGTTATCGCCCATCGTGGCTACCACGCCAAGGCTAATGGTGCGCATAACTCGATAGGCGCCTTTGTTGCCGCCATTGAGAGTGGCTTTACTATGTCGGAGTTCGATATCGTGCGCACTGCGGAGGGTGAGCGCATCGTCGCCCACGGCCCTAAGCACGGCAATATGAAGATTTCGGAGTCTTCGTTCGATGAGCTACGCACCGAGCCCCTGATAAATGGCGAACAGATACCCTCGCTCACGGAGTTCTTGGAGATGACAACCCGATACCCCGAAGCACGACTTATCGTCGAGATTAAGACCGACACCAAGGAGGAAGAGCTCCTATCGTGCGAGGTTGTTAAGCGAGAGTTGGAGCGATTGGGACTCATTGAGCGCTCGACATTTATCTCGTTTAGCCAGCAGATTTGCGACTACTTTGCATCGCAAGGTTACCCAACACTCTATCTAACTGGCGATATGAAGCCCAAGACAGCGAAGGAGCGAGGCTATGCGGGCATCAATTACCACAGCGCAATCTACAAGCTTAAGCCCAACTGGATTCGCAAGGCTCACAATATGGGTTTGAAGGTGGGCGTGTGGACAGTAAATAGCGAGAAGATAGCGAAGTGGGCTATCCGCAAGGGTCTCGACTATATTACAAGCGACGACCCTGAAATGGTGCGCAACCTTATAGCCAACAACGATAAAAAGCAAGAGAAACGAAAGAGAGATAGAAGATAATGAGAAGAATTTTTACACTATGCCTTGCACTCTTTGCGGGCATCACAATGCTCACGGCACAGCAGATTGTGGCCGACGGCGGACTAAGTTCAGCAAAAGCACCTCGCAACACCATAGCCTCATTGGAGGCAGCAGCAAAGGCGGGTTATGCCGTAAAGTGCGATGTTAACCTCCTCACCGACGGCACAATCGTCGTTGTTGAGGGTCCGTGGCTTGGCGAGACAGGCGACCCCGACAGAATGAATATTCAGCGTAGCGACTATGCTATGCTCTCGTCGAAACTTTTGTCCAATGGCGAGGCTGTGCCTACGCTTGACAGCTACCTCGACAAAGTGGCAGAATTGGGCGATATACGCCTAACAATCGAGATTAAGGAGCATGCCACACCGAGCACCGAGAGTGATTTGGTAAAGGGTGTTGTAGCCAAGGTCAAGGAGCGCAAAATGCAGGATGGGGTCGACTATCAGTCAACACGCCAGCATATCTGCAACGAACTAAAGCGCATAGCGCCATCATCAGCCACGGTATACTTTATGGGCAACAACCTCACCCCAGAATATGTTGAGGGTCTTGGTTATTCGGGCATCTGCTATACCGTCAAGGCCTTAAAACGCATACCCCGCTGGTTTAACGAGGCACACAAATTAGGTTTGAAAGTGGCTGTATCAGGTGTTGCAAACGCCGAGGATGGCGCTTGGGCAAAGAAGAGCGGAGCAGACTTTATTATCACAACTGCGCCCGCAACAATCAAGAAATAAACGATATAACGAAGAATGAATCTAAAATACAATCTCAACGACCGACCCCCGATGGGTCAGTTGCTCGGCTACTCGCTGCAGTGGTTCGTTATGGCCATTGCCGTGGTCTCGACAAGCGTATTCGTAGCACAGGGCTCGGATGCCGAGAAATTGTTTTTTGCACAGAAGCTATTTGCCGTGATGGGCATCGCTGGCTTGGCACAGATATTCGTTGGCCACCGCTTGCCGTTGGTTGTAGGCCCTGCTGCGGTATTGCTCGTCGGCGTGATGTCGTCATATAGGGCAGGTGCAGAACCCTCGGCAGTATACTCATCAATCGCCATAGGTGGCGCTTTGGTGGCGTTACTCACCATAGGTGGCGTTATGCGCCGTGTGCAGAAGCTCTTTACCCCACGCATCGTGGTCGTTATCCTAATGCTTATCGCCCTTACGCTCACGCCCGTAATCTCACGATTGGTATTTGTCGCCAACCCAAAGGAGGGTGAGCACCTCTTCGGTCTATGTTTCGCCTTCTTCGGCACGATATGTATGGTCATCGCCAACAGCAAGCTCAAGGGCGTAGGCAAGAGCCTTGTAATCCCTGTGGCGCTAATTATCGGTAGTGCAATATATTACGCTATCTACCCCACCCAGATTGTTGCCGAGAGCGCCTTTTCGTGGAGAGGATTGGTGTTGGATAAGTTTGTACCCGATGCAGGTCTTATCATCGCATTCGTCATATGCTATATTGCTCTGCTAATCAACGATATCGGCTCTATCGAGTCGTTAGGAGCAATGCTTGGAGCAGATGGTATGGATAAGCGCCTAAAAAGCGGTGTTCGCCTTACGGGCATTATGAACATCGTGGCGGGCTCGATGGGTGTGCTTGGTCCTGTCAACTACTCGATGAGCCCTGGTATTATCGCATCGTCGGGCTGTGCATCGCGCTATGCGTTGGTGCCCTCGTGCATAGTTTTGGCACTCTGCGCCCTCTCGCCCGAGCTTATCTGGATTCTCTCGCATATCCCCAACCCTGTGATTGGCTCGATTATGCTCTTCCTAATGGGCACACAACTTGCAGCATCGCTCGATATGATTCGCTCGACCCAGTCCGTAAAGTCGTTCCCCGATGCGCTGACCATAGGTCTCCCTATTTTGATTGCTATGCTCTTTGGCTCGCTGCCCTCGGGTGTGGTGCCTTCGGTTATCGAGCCACTCGTTGGAAATGGTTTTGCAATGGGTGTTGTAATGGTAGTTCTTATGGAGCATGTAATAAATCGTAGCCGATAGGTTGGGAATTGCAAAATTTTTACTATCTTTGTTGCCGTTAAATTATGCCACCATATTAGGTGGGTCTAAACGAAATAGCATTATGAGTAATACTTTGGTTGTTGTAGGCGCTCAGTGGGGCGACGAGGGCAAGGGCAAAATCACCGACTTTTATGCCGGAGGTGCCGATGTTGTAGTACGCCACCAGGGCGGTAACAATGCCGGTCATACCATCGTCTTCGATGGCAAGAAGTTCGCGTTGCAGTCTATCCCTTCGGGTGTCTTCAACCCCCATATCATAAACATTATGGCCAACGGTATGGTTATCAACCCCGTATCGTTGTTCGAGGAGCTTGACCGTCTGCACAAGGCGGGCATCACCGACTACAAGCTCTTTATCTCTGACCGTGCAGCCTGCGTTATGCCTTATCACTCGATGCTCGATGGCGCTTACGAGGCGTTGAAGGGTGGTCGTCAGATTGGCACAACGAAGAAGGGTATCGGCCCTGCATATACCGACAAGTATAGCCGTGTAGGTATCCGTATCGGCGATTTGCTCGACAAGGAGTACTTCGCAGAGCGCTTGCAGGATGCTTTGCTTCAGAAGAACTTGGAGCTTAAGGCACTCGGCATGGAGCCTTGCGATTTCGAGACTATATACAACCAGTATTTGGAGCTTGGCGAGAAGCTTCGTCCTATGATTTGCGACACCTCGGTATTGCTCAACCGCCTTATCGAGGAGGGCAAGAAGGTGTTGTTTGAGGGTGCTCAGGGTGTTATGCTCTGCATCGACCACGGCACATACCCCTTCGTAACATCGTCGAGCCCTACGGCAGCAAGCGTTCCCGTAAACTCAGGCGTTGCACCCCGCTACATCAACAATGTGATGGGTGTGGCAAAGGCATACACCACCCGTGTTGGTGAGGGACCTTTCCCCACAGAGCTCTTCGACGAGCGCGCCGACTATATCCGTGAGCGTGGCCACGAGTATGGCACCGTAACGGGTCGTCCTCGCCGTGTAGGTTGGTTGGACACTGTGGTTTTGAACCATGTGCGCCGTATCAGCGGTCTTAACTACCTCTCGTTGATGTTGTTCGATGTGTTGTCTGGTCTTGACAAGATTCGTATCTGTACAGGCTACAAGCTCGATGGCAAGGCTATCGACTATGTACCCTCGACAATTGCTCAGCTCGAGCGCGTAGAGGCCGAGTACATCGAGATGGACGGCTGGAAGGAGGATATCACCGGCATCAAGTCGTACGATGAGCTTCCTGCAAATGCCAAGGCATACATCGCAAAGCTCGAGGAGCTTACCCGCACCGAGGTGGCTGTGGTTTCGGTAGGTCCCGACCGTGAGCAGACCATTATCCGCAAGGAGATTTTCTAAGGATATAATGACTAAAGATAGGATAACGGAGATAACTTGGTTATTTCCGTTATTTTTTTGAGTGGTTTAGCATACTTTTCGAAAAAAAGTTTACTAACTTTGGAGTGCAAAGCGAAATTGTTTAAAAAGCTAACCTAATCCAAGTGAAAGTTAAAACCAAAAGAATATGAATAGCAAGTATCAACTTCCGAAAGATGGTGGTCTCGACCTCAGTTCAGCACCACGCGATATTATTCATCGCTATGAGCGTATGCCCGCCCGTGTATTCGAGAATGAGTCACAGGGAGTGCAGTATGTAGCAGATCTTATCTGCCGTATGATTCGTAACCACAACGCCAACGCCTCAGCCCGCGATATCTACGAGGAGTTGCCACCGTTTGTGCTTGGTCTTACAACTGGTCGTACGCCACTCGGTCTATATCGTGAGCTTGTCGCACGCTACAACCGTGGCGAGGTGTCGTTCAAAGGTGTAGCAGTATATTCACTCGACGAGTTCTACCCTATTCGTCGTACTGAGCAGCAGAGCCGCAACTATCGTATCCACGATGAGTTTTTGAAGCATATCGACATCGAGCCCGAGAATGTGCATATCCCCGATGGCACGGTATCGAAGAGCGATATCTCGGAGTATTGCGCCGAGTACGAGAAGTCTATTCGCAAGATTGACCTAATGATTATCGGCGTTGGTGAGCAGGGCCAGATTGGTTTCAACGACGCTGGCTCTTATGCCAAGTCTGCAACCCGCTTGGTGGAGCTCTCGCACAATTCACGCAAGGTACACGCTGGACAGTTCTTCGGCTTGGAGAATACACCTAAGATGGCGATCACGATGGGTCTTGGCACTATTATGCGTGCCGACCGCATTATCCTTATGGCGTGGGGCGAGGAGAAGGCTGAGGTTATCCACCAGATTGTCGAGGGTGAGGTAACAGACCGCATCCCCGCAAGCCACCTTCAGGCACACCCCGCTATCGAGGTCGTTATCGACGAGAATGCTGCCGAGCGCCTAACCCGTGAGCAAACTCCCTGGTTGGTAGGTCCTTGCGACTGGACACCCAAGTTTGCCCGTAAGGCTGTGGTATGGCTCTGCGGTCGTGTGAACAAGCCTATCTTGAAGCTCACATATCAGGACTACTTGGAGAATTCGTTGGGCGAGTTGTTGGAGAAGCACGGTCCCTACGACAAACTAAATATCAAGGTATTTAACGACCTTCAGCACACCATCACTGGCTGGCCTGGCGGTAAGCCCAATGCTGACGACTCGACACGCCCTGTACCCTCGTTGCCCCACCAGAAGCGAGTACTTATCTTCTCGCCTCACCCCGACGACGATGTTATCTCGATGGGCGGTACATTTATCCGCCTTGTGGAGCAAAACCATGATGTGCATGTGGCATACCAGACATCGGGCAATGTGGCCGTTCACGACGATGTAGTGTTGCAGAATATCGATACGGCACGAGAGTTGGGTCTTGGCGACAAGTACGACGAGGTTGCCGAGGTTATCGCTTCGAAGAAGAAGGGCAAGCCCGAGCCTCGCAAGTTGCTCGACATCAAGGGCGCTATCCGTCGTGCTGAGGCACGCGCTGCGGTACGCTCGTTCGGCCTTAACCCCGACACCAACGCCCACTTCCTCAACCTGCCGTTCTACGAGACTGGCGGTATCAAGAAGGGTGAGATTACGGATAAGGATATCGAGATTATCGTAAAGCTTCTGCGCGAGATTAAGCCCCACCAGATTTATGCTGCGGGCGACTTGGCAGACCCTCATGGCACACACCGTATGTGTATCGAGGCGTTGTTGGAGGCTCTGGACCGCACCAAGGAGGATGAGTGGCGCAAGGAGTGCCATTTATGGCTCTACCGTGGTGCTTGGATGGAGTGGAATCTCGGTATGGTGGATATGGCAGTGCCTCTTTCACCCAGCGAGATGCTCAAGAAGCGTCACGCCATCTATCGCCACCTCTCGCAGAAGGATATCGTGCCCTTCCCCGGTAGCGACACCCGTGAGTTTTGGCAGCGTGCCGAGGAGCGTACACAGAATACCGCTCAGCTATACGACAAGCTCGGTATGGCTGAGTATCAGGCAATTGAAGTATTTGTAAAAATGTGGTAATATATGAGAGTAATCATTAAGGACAAGAGTCAGGAAGTAGCCCAGTGGGCAGCTAACTACATCGTTTCGGAGATTAATGCAAAGGCGGCAAAGACAGATGCTCCCTTCGTTTTGGGTTTGCCTACGGGTTCTACACCCTTGGAGACCTACCGTGAGCTTATCAAGAAGTATGAGGCGGGCGAGGTATCGTTCAAGAATGTCGTAACATTCAATATGGATGAGTATGTAGGCTTGGCAGAAGACCACCCCGAGAGCTACCACTCATTTATGTGGAACAACTTCTTTAAGTATATCGACATCAAGAGGGAGAATGTCCATATCCTCAACGGTAATGCCAAAGATCTTGTAGCAGAGTGTGAGGCATACGAGGCAGCAATTGTCGAGGCTGGTGGCATCGACCTCTTTATGGGTGGCGTTGGCGAGGACGGTCATATCGCTTTCAACGAGCCCTTCTCATCGTTGCAGTCACGCACACGCATCAAGACACTTACTACCGACACTATCGTCGTTAACTCACGCTTCTTTGGTGGCGACATCTCACAGGTGCCCACACAGGCACTCACCGTGGGTGTAGGCACTATCCTCAGCGCACGCAAGGTGCTTATCTTGGCTACTGGTCGCAAGAAGGCTCGCGCATTGCGCCACGCTATCGAGGGCAGCTACAACCACCAGTGGACCCTCTCGGCATTGCAGACCCACCCTGCTGGCATCATCGTTTGCGACGATGGCGCAGCCGAGGAATTGAAGGTTGTAACCTACCGCTACTTTAAGGATATCGAGAAGTAAGCGAAGAGCAAAGTTTAAAGAGTAAAGAGCAAAGAGAATTAACTCCTTGCTCTTTCTTTTTTATGCTGTCTGCTTCCAACTGGGTTTGCGCATAGCATATATAATAAAAGGTAGGGCGACAAAGACTATGGCGCCGATAATCAAGACGGCAAACCATACCGTGGTGCTTCCCGTGGCAATCTGCGAGGGAGGAATAAAGCTAAGAACAAAGGCAAGCAACGAGCCACAGAAGCCTAAACCACCCAAGAACCACATCATAGCGTTGCCCTTACGACCAAGGCGGAAGGGGCGGTCGAGGTTGGGTTGCTTATAGCGCAAAGTAATAGCCGCCGAGAACATCAGCATATACATAATAAGGTAGAGCAAAACGGTAAGCTGTGAGAGAATTTGATAAAACGACTGCACCGAGGGCATCACAACAAACAAGAGACCGAGAATCGTGACAATAACACCCTGCACCCATAGGATATTGCGCTGCACGCCGTGCTGATTTGTCTTCTGGAAGAAGGGAGGCAGATAGCCCGCCTTGCCCACAGCGAAGATACCTTTCGAGGGTCCCGACACCCAAGTAAGCACCGATGCCAAGACACCAAAGACAAGGGCAACGGCAACAACCGAGCCTACCCACGGCATACGGAAGTAGCTGAAGTAGCGGTCGAAGCCGATAAGGAGCGTCTGCGTGAGGCTGATATCCTTGGCAGGCACGATAAAGCCCAGCGAGAATGTGCCGAGCACAAAGATAGCCACCGTAATCACAGAGCCAAGGATAATAGCACGAGGATAGTTGCGCGAGGGGTTGTCTACCTCCATAACATGTATACCCATCATCTCCATACCGGCATAAAATAGGAAGATAGAGCTTGCCAAGACGAGGTTATCGAAGTGCGTAAGGTCGGGGAAGAAGCTACGGTGCATATCCATATAGTTGTGACCACCCGACGCAAGGTAGATAATGCCGAGAACGATAAGCAACGCAGCGGGGATAATCGTGCCGATGATACCACCCCACTTGCTAATCTTACCTACCCAGCCGATACCGCGCATCGAGATAAATGTGGCGCACCAGTAGATAGCCAAGACAACGGCAAGGGTAAAAAACTTGTTCGAGGCAAGCGCTGCATCGGTCGTCGTATCGGTACCAATAAACGCGATGCTCACAGCGCCAAAGGTCAAGACCGTGGGATACCAAATCGTAGATTGAATCCACTGCAACCATATCGCCAAGAAGCCGATGCGGTCGCCAAATGCCTCGCCCACCCAACGAAAGACACCACCCTCGCGGTTTGCAAACATAGCAGCCAACTCGGCGGCGACCATCGCCGTGGGGATAAGGAAGACGAGTGCAGCAAAGAGGTAGTAGAATGCCGATTGCAGACCATAGATAGCCTCGGTAGCAAGACCACGCAGACTGACCACGGCGGTAATGTTCATAATAGCCAGCGTTAAGACGCTGAGCTTAAAGCCATTAGATTTGTTTGTTTTGTTTACACTTTCCATAATTGTGGATTTATGTTTGTTCGATAGGCTGAGTATTACAATTATGGTGCAAAATGATAAACAGCGCTTATAATATAGGTTTTGCTTATCTAAACATAAAATAATACAATGGAAAATCTATTGCAGTTTCAAAAAAACATCTTATCTTTGCATCAGGAAAAAGAACAAAAGATTAAAAACAACAAACAATAAAAAACTATCAAGACTATGAAAGATTTGAAAGGAACCAAGACAGAGAAGAACTTGTGGGAGGCATTTGCAGGCGAGAGCCAGGCACGCAACAAGTATACATATTTTGCATCAAAGGCAAAGAAGGACGGCTATGTTCAGATTGCCAAGATTTTCGAGGAGACCGCAGCTAACGAGAAGGAGCACGCCGAGATTTGGTTTAAGCTTCTTAACGGCATCGGCTCAACCGCCGAGAATCTAAAGTCGGCTGCCGAGGGCGAGAACTATGAGTGGACAGATATGTACGCTGAGATGGCTAAGGATGCTCGCGAGGAGGGCTTCGACCACATCGCATTCCTCTTCGATGAGGTGGGCAAGATTGAGAAGGAGCACGAGGAGCGCTACCGCAAGTTGCTGGCAAATGTTGAGGGTGGTCTCGTTTTCTCACGAGATGGCGATATGATTTGGCAGTGCTCGAACTGTGGCCACATCCATGTAGGCAAGAAGGCGCCCGAGGTATGCCCCGTATGCGTACACCCACAGGCTTACTTTCAGATTAAATCGGAAAACTATTAGTAGTACCTTATAATCAAAAATAGGCCCAATATTTGGGTCTATTTTTGTATAAACTAAATTTACAATGAATGTAGCAGTAACACTTCTTATCCCATTTCTTGGCACGGTGGTAGGCGCATCGACCGTATTGATGGCACGAAAGGCGATAGGGTCGAGGGTCAATAAGGCACTATTGGGCTTTGCTGCGGGCGTGATGGTGGCGGCCTCGGTATGGTCGCTCATTATCCCCGCTATCGACCTTTCGGCAGATATGGGGCGACTAAGCTGGGTGCCTGCTGCGGTAGGCATCATTCTCGGCATGCTCTTTCTGTTGGCCTTAGATAGCCTTGTGCCACACCTTCACCCCAATGGCAATGAGCCAGAGGGTGTACCCTCGTCATTGGGTCGTAGGCCGATGCTTATGCTTGCCGTAACGCTCCACAACATTCCCGAGGGTATGGCGGTAGGTGCTGTGGTAGCGGGAGCTATGGCGGGAGATGCAGGTATAGCGATGAGCGCAGCATTGGCGTTGGCCGTCGGTATGGCGATACAAAATATCCCCGAGGGGGCTATTATCTCGTTGCCGCTGCGTGGCGATGGACTCTCGCGAGGTCGTGCCTTTGGCTATGGCGCGCTGTCGGGCATTGTCGAGCCCATAGCAGCACTCGTTATGTTGCTTTTATACGAACATATAGCACCCTCGCTACCCTACTTGCTCGCATTCTCGGCAGGTGCAATGCTCTATGTCGTTGTCGAGGAGCTAATCCCCGAGACACAGCAGGGTAAGCACTCCGACATCGGCACTATCGCCTTTGCCATAGGCTTTGTGATAATGATGATTTTGGATGTAGCATTGGGTTAAAAGTCTAATATTTTGGTCGCAATGGCGCATCCGCACGCTATTTCTTGGTTGAAATACAAATAATTATTACCTTTACTATAATAATGAAACATTAATAAAAACTAAAAATAGCGAATGGAATACATAAAGTTATTCCATTCGCTATTTTACTCTAACTATATTTATTCCATCGCGTATAGGGACTATCACATTATCTACCCTATCGTCCTCAACCACCATACGGTTGAACTCCACGATAGCCTCGGTATGCTTGTCGTTATGGGCAATCGGTTGTGCCACCTTGCCATACCAAAGTATATTATCTGCCAAAATCACCGAGCCACTACGCAAATAGCCACCATCCATAAGCATTTTATAGTAGGCTGGATACTCTCGCTTGTCGCCATCCATAAAGACCATATCGTAGACCTCGCCAAGCTGTGGCACAACATCGAGTGCCGAGCCGATATGTTGACGAATGCGGTTGCCGTATGCCGACTCCGCGAAGTACTTGGCAGCGATATCCTCCAACTCATCATCTACCTCGATAGTATCGAGATAGGCACCATCCTCCAAGCCACGGGCGATGCTTAGTGCCGAATAGCCGGTGAAAGTACCAATCTCAAGCACTCGCTGTGGGCGCATCATTCGCACAAGCATCTCAAGGAGTTTGCCTTGCAGATGCCCCGAAATCATTCGTGGGTTGATAACACGAAGGTATGTCTCTCGCTCGAGGCGGTGCAAGAGTTCCTCCTCGGGCTTGGTGTTTGCCAAGATGTAGTGGTCTAAGTTCTCCATAGTCAAAAAAAGATGAAAGTTGTTAGTTGTTAGTTGTTAGTGATTAGTTGTTAGTGCTCTTCTAAAAACTAATAACTAAAAACTAAAAACTCTACTTATATATCAGCCTCGAGAGGTTTGCAAAGCTATCCTTCGCAACATCCATAATCTGCTCGGCGGTAATTGCCATAACCTTCTTGTAGGCCTCCTCCAAGGTGTCAATATCCTTATACAACAAGTAACTCTTGCCCGCGCCAAGCATATAGCCTTCGTTGGACTCCATCGAGATTGCCATCTGTGCCACAAACTGGCGCTTGGCAACCAGCAGACGGCGAGGCGTTATCAGCTCGCTACGCAAGCGGGCAACCTCCTCCTCGATAAGCTCGATACACTGCTCGGTATTGGCGTGGTCAGACGAGAAGTAGATGCCTACGATGCCACTATCCGAGTAGGGCGTATAGCTCGCCTCGACATTATACGAAAGACCATATTTTTCCCTTAACAGCAAGTTAAGCAGCGAGTTAGCCGAAGGTCCACCAAGGATATTGACCAACAACGCCAAGGGCAGTCGTCTATCGTCGGTGATGCCGTAGCCACGGGTGCCGATGATGCCGTGCGACTGGTGGGTATGGCGCGATAGGCGCTTATCGAAAGCGACATACTCCGAAGGTGTGATGCGCTGATAGTCGCGCTTAGTAGGCTCAAAATCGGCAAGATAGCGCTCGGCAACAGCCTGCGCACTACGAGCCGAAAAGTTGCCGATAGACGAGAAGACCATCTGGTCGGTGGTGTAGGTACGACCCACGAACGACTTTATCTCCTCGGTCGAGATGCGCTGGATTGATGCCTTCGAGCCAAGGATATTGTGACCAAGTTCCGAGCCAGCAAATATCATATCCTCGAAGTCGTCGTAGATACGCTCCGAGGGCGAATCCTTGTAGGTGTTTATCTCGTCGGCAATCACCTCTCGCTCCTTGCGCAACTCCTTCTCGGGGTAGGTCGAGCGGAAGATGACATCCGAGATAAGCTCCACGGCACGCGAAAAGTCGTGGCGCAAAGTGGTTGCGTGAAGCGTGGTATCCTCCTTGGTGGTATAGGCGTTAAGCTCGCCACCGAGATTCTCAAGACGACAGTTTACCTGATAGGCTTTTCGGCGCTCGGTACCCTTGAACAGGGCGTGCTCGGTAAAGTGAGCAATGCCATACTCCGAGGGGCGTTCATCACGCGAGCCAGCATTAACGACAAGGGCGCAATGCGTAACACCACTACGCACTTGGCGGTGGATGCCACGAATACCATTAGGGAGTGTATATGTCTCAAACTCTTTCACTTCTGTTCTGTTTTAGGAATTTTCCTGTGTAGCTTCTCTCGCACGCCATAACATCCTCGGGCGTACCCGCTACAACGACCTCGCCACCCTCCGTACCTGCCTCGGGGCCGAGGTCGATAACCCAGTCGGCACACTTGATAACCTCCATATTATGCTCGACAACGACCACGGTATGTCCTCGCTCGATAAGGGCATTGAAAGCACCAAGCAGACGACCAATATCGTGGAAGTGAAGACCCGTGGTAGGCTCATCGAAGATAAACATCAGCTTTTCCGACGAGCGCTCCTTCTGCAAGAACGAGGCGAGCTTCACACGCTGCGACTCGCCACCCGACAAGGTTGATGATGACTGACCAAGCTTGACATAGCCCAAGCCCACCTGTTTAAGGGGTGTTATGCGGTCGACAATACGACGGCAGATAGCATTATCCTTATCTTCCGAGAAGAAGTCAAGTGCCTCGTCTACCGACATCTCCAAGATATCGTAGATGCTCTTGCCACGATACTTGACCTCCAAGATTTCGGGCTTAAAACGCTGACCGTGACACGCCTCGCACTGCAATTCGACATCTGCCATAAACTGCATACTTACCTTGATAACGCCCTCACCCTCGCACTCCTCGCAACGACCACCAGGCATATTGAACGAGAACGAGGCAGCGCCGATGCCATTATGCACGGCATATGGCTGGTCGGCAAACAGCTTACGAATCTCGTCGTACGCCTTGATATAGGTTACGGGATTCGACCTTGTGGACTTGCCGATAGGCGACTGCGACACCATCTCGACACCCTGCAATAGGTGGGTATCGACATCTATGCCATCGTGGTCACCAGGGGTGAGTGTCGTCTCAGAAATCTTGCGCTTGAGGGCAGGGAAGAGGACATCGTCTGCCAACGACGACTTACCCGAGCCCGAAACACCCGTGATGCAGCAGAGTACGCCGAGCGGAATCTCGACATCTATATTTTTGAGGTTGTTGTGGCGTGCTCCACGGATACGCACAGCGCCCGCCTTGGCACGACGACGCTTAGGCACAGCAATCTCACGACGACGAGTGAGGTAGTCTGCCGTGAGTGAGTTCTCGGCCTTGGCGATATCCTCGGCACAGCCGTTATATACCACCTCGCCACCACCAACACCCGCCTCGGGGCCCATATCGACAATCCAGTCGGCAGCACGCATAACCTCCTCTTCATGCTCAACGACGATGACCGTATTATCCAAATCACGCAACTGCTTCAACACACCAATCAGTCGATTTGTATCGCGTGGGTGCAGACCGATACTCGGCTCATCGAGGATATACATCGAGCCAACGAGGTTGCTACCCAACGAGGTAGAGAGGTTGATGCGCTGCGACTCGCCACCCGACAAAGTTGCCGAAAGGCGGTCAAGCGTAAGGTAGTGAAGACCAACATCGGCAAGGTAGCCAAGGCGGCTACGAATCTCCTTAAGCACTCGCTCGACGGTAGTCTGGTCGTGTTCATCGAGGCTCAAAGCATCAAAGAACTTAATCAGCTCACCCACGGTCATCTGCACCAACTCGGCAATATTCTTTCCTCCCACCTTGACATAGAGTGCCTCGGGCTTAAGGCGTGTGCCGTGGCACTCAGGGCAGAGAGTCTTGCCCATATATCGTGATTTCAAAACGCGGTACTGCACCTTATGGCGCTGGGTATCGACATAGGCAAAGAAATCGTCGATGCCGTGGAAATAGTCAGTTCCTCGCCACAACATATCTCGCTCCTTATCCGTAAGGGCATAGTAGGGCGTATGAATCGGGAAATTGCACTTCGAAGAGTTCAATATCAGTTCTTGCTTCCAACGGCTCATAGTGGCGCCATTCCAGCACGCCACAGCGCCATCGTAGATGCTCTTCGACTTATCGGGAATCACCAAGTTCTCGTCGATGCCAACAATCTTGCCGTAGCCCTCGCACAAGGGGCAAGCACCGATGGGGTTATTAAACGAGAAGAGGTGCTCGGTGGGTCGCTCAAAGCTGATGCCCGCCTCGTCGTAGCGCGACGAGAAGGTCTCGACCCTGTCGGTGATGATATGCACCACACCATTGCCATATCCCATAGCACGAGCCACAGAGTCCGAGAGGCGTGATACGGTATCTTGTTCGTGGCTTACGCGCAAGCGGTCGACAACGACCATAACATCGTCGAGCGACATCTCGCCATCAATCAACGGCATAAACTTCTCGACGAGCATAACCTCGCCACGATAACGCAAGCGGTTGACACCATCCTCCATAAGAGTCAAGATACGCTCAACGATGCCCTCGGAGCCTTTGAGCAGTAACGGTGCAGCGATAACAACACGCTCATCGTCGCCCAACGCCAACACCCTATCGACAACATCATCGACCTCGTAGCAACGAATCTCGGCGCCTGTCGTAGGCGAGTAGGTGCGACCGATACGGGCAAAGAGCAACTTCAGGTAGTCGTAAATCTCGGTGGTTGTGCCAACCGTAGAGCGAGGGTTACGCGAGATAACCTTCTGCTCGATGGCGATAGCGGGGGCGATACCCTCAATCAAATCGACATCGGGCTTCTCGACACGACCCAAGAACTGGCGGGCATATGCCGAGAGGCTCTCGACATAGCGGCGTTGACCCTCGGCAAAGATGGTATCGAATGCCAATGTCGACTTACCCGACCCCGAAAGACCCGTGACAACGACCAATTTGTTGTGCGGAATCTCAAGGTCGATATTCTTTAGGTTGTGCACCCTTGCACCCCGTATCCTTATCTTATTATCCATTAACTACCTATTCATTGATAACATCCACCGTGGCGCCTTCGACCTTCTGCAGACGACCGATAAGTTGCTCCGACTCCGACTCGCGGATTGAGAGGGTCATAGTGCAGAGGTTGTCGAATACCTGATTTAGCACCTTGGGCTGCATCTCCTTAACGATGCGCATAACATCGTTCATCGCAATATACGAGAATGACACCTCGATATGGACATCCACCGTGCGCTCGACAATCTCGCACTCGGCCAAGACCTGCGCCGTAGACTCCTTATAGGCGGCAATAAGTCCTGGAACACCGAGCTTCGTACCACCAAAGTAGCGCACAACGACAACAAGGCAGTTGGTGACCTCCTGCGAGAGCAACTGACCGAGGATGGGCTTACCTGCCGTAGACGAGGGCTCGCCATCGTCATTAGCACGGAAGTGTTCGCCGTGCGCACCCAAGCGCCAAGCGTAGCAGTGATGTGTAGCATCGAACCACTTTTTGCGTAGAGCATCTAAGTGCTCCTTAATCTCGGCCTCCGTCTCCACGGGGTAGGCATAGGTAAGGAACTTACTGCTCAACTGGCGGTAGGTGGTCTCCGCAGGGCGGGCAATGGTCTTATAGCTATCCTGCGCCACGACTATCGAATTGAAGTAAACATTCTATCCCAGCGCACACCGCCACCATTGGGGTCTACCGAGAACCATATATACGATGCCTTGCCCACGATATGGTCTTCGGGAACAAAGCCCCAGAAGCGTGAGTCGAGCGAGCCGTGGCGATTGTCGCCCATCATAAAGTAGTAGTCCATCTTGAAGGTGTACTTGTCGGCTTCCGAGCCATTTACATAGACCTTGCCATCGCGCTTCTCGACGGCGTTATGCTCATAGACCTCGATGCAACGACCATACAAAGCCAAGTTCTCATCCGTTAGCTCGATGCTCTCACCAGCCTTTGGAACCCATACGGGGCCAAAGTTATCCAATGTCCAGCGGTTGCCCGCGGTATGTGGAATAAGCGACTCGCCAACACCACCCGATGCCTTGCGCAATTCGTAGCGTGTGGTATCGGCATAATTCTTCAACTCCGAATCCTTGATAAGCGTGGGATAGCCCGTGCCACCGCCTGTGAGCTTATTGTAGACGATGTAGTAGTACTGCTTCTCGGGGATATCGCTCTCGCGAACATCGTTGGTATAGACTGCGCCATCGCGGATTTCGAGCATATCGCCCGCAACAGCAACACAGCGCTTGATATAGTTCTCCTTCTTATCCAAAGGGCGGGCAACGACCGTATAGTTGTTGCGCAGATTCTCACGGCGCTCGGCCTCCGAACGGCCCAACTCCTTGGTACGCAACAGCTCATAGTAGCTCATTGCCTGAATCTCCATAACCACGGTGTCGCCCTCGGGGAAGTTGAAGACCACAACATCGCCACGCTTAACCTCGGAGGTAGCTGCCAGACGGCGATAGTCGCGCTGCCAAGCAGTTGAGAACGACTGCTTCTCGGCATTCAGAGGCATAGTGTTATGCACAAAGGGGAACGACAGAGGTGTCATAGGCACACGAGGGCCATAGACAACCTTATTGACAAGGATATAGTCGCCAGCAAGCAGAGTGCTCTCCATTGAGCCTGTGGGAATTACAAACATCTGGAACCAGTAGGACTGTATAACCGTAGCCACCACCGTAGCGAAGATAATAGCGTGCACCCAGCCGTAGATATACTCATATAATTTGCTCGACTTCTTAAACTCATTCCACAAGGCATATACCGCCACCACCACAAAGGTTGCGATAAAGAAGAAGTTCCAACGGAAGATAAGCATATGGGCGATAACACCCACAACAACGGCAAAGATGAGGGCACACCAAATGGCATAGACCACTCTCCACCACTTGTAGCGCTCCATCATACGCTTGTGGAACGAGGCGATATGGTGACCGATATAGTAGTCGTAGATAATAGGCAGGGCGATAATGAGCGACCATGCAGCACCATACCACACAGCAAATGCCGAGATAATCAGCGCCACAACAACAGCCATAAACCAAGGGTGTTGGAAAAAGCGCGAAAGAGCACCAAAAAACTTCTTCATAGCAGTTCGTTATAAGAGGTTATCCATAGTGTGAACACCCGACTTATCCCTTAGGTACTCGCCCGCAACAACAGCGCCAAGTGCCAAGGCACGGCGGTTGATGATAGAGTGCTTAAGCTGGATAAAGTCATCGGGGGCGGTGTAGGTGATGGTGTGAATACCCACAACCATACCCTCGCGGAAAGACTCGATTTCGAGCTGGTCGCCACGCTCGGGCGTAGAGTTCACCCACTCCGACTTGCGGTCGAGATTCTCGATAATGCCCTCGGCAAGCGTAATAGCCGTGCCACTTGGTGCATCCTTCTTCCACATATGGTGGGTCTCCTCGATGCGCACATCATACTCCGAGTGGGGATTCATCAACTCGGCCAAACGGCGATTGAGGCGAAACATCATATTGACGCCAATCGAGAAGTTTGAGGCATAGAACAAAGCGCCACCACGCTCCTCGGCCAAGCGCTCCATATCCGAGAGGTGCGCCAACCAACCCGTAGTACCACAGACTACCCTACCGCCTGCCTCCAATACGGTGCGGACATTACCAAGTGCCGTATCGGGGGTAGTAAACTCAAAGGCTACATCTATACCACGGAGATTCTCGGCAGTCAACTCCGAAGCGTTTTCCTCGTCGATAATAAGCTCTACGCTGTGGCCACGCTCAGCCAAGATACGCTCAATCTCGCGACCCATCTTGCCGTGACCTATAATTGCACATTTCATACTTTTCTGGTTGTTTATAGTTCAAACGACAAAGGTACGAAAAAAATTGGAAAAATATAAAATATTTTTTCGGCGAGTAAGAAGGTTGTCGTTCCAACAAAAAAAAGAGCAAAGATTCTCTCTTTGCTCCTATAAAACAAGCTTTACACCTCTTAGAACATCGCTACAAGCTCCTCGTTAGAGTAGGCGTCTGCTCCGTAGCAGGTCTTGAGGTAAGCCAAGCCACTGATGTAATCCTCCTCGGTAAATGAGTCGGTAGCCTCCTTAGCAACAACCACATCGTAGCCCAATGAGAAGGCGTCTGCCGAGGTGTGACGAACGCACATATGAGCGTGCAAACCAGTCATTACCACAGTCTTAACACCAAGTTCCTTAAGCAGGATATCGAGACCGGTCTGGAAGAAGCCGCTGTAGCGACGCTTAGGTACAACATAGTCCTTATCCGAAAGTTTCAGCTCTGGGATAACCTCTGCTCCAGGGGTACCAGCAATGGCATGGTCGCCCCAGATAGTGAGCTCGCGGTCGATGCCTCGAAGGTGAGCATCATTACAGAAGATAACAGGAACACCTGCCTCGCGTGCAGCATCCAAAAGACGAGCTGTAGCGGGCACGATAGCCTTGCCTCGGTCGCATGTAAGCGCACCATAAACAAAATCGTTGAGCATATCAACGACCAAGATAGCGGGTTTGTTAAGCTTTGCCATAACTATTTTAGGGAGGTTCTATAATTTCAATTTTTCATTAGCGAGTAGTCAGAACCTCATTAAGGCTACCGCTAATGTGATTTTGTTTTTACAAATTTAGCAAAACTTCTTTGAATATTTCAAATATTTTC
>JAFTVX010000028.1 GCA_017465575.1 Alistipes sp. | reverse complement strand
GCGGTATTTGGACAGATAAAATATGATAACCATTTCAAACGCTTTAACTATCGTGGACACACGATGGTAAAGGCGGAGTTTGCAACAATCGCCACGGCACATAATATCCGAAAATATATCAGAACTCTAGCAATACGAAATGCTAATAAACAACCTGCATAGGGAGTTTATAAATGGCATTTTAGCGATGTATGAACGCCTATAAGCGGCATCTGTAAAAAAGATACTAATATTTTCTAGTTATTTATCTTGCAACTCTTTTTTTCGACTATCGCAAACATAAACAACAAGGCCGACCAAAAATCACTTTTTAGTCGGCCTCTCTATTATTAAATGGTAACGACCTGCTGATGCGCTCTATTTCTCAATCGCTCTTAGCAGCGCCCCCTCATCATAGCCGCAGTCGGCATAGAGTTCGGCGGGCTTGCCGTGCTCGACAAAGCTATCGTTGATGCCCAAGGTTGTAATCTTAGGCGATAGGCCATTGCGGGCGATAAGTGCAGCGATGGTCTCGCCAACGCCACCTCGCAAGATACCATCCTCGATGGTGATAATACGCTTAAAGCGGCGGGCAACATCCAAGATAAGCCTCTCATCCAAAGGCTTTACATAGCGCAAGTCGTAGACCGCAACACTCTTTGAACTCTTCTCAGCAGCACGCATCGCCACATTTGCCATTGTGCCAACAGCCAACACAGCGACATCCGAGCCCTCTCTAAGGCACTCGCCCTTGCCCACTTCGACACTCTCAAATGGTACACCCTGCCACTCAACACCCTCGCCAACACCTCGTGGATAGCGCAGTACCGAGGGCGACTCCTGCTGCAATGCGGTATACATCATCTGTCGGAGCATCAGCTCGTTACGCGGTGCTGCGATAGTTAGGTTAGGCACACAGCCGAAGTATGCCATATCGAAGGCGCCGTGGTGTGTTGCGCCATCCTCACCAACGATGCCTGCACGGTCGAGGCAGAGGACAACGGGGAGATTCTGAAGTGCTATATCGTGGATTACATTGTCGTAGGCGCGTTGCATAAACGACGAGTAGATATTGCAGAAGGGGCGTGCACCCTGTGCCGCCAAGCCTGCCGAGAATGTTACGGCGTGGCCCTCAGCAATACCGACATCGAAGCAGCGTTCGGGCATCTCGCGCATCATAATATTGAGCGAGCATCCCGAGGGCATTGCGGGTGTGATGCCCACGATGCGCTCATCACGACGAGCAAGGTCGAGCAGTGTTTCTCCAAAGACATCCTGATAGCGCGAGGCGGCGTAGGCACCCTTGATGCGTTCGCCAGTCTTTACATCGAACTTGCCGGGTGCGTGCCATACCGAGGGGTCTGCCTCTGCGGGGGCATAGCCCTTGCCCTTGCGGGTCTTGATATGCAGCAACTTGGGGCCACCGATACGCTTCAAGCTACGCAAGGTATGCACCAACTCCACAACATCGTGGCCATCGACGGGGGCGAAATATCGGAGGTTAAGGCTCTCGAAGAGGTTGCTATTTTTAAGAAGTCCCTGCTTTATGGCGTTGCCCGACTTTCGGATAAAGTTAAGCACGGGAGGTGCAACAGACAACATACGCCAAAGGGTGCGCTTCAACGAGTTGTACCACTTCGAGGTAGACATACGCACCAAGTAGCGGTCGAGAGCGCCAGCAGGCTCGTCGATAGACATCTCGTTGTCGTTGAGCACGACAAGAAGGTCGGTCGTGGGCGAGACACCAGCATTGTTGAGTGCCTCGAATGCCAAACCGCCCGTAAGAGCGCCATCACCAATAACGGCGACCACATGCTCCTTGCCACCCTGCATCTCGATAGCCTTTGCCATACCGAAGGCTGCCGATATGCTCACCGACGAGTGTCCACCACCAAAGGCGTCATACTCGCTCTCTGCCATGCGCGGGAAGCCACTGATGCCACCACGGGTGCGGTTGTTGCGGAATGCCTCACGGCGACCTGTAAGAATCTTATGGGCATATGCCTGATGACCGACATCCCACACAAGGCGGTCGGCAGGGGTGTCGTAGACATAGTGCAGAGCCACGGCAAGCTCCACAGCACCAAGACTCGAGCCGAGGTGGCCTGGGTTTACGGCGCAACACTCCAAGATATACTCTCGGAGTTCTGCGCATACCGCCTCAAGCTCCTCAACCCTAAGACGCTTGAGGTCTGCGGGTGAGTTAATCGTATCAAGATATCTCTTTTTCTCCTCTGCCATAGCTACTACATTTTGCCCCAAGGGCATAATATCTATTCTACAAAGGTAGCAATTTTTTTCGTTATACGCACTTTATCGACCAAAAATGCACATAATAGATAAAGTGTTGGCCAAAACATTATGATTTTTCGAGAAAAATTCGTATCTTCGCACAAATAAACCTAAGGTAGGTTCTATAAATTAGCCCAAAAGCGATCGAAACAGAATCTGCCGACAATGAATATCTGATATACTAATTTATAGAACATACCTTAAAACTACTATGGCTAACACAGCGTACAAGAGAATACTTTTGAAGCTCAGCGGCGAGTCGTTGCAGGGCAAGCAGAACTATGGACACGATGTCGAGGTGCTCAAGGCATACGCCGAGCAGATTAAGACAATCCGCGATATGGGTGTCGAGATTGGCATCGTCATCGGTGGTGGCAACATCTTCCGTGGCATTCAGGGTGCTGGTCGTGGCTTCGACCGCGTAAAGGGCGACCAGATGGGTATGCTCGCTACAATCATCAACTCGTTAGCGTTGCAGTCGGCATTGGAGTCGGCAGGCGTTAAGTGCAAAGTTTTGACCTCTATCCGTATGGAGCCTATCGGCGAGTACTACTCAAAGGCCAAGGCTATCGAGTACTTGGAGGCGGGCTACATCGTAATCATCGGTGGTGGCACCTCTAACCCCTACTTCTCGACCGACACCGCCTCGGCATTGCGTGGCATCGAGATCGAGGCAGACATTATGTTCAAGGGCACTCGCGTAGATGGCATCTACACCGCCGACCCCGAGAAGGACCCCACAGCGACAAAGTTCGACACTATCACCTTCGACGAGGTCTTGGCACGCCGCTTGAAGGTTATGGACCAGACGGCATTTACGCTCTGCCGCGAGAACCACTTGCCCCTCGTAGTCTTCGATATGGACACCGTGGGCAACTTGGAGAAGGTCATTCGTGGCGAGAATATCGGCACCGTCGTAACAGAGTAACTTACCTTAAATCAAACGATTATGGCAGAGAAAAAGTTTAAGAAGCGTGGTTCTACCGCTTCGTTAGTTGCAATGCTCCTTATTTTGGTGGCGTTGGTTGTGGCTATCATTATGTGGCCTACCGAGGCATCGGCAGAGGCAAACCGTGCCAATGTTGTGCAGGACGACATCGCCCAGACAACACTTATCAACGAGGGCGACAAGGCTCCCGACTTTACCGTAGAGATGCTCGATGGCAGCAAGATTAAGCTATCGTCGCTCCGTGGCAAGGTTGTGCTTATCAACTTCTGGGCTACTTGGTGTCCTCCCTGTCGTCAGGAGATGGCACACCTTCAGAAGGGCGTTATCGACCACTTCGCAGGCAAGGACCTCGTTGTTTTGCCTATCTCGCGCGGCGAGGAGCGTGCTAAGGTTGAGGCATTCCTCGATAAGATGGGCTACACCTTCCCCGTAGGTCTCGACAAGAGCCAGGCTATCTACCGCCAGTATGCCTCGAACTATATCCCCCGCTCGGTGGTTGTAGGCAAGGACGGCAAGGTGGTATATGTTGCTGTGGGCTACGACGAGGAGATTGCCAAGGAGGTGAATGCCGCTATTGAGAAGGCTTTGAAATAGACAAATTTAGAAACAAATAATTGAAAGAAACTATGGATACCAAGACTATTCTTAATGAAACAACCGATCGTATGCAGCGTGCTGTCGATCACCTTGTTGAGGAGTTGTTGAACATCCGTGCTGGCAAGGCATCGGTGAATGTTCTCAACGGCGTTTTCGTGGACTACTACGGCTCACAGACCCCCATATCGGGCGTAGCCAGCGTTACCGTTCCCGACGCTAAGACCGTGCTTATCCAGCCTTGGGATAAGAATATGATTCGTGCTATCGAGAAGGCGATTATCGACTCTAACATCGGCCTTACCCCCTCGAACAATGGCGAGCATATCCGTCTCTCGATTCCCCCTCTTACCGAGGAGCGCCGTAAGGAGATTGTAAAGAAGGTAAAGGCCGAGGGCGAGACCGCACGCATCAGCCTCCGCAACGCACGCCGTGATGCTGTGGAGTCGTTCAAGAAGGCTCAGAAAGATGGTATGTCTGAGGACGAGCAGAAGGATGGCGAGGCACAGGTACAGAAGCTCTTGGAGAAGTATACCAAGCTGATGGATGTTGAGTTGGAGAAGAAGGAGAAAGAGGTAATGACCGTGTAATTTCTTGTGATAGCGGCGCTACTGCGACGCTTCAGTCAAAATGGCGAATGGGAAATACGCCTAGTATGTCCCATCCGCCATTTTTCGTGTCAGCGCCACATTAGCACCACTCTGACAAGAAATTGGGGAGTGCTGATTGGAAGGGTAGTTTTTTAGGGAATTTAATGAGTTTAAGGAGTGTAAAGAGCTTAGGGATAAATGTCGATAGCGCTATCCCTAACTTCTCTAATTTCCCTAATCTCCCTAAATTCCCTTTTGATTGCGCTTATCTCCTGCACCCCTCTAACAACTAAAAACTAATAACTAAAAACTAATAAGACCACCGCAAAGGGTGGTCTTATTAATTGTATCTCCTACTTCATTCTGAGCCACTGGCCGAGTTCCTTCCACGAGGGCTTCTTGCCGTGCATAAAGATACCGATACGGTAAATCTTCGCAGCGAGCCAGGTGGTGAAGATAAAGGTGGCATAGAGGATACCAATCGAGAGCCATATCTCCCACGCCGCTATGCCGAAGGGTATGCGGGCAATCATCACGATAGGCGAAGTGAAGGGTATCATCGAGAACCAAAACGCGATAGGCGAGTTGGGGTCGTTGAATACCGACATCATCACGATAATCGAGAGGATAACGGGAATCATAATGATGGTGTTGTACTGCTGACCATCCTGCACCGAGTCTACAGCCGAGCCTGCGGCAGCATACAACGAGGCATATAGCAAGAAGCCTCCGAGGATAAAGAGGAGCATATAGGCGAACAACGATGCGATATATGCCGTATTGCCGATAGTGCCCATCATAGCCTGCATCATCATATCGTTAGTGGCAGCGACATCCTCCGAGAGGATGGCGGGAACCAAGAACTTCGATGCAGCGATGACCAAGGCAGCCCAGATAGCAATCTGCGTGAGGGCAACAAGGGCGATACCCATAATCTTGCCCATCATAATCTGGAAGGGGGTGCAGCTTGTTACGATGACATCCAGCACACGGCTCGACTTCTCCTCAACAACCGAGGTGAGCACCATCGAGCCATAGAGGATGATAATCATATAGAGCATCATGCCGAGCACAAGGCTGAGGATATAGCTGATATCCGACGATGTAGACTCCATGCTATCCTCCTCGCCTGTACCGTCGTTAAGGTAGGTGCTGAGAGCGATGTTTGTCTCTACCTGTGCCAAAATCTCGTCGAGGTTGTCGATATTTAGCTTGCGCAACTTCTCCTGCTCGACGATCTCGTTGAGCTGCGAGGTGATGTTGCTCTCGAGCATCATCGACGACGAGGCGTTGGTGATAAGCTGTACCGAGTCGCGGCTCTCCACCTCGCTACCTATATATAATATAGCGAAGATGCCACTCTCCTCGTTGTATATCTGGCACGCCTCGGCCTTCGAGATATTGTTGTGGGGCGTGAAGAGGAGCTCGTCTGACGACTGCAACTTATCGGCAACAAGACCAGAGCGG
This sequence comes from Alistipes sp., assembly GCA_017465575.1. GTDB lineage: Bacteria > Bacteroidota > Bacteroidia > Bacteroidales > Rikenellaceae > Alistipes. Next base: position 38,187 of record JAFTVX010000028.1, on the reverse strand, counting down.
TCGACAACGACAATCTGCTTCTGGTCGCTGGTGTTGTAGAGCATCATCAGCGAGGGGGCAATCATAATGCCTATCATAAGTATAGGCGTGAGAAGTGTCGTGATGATAAACGACTTCTTGCGGGCACGCTCCGAGTATTCGCGTGATATAATCAAATACATCTTTTTCATAGTCGTACTGTTTTAGAGAGTACCATTCACGGCACGGATAAAGATATCGTTCATCGAGGGCATAATCTCCTGCATCGAGCGTAGTTGGCAACGGTCGTTGAGGTGTGCTATGACATCGTGGACATCCTCGTTGCGTGCGATATGTATCTTTGTTGCGGTGTAGCCACCCACCACGCCACGGCTCTCGCCCAAAACTTCGGCGATGCCCTCGATAGCGCTACGGAAGGTAGCATCATCGGCACGGTGCATAATCTCGAAGGTGTTGCCACCCGCCGCACGGCGTATCTCGTCTACCGAGCCCGAGAGGATGTTGCGCGACTTGTTGATAAGGGTGATATGGTCGCAAATCTCCTCTACCGACGCCATATTGTGTGTCGAGAAGATGATGGTAGCACCACGGTCACGAAGGCCGAGAATCTCCTCCTTGAGGATATTGGCGTTGATGGGGTCGAAGCCCGAGAATGGCTCGTCGAAGATAAGGAGCTTAGGCTCGTGCACCACGGTAGAGATAAACTGCACCTTCTGCGCCATACCCTTCGAGAGGTCCTCGACAGCACGATTCCACCAATCCTTCAGGCCCAAGCGCTCAAACCATGTGTGCAGGCGGCGCTCTGCCTCACGCCTATCAAGGCCCTTGAGACGGGCAAAGAATATAGCCTGCTCGCCCACTCGCATCTTCTTATAGAGGCCACGCTCCTCGGGCATATAGCCTATATGGAAGATATCGTCGGCACTCATCGCCTTGCCATCGAGCAACACACGACCCGAGTCGGCGATGGTTAGTCGGTTGATTACACGGATAAGGGTTGTCTTGCCGGCACCATTAGGGCCCAACAAGCCATAGACGGCACCTCTCGGCACCTCAATCGAGACATCGTCGAGCGCCTTATGACCGGTATAGCTCTTCGATACATTCTCGACAGAAAGAATAGTGTTCATAATATATGAGGATTTATATGCGCAAAGATAAGAAAAAAGTTTAAAATAGCTATTAGTTGTTGGTTTTTAGTTTTTAGAGTGGCGCAGGAGATAAGCGCAATCAAAAGGGAATTTAGGGAGAGAGCTTATAGCAGGCGTTCCGTCTGCGGGCTACGCCCCAAGGGGTAAAAGGGGTAAAAGGGGTAAAAGAGTCAAGCGGTCGAGTTCTAATCAAGCGCCTCAACGAGGCGCAACCACTTGTGCCCCTCTGACCCCTTAGACCCCTATGCGAAGCAGGCACTCCACGGAACGCAACACACTACCCTCCAGCCAGCACTACCCAATTTGTTGTCAGAGTGGTGCTAATGTGGCGTTTCGCAAAAGAATACCCCTTGGGATAGTACTAAGAAGTACAGCCCAAGGGGTGTTACTTTTTGGGAAGCGTCGCAGTAGCGCCGCTATCACAACAAATTCTTACTCGACTTTGATGTCCTTATTAACATTCTTTGAGCCGATGAGGGCGTAGAAGAGGAGGTAGGCAAGACCTGCTGCGATTACCCAGTAGCTAACGAGGTAGTTGCCAGAGAGGTCTACAACTGCGTTCTGCAAGAGAGGAAGGATACCACCACCGCAAACGAGAGCCATAAAGATACCCGAAGCCTTCTCGGTGTACTTACCCAAGCCCTCGACAGCGAGGTTGAAGATGCCACCCCACATTACCGATGTGCAAAGACCGCAGAGAACGAGCAATGCAGCGTTGATAGGCACCTCTGCCATACCGAAGCCCTCTGTACCCTTGAATACGGGGAGGTTAACCGAGATTGCGGGGTCGAGGAACATAGCGCCAAGCACGAGGCAGAGACCTACGATAGATACAGCGCTCAACATAGCCTTTGCCGAAACCTTTGCGCCGAGAGCAGCACCTGCCAAACGGCCAAAGAACATAAGCAACCAGTAGGTAGCGGCAACAGTTGCTGCGATACCCTCGGCACCAACCTCAACATCGAGACCGCCATTCTGCAACCACTTCTGCAATACATTGGGGATACCTACCTCAACACCTACATAGATGAAGATAGCCACAGCGCCCAACACAAAGTGACGGAACGACATAGGGCCGATATTCGACTTCTTCTCCTCGAGGGCTGCATTGCGCTCCGTCTCGGGGATATTGGTAAAGAGGATAACCACAAATGCCAACGCGAAGATTGCCAATGCGATGAACATCAAGGGGAACACCTGCTTAATCTCGGCATCAACGATGCTGGGCACAAATACGCCAGTAAGGAAGATAACCGCTGTACCCATAAACGAGTTGAACGAGCCACCCACCTGCAAGAGCTGGTTACCACGGTTACCACCGCCAGCGAGCTTGTTAAGCATAGGATTAACCACGATGTTAAGCATACACATCGAGAAACCTGCGATAAACGCACCGAGCAGATATACGCCAAATGCAGCGTTGCCGTCCAACAAACCAGCGATAGTCTGCACGCCAACACCTGTGAAACCTACGGTCACGGCAGCCAAGGCGGTGAACTTGTAGCCACGCTTCTGGAGGAGGTTACCTGCGGGGATACCCATACAAGCGTAGGCGATAAAGTTGGCGAATACGCCGAGCGTACCCATCCAGTTAGCCACATTGAACTGGTTCTTGAGGACATCACCCATAGGCGAAGCCAAGTTGGTTACAAACGAGATCATTCCGAACAAGAGAATCATCACGATGATAGCCAAAACATTACTGTTTTTCTTCTGTGTCATAATAGTTTATAATTAGTTGTTTAATGTTTACTGAGCCTATTTTTGATTTTCTGGTGCTTTGCACCTTCTTTATGCCTTTGAGTACTTTTTTAAGTTAACTTAATTAGTACTCAAAATCATAATGCTACTGAAGTAGCAGAAAATCAAAAGCTATAACTACAAATATCAATATAATATGTAATTTATATTTATATCCCACCCCAAACCCCTGCCCTTGATAAGGGAGGGGCTTGTTGCAGGGCGTTGCCCTGCACACCTAAAGGTGTCGTTTCAAATCAAAGAACACTTCTACCTTGCTGCTAACCACCAATTTTGCGTATTGGGAGCGGGTAGTTATTAAATTATATTCCTTTTTCTATCTATCTCTTTCGGCGATAAAGGTGCAGAGGTCGAGCATCGCACGGCGATAGGGCGTGTCGGGATACTTCGATGCGTGGTGCATAGCGCGGTGGATATAGGCGTGCACAGTCTCGGCAGCAAGCTCGGGACCACCGCCATCAACCACGATACGGTGAAGCTCGTCCACAGCACTCTCATCCTCCGAGGCACGCTTCAACAAGTCGAGCATATGCTTGCGCTCCTCCTCCGACTTTTGCTCCATAACTTCCAACATCGGGAGTGTTATCTTCTTCTCGCGAAGGTCGTTGTTCGAGGGCTTGCCGGTATTGTTATCGCGCTTAAAATCAAGGATATCGTCTTGAATCTGGAATGCCATACCTACGGCCTCGCCAAACTTACGCATACGCTCCACCTCCTCGCGCTTGGCACCTACCGACAGAGCACCGAGGGCAGCGCTTACGCCCAAAAGGCTGGCGGTCTTCTGGTAGATGATTTTGAAGTAGTCGTCGTGTGTGGTATCCATCGCCTTGGCGTGCTGACTCTGCAACACCTCGCCCTCGCAGAGCGTAGCCATCGCCGAGCCGATATACGAGATAATGTCGTACTGCGCCGATGCCATACCCACAGCCATTGTGCGGGCAAGGATATAGTCGCCGAGGATAATTGCGGTGTCGGACTGCCACTTGGCATTCACCGAGGGGCGACCACGGCGCTCGTCAGCCTCGTCGAGGACATCGTCGTGGATAAGCGATGCGGTATGTATCATCTCGACAAGCATCGCCGCAAGATAGGTGCGCTTGGTACAGTGGCGCTCCTCGCCACATTTGTCCGACGCCTCCTCTGCTGCGGGGCTATGCATCGAGGCGGTGAGGAGCGTAAGGATAGGTCTTACACCCTTGCCACGCGATGATAGGGCATACGAAAGCATCTCGCTAAGGAGTTCGCCTTCTGCCGAGAAGTTGTCGGCAACAAACTTATCGAAGGCCTCCAAATCCGAGGCAATAGGTTTTCTAATTTGTTCAATAGACACCATATTCTCGAAATAAGTTCAATCTGTTTCTAAGTTTTATATTTTGCAAATATAACTATTTTTTTCTGTAAGTGGGCAACAATCACAAAATATTTCACCCAATAGCCACCATATCAACCAAAACGATGCCTCAATATTTGGAAAATAGCATATTATATCTTAACTTTGTAGTAGGTTGTCGACCAAATCATATTAATTTTTAATTAAATCTTTGTGATATGAGAAAGTTATTTTTTGTTTGTATTATGACTTGTCTATGTTTTAGCGCATGCAAAGAGAATGATGAATTGGTCTATGAGATGCCTTATCCAGGATGGTTTAATAATCTTTTCTCCTTTGCTATTTTAGATAGTGATGGCAACAATGTATGCTTTCAGGATGACTTCAATTCAGAGGAGTTGTTGCTGGAGTACAATGGTAAGATATTTAGTCCTAAAGATGATGTCTTTCAGAGAGTAAATGATGAAAATCAAAATGATCGAGATCGTTTCGATAACTCTATAATGTTTGAAAAATTACCACACTATGAAGGCGAGCTTGTAGCGTGGCGAATTTGGGGATACACCTATTTGGGTGAACCTGACCACTATATCTTACGATACAAGAACAACGAATGGATTGTGGATTTTAAGAGTGAGAAGAGAAAGGGTGATGGGAAAAGTCCCAAGACAGAGGCTGTTGTAAATGGCGAGAAGATTGAAAAAGAACCTATTTACAACAGAGATAAATCAATTCAAAGACAGCTTTATGTACTCCAAACAGAGTAGCGATATAGAGAATATTCTAAGAATAGATGGGTGTGCCTCGAATTTTGGGGCGCACCCATTTTATTTCTCTATATCGTGCGATTTTTGTATTTACAATAATTTTTGCTAACTTTGTGCGCTATATATTCTTATAGGTAGGTTCTATAATGAAACGAGAGATTTTGAATAAGATAATTGGTGCTGTAGCACCGTGGATTACGGGCATTGTTGCCTTTTGGTTGGTGTCGAATATCTTCTTTGCGCCACAGCGCGATGGAATGTCGCTCGACCAAGGCGATATCCGCCAATATGCTGGTATGTCCGAGGATATTCGCCAGATGCGCGAGGCGACAGGCGAAGACCCCCAGTGGACAGGCAATATGTTCTCGGGTATGCCCGCCTATCTTATTGACATTGAGTATCCTACGCAGAGCGTAAAGCAGACCGTAGGTAGCGTGGTCAAAGTCATCGACTCGCCGATGAATATGATATTCTTCGCAATGGTCGTGATGATGCTCTCGGTAGTGCTTATGGGCATCAACCCGTGGATAGGCATCGTTGCGGGCTTAGCGTATGGCTTATCTACCTACTTCTTCCTTATCGTTGGCGTAGGACATATCACCAAGATGTGGGCATTGGTCTATGCACCCGCATTAGTTGCTGCCGTATGGCACACCCTAAGGCGCAATATGTGGCTCGGAGGCTCGTTAGCAGCCCTCTTTGGCTCGTTGGAGCTGGCAGCCAACCACCCACAAATCACCTACTACTTCCTCTTGGCGTGTGCCGCATTGTGGCTTAGCGAGGCGTTTTTTGCCTACCGCAATAAGCGCATCAAGGATTGGGCTCGCCGCTCGTTGGTGTTGCTCTTTGCCGCCATCTTTGCCGTAGCATCCAACTTCTCGCCATTGCGCTATACGCTTGAGCATCACAAATATACCACCCGAGCAACAAGCGAGGCAGTAGACAAAACTGATGCCCGCGAGGAGAAGATTGCCTACAACACCGCTTGGAGTTATGGTCGCGCCGAGAGCTTCAATATGCTTGTGCCCAACTATATGGGTTCGTGGTCGGGCGACTTCTCGGAGGATGTAGCGCGCCACCTTCAGAGCCGTGGTGTGCAGGAGGCGATGTTCAACGACTCGCTTGACGAACTTACCGAGATGCTCCGCCAGAGCTACCCCGAACTACAAAGAGAGGATGTCGAATATCTGCTCAACTCGGGCGATGAGACCCTTGCCGAGCACCTCTACACACTCTATGAGTTGCGCTGGAACGAGGCATCGAAATATGCATCGAATTACTGGGGCGACCAGCCCTACACCGCAGGCCCTACCTATCTTGGTGCCTCGGTGCTTCTGCTTGCCATTCTCGGCCTAATACTCACCACAAATCGCAATCGCTGGTGGCTTATCGCGGTGTCGCTCTTCGCCATCCTCTTGGCGTGGGGCAGCAACTTTATGGGCTTCTACCGCCTGATGTTCGATATCCTGCCAGGCTACGCAAGTTTCCGCACCGTCTCTATGGCGTTGGTTGTTGTCGAGTGGAGCGTACCTCTCTTGGCGGCTATCGCACTTATGGAGTTGTGGCGCACTGAACTTAACTATAAGCAGATTGCCACTCGTGCCACCGCAGCCTTTGGCGTTATCGTGGCGTTGGTGGCCGTGATGTGGGCGGTTGCCGACTTTGGCGTAGCCAATATCAACGCTGAGTTGGGCAATGGCTGGTGGGTTGAGCAACTCAAGGAGGCGGCACTCGCTGCCCGCCGTTCAGCCTTTACAGCAGATGCTTGGCGCACCCTGCTCTATGCAGGCGCAACGACCGCAATCGTTATCCTCTACGCCCGCTTCAAGGAGCGCAAAGAGGATGTTTCGAAGATACTCTTGGTGCTTGCCTCGGCTGCCGTTGTCGTTGCCGATATGGCGTTGGTCGATGGTCGTTACCTCAACGAGGAGAGCTGGCACAAGGGCGCACCCACCGATATCGAGCCTTCGGAGGCCAACCTCGCAATTATGGCAGATGAGGAGCTTGGCTTCCGCGTTCTCGACCTCACGAGCGACCCCTTCAACTCGGCAAATGCCTCATATTTCCACCGTTCGGTAGGTGGCTACCACGGTGCAAAACTTGGTCGTTATCAGGATGTTATCGACCGCTACTTGCGCGAGGAAAATGGCAATATGTTGGCTGCACTCAACACCAAATATGTGATTTTCGAGGGCGAGGCGCTGGAGTTTGCGCACCTCTACGATATGGAGCCATACGGCGCTGCTTGGCTTGTGGAGCGCACAACGAAGATGCAGACCCCTGCCGAGGAGCTTGATGCACTTGGCGCTACCGACCTACGCACAACGGCTGTTGTAGCCTCGGATAGCAACCTCGAAGCATCGTACAATGCCGAGGGCACAATCTCGCTTACGGAGTACCGCCCCAACTACCTACGCTACGACTATGATGGCGTAGGCGAGAGCTTTGCGGTATTCTCGGAGGTCTACTTCGCTGATGGCTGGAAGGCATTTATCGATGGCAAGGAGGCTGAGTACTACGCCGTAGACTACATCCTTCGTGGTATGGAGCTTCCCGCAGGCAAGCACACCATAGAGTGGCGCTTCCGTGCTCCGTCGTGGGGTCTTAACTCGGCAATCACTGGCATCGCATCGTGGGCAATACTCATTGCATTAGTCATAACTATCGTTTTAGCAATCAAGAAGATATGGAACAAAGAGATAAGCGAATAGCGCGTAAGGTACGCCGCTCCTACATCATCTCAACGGTGAGCATCACGCTTGTGCTGTTTATGCTCGGCATCGTGAGCTATGTAACGCTCTCGGCACTCTCGGCAGCGCACAACCTCCGCGAGAGGGTTGTTGTCTCGGTCGAGATGGCAGACTCGCTCTTTGCGGGTGAGCAACAGGTGGTGCTCGACAAAATCAATTCGCGTGAGGAGGTGGCGCGTGTCGACTACCTCTCGAAGGAGGATAAGGTGAACGATGCAGCTTTCCGTCGCCAGTTTGAGTTGGAGATTGACGAGCTCTTGGGCGAAAACCCCTTGCGCAACAGCTACGAGGTAACGCTAAAACCTGAGCTCTCGGCACGCGAGAATATCGAGGCCTTTGTGGGTGATGTCGAGCCTACGGCGGGTGTTGAGTATATCTCTGTGCCACCCGTTGAGGTTGTCGAGCATATGCACTCGACGATTACGACAATCTCGCTCGGACTCTTAATCTTCCTTGCCGTATTGCTCGTTATCTCGCTCTTGCTCCTTCACAACACCATTCGCTTGGCTATCTACTCGAAGCGCTACCTTATCAACACCCTCAAGCTTGTGGGCGCTACGAAGTGGTATATTATGCGACCCTTGCTCGGCTCGGCACTCAAGCAGGGCGTTTGGGCAGGTGTTATCTCGGGTCTTTTGATTGCCTTTACGGTCTATGGCGTTGAGGCATTTACACCCCAGGGCATCGCTATGCTCGACCATATTGCCGTAGGCATTATCATCGGCTCGACACTTACCGTGGGCGTGGTCATCACCCTGCTCTACACAGCCGCTGCGGTCAACAAGTTTGTGAATATGAAAACCAACAAAATTTACCTCTACTAATATGAGCAGACTCCCTTTGCAGAAGAAGAACTATATGTGGCTTGCCATCGGCCTTGCCGTCATTGTCCTCGGCTTTGTGCTGATGTCGGGTGGTGGCGACCATACAGCCACCGAGTTTGACGAGTCGATTTTCTCGTTCCGCCGTATCACGCTTGCCCCCATTGTGGTCATTGCAGGCTTTGTAATCGAGATTTTCGCCATTATGAAACGCTTTCCCAACGAAGATAAATAAGTAAAACAGAGATAGAATGGAAACATTAGATGCAATCATTTTGGGTGCCGTACAGGGCTTGACCGAGTTTTTGCCCGTGTCGAGTAGCGGCCATTTGCAGTTAGCCAAGGAGCTGCTTGGCGTTGAGATTGAGGAAAACCTCACATTCGATATCACGCTGCACGCCGCTACGGTGCTAAGCACGATTGTCGTGCTTTGGAGCGAGATTTGGTGGCTCATTAAGGGTATCTTCTCGCGCGGTATGAACGACGAGAAGAGCTACTTCTTCAAGCTCGTTTTGTCGATGATACCTATTGGTATTGTGGGCTTTGCGTGCAAAGATTATATCGACCAGATGCTCGGCTCGGACTATATTATGGTGGTTGTGGGCGCTATGCTTCTGCTCACTGCCGTGTTGCTCTCGTTTGCCTACTACGCCAAGCCTCGCCAGAAGGAGACAATATCGTATCGTGATGCCTTTATCATCGGCTGTTCGCAGGCTGTAGCCTCGATGCCTGGTCTCTCTCGCTCGGGCACAACCATCGCTACGGGCCTCCTGCTTGGCAATAAGAAGGCTGCCGTTGCCACCTTCTCATTCCTTATGGTATTGGCACCTATTATGGGTCAGACACTGCTGGACATCGTCGATGGCGGTCTTGCCACATCATCTATCGGCACTGTGCCCCTTGCAGCGGGCTTTGTTTCGGCCTTTGTTGTGGGCTGCTTGGCGTGTCGCTATATGATTGATATCGTTAAGCGAGGCAAGCTTATCTATTTTGCTATCTATTGCGCCATTGTAGGCTCTCTTGCAATCGGCTCTTACATCTTCTAAACCACCCATTATGAGTGATTTTACATTACAGGGCGTAGACTTTCCCGAGGGCTATGTAGCAGTTATCGACAAGCCTTACGAGTGGACCTCGGCAGATGTTGTGCGCAAGATAAAGTTTCAGTTGCGCAAGTGTGGCCACCCCAAGATTAAGATTGGCCACGCCGGCACTCTCGACCCCTTGGCTACGGGCATCTTGCTCGTCTGCATTGGTCGTGCCACGAAAAAGGTCGATATGTTGCAGGCCGAGCGCAAGGAGTATGTTGCCGAATTGCAGCTGGGCGCAACCACGCCGAGTGGCGATATGGAGCACCCCGTAGACCAGACCTACCCCACGGAGCATATCACACGCGAGATGGTTGAGGAGGCTCTGCGTTCGCTCACGGGCGAAAGAGAGCAGCTGCCACCCCTCTACTCGGCAAAGAAGGTGCAGGGTGTGCGTGCCTATGAGTTTGCCCGCGAGGGTGTTGAGGTGGAGCTTAAGAAGGCACTAATCAACATCTACGCTATGGAGCTTGTGGAGTACGACCTGCCACGCATCAAGATTCGTGTCGAGTGCAGCAAGGGCACCTATATTCGCTCGCTTGCGTTCGAGATTGGCGAAGCGCTCAACAGCGGTGCTTATCTTAGCTCGTTGCGCCGTACTCGCAGTGGCGAGTTCTGTGTCGAAAATGCACATTCGCTCGACGAGTTTATGGAAAAGTTGAAGGAATGTGAAACAAAATAGCGAGTTTTGCGTATAATATTTGATTGTTACACACTTTTTTTTGAGAATATATGAAACTTTCGCAGTATGGTTATGAGTTTTCGGAGGATATGATTGCCAAGTATCCTACCGTAAATCGTGACGATGCCCGCCTTATGGTGCTTCACCGCGACACCGGTGAGATTGAGCACCGCATCTTCAAGGATATTATCGAGTACTTCGACGAGAAGGACATGTTTGTCTTCAACGACACCAAGGTATTCCCCGCACGCCTTCAGGGTTGCAAGGAGAAGACAGGTGCCGATATTGAGATTTTCCTCCTTCGCGAGCTCAACCGTGAGCTTCGCCTCTGGGATGTTCTCGTTGACCCCGCCCGTAAGATTCGTATCGGCAACAAGCTCTTCTTCGGCGACGACGAGTTGATGGGTGCCGAGGTTATCGACAACACCACCTCGCGTGGCCGTACCCTTCGTTTCCTCTTCGACGGCTCGTACGAGGAGTTCAAGGAGGCGCTCTACGCCATGGGCGAGACACCCCTACCGCGCTGGGTGCGTGAGAAGGTAGAGCCCGAGGATGAGGAGTGGTATCAGACCATCTACGCCAAGCACGAGGGTGCTGTGGCAGCCCCCACAGCAGGTCTTCACTTCTCGAAGCACCTCTTGAAGCGCATGGAAATTAAGGGCATCGACAGCTCGTTTATCACACTCCATGTGGGTCTTGGCAACTTCCGCACTGTCGATGTTGAGGACCTTTCGAAGCATAAGATGGACTCGGAGCAGTTCTTCGTTACGGAGAAGGCTGTCGAGGAGATCAACACCGCAAAGAGCAACGGCCACAAGGTTGTCGCTATCGGCACAACGGTTATGCGTGCTATGGAGACCGCCGTTACGGTTGGCGGTAAGCTCAAGCCTATGGAGGGCTGGACAAATAAGTTTATCTTCCACCCCTACCAGTTCACCGCAGCTGATGCTATGGTATCGAACTTCCACCTGCCCTACTCGACACAGTTGATGATGGTTGCAGCGTTTGGTGGCTACGACATGGTCATGGATGCCTACCGTATTGCCAAGGAGGAGGGTTACCGTTTCGGTACTTATGGCGATGCAATGTTGATTTTGTAGGGAGGTTCTATAAATTAGGTCGAGTTGATTTTGAAGATTATTTTGAGCTATATTTCTAATTTCTTATGAAGGCGCAATGCGGGCATTGTAACAGAATAAAAATTAGAAATATACCAAGATAAATTCAAAAGCGACCGAAATTTAACTCTCGACAACAGAATAGACATTTTTACTAATTTGTAGAACATCCCTATTGAAAATTTTTACTATATTTGCGTAGTAAATTAGCGATTATGGCAACAAACAAAATTCTGTTCGTGTGTCAGGAGATAGCCCCCTATCTTCCTGAGAACGAGCTCTCGAAGTTGAGCCTTGAGATGGCTCGCCAGATGCAGGAGCGTGGCTCGGAGGTGCGCACCTTTATGCCCCGCTATGGCTGTATCAACGAGCGTCGTAACCAGCTGCACGAGGTTATCCGCCTGTCGGGTATGAACCTTATCATCAACGACAACGACCACCAGCTAATCATCAAGGTGGCATCTATTCCCTCGGCACGCATCCAGATTTACTTTATCGACAACGACGACTATTTTGCTCGTCGTGCTATCTTGCGTGACGAGAATGGCAATATGTTTGAGGATAACGACGACCGCGCTATCTTCTTTGCACGCGGTATGTTGGAGACGGTCAAGAAGTTGCGTTGGACGCCCACCATCGTGCACTGCCACGGTTGGTTCTCGGCTATCGTGCCCATGTATCTGAAGAAGGTATTTTATGACGACCCCCTCTTCCGCGATGTGAAGATTGTGTTGTCGCTTGCCGACGATAAGTTTGAGGGCCAGCTCGACCCCACACTCAAACGCAAGCTCGAGGGCGAGGGCATTATGGATAGCTCGATGAAGATTTTGGAGGAGCCCACATACGAAAACCTCTATCGCTTCGTTATTGAGTATGCCGATGGCGTTATTGCCACCTCGGAGAATGCTGATGCCACACTCCTCGAATATGCTCGCGAGAAGGGCAAGAAGGTGCTCGACTACCAGGCAGGCGACGAGAAGGAGGTATTTGATAACTATAAATTGTTCTATGACCAACTATAAGCTAAGCTCTCTACTCTGCGCCATACTTTGTATGGTCCTCCTCGGTGTAGGTTGTACCACCGAGGTAGACTACTCACAGGGCTCTGAGTTTGTGCCTTCAAACCAGAAGATGGAGCTTAAGCGCCGTACATACAAGGGTGGCGTGATGCGTGAGGGAGAGCGTGAGGAGAGCCTCGCAATGGCTGCCACACGCAATATTCTCACCGACTCGTTGCGCTCGTCGAATCTCGACTATGCCTACCTTGGCACCGAGCTTAGCGACACCTTTGGTGAGCGTAGCGCCGGCTTTATGACACAGATGCTCTTCAGCATGAGCCTCCACAAGGACCGAGGTTGGGGTTATCGCCCAATCTTCGACTCTATGTGCTTGGGCTTGTATGTCAGCGACTATCACGGTGATACCACCATCAAGCAGCGCTTCGAGGTCTATGAGATTACCTCTAACGACTATATCAACCTCGGCCTCAACCGCGATGGCGAAAATGACACCACCTTCTATATCAACTTCGACCCCACACCCTATATCGGTGCAGAGCCTATCTTTGAGTTCACCTTCCCCAACCAGGAGAAGGGTGTCTATGTAGGTGATATCGAGGAGCCGAAGATTTGTCCTGTGCGCTTGGAGAACACCTCGGCAACGATGGATTATATCCGTCGCCTGATGTTCCTCAACGACCTTGAAGCGAACAACGGCTTTGCCTACGACAAGGACTCTCTCTATGTCAATGGCAACGAGGAGCGCTTTGTCAACGAGGTTAAGGGTCTATATATCAAGCCTAAGGGCGATGTTGAGGGCAGAGGTGCTGTCTACTCAACAAAGCTCTCGGAGTCGGCGATGTATCTCTATGCTCGTGGCCGATATAAGGAGGACCCCACGATTATTCAGGATACCACCTATATGCTCTATAACTTCTACCTCGACCCCTCGACCTATGATGTCAAGGCTGGTAATGTCTCGGTGTCGATGGTTGAGCACGATATGTCGAATGTCGTAACCCTCGCCGAGGGCATCAATCTTGTTGACGGTATGGGTGGCTATGTTACGGAGGTGGAGTTCACCGACGAGATGATTCAGTCGTTGGCAGATGTAGCCTTGGCTAATGAGGGCTCGGTGGTTTCGGTAAATCAGGCACACCTCAAGGTATATCTCGACGGCTCGGATTACGACCCTGAGTTTATCGCGCCATTGGAGATTGCACCTAAGCTCAACTCGGCGATGCAGGGCGTAGGTCTCTACACCGATTATAGCAAGGGTATCGGCATTGTGGACTATATCATCGGCTCGTCGTCATCGACCTTTGATGGTGTGCTCAATCGCTCGTTGGCTTGTTACAATATGGATATCTCGACCTTTGTGCAGTCGCTGATGTTTGCTGCCGCCGACAACCTTATGGAGGATGGCAAGACGGTAGATTTTGCGAAGTTCAAGGAGGGCTATGAACCCAAGGAGGAGTGCTTAGTCGATTATCGCAGGCTCTACATAGGCCCCGATGCAGCGGCGCTCTTCGGCTTCAACCGACAAGCGATATATGGAGGCGATGCAGAGGGAGCGGCCAAGGCGCCAATCTCGTTGGAGCTGACATATACTATTGTAGATTAGCAACTTAACTAAAGTTAACAACTTCTACGGAGAAACCTAAGCCACCAACTTAGGTTTTGCCGTTTAAAAGAATAGAAAGATATTTGGATGGAAAATTTGGTAATTGTTGAGTCTCCCGCCAAGGCCAAGACCATTGAGCGCTTCTTGGGCAAGGAGTACACGGTGAAGTCGAGCTTCGGCCACATCCGCGACTTGGCGAAGAAGGGACTCGGTGTCGATATAGATAAGTCGTTTGAGCCAATATATGAGATTCCCGACGACAAGCGTAAGGTTGTCGACGAGCTTTCGCGCTTGGCACGCACGGCAAAGACCGTGTGGTTGGCATCCGATGAGGACCGCGAGGGAGAGGCTATTGCTTGGCACCTTGCGAAGGTACTGGATTTGCCTATCGACCAGACCAAGCGTATCGTGTTCCACGAGATTACGCAGCGCGCTATATTGAACGCTATCGAAAACCCGCGCACCATAGATATGAACCTTGTGAATGCTCAGCAGGCACGCCGTGTCCTCGACCGTTTGGTGGGCTTCGAGCTCTCGCCCGTATTGTGGAAGAAGGTGCGCCCTGCACTCTCGGCTGGCCGTGTTCAGTCGGTTGCTGTGCGCCTTATCGTGGAGCGCGAAAGAGAGATTATCGGCTTTAAGTCTGTGGCGCAGTACCGTGTTGTTGCGCAGTTCTATATCGCTGGCGACGAGAACGCTACACTCTTCAAGGCATCGCTCTCGCACCCCTTCGAGAAGCGAGAGGATGCCGAGCAGTTCCTCAACGACTGCATCACGGAGGAGTTCACCGTGACGAAGGCTGAGGAGAAGCCTGTCCAGCGCTATGCAGCACCTCCGTTTACCACCTCGACACTCCAGCAGGAGGCTGGCCGTAAGTTGGGTATGAGCGTGTCGCAGACGATGTCCATAGCGCAGAAGCTCTACGAGCAGGGTCTTATCACCTATATGCGTACCGACTCTGTAAACCTCTCGCAGATGGCCATTACGCAGTGTAAGAACGAGATTACCCGCCTCTTTGGCGCTAAGTACTCCTATCCGCACAACTTCAAGACCAAGGCGAAGGGTGCTCAGGAGGCTCACGAGGCTATCCGTCCTTCGTATATCGAACGCCACGAGATTGAGGGTACAGCTACCGAGAAGCGCCTCTACGACCTTATCTGGAAGCGTACCGTAGCATCGCAGATGGTGCCCGCCGAGCTCGACCGCACAAATATCGTTATCGACCTTAAGCACCGCAAGGAGCAGTTTATGGCCGTAGGTGAGGTTGTCCGCTTCGACGGCTTTATGCGCCTATACTCGGAGGCCGTAGACGAAGATGCTCAGCAGGAGGGCGAGGGTGGTATCCTGCCTAAGATGATGGTTGGCGATAAGCTCTATGCTACGCAGATTACTGCGACACAGCGCTACACCCAGGCACCTTCGCGCTACAATGAGGCAGCCCTCGTTAAGCGCCTCGAGGAGCTTGGCATCGGCCGTCCTTCGACATACGCACCTACAATCACCACGATTATTAACCGTGGCTATGTCGTAAAGCAGAATCGTGATGCTCAGCGCCGTAGCCTCGAGCAGATGATACTCGTAAATGGCAAGATAGCTACGAAGCAGACCACAGAGAGCTACGGCAAGGAGAAGAACCGCCTTGCACCTACCGACATCGGTATGGTCGTAAACGACTACCTCGAGACGCAGTTTGCCTCGATTATCGACTATCACTTCACCGCCAATGTCGAGAAGGAGTTTGACCGCATTGCCGATGGCGAGATTACTTGGCATAGGATGATTGACGACTTCTACGCACCGTTCCACACGCTTGTTGATGAGGCCGTTGGTACACAGCCCACACGCTCACAGCAGGCTACGCGCGTGCTCGGCATAGACCCCAAGACAGGTCAGACTGTCAAGGCTCGTATCGGCCGTTATGGCCCTATGGTCGAGCTCGAGGGTGAGAATGGCGAGAAGGGTCAGTTTGCCTCGTTGAAGAAGGGACAGCTTATCGAGTCTATCACCTTGGAGGAGGCTCTCGAATTGTTTGCCCTCCCCCGCAACCTTGGCGACTTGGATGGCGAGGCGTTGATGGTTGGTGTCGGCAAGTTTGGCCCCTATGTGCGCCACGGCAAGAGCTTCGCATCGCTCTCGAAGAGCGACGACCCTTATACTATTACGCGCGAGCGTGCCGAGGAGCTTCTGAAGGAGGCCAGCGCTAAGCAGCGTGCCGCATCTGAGCCTATACGCACCTTCCCCGAGGATGGGTCGGTAGTGATTAAGAGTGGTATGTATGGCCCCTACATCGCCTCTAACGGCAAGAACTACCGTCTGCCCAAGGGCACAAAGGTTGAGACCCTGACCTTGGCAGATTGCCGCAAGATTATGGCAAAGGCGAAGAAGTAAAAGAGTTTTTAGTTGTTAGTTGTTAGTTTTTAGATAGAACTGACAACTATCAACTAAACAAAGAATTATAGACAATTTCTAACAACCAAAAACTAATAACTAACAACTATGAAGAAAATCTTCGTTTTGGCACTCGCAGCTATCTCGGCTATGGGTGCGATGGCTCAGGAGGCTGAGGAGACAGCTCTTGAGTTCACCGTTGTGAAGGAGAACCCTATCACAAGCATCAAGAACCAGAACCAGGCAGGTACCTGCTGGTGCTACTCTTCGTTGGCATTTATCGAGTCTGAACTTTTGCGTATGGGCAAGGGTGAATTCGATTTCTCGGAGATGTACCTCGTACACAACACCTACCTCGACCGTGCCGACAAGGCTGTTCGTACCCACGGTGATGTATCGTTCTCACAGGGTGGCTCGTTCTACGATGTAATCTACGGTATGGAGGCCTTCGGTCTCGTTCCCGAGGAGGAGATGCGCCCCGGCGTGATGTATGGCAAGGAGCTTTCGAACCACAACGAGCTTTCGGCTGTTAGCGATGCTGTTGTTGCTGCTATCGCTAAGGGTCGTCACCGCAGCTTGCAGACCGATGCAGAGGGTATGCCCCTTTGGAAGAAGGCTATCGAGGCTATCCACGACATCTACCTCGGCGTTCGTCCCGAGAAGTTCACCTACAACGGCAAGGAGTACACTCCCAAGTCGTTCTACGAGGAGTTGGGCTTGAATGCTGACGACTATGTATCGTTGACATCTTACACCCACCACCCCTTCTACGAGTCATTCGTACTCGAGATTCAGGATAACTGGCGTTGGGCAAAGTCTTACAACTTGCCTATCGACGAGCTTATGCAGGTATTCGACAACGCTATCATGGAGGGCTACACCATCGCATGGGGTAGCGATGTATCGGAGAAGGGCTTTACCCGTATGGGTACTGCTGTGCTTCCCGAGGAGGGCGCAGGCACCGACCTTCAGGGCTCGGATATGGCAAAGTGGCTCAACCTCAGCGAGGAGGAGAAAAAGAACACTCCCAAGCCCACAACACAGCGTTGGGTATCGCAGGAGGAGCGTCAGTTGGCATACGACAACTGGGAGACTACCGACGACCACGGCATGCAGATTTATGGTATCGCTAAGGACCAGAACGGCACCGAGTACTACATGGTAAAGAACTCATGGGGCGAGGCTGGCACCTACAAGGGTATCTGGTACGCATCTAAGGCGTTTGTTCGCTACAAGACTATGAACATCATCGTTCACAAGGATGCGCTTCCCAAGGATATCAAGAAGAAGCTTGGCTTGAAGTAAGCAGTTAACAACCACCCTTCGGGGTGGTTTTTTTTGTTTTTAGTTTTTAGCTATTAGTTGTTAGGTATGTGAAAAAAGGGATATATTTTTTGGCGATAAACTAATTTTTAGTAATTTTGGGTTGCCAAATGGAGAATGTTTAATAAAATATTCAATTAGGAAAAATGAGACTATATCTGTTTTCTATCCTCTCGACCCTTCTGATGGCTGTCGGTTGTACAGTAGATGAGCCTGCGCCCAATAAGCCAGACCCCAAGCCCAACCCAGACCCCGACCAACCTAAGCCTGAGGTTGTTATCACCCTCAGCGATAGTGAGATTACGCTACAAAAGGGCGAAGAGTTCCAGCTTAGCGCCACACTCTCTGAGGAGGTTGGCGATATCAGTTGGGAGAGTGACAACAAGAAGGTGGCGATTGTCGACCGCACAGGCAAGGTAATAGCACTATCTACAGGCGATGCAACCATCACAGCACGCTGCGCCGAGGCCGAAGCACACTGCGTGGTGAGCGTTATCGAGAAACCCGAGGTGGGCTGGTTCTACTACGACGATGGTAGCTACTCCGCAAAACTCGACTACGAGAAGCGTGCTATCGGCGTTATCTTCTGGATTGGTGACCCCACAGCTCACGACGAGCTACTAAAGCAAGACCACCCGAATTGCACAAATGGCCTTGTGGTGGCACTCAACGACGACGATGTAAACCACCACTGGCAGCCCAACTATGAGCAGTATGGCGCATCGGTTGGCGAGTGGATTGAGGCTAACTGCCCCGAGTATAGAACTATAACATCACCCTGGAACGAGAACGAGGTGGTAAATGCTATGCGTGGCTACAACAACACCAAGGCTATCGAGGCCTTCAACGCTGCCGAGGAGAACGCAGAGTGGCCCGTAGAGGTTGTAGAGGTTGTCGTAGCTTTCCGCGAGGAGTACCCCGCACCCGAGTCAAGTAGCGACTGGTATCTGCCTTCGGTGAAGGAGTGCTCGCTACTGCTTAGTGGCGAGGTTGATGGCAATGTACTCGACATAGACAACAACATCACCAACCTTACGACCATCAATCGCAAGCTCGAACTTATCCCTGGCGGTCTTACCGTGGGCCACACAGGCTTTGAGGACGATATTTGGGCAAGCAACGAGCGTGATTATGAGTATGCCTTCTACCTCTCGACACTTAGCGGTAAGGTGTGGATGAACTGGAAATATTACGAGTCGGACCACCACTTTGTACGCGCAATCTTAGCTTTCTAACACTATAAAACATAACGACAATGAAAAGATTATTGACCGCAATATTACTTCTACTTGCAACCGTGGGTATTGGTTGTACTAACGACGAGCCTAACGGCCCTCAGACAATTGGTGTTGAGGATGTTGTCGTAACGCCGAGCGAGCTGAGCTTGGAGATTGGCCAGAGCAGCACACTTAGCTACAGCGTAACGCCCGCAGATGCCGAATATAGCAGCGTTAAGTGGTCGAGCCTTGCCCCTATGGTAGCAACCGTTGATGAGGCAGGCGTTGTTAAGGCCGTGGGCGCTGGCGAGGCGACAATCGTTTGTAGCATCGACAATCGTCAGGCATCGTGCCGTGTAAATGTCAACCTCCCCTCCACCGAGCCACAGGTTGGTGACTTCTACTACGCCGACGGCTCATGGTCTACGGACCTTGACACCGAGCGCGAGGTTATCGGCATTGTCTTCTGGCTTGGCGACCCCGCAAAGGACGA
Organism: Alistipes sp.; assembly: GCA_017465575.1. GTDB lineage: Bacteria > Bacteroidota > Bacteroidia > Bacteroidales > Rikenellaceae > Alistipes. Next base: position 18,697 of record JAFTVX010000028.1, on the reverse strand, counting down.
CGCATCGCTAAAGCGTGACCACCCTGAGTGCACACACGGTCTTGTGGTGGGTCTTAACCACGACAAGGGTTACTGGCAGTCAAACTTCTCGACCTCAGGTGCGCGTGTTAGCGCTTGGGTCAAGGAGAATGTTACAGATTATGAGGCACCCATCGTATCGAACCTCCCCGAGTCGGTAAATCGCATGATGGGCTACAACAACACCAAGGCTATCGAGCTTTACAACGAGGATGCCAGCAATCGCAGCTGGCCCGTAGAGGCCATTGAGGCTACGGTGGCTTACCGCGATGCACACAAGGCACCTGCAACATCGAGCGACTGGTATCTACCCTCGCCTAAGGAGCTAGCCTTGCTCTGCTCGGGTGAGTATGACGGTAACATCTACTTTGCCAAGAAGCCAGGCAACGACAATCGCAAGTTTATCAACGAGCGCCTTGCGCAGCTTAGCGATGTCAACAGCCTCGCAGGCCTTATCCACTGGTCGAGCGCCGAGTTCGACGAGCGCGAGGTAGACGAGGAGTCTATCCGTGTAGGTTGGATGGTTGCTGTTACCGCCTACTTCAGCGATGGCGACATCTCGGTAGGCTTCAAGGATAGCGACTCGGCATATATGCGATATGTATTGGCCTTTTAGCCACGCGACGACAAACAAATTAATAACATAGAACTATGAAAAAGTATCTCTTACTCTCAATCTTTGCAGCTTTCAGCTTCGTTGGCTGCACAAATGATGAGCCTGTAACGCCCGATGAGCCTACACCCGATGAGCCCGTGTTGGCCATAGGCATCGAGCTTAGCGCAACAGAGCTTACGCTCACCGTTGGCGACACCGCAGAGCTTACTGCTACCATCTCACCCGAGGATAGCGACGAGACCGAGGTTAGCTGGAGCATCGAGGACGATGCTGTTGCTACGGTCGAGGCGGGCTTGGTTACGGCCATAGCACCTGGTCAGACAACACTTACCGCCACCGTTGGCTCGGTGTCGGCAGAGTGCACAATCACCGTAAAGGGCATAGATGTCGAGGCTATCGAGCTTAGCCACAGCGAGGCATCGTTGGGTATTGGCGCTACCTTGCAGCTTACAGCTACCGTCACTCCCGAGAATGCCACAAACAAGAGCATCACATGGTCATCTTCGGACGAGGCTGTCGCTACGGTAGATGAGGCAGGCTTGGTAACAGGCGTTGCCGAGGGTGAGGCCACCATTATGGCTGAGGCCGATGGCATCTTTGGTCTCTGCACCATCACTGTCATCGCCCCTGCACACATTGGCGATTTTTACTACGCTGATGGTAGCTACTCATCGACTTTCGATACCTCGAAGAGCGTTATCGGCGTTGTCTTCTACACTGGCGACCCCACGGTTAATGATGCAATCCTTCGTCGCGACCACCCCAACTGCAACCACGGCCTGGTTTTGGCACTCACCGAGACCCAGGATGTATATTGGCAGAAGAATGCTCGCCAGTACAACAGCACTGTGAGCGCATGGGTTGAGGCTAACGGCCTTGAATATCAGACCCTGTTATCGGGCATCGAGTACTCTGACCCCATGAACCAGATTAACGGCTACAACAACACCAAGGCTATCGAGGCATTTAATGCTGCCGAGGAGAACGCAGAGTGGCCCGTAACGGCTATGAATGCCCTCAACGACCACCGTCGTACCGTGGCTGCTCCCGAGACTTCGTCGGGCTGGTACTTCCCCTCAATCAAGGAGCTTAACCTCGCATTCTCGGGTGACTATCAGGGTCCTATCGTAGACTTTGAGAACGAGGACACCACCGTCTTGGATACTATCAACGCTTCGTTGCGTCAGGTGCCCAACGCTATTATCTACGATGATGACTACCTCTCGTCTACCGAGCTTGACGAGTACAATGTATACGATATGATGGTATTCAGCTGGTATGTTCCTACCGATGGTGTGAGCAAGACCGCAGGTATCAGATTCCGTGCAGTCTTGGCATTCTAATCAAGGCGCCGAGATATAGTTTTAAAGTCCGTAGGCTCATCATCACCTACGGGCTTTTTTTTAGTTTTTAGTTATTAGTTGTTAGTTGTTAGAGTTGTTTAAGAGCTTAAGAATATAGGAATATTTTTCTTATCGTCTTACTTGTCCTTTCTTCTTAAAAATCTCTTAGCTCATTTCTCTTTTCTCCGAAAAACTCATAATTATGGGGTAAATATGCCCGTTTGTCATAGAAAATCATACTTATTGGCGAAAAAAGTAGAAAAAATGTTGCTTGAAAAAAAATCGTTTTATAAATTTGTAAGGTCAAAAACTTTTAACTAAACTTTATAGCTATGAAGAAGATGTATTTGTTGGCAGTTTTGTTTGCTGCCGCTTCTATGGTTGCTTGCTGCGGCGAGCAGAAGAAGAACGCTGACGAGGCTTGCGCTGAGGAGGCTTGCACAGAGTGCTGCGCTGAGGAGTGCACAGAGTGCGCTGCTGAGGAGTGCGCTGCTGCTGAGGAGTGCTGCGGCGAGTGCGAGAAGAAGACAATTGAGGAGGCAGTTGTTGAGGCTGCTGACGCTGCTGTTGAGGCTGCTGAGGAGAAGGCTGTTGAGGCTGTTGAGGCAGGCGCTGAGAAGCTCGTTGACGCTATCAAGAAGTAATCAACCGATTACCAAAAAACTGGCTCGTCTAACCCTTTCGGTTGGACGAGCTTTTTATTTAGTTGTTAGTTCTTAAGAACCCTCTGCAACGCTCCTGCCTATCGTACCACCAACTTATACCCTACGCCACGGATAGAGATAATCTCGATGCCCTTGTCGTCGGCGAGGTAGCCCCTCAACTTCGAGATAAAAACATTCATCGAACGCAGATTGTAGTAGCTGTCATCGCCCCAGATATCCATCAGCATACGGTGCGAGCTGACAACACTACCCATCTCCGCTGCGAGGGCAGCAAGTATGGCGCTCTCGCGTGTCGAGAGGTGTGTTACAGCGTCGTTGCGTGTGAGGGTCTGCTCCGTGGGCAAGAAGCGGTAACTGCCTATTGCATACTCCGTTACGCTATCGGCATCATCGACACGGGCGAGGAGTGCCTCGACACGCGCCATAAGCTCGTTAAGGGCAAAGGGCTTACGCAGATAGTCATTACCACCCGCACGGAAGCCCTCGACAACATCGTCGGCACCACTGCGTGCCGAGAGGAACAAAAACTGCGTAGCACCACCCGAACGGCGCATCGAGCGCACCATCTCAAGACCATCGAGGCGGGGCATCATAATATCGGCAATAACAAGGTGGGGTTGTTCGCTCTCAAAGAGGCGCAAGCCCTCCTCGCCATCGGCTGCCACCGCAACACTATATCCTGCACGCTCAACAGCATCGGCGACAATACGGCGCAACACCGCCTCATCCTCAACAATGAGCACTCTCTTACTTGCCATAGCGGGGTAGTTTAATGGTTAGGCGTGAGCCCTTGGGCGACGAAGATACGACAATCTTGCCCCCGTGGCGCTCAACAATCATCTTTACATAGTATAGACCGAGTCCGTAGCCGCGTGTGGTGTGGCGGTTGCCCTCGCCTATGCGGTAGAACTTCTCGAATATGCGCTTCTGCTCACTACGGGGTATGCCTCTGCCATTATCCGCCACCGTGATAGCCACCATATCGCGCTTGGTGCTCGCCTCGATAGCCACACGCGGAGGCTCACCACCATACTTTATGGCATTGTCGGCAAGGGCACTCAGCGCCGATAGCAGGTGGAAGCGGTCGGCAACGACAACCACATCTTCGCCTACGCACAACGACCACTCTACGCCCCTCGCCTTATACTTCATATCGAGCGTATGTCTTACCTCCTCGGCGATATCCGCCACTCGGCACTCCTCCCTACGAAGCTCGACATTGCGGAACTCCTCGGTAGATGTGCGCAACACCTCCTCGACCATCGTATCGAGGCGTTTAAGCTCGCCGAGGGTCATCTGCAAATAGTCCGTTCGGCTTGCGCTATCCTCCGCTAAGTCGGGCATCTGGAGCAGGGCATCCGTTGCGGCGTATGCGGCAGCGATAGGTGTCTTTAGCTCGTGGGTGATATTGTGTGTAAGGTCTCGGCGTATGCGGTCGATGCTCTTGGCACGAAAGAGTGTGCGGAGCATATAGAGGAATGCCACGATAAGCACGACTATAGACAAAATCTGCAATATCAGCATCGAGCGCATCGAGCGCATAATGCCGATATGTGGGTCGTCAACCGTAAGGCGTAGGATAATAGGCGTAACACGCTGCTCGACCACCATACGCTCCTCGCCAAGGCTCTCGCCACCCATCGACATAAGGAGTATCGGCTCGGCATCTGTTGTCGAGAGCACCTCTACCATAAAGTGTGTCGAGATACCCGCCGAGCGCAGTTCATCGCTAACGAAGGTGTAGAAGCGGTCGATAGGTCCGATGCTGAAACCTTGCGACAGCCTACGCCCCTCAGTGTATTGCCATATCGATTCATCAAGGATACTCTCTATCTGCTTGCGATAGTTGGCTTTCAGGTCGTGATAATTGCCCACCGCCCACATCGCCTCGACCGATGCAAGGAGCACCAGCGCAACAACCACAACGACGGCAACCAATGTGAATCGACTCTGTTTCATACCACAAAGTTATAAAAATATATATAGGTCGCACCACGGCAACAGCGAATTTAACACTATTTAACAAAAGGGAGTTGTTAGTTATTAGTTGTTAGTTATTAGTTGTTAGAATGAGAAATGTCGCTACAATTTTCGATTTTCTGGTGTTATCACACCTCATTACAATAGTAGGCAACTCTTACCAAGCGAGCTTGGAGAGCTGCCTACTATTGTAATGCTACCTTTGGTAGCAGAAAATCGACTTTAGCAAATCATACAAAAAGGGGAATTATATTTACATCCCACCCCAAACCCCTGCCCTTGACAAGGGAGGGGCTTGTGGCAGGCGTTCCGCCTGCGAGCTAAAGCTCCGATGTTGTGATTACAGCAATGAGCAATGGTTATTATTTTAACTCTTCCGCTAAAAAAGCATTTTAACCCATCGTAACTCATTTTAACTCATTAGAAACGGGAGTTGTTAGTTGTTAGTTTTAAGACCATTAAGACCTTAAGACCATTAGGATTTTTCTCCTATCGTCTTTTTCGTCTTACTTGTCCTATCGTCTTAATGCCGCGCTTTAACACTTTTTAACAAAGGCTTTAACATTGTTTAACACAAAAAATTTGGGTTTCGCCCGACACCGCCCTACCTTTGCAATACGAAAAAGCTCGAGCAACAAAAATTAAAACTTCAACACTATGAAACAGTTTATTATTACAAGCCTACTTTTGTTTGCAACAATCGCGGTGTCGGCAGCCGAGCAGGAGCCGATGTATGTGATAAACAACCGCGTGGTATCGAAAGAGGCGTTAAACAAGATTAACCCCAACGACATCGAGTCGATGATGGTGCTTAAAGATGACAGCGCACAGCAGTATGTCGAGTTGGGCGATACCTCGAATGGCGTGATTATCATCACTCTTCGCGAAGAGGGCGAGGCGAAGGAGCGATTGTCAGCCGAGGTGATGCCCCAGTTTATGGGTGGCGATGTAGAGACCTTCCGTCGCTGGATAATGCAGAATATACGCTACCCCCAGGAGGCATTAGAGCAGGGCAAGGAGGGCACCGTAATCGTTAAGTTCACCGTGGGTGCCGATGGCTACATCAACCAAAATCGTCTCAACTTCTTTGACAAGTGTGGTGCGGTGCTCCACGACGAGGTTATCCGTGTGCTTGCCAAGTCGCCACAGTGGACACCCGCAAGAGAGGATGGCGAGGCAGTTGCCGTAACATTCACCGTGCCTATTGTCTTTGCTATTCCCAAGGATTACAAGGTGGCAGAGACGGATGTAAAGCTCGAAGTCGATAAGTCGATAGAGGATATTGTCGTTGTCGGCTTTGGTAAATAACGAATATTTATAATACCTTAAACATCAAAAGATTATGAAACGATATATTATTGCTTTGGTGGCACTCTTCGTTGCCACTATCGCAACCGCACAGCAGCCCCTATATGTTATCGATGGTCGTGCCGCTACGCCCGAGGAGATTGAGAAGATTATCTCGACAAACATCGAGTCGATGACCGTGATTAACGACGAGGAGGCAAAGGCGGCCTATGCGCATATGGGCAACACCGAGAATGGTGTGGTGCTTATCTACACACGCAAGGAGAGTGATACCGATGAGGTATGGCTCTCGGCAGAAGTAATGCCGAAGTTTATGGGTGGCGATGCCTCATCGTTCCAACTATGGGTGATGAAGAACATAAAGTACCCCGCCGAGGCTATTGAGAAGGGTATCGAGGGTCAGGTGAATGTGATGTTCATCGTAGGCAAGGATGGTAAGGTCGACACCAAGCGCCTAATGTTCCTCGACCAGTGCGACAATATCTTGCATCAAGAGGTTATCCGCGTACTTGAGACAGCACCCGCATGGACACCTGCCGTACAGAAGGGAGAGATTGTCGAGGTAAAGTTGATGATTCCTGTGGTGTTCGCCTTGTAGGCAAGCAAAGTTCAAAGAGCAAAGAGCAAAGATTTTCGGGTCTTTGCTCTTTTTTTAGTTGTTAGTTTTTAGATAAGACCTTAGGACTTTAAGACCATTAGGATTTTTCTCCTATCGTCTTACTTGTCCCATAGTCTTAATCCAAAAAACTAACAGCTAAAAACTAACAACTATTTTTGCCGTTTTCGGGAAAAATTATTAACTTTGTTTCGTATTGTGCGCAGGGGCGTAGCATACACTATGCTTACTTGCGAAGCATCAACGACTTAAGATAAAATAAAACGAATATAATAAAGAATGAGCAAAGAGTATAAGCGTTATCTTATCACCTCGGCACTACCCTATGCCAATGGTCCCGTGCATATCGGACACCTCGCTGGCGTATATGTGCCGTCGGATATCTACACCCGTTATCTTCGCCTCAAAGGCTACGATGTTATCTCGGTATGCGGTAGCGATGAGCACGGCGTGCCCATCACAATCAAGGCCCGCAAGGAGGGCATCACACCCCAGCAGGTCGTAGACCGCTACCACGCAATCATCGAGAAGTCGTTCCGCCGTCTCGGTATGTCGTTCGACATCTACTCGCGTACATCGTCGCCCACACACCGCGTAACAGCCTCGGAGTTCTTCCGCAAGCTATATGACGAGGGCAAGTTTATCGAGCAGTCGTCGATGCAGTATTACGACGAGGAGGCACAGACATTCCTTGCCGACCGCTACATCGTCGGCACCTGCCCCCATTGCCAGAACGAGAAGGCATACGGCGACCAGTGCGAGAAGTGTGGTTCAACACTCTCGCCCGACGAGTTGCTCAACCCCAAGAGTGCCGTATCGGGTGCTGTGCCCGTGAAGCGCGAGACAAAGCACTGGTACTTGCCTCTGGATAAGTACGAGGGCTTCTTGCGTGAGTGGATTTTGGAGGGTCACAAGGAGTGGAAGTCGAATGTCTATGGTCAGTGCAAGAGCTGGCTCGACCTCGGCCTTCAGCCCCGTGCCGTAAGCCGTGATTTGGACTGGGGTATCCCCGTACCTGTGGAGGGTGCAGATGGCAAGGTGCTCTATGTATGGTTTGATGCTCCTATCGGCTATATCTCTGCTACTAAGGACCTTACGCCCGACTGGGAGAAGTATTGGAAGTCGGAGGACACCAAGATGGTACACTTCATCGGCAAGGACAACATCGTCTTCCACTGCATCGTCTTCCCCTCGATGTTGAAGGCTCATGGCGACTATATCCTACCGGAGAATGTCCCCGCCAACGAGTTCCTGAACTTGGAGGGCGACAAGATTTCGACCTCGCAGAACTGGGCTGTATGGCTCCACGAGTACCTCGACGAGTTCCCCGGCAAGGAGGATGTATTGCGCTATGTGCTATGCGCCAACGCCCCCGAGACAAAGGATAACGACTTCACTTGGAAAGACTTCCAGGCACGCAACAACTCGGAGCTTGTGGCCGTATTGGGCAACTTCGTAAACCGTGCCTTGGTTCTTACCAAGAAGTACTACGACGGCATCGTTCCCGAGCGTGGCACACTCACCGACTACGATGAGGCGACCATCGAGGAGATGCAGCAGATTAAGGCGTCGTTGGAGCGCAATATCGAGCACTACCACTTCCGTGAGGCGTTGAAGGATGCTATGAACTTCGCGCGTATCGGTAATAAGTACCTCGCCGACACCGAGCCTTGGAAGGTCATCAAGACTGACCCCGAGCGCGTTAAGACCATTCTTAATATCGCATTGCAGATTACTGCCAACACCGCTATCGCCATCGAGCCATTTATGCCCTTCTCGGCAGAGAAGATGCTCAAGATGCTCGCTACAGATAAGTTTGGCTGGGAGCAGATGGGCTCTATGGAGCTTATCGAGGCGGGGCACGCCATTGGCGAGGCACAGCTCCTCTTCGAGAAGATTGAGGACGATGTAATCCAGGCACAGCTCGACAAGCTCGCAGCAGCACGCCAGGCAAAACTTGCTGCCGAGGCAGAGAAGAATGTCAAGGAGCAGAAGGAGGAGGTGTCGTTCGACGACTTCCAGCGAATGGATATCCGCGTATCGACAATCCTCGAGGCAGAGAAGGTGGCAAAGACCAAGAAGCTCCTGAAGCTCACCATCGACACAGGCATCGACAAGCGCACTATCGTGTCGGGCATCGCCGAGTACTACACCCCCGAGCAGTTGGTGGGTCGTCAGGTGCTGGTGCTTGCCAACCTCGCACCTCGCGAGATTAAGGGCATCGAGTCGCGCGGTATGATTCTTATGGCCGAGGATGCGTTGGGTCGCCTTGTGTTGCTCCAGCCCGAGGATAAGACTATGGCGGGTGCTATGGTCGGCTAACAAATTGACAATCAATGGTTTAACTTAAAAACAACCTAAAAATATAACCAAAAACTTAAACAAACAATTATGGAAAACATTAAATGGGGAGAGCTTGGTTTTGCTTACTACAAGACCGCTTTCAATGTTCGTTACCACTACGCTAACGGTCAGTGGAGCCAGATGCAGGTTACCGACGACGAGTACATCAAGATGCATATGTCTGCAGCTTGCTTGCACTATGGTTTGGAGATCTTCGAGGGCTTGAAGGCCTTCCGTGGTGTTGATGGTAAGGTACGCTTGTTCCGTCCCGACGAGAACGCTAAGCGTATGATTAACTCAGCTAACCGTCTCTGCTTGCCCGCACCTACTGTTGAGCAGTTCGTTGAGGGTTGCGTTGAGTGCGTTAAGCGTAACACAGAGTTCATTCCTCCCTACGAGACTGGTGCATCGCTCTACTTGCGTCCTACCCTTCTCGGTACCAAGACTTGCCTTGGTGTTCGTGCCGTAGACGAGGCTGACCTCATCATCTTCTGCGCCCCCGTAGGTCCTTACTTCAAGGGTGGTATGACCGCAATCAAGGCCCTCATTATGCGTGATCAGGACCGTGCTGCGCCGCGTGGTACTGGTGATGTTAAGGTAGGTGGTAACTACGCTTCATCTATCTGGTCTTTGGAGGCTGCTCACCAGAAGGGCTTCTCTAATGTATTGTATCTCGATGCTGCAACCCACTCAAAGGTTGAGGAGTTTGGCGCTGCTAACTTCTTCGGTATCAAGAACAACACCTATGTAACACCCAAGTCACTCTCTATCCTTCCCTCAATTACCAACAAGAGCCTTCGTCAGATTGCTGTTGACCTTGGTCTTACTGTTGAGGAGCGTGATATCCCCGTTGAGGAGCTCGCTACATTTGAGGAGGCAGGTGCTTGCGGTACTGCAGCTGTTATCTCGCCCATCGGCGCTTTGTACGACCTCGACAACAATGTTACCTACGACTATGGTATGAAGGTTGGCGAGACTTGCAAGAAGATGTACGATCAGTTGCAGGGCATCCAGTACGGCCGTGTTGAGGATATCCACAACTGGAATGTAGTTGTTGAGTAATTTCTTGTGAAAAGGGGCATCCTTTGACGCCTCAATTTGCAACACTATTATAAAAAAGACCACCCGAAAGGTGGTCTTTTTTAGTTGTTAGTTATTAGTTATTTAGTTTTTAGGGTATATTTAAGACCATTAGGACTTAAATACCCTAAGACCATAAGAATTATTTCCTAAAGTCCTATCGTCTTACATTTCCTATCATCTTCTAATGACTAACAACTAATAACTAAAAACCACAAAAAAAGTGTTCCCCGTGGAACACTTTTTGTTTTAGCGGCCGAATCTTACTAATAAAACATTGATATCAGCTGGCGAGACACCGGGTATTCGGGAGGCTTGACCGATGGTCGTTGGTCGAATACGGGTCAACTTTTGGCGAGCCTCGATGGTTAGCGACTGCATCGCGTTGAAGTCAAAATCTTCGGGAATAGCTATATTCTCTAATCGGTGTAGTTTATCGGCAAAGAATCGCTCTCGCTCAATATAGCCACGATACTTAATTTGTATCTCCGTCTGGTCGAGAACCTCAGCAGAGAACTCCTCTTTTTCGACAAATTTCTTTAAGCGAGGTGCTGCCTCGATAAGACCTCGGAGCGTTACCCCACTTCTTAAAACTATATCGAAGAGCTTTCTTCCCTGTGTCAAAGGCTCTTCTCCGACCGAAATTAAATAGCTGTCAATTTCGCCTATTTTGACCGACTGCTTGCGAAGGAAAGAAATAAGCGATTCTACAGAAGATAATTTTTTGAGCAAATTATCGTATTTCTCATCCGAAACGAGACCAATTTCGTGGCCAAGAGGAGTCAATCTTGCATCGGCATTATCTTGTCGGAGCAAGATGCGATACTCGGCACGCGAGGTAAACATACGATAAGGCTCATCGACACCCTTTGTTACAAGGTCATCAATCAGCACACCAATATATGCCTCATCACGCTTCAAGACAATAGGCTCAAGATTATGCAACGAACGGTGGGCATTGATACCCGCCATAAGACCTTGCGCTGCTGCCTCCTCATAGCCCGTAGTGCCATTTACCTGACCAGCGAAGTAGAGACCAACAACCAACTTGGTCTCCAACGAGTGGCGCAACTGCGTGGGTGGGAAGTAGTCGTACTCGATAGCGTAGCCAGGGCGGTAGACATGCACATCCTCCAAGCCCGAAATCTTACGCAACGCCTCCAACTGTATCTCGTATGGCAACGACGACGAGAAGCCATTGAGGTAGTACTCATTGGTAGACCTTCCCTCGGGCTCCAAGAAGAGCTGATGTTGCTCCTTCTCGGCGAATGTTCTGAGCTTGTCCTCGATGCTCGGACAGTATCTCGGACCGATACCCGATATTGTTCCGTTAAACAATGGAGAACGGTCAAAGCCCTCTCTCAAAGTGTCGTGTACCTCTTTTGAGGTGTAGACCATAAAGCAAGGTAGTTGATGCTTAACCACCTGAGTATCAGGGTCGTACGAGAATTTAGAAGGCTCCATATCGCCCTCTTGAACCTCCAAAGCATCGAAGTTTATGGTGCGGGCATCCAGTCGTGCTGGCGTTCCAGTCTTCATTCTTCCGCTCTCGAAACCGAGCGCCACGAGCTGTTCGGTGATGCCATGTGACGCCTCATCGCCCGCACGACCTCCCTCTGCCGAGTTTGTTCCACAGTGCATCAAGCCACCGAGGAAAGTACCCGCAGTGAGCACTACCCTACGGCACTCAATCTCCACTCCCATTCGCGTTTTAACACCCCTTACAGCGACTTTCTCTCCCGAATGGTCGAGGAGTATCTCCGTCACGGAATCTTGCCACAAATAGAGGTTTCTGGTGTTCTCTAAAGTGCGTCGCCAAAGGCGCGAGAACTCCGACTTATCACACTGCGCACGGGGACTCCACATAGCAGCACCCTTCGAGCGATTTAGCATACGGAATTGGATGGCGCTCTGGTCGGTAATTCTTCCCATCTGTCCGCCAAGAGCATCTATCTCTCTCACTATCTGACCCTTAGCCACACCACCCACAGCGGGGTTACACGACATAGAGGCTATCTTCTCCATATCGATAGTGATAAGCAGGGTGCGTGAGCCAAGACGAGCCGCCGCTGAGGCAGCCTCTGCACCAGCGTGACCAGCACCCACAACAACTATGTCGTAACTGAGCTTCATAGCATCTCAGCGAGTAGTTTGAGGTAGCGATTCTCCATACGGCGCATATTCTTCTCTGCCCATGGTGTCTTATCCTTATGGCCACAGAGGTGTAGCGCTCCGTGAACAATAACACGGCGCATCTCGTTGACAGGCAATGCGTTATACATAGGAGCATTATCCGTAACAGTCGCTACATCTATATATACCTCGCCCTCGACGATGCCCTCGCCTACCCTACTTTCACGGTTTTCGAATGTGATAGCGTCGGTAAAGTAGTCGTGACCCAAGTAGTCGCGATTCATCTGTCGGTGGAAGTCCGACGAGCAGAAGATATAGTTGATTTCGCCCGCCTTGTAGCCCTCCATTTCAATGACCTTCTCGATCCATCTACGGAGAACTAATCGTTTGGTAGGCAGATAGTTAGTGCCTTCGTTAAAGAAATGTATCATACTACCCTACTTCTTAAAACAATCCATCACCGACATACGCTTGTTGCTATCGGCGTGGTTAATCATAAACTGCATATAGGCGCTCTCCTTGCCCGTATGGTCGATGCCGATGCCTATAGTGCCTATCTTTTGGTCGCGCTTAACGGTCTGATTCTCCTTTACCGACACCGAGCCGAGGTGGGTATAGACGGAGATATATTGACCATGGGCGATAAATACCATGCTATGGTTGGTGTTATCCTTCGATATGCGGATAACCTTACCCTCATATATCGAGCGCACATCGGAGCCTCGCTTGCCCGTGATGGTCGCCATATTGCCTTGTGCCTTACTTACCGAGCCACCCACTACGGGGAGATTTAGCGCCTTTGTCTTGTCCGAGAACGAGCTACCTGCAGTATTTCCCTCGGTGAGCTTTCGAAGCTCTGCAATGGCGCTATTTAGCCTCTTTTGCTGCTGTTGCTGGTTGTTCAGCGCCTTACGCTCGGCAGATGATAGGTTGTTGTAGGTGCGCTGTGCCTCCTTTTTATCCTCTGCCAACGATGCTCGCTCCTTTTCCAACGACATCGTTATAGAGTCCAACTCGTGGCGACGAGTTGCCAAGCGCTCTCTTTCGATGCCCAACTCCTCCTCCTGGCGCGCTATCTCCTCTGCAAGCGCCTTACGGCTATCTGCGAGGTGCTGTACCTGTGCCATACGGCGTGATGCATCGGATATTCCCTCCGACGAGAAGAGGTAGTTGGTGGCGGTATTCTGCCTATAACTGCGATATGCAGCACGCACAGCCTCGCCATATATTGCGCGGTTGCGGTCGAGAGCCTGTTGCAATGAGTCGGCAAGGTGGTCCACCGTGGCAATATCCTCCTTAACAAGGTCTTTCTCATGCTCGGTCTCAGCTATATAGTTGCTGCGAAGGTTCATCTGTCGGTTGAGTGCCTTGACACGCTCCGATGCCGAACTCTTCTCTTTTTTGAGCTTCGACACCTCGCTCTTCGCCTTCTCCAAGTCCTTGCGGTACTGCTCCACCTTCTGGCGCTGCTCCTCAACCTTTTTGGTCGATTGTGCCGAAAGGAGTAGTGGGGTAGTGGTGAGTGCCACAACCATCAACAAACACAACATATTATTTAACATCTTCACTCTTTAGTTCGTTTATATGTTTCTCCATCGTAGCCTTGTCGTAGCCTTTATCAATGGCCTTCTTCCAGTAGGTTTCGGCCATAAACTTCTCGCCCAGCGCCCACAATATATCGCCATAGTGCGCCAAGAGGTCGGCATCACGCTGACCATCGAGCGACAAGGCGCGCAACATTAGCTTCTTAGCCTCGTCGTAGCGCCCCATCTTATAGAGCACCCAAGCACAAGTGTCGATATATGTGGCATTGCCCGAATCGAGCGACATAGCCAGATGTGCCATCGTCAAAGCCTTATCCAAACCTCGACCCGTAAGCGATAGGTAGTAGGCGTAGTTATTCAACACAGGGATATTATTCTCGTCGTAGTGCAAGGCATCGTAGTAGGCTCTGAAGCACTTCATATCCTTGCCCTGCTCGTGATATATATCGCCTATATAGCCCAAATACTGGCTACGCAACTTGTTATCCTCCAACTTTTTAGCACGCTTTACTCCCTGCTTAAAGATTTTCAGCGCCTTAGCGTACTCCTCCGTCTCGGTATAGTAAAAACCCTTGAACGAGAGTAGGGTATCGTTGCTCTTAAACCTCGCTGTCGCCCTATCCAACATTGCCACAATCTCGGCATCACTCTTCTCCAAGAACATCATATATTGCAGCAACATTATATAGTCGTCTGCCGTTGCCGACTCATCATCTATATGGCGCAACATATAGTCGTACGCCTCATCCGTAGCGCCACCACCGATAAGGTGCATAGCGTAGGCGTTTACGAAGTTGCGGTTAGTGGGGTAGTCCATCGTAAGACCCACGATAATAGAGCCAAGGCGGAAGTAGTTGTCACGATAGAACTCCGTATTTCCCGTATACTGCTCCAATCGTCGCTCTTTATCCTTAACTGGCGCTCGCTTATCCTTAAACAATCGCTCCTCATAGTCGAGCATCTTACGCCAGTTACCCACTCTATTGTAGTAGTCGGCAACCTCAGCAAGCGTCGAGAGGTTGGTGGTGTCGATACCGTAGGCACGAAGATAGGTAGCCTCTGCCAACGAATCTTGGCGCGACACCTCATAAGCTTCGGCCAAAGCCAAGTGATTTTCAACACTATAAGGGCTCTCCTCGCACAATCTTTCTCCCTCCTCAATGGCTCGCTTATATTGGTGAGTATCAAGCAGTAAACTCTGCTTCATAGCACCTAAGAAAGGGTGACGACCAAGGCGCAACTCGGCACTATCCAAGATAGCTATCGCACTATAAGGCATTCGCTGCACACCATACAAGAGTGCCAAGGCGTGATAGGTAGATAACTCCTTGCTATCCAACACCAACAGACGGCGATAGATAGGCAACGCCTCACGATAGTCGCCCGAGGTGATAAGCAAAGAGCCATAGTTCTGGGCATACCACTTATTCGAGCTATCTGCCTCGTATGCTCGGCGTGCATACTCCTTGCTCTTATCACGGTTTTTGCTATCGGTGATGCTCAAGTAGTAGAGAGCAGGGGAGTAGGTGGAGTCCTCTGCGATAAGCTCCAACCATAACTCACGCGCCCGAAGCGTATCTCGCTCGATAGATAGGCGCTTTACGGCATCCGAGTGTCGATATGTTCGGCGCTGTCGCTCTGGCACGCTGTCGCAAACGGCATCTGCCGGCGAAGAGTTATGCTCCTGACCAAATGCAAATGCCGTAACGAATGACAACACGATGGTTGTCAACAATATTTTACTAATTTTTCGCAAACTAAATCTTTACAAAGCGCCCTCAAACTGGTTAAGGAAGCGCACATCGTTCTCGAAATAGAGGCGAAGGTCACCCACGCCAAACTTAAGCATTGCGATACGCTCAATACCCATACCAAACGCAAAGCCCGAGAACTCCTTGGGGTCGATGTTGTTGGCCTCCAAGACATTAGGGTCAACCATACCGCAACCCATAATCTCCAACCAGCCAGTGCCCTTACATACGCCGCAGCCCTTACCGCCACAGATTGAGCACGACACATCCACCTCTGCCGAAGGCTCGGTGAAGGGGAAGTACGAAGGACGCATACGAATCTGCGCCTGCACGCCAAAGAGCTCCTTGGCGAAGTACAACAGCGACTGCTTCATATCGGCAAACGATACATTGCGGTCGATATATAAGCCCTCAATCTGGTGGAAGATGCAGTGTGCACGATAAGAGATTGCCTCGTTACGGAATACACGACCCGGGCAGATAACACGGATAGGGGGCTTCTGGCGCTCCATAGTACGCACCTGAATAGATGAGGTGTGAGTACGAAGCACTACATCGGGGTTGCTCTCGATAAAGAAGGTATCCTGCATATCGCGTGCGGGGTGCTCGGGAGGGAAGTTAAGGGCAGAGAATACATGCCAGTCATCCTCAATCTCGGGACCATCTGCCACGGTGTAGCCCAAGCGCGAGAAGATAGATACAATCTCATTCTTCACAATCGAGATAGGGTGGCGTGAGCCTACCTGCTCCGATGTTCCGGGGCGTGTCATATCGTCGATATGTGATGCGCTCATCGCAGCCTTGTTCTGCAACTCCTCCTTAAGCGTGTTGATGCGCTCGGTAGCCACATTCTTAAGGTGGTTAAGTTTCTGACCAAGCTCACGCTTCTGCTCCGCTGGAACACTCTTAAACTCCTCCATAAGTGCGCCCAACGAGCCCTTCTTACCGAGAATCTTAATTCGGAAAGCCTCAACATCGGCAGCCGTAGCGGGTGCAAATGCCTCAATCTCCTTTAAAATCTCTTCAATCTTGTTAATCATATTTATAGAGTATTATTTTTCAATTTCGTATAATTATGCAAAGGTAAGAAAAAAAGAGTAAAGAGCAAAGAGCAGAGAGCAATCTTTTTTTCAATTAGCAATGAGCAATGAGAGTTTTTAGTTATTAGTTTTTAGTTATTAGAAAACTTTCGCAAAAAAAGCATTTTAACCCATATTAACTCATCGTAACTCATTTTAACCCATTATTGGTACTCTGTCATACTGAGCGTAGCGAAGTATCTATCTGGTTGTATGGCGGTTAGCGCATATTGGGAGATTCTTCGCTATGCTCAGAATGACCCATGCGGGTATCTAAATAGTTACCCGTGCGGGTGTAGATTGAGTCCGTGTTTAGTGTGTGCGAGTATCTAATTAGTTACCCGTGCGATTGTGGATTGAGTCCGTGTTTAGTGTGTGCGGGTATCTAATTAGTTACCCGTGCGGGTGTTAAAAATCGCACCTATATCATAGTTGTGCTAACTTCTCCATGTGTGTTAAAAATGATACCCATATCGCAGATGTGCTGGCTCGCCATAGGTGTTAAAATTGCACCTTCGCATTCCCAAAAGCAATGATGCGGGTATCTAAAAAGATACCCGTGAGTGATTTGATAATGGGCGTTTTGATTTAATCACGGGTATCTAAAAGTTACCCGTGCGGGTGTTAAAAATGACACCCACATCACAGACAGGCTGACCTCGTCGCGGGTGTTAAAAATGACACCCTAAACAAAATGGCACACTTGTTATTCGGGTACTAAAAATGACACCCGTGCGGTTTGTAAGTACCTTATTTATATCTCTTTATATTTTCATCGCGTGGGTACCTAAAAAGATACCCGTGCTGTAGTAGATGGCATCTTTTGTTTGTGTGTTGCGGGTATCTAATTAGTTACCCGTGTGGGTGTTAAAAATTACAGCCCAAACAAAATGACACACTTGTTATTCGGGTACTAAAAATGATACCCGAAAGTGTTAAAAATAGTACCCATATCACTGTTAAGCTAGCCTAATTGTGGGTGTTAAAAATCGCACCCCTAACAATGTGGTGCACTTGATTTGCGTATACTAAAAATGATACCTGCAAGGTGTTAAAAATAGTACCTTATTAGGTGGCACACAAATAGCGTGGGTGTCATTTTTAACACCCACATCATAAGTAAACAGACCTCGTCGCGGGTGTTAAAAATCGCACCTATGCCAAGACACTTTAACTGTGGTACGGGTATCTAAATAGTTACCCGTGCGGTTGATGTTCATTGCGTTTTTTATAGTTGCGGGTAACTAAAATGATACCCGTGCCTGTTTAACTGATACTCTATAGATGTTGCCCCTTCCAACCTTGTTGGTATCTAAATAGTTACCCGTGCGGGGTCGGGAAACTGTCTATTCCACAACCTCGTTGCCCTTTTATCTTTGCTCTTTCATAGTGTGGGTATCTAAATAGTTACCTGTGCGGTTAGTAAGTGCTTTATTTATACACTTTTGCTCTTTGCTCCTTCATCTTTGCTCTCGTTTTGTCATCCTGAGTGTAACGAAGGATCTCAAGGTCTGCACGACCATCGCCCTAATTGCTAACTGCGAGATATTTCGCTACGCTCAATATGACATTCTCTTTGCTCTATCATCTTTGCTCTATCATAGTGTGGGTGTCTAAAAAGATACCCGTGCGGGTTGGTGTGTTGTCGCCATTGTACTCGGCGAGTGTTCTACGCTCGAGGGCATAGAGCTCGCCTTGTACGGATATGGCAACAGGATCCTGCATAGCAATATCGGCTACGATATATGCTGAACGCAATGGCTCCGTTGGAGTTATCAATTCTATTTTATCTTGCAGAAGATGGTGTTTTCATTTTATTTCGAGTCTATTTGAGAGTTATTTTTGATTAGATTTTGAATTGGAAGATGCAGGTAATAGCGGGCTATTATCAAATTTTCCAATTCAAAAGATGCCAAAAAGAACCTCAAAGAGCCCGAAATATGTTAGCGCAAAAACAGACTAACTCACTCAATAAAATGAAAAACACCATCTCTTGGTGCATTGATGGTGGAGACACCACAAAGTGTCCCCACCGCACCGAGTATGCACAAGCATACGATGCGGGTTGTTTTGGTCATGGAATGTAAAAGTAAGAACTTAAATGGGAATACAAATGATACTGAAACGATATTATATAGAGCTACCACTCGTTTCTAACGTATAAACCCGATATGCATTCTCAGCATAGTATCTAACTGAATTCTTGCAATTTTTAGGATTC
>JAFTVX010000027.1 GCA_017465575.1 Alistipes sp. | reverse complement strand
GCTCTTGTGCCCAGCATAGTATGTTTGGCAGGTTGCGCGGATATGATAGTGATTTATTGCTCGACCTAAAGGTCTGCGCTTTTTTTTTCAAAGGTATCCGCGCGAGCTTGTGCCTATGGCACTGCGCTTCGAGTCCTATCCTGGGCACAAAGGCTGATTTCTTCTGAAGTCGGTCTTTTTTTGTGCTCGTTTGGCGAGGGCGCTGTTTCACAGCGAGTGGTGCTATTTCGAAAATTGTTTAGTGAGCA
Organism: Alistipes sp.; assembly: GCA_017465575.1. Classification (GTDB taxonomy): domain Bacteria; phylum Bacteroidota; class Bacteroidia; order Bacteroidales; family Rikenellaceae; genus Alistipes. The sequence goes on along the minus strand of JAFTVX010000027.1, from coordinate 4,084 downwards.
AGCTCCCATCATTTTCGAAATAGCACCATTGCTTCGCAATACCTCGCCAAGCTGTTGTGCCCAGCATAGTATGTTTTTGCAGGTTGCGCGGATATGATAGTGATTTATTGCTCGACCTAAAGGTCTGCGCTTTTTTTTCAAAGGTATCCGCGCGAGCTTGTGCCTACGGCACTGCGCTTCGAGTCCTATCCTGTTTGTCGTTCAGGATAGGACTCGATGTCTTGTAGTGAGTGTAGTGAGTTTCAGGATAAATGTTGGTATCGTTCTCCCTAATTTCCCTAAACTCCTACTGACTACGCCTCTTATGATAGTGGGTTAAAATGGGTTAAAATGAGTTACTATGAGTTAAAATGTTTTTAAATTGGATTTTTTTCTAACAACTAATAACTAACAACTCATTTCCTACCCAATGGTGTGCATTCTAATCGAGGCCTTGATTAGGGCAATGGCACGGATGCGGCTCACCTCGACCTCCTTGTCGGCGTGGTGCTGATTCTGGCTAACAAGCTTCACATAGCCCTCGTGCTCCGACTTCTGAACATACTTTACGGTGATATACTCCTCGCCGTCGATGTCTATCGAGAGTAGATACATATCGCCCCAAAAGACATCGCGTACATCGCTAAGTTGCTTATAAAGAACAATATCGCCACTCTTCAACAAGGGGTACATCGAGTCGCCAACAATATAGATTGCGCCATCGCACTTTGGCAAATTCGGAATATGAATATAGTTCACGGGCTTAGCCTCGGTTTGGTCGGCAAACAGAGGTACAAGACCCGCTGTGCCCTCGATAGAGTAGAGTGGCACACTCTGCATCGGCAACGAGTTGTCGGTGCGGTGGGTGTAGGCCGTTAGGTTGGGGTCGGCGTTGAACATCTTGCCCTTGCCCGACTCAATCCATTCGGGATTGACATTCAAATCTTGAACTAAGATGTTTTTGTTGCGGGTCGAGAAGCCTGCCTTGCCTGTCTCAATCATCGAAAGGGCTGCCTTTCCGATGCCAAGTCGCTGAGCAAGTTGCTCTTGCGTTAAATTAAGCTGTTTGCGTATAAGTCGAATACGCTCGCCTACGGTCATCATATAAAGAAAATTTATGTTAAAAATTTATATCAAACACTTGACAAAACAAGTTTTTGAACTTATATTTGCACTACAAAGTTAAGCAATTTATTTTGTTTTGCAAATTATTTTACACATTATTATCAAAAAATCAACTATGTACACAATCTCTTCTAAACTTTACCTTGAGGTTTTCGAGAGTTTGATGGCGCAAATTGCAACAAAAGGGTTCTTCTCGGGGCGTGTTGATTTGACCGTTGGCGACACCTTCTGCTCGCTTATCTGCACACTCGTTGTGCATCGAGGTAAGCCTTCAGAGGAGAGTTCGCTTCGACCAATCGAACGCCTTGTCCCCGTATGGTGGGAGTTTCGCACCATCGAGGGCGGCGAGGAGATTTTGAATGACTTCTCGTTCCGCGAAATGCTTGCAATTGCGCTCTAAATCAAACTGTTAAAACCTTGCCGATGGGCTATCCAACCTTACGAAGCGATGCCTTCCCCATCGGTTGCCGACCAATCTTATCGCCCGCATCGGGGCTGTCGGCACAAAATTCTTAATCTATGAAAAAGCAAAATTTTACGGAGCAAGCCGAGACTTGCTCATTTATCGATTTCGCTCAGAGGGTCTACCCCTTCTTGGAGTTTACCCCCTTCCATCGCACCTATTATAATATATTGGAGGCGTATGCCACGGGGCGAATTAAAAAACTTATCGTATCCGTACCTCCGCAACACGGCAAGAGTGTAGGTGCTACAACGCTACTTCCTGCCTATATGCTCGGTCTCGACCCCGATAGCCGTATCGCTATCGCCTCCTATTCGGGTACCTTGGCCTCGAAGTTCAACCGCCGTGTTCAGCGCATTATTGAGTCGAGGGAGTATGCCGAGATTTTCCCCGATACGACCATCAAGCAGGGCACAAAGCCCGCAGGCTATATCCGAACATCGGACGAGGTGGAGATTATTGGGCGTAAAGGCGAGCTTATCTCGGTGGGTCGCGAGGGCTCGCTCACGGGAAATCGTGTAGACTGCTTTATCCTCGACGACCTCTACAAAGATGCTATGGAGGCGCAGTCGCCCGTGGTGCGAACAAACTGCTGGGAGTGGTATACCTCGGTGGTGCGCACCCGTATGCACAACACCTCGCGCGAGCTGATTGTCTTTACACGCTGGCACGAAGAGGACCTTATTGGCGAGCTTATGCGTACGGAGCGATGCCGAATGTTGCAGTCGTGGAGCGATATCGACAAGGTGGAGGATGGCGAGTGGCTATGCCTAAACTTCGAGGCACTTAAAGCCTCACCGCCCACCGAGATTGACCCTCGAAAGGAGGGTGAAGCGCTGTGGGAGGCACAGCAGAGCGCAACGCTTCTCAAGAGCAAACGCCAATTAGACCCTGTGCGCTTCGAGGCGATGTATCAGGGTCACCCATCGTCGCGCGAGGGTCTGCTTTATGGCGATGCCTTCCGTGAGTACGACACCCTGCCCCGCGATATTGTTGCCCGAGCAAGCTATACCGACACCGCCGATACTGGCGATGACTACCTCGCCTCGGTAGCGTACGCTGTCGATACCGATGGCATAGTCTACATTACAGATATGGTCTATACGCAAGAGGCTATGGAGACGACCGAACGGCTTGTTGCCGAGATGCTTATGCGCAACGATACCCGCCGAGTATATATCGAGAGCAACAACGGTGGTCGAGGTTTTGCTCGCTCTGTGCAGCGCCTTGCCCCGCATGTTAAGGTCGAGTGGTTTCACCAAAATGGCAATAAGGAGGCGCGCATCTTGTCGAACTCCGCCACCGTTGTCCATGCCCTGCGCTTTCCTCGAGGGTGGCACCTTAGGTGGCCCGAGGCCTACGCCCACCTCACAACATTTAGGCGTAATGTACGCTCCAACCGCCACGATGATATTGCCGATGCGCTGACGGGAATTGTCGAAAAGGAGCTCTCGGCATCGTCGTCGGGCAAGTGGCAGAAAATATCCTTTATTTAGCGGTGCTTTTCCCTAAATTTTGTATCTTTGGGGTATGAAACCAAGGATTGTAATATTCGACTTCGATGGCACGCTCGGCGATACACGCCACAATATCGTTGTTACGCTGCGCCGTACGATGCAGCTGCGTGGCTTGGAATTGCGTGATGAGGCCACCTGCGCCTCGACTATCGGTCTAACGCTCGAGGATAGCTTCTTGAGCATGTACCCCGCAATGTCGCGCGACGAGGCGAAGGAGTGTGTTGCAACCTACCGCGATATCTTTTACCAGAGCATCGAGGAACTATCGCCCGACCTCTTCCCTGGTGTTGCGGATGCCCTCGCTCGATTGGCTGCAATGGATATAAAGATGAGCATCGCATCGTCACGCTCATCACCATCGTTGTTGCTCTTTTTGAAGAATATGGGCGTTGCGCAATATTTTGACTATGTGCTTGGTTCCGACAATGTTATACGCCATAAGCCCGAGCCCGAACCTGTGCTTATGACCCTTGCACACTATGGCGTTGAGCCTTCGGAGGCGCTCGTCGTTGGCGATATGCCCGTGGATATCGAGATGGCACATAATGCAGGGGTGCGTGCCGTGGGCGTAAGCTATGGCAATGCCACCCGTCGGGAACTTGTCGAGGCAGATGCCGATGCTGTTATCGACCATATCTCGGAGCTAACGGCCACAATAGATATATTGTAGCCTATTTGTTTTCTTCACTAATAGTTCGTATATTTGATGTAGTTTGATTAAGATTCTTTGAGTATCAAACCATTAAGAAGAACTTGCATGAGAATGGGCAATGGATAAGAAATTGCTAACTTGTTTTGTTACACTATATTCCTCATGCTTTTCAAATAACTTTTTTCTAAGTGCAAAGATACGATTTTTTCTCCAATTATAAGAATCCGTACCCTAAAAACTATCTATGCGATAAAGAAAATGACATAACAGATTCGTAGCCGAGTTCACCAAACCACAGGCAAAGGTAACTCGTGTTCTGTTCGTCCAAGCAAGGTCAAGCCCTGCGGG
>JAFTVX010000026.1 GCA_017465575.1 Alistipes sp. | reverse complement strand
GTAAATGTTTTCTAAGGGTCGTAGCCAGCGCTGGTAACAAGCGCAACCAATCTGACCCCTTAGTCAACTCTGACCCCTCTGCGTATAAGGCGCTCTAATGGAGCGCGACCAACCGCCTCCCAACCAGCACACTTTGTCGTCAAAAGTCGTGAGATGTGGTGGCAAATGAAAGAGCCTCGGATGGGACATACTATGCGTATTTCCCATTCGGGGCTCTGATGTTTGACGCCACAGATTGCGGCTTTTCACGGCAAAGACCCCAATTTCTTGTCAGAAGGGGCATAATTTGGCGCCGATAAAGAAATTGCCCTGGATGGGACATACTCGAGGTATTTCCCATTCAGGGCAATGATTGAGGCGTCGAAGGATGCCCCTTATCACAAGAAATTACAAGTTGATCTCCTTACCAATATAGTTACGAAGATTAACATCCTTGGTGCAACGCTCTGCGTAAGCGGGCTCCTTAGCGATAGCCGACTTGAGCTGTGCAGTTGCAGCAGCGAAGTCACCCTGCTTAGTAGCGATGATAGCGCGGAGGTAGTCAGCCTTTGCAGACTTGTCGTTGGCGATGAACTGCTTAGCAGCGGTGTAGTCAGCGTTCATAGTAGCAGCGATAGCAGCATTGTAGCCATCGAGCTCCGACTGAGCAGCAGCATAGTTACCCTCGGCAGCAGCAGCCAACGCCTTAGCCTCCTTAGAAGCAGCAGCGGTGTAGTTCTTAGCAGCCTCGGTCTCACCGTTCATAAGGTTAACCAAAGCGAGGTTGTTGTTAATCTCAGATGCGTTACCACCAGCCTTAACAGCCTTTGCGAAAGCATCAGCAGACTTCTTAGCCTCCTTAGCCTCAGCGTAAGCGATACCAAGGTTGTTGTAAGCAGCAGCGCTCTTGTACTCCGAAGCAGCAGCCTCCAAAACGGCGATCTTCTCCTCCTGTGAAAGCTTGCCAGTAGAAGCGATGTGGAGCATCTCCTTCTCGTCGAGCTCAGAGAACTTGCCAGCGCGTACCAAAGCAGCCATCTCATCGTCGGTCTTGCCGGTGATGTCAGAGCTGTTTACAAGCTGTGCACGACGCAACTGGGGAAGAATCTCCTCCTTCAAAGCCTTGAATACCTGCGACATATTCTTAATCTGGTTCTCGCGCTCTGAAGATGACTCATAGCTGTTCAATACAGAGAGGATAAGCTCCTTGTCCTCGATGTTAGAAGCAGCAACGAGCTCCTTGAAGCCCTCCCAGTCCTCACCATAAGATGCAGCGTCGAGGGGCAAACCTACCTCCTCGAGGAGCTTCTCGGCAGCCTTCTTACCTGACTCGCTACGAGCAGCAGAGAGCTTATCGTTGAACTTCTCGGGACCATCGGGTGAAGCGTAACCATTAACATAGATGTTCTGCTTGATGCGGTCGTTCTCCTTCTGCTCGGCAGCCTTCTGCTGGAAAGCGGTGAGCTCGTCGCTCGACTGAGCCTTCTTAGCCAAGCGTGAAGAGTTGATAGCATACATGTAGTTAGCCTTAGTTACCTCGGTGATAACATTCTTGTAACCAGACTCCATGGGCTGCATAGCAGATGCGTAGTCGAGGTCGCTCTGCAAGGTGTTAACACCCTCAGCGATAGTAAGACCGAAAGCACGCTTAAGAGCCAAAGCCTCAGCACCGTCAGCAGCCAAAACAGCCTCCTCGTCCTTGGTGGGGATAGCGCCATTGTTGAGGTTTACCAAAGTAAACTCCTTGCACTTGCCCTTAGGACACTTAATCTCAGCGCGGAGCTGGAGCTCGCTGCATGCCATACGCTCGTCGTAGGGGAATGAGATGTGCATAGTGTACTCGCCACCCTGCTTCTTGTCGATAACGGTGTAGTTGTCATCAACCTTTGAGCCCTGGAAGTACTGAGTAGCGCCACATACCTCGCCACCCTCGAATACCATAACGGGAGTAACCTTCACAACAGCCTTAGCGTTGAAGTACTTAACGGGGAATACAACCTTTACATCGGCATCTACACGGCCATTGTTAAGAACCAAAACCTCGGGAGTGCAAGTGAGCTGCACCTCGTCCTGATTCTTAGCCATCTTCTTAAAGCAGTTACAACCAGTGAGGGTCAAAACCGCAACGGTGAGCATAACGCTCATCTTGAAAAGATTTTTCATCGTCGATAAAGTTTTTAGTTAGTTATAAATTTTCTGTTTGTCATATTTTCGTCTTCAACTAACGCTCGGCACGCTATACATATTATATATAGAGTGCCGAAACGCTAACAGTTTTTAGCGGCGCTCACGACGAGGACCACGCTGCTCGCGCTTCTCGCCATCGTGGTGCTCACGGGGCTTACGCTCACGGGGCTCACGCTCTACCCAACCCTCGGGCTTGGGAAGCAACGCCTTGCGCGAAAGCTTCAACTTGCCAGTCTTCTGGTCCTTGGCAATAAGCTTAACCTCGATCATCTCGCCCTCCTTGAGACCTGTCTCCTCCATAGTCTCGAAACGCTTGTAGTCAATCTCAGAGATGTGCAACAAAGCATCCTTGCCAGGAAGAATCTCAACGAAAGCACCGAAGTCTACGATAGAGCGAATCTTACCGTTGTAGGTCTCGCCAATCTCGGGAACAGCAACGATAGCCTTAACACGAGCCAATGCAGCATCCAAAGCCTCCTTGTTCTGACCGAAGATATCTACGATACCCTTCTCATCAACCTCGGTGATGGTGATGGTAGTGCCAGTAGTCTTCTGAATATCCTGGATAACCTTGCCACCAGGACCGATAACAGCACCGATGAACTCCTGAGGAATGGTAATCTGCACGATACGGGGTACGAAGGGCTTGTAGTCCTCGCGGGGCTCGGCGATAGTCTCAACAAGCTTGTCGAGGATGTGAAGACGACCCTGACGAGCCTGCTCCAACGCTTTTGCCAAAACCTCGTACGAAAGACCGTCTACCTTGATATCCATCTGGGTTGCGGTGATACCGTCGCGGGTACCAGTAACCTTGAAGTCCATATCGCCCAAGTGGTCCTCATCGCCCAAGATATCCGACAACACAGCCCAACGGCCAGTAGCCGAATCCGAGATAAGACCCATAGCGATACCCGACACGGGCTTGCGCAACTTAACACCAGCGTCCATAAGCGCCAAAGTACCAGCACATACGGTAGCCATAGATGATGAGCCGTTAGACTCCAAAATATCCGAAACTACGCGAACAGCATAGGGATTCTCCTCGCCCAGGGGTACCATAGGCTTCAACGCACGCCAAGCGAGGTGACCGTGACCAATCTCACGACGGCTCAAACCACGAGCGGGGCGAGCCTCACCAGTAGAGAAGGGAGGGAAGTTGTAGTGCAACACGAACTGCTCGCTGCCCTGAACCAAAACCTCGTCCTTCTGCTTCTCGTCGAGCTTGGTGCCGAGAGTTACGGTAGTCAACGACTGGGTCTCACCACGGGTGAAGATAGCCGAGCCGTGTGCGCAAGGCAAGTAGTCAACTTCGCACCAGATGGGGCGAATCTCGTCGGTACGACGACCATCGAGACGCTTACCCTCGTCGAGAATCATATTACGCATAGCCTTCTTCTGAACATCGTCGTGGAAGTACTTGTGGATAAGGGGGGCCTTCTCCTCGAGCTCCTCCTCGGTAAAGCGTGATGCGAACTCAGCCTCCAAAGCATCGAAGGCGTCAGAACGCTCGTGCTTCATAGTACCGCTGGTAGCGATAGCATAAGCCTTGTCGTAGAGCTCCGAGATGATGGTCTGGCGAAGCTCCTCGTCGTTGGTCTCGTGGCAGTACTCACGCTTAACATCCTTGCCGAGCTCCTTCATAAGCTCAATCTGGACAGCGCAGTGCTTCTTAATCTCCTCGTGTGCGAACATAATAGCACCGAGCATAACCTCCTCCGATACCTCGTTCATCTCACCCTCAACCATAAGGATATTGTCGATAGTACCACCGACCATAATGTCGAGGTCGGCATCCTTCATAGCCTCGAAACCGGGGTTGATAACATACTCACCACCGATACGCGCTACGCGAACCTCCGAGATAGGACCACCGAAGGGGATGTCCGAAACTGCCAAAGCAGCCGAAGCAGCCAAACCTGCGAGTGCATCGGGCTGGATATCTTTCTCAGCCGAGATAAGGTTAACTGTAACAAAAACCTCGGCGTGGTAGTCAGCGGGGAACAAAGGACGAAGTGCACGGTCGATAAGGCGTGCTACCAAAATCTCAGAATCGCCAGCCTTGCCCTCTCGCTTCATAAAGCCACCGGGGAAACGACCACACGATGCGTACTTCTCCTTATACTCTACCTGCAAGGGCATAAAATCGGTGCCCTCCTTGGCATCTTTAGCGGCAACAACAGTACCCAAAAGCATTGTGTCGCCCATACGAACAACCACCGAGCCATCTGCCTGCTTCGCAAGCTTGCCGGTCTCAATCATAATCTCACGACCGTCGGCGAGAGTGATTGTCTTCTGTACAGCATTGTACAACTTGTTTGCTTCCATAAAAAATTCTAAAAAACCTCTAAAAAATTGTCATCTTATATCGTAGTGCAACGCCCACCTTTTGAGCCGTTGCCTCAATAAATTCAAAGTGTAAATGAAGGCGATGACATAGGCACCGCCTTCATTTGCTGCACATCCGTACTACTTACGGAGGTTAAGAGTCTTGATGATAGCGCGGTAACGCTCGATATCAACCTCCTTCAAGTACATAAGCAACTTACGACGCTTACCTACGAGACGCAACAACGAACGCTGTGTGCCGTAGTCGTGACGGTTGCTCTTCATGTGCTCGGTAAGGTGGTTGATACGATAAGTGAATAACGCGATCTGGCTCTCGGGTGAACCGGTGTCGGTTGTAGACTTGCCGTACTGGCCAAACAACTCCTGCTTCTTTTCAGGTGTCAAATACATAGTTTTAATTGATTTTATGGTGCGCATCCTTCTCATTTCCCGAGGATTACGCCCCTGGTTCCACTCCACGACAGATCGTCCTTACCTTAGATCCTGCCGGAGCGTGCGGCAAAGATAATTGATTTTTCGCTAATAGCAAGGGCTTTTTCAAAGAAAAAGAACCATTTACTGCAAATTTTTTACAAGAATTTTTTCGTCCCTAATTTATTTTATTCTCTTTCACTTGCTTTCTCGCTTTTATTTTGAACACAAAGATAATATATATGAAAAATATTCTCGCACCGATTTCACTAAATTCTACTATTTTTCGCATAGCATCTAAAAAAACTTGCCTGGAATAGTGAAAAATTGGAAATTTTTACTACCTTTGTATTCCGAATTAGTATAATTAGAGAGATGTTCCGAACGCTACACAATTCGCTTATTCGTTTTGCTTTGTTTGTCGCACTTTGCACCATTGCATCGTGCGCAAATCTTTCGCGCGAGTATGTAACGATTGAGGGTCAGGCACTTGGGACATTCGTAGTGGTAAAGTACGACGGCAACGCATCTGAGCAAACCGTGGTCGATATGGTCAAAAAAATCGACCAAGAGGCAAAAAGTTCGATGTCGATTTTTGACAATAACTCGCTTTTGTCGCGTATCAACCGTGGCGAAACCGACTCGTTGGATAGGCATATAGAGTTCAACATCGAGCTTGCCGAGCGTTTCTCCAAGCTAAGCGATGGCGCTTACGACATCACCATCAAGCCCCTTACGGAGGCGTGGGGTTTTGCCGACAAAAAGAGCGATGGCTCGACACCCAATGTCGACTCGCTTTTGCAGTTTGTGGGCTACGACAAGATTGCCATTCAGGATGGTCGTTTGCAGCGAGCAGATAGCCGTATGCAGATCGACCTCAACTCGATAGCCAAAGGCTACACCGTAGACCTTATGGCAGAGGAGTTGGAGGCGATGGGCGTCGAGAACTATATGGTCAATATCGGCGGTGAGATTCGTTGCCGTGGTCTCAACAGCCGTGGCACGGAGTGGTCGATAGGTGTGGAGACACCCTACGACGGCAACTTCGAAAGCGATAGTTTCGAGAAGATTATCTCGAAGACGGACTGCGCAATGGCGACCTCGGGCAACTATCGTAGATTCTACACCACCGACGATGGCAGAAAGGTGGCGCACACCATAAGCCCCAAAACGGGATACAGCGCTATCAGCACCCTACTCTCGGCAACGGTGATTGCACCGACCTGTGCCGAGGCGGATGCTGCGGCTACGATGTTTATGGCACTCGGCTCCGAAGGTGGCGCTGTTGCTGTTGCCAAGGAGTTGGAGAAGGAGGGCTGGTTGTATTACTTTATTTTTGCCGATAAGGAGGGATATCGTGTGGAGTGCTCGGCAGAACTCAACGACTAACTGCAATGAAAGCACTGCTACTCTACAACCCACTATCGGGCAAAGGGCGTCGTATTGTGAGGAATATCAACGAGATATGTGCAATATTTCGTCGCAACGACATAGAGCTGAAGCCCAAACGCCTATCGTTTACCGAGAACCCCTTTAAGGGTGACGAGGCGGTAGATTTGGCGGTGGTATGTGGTGGTGATGGCACGCTCAACTATGTCATCAACCGAATGCGTGAGGCGGGCATCAACCCCACTCTCGGCATCATACCCTCGGGCACGGCAAACGACTTTGCAGGGGCGCTCGGCATGTCACGCCGTCTGCTTGTGGCAGCACGACAGATTGCCGAGGGCACGGAGCGCAAGGTAGATTGTGGCAAGGCGAACGGCAGATACTTTATCAATGTGTTGAGCTTTGGACTTCTGACCACAACATCGCAGCATACGAGCGATAGAGAGAAGCGTATGATGGGCAAGATAGCCTATGTTCGCGAGGGCTTGCGTGATATGATTCGTATGCACGGCATACCACTACATATCAAGGGCGACAACGAGGAGTTTGAGAGCGAGGCGCTGATGTTCTTGGTATTTAACGGCCGCACGGCTGGTCGCATAACGCTGGCACGCGGAGCAACGATAGATGACGGATTGTTCGATGTCTTGTTCCTAAAGAAGCGTAACCCGTTGCTCAACTGCCTCGATATGGCACAGCACCTGGTGGGTGGAGGAACGCACGCAATACGCCACTTCCGCACCTCGAAGCTCGAGATTTCGACCTCGGTGGCAGAGCCTACGGATGTCGATGGTCAGCCGGGGCCCACATTTCCGATAACGCTAAGTTGCGAGAAGGGAGCTCTGACATTTAGGTGCTAGATTAGCAACAGTTTTTAGTTGTTAGTTTTTAGTTATTAGAGATAAACGCAACAAACAAAATATAACCTCAAACGAAAAAAGAGTAAGATGAAGCAGGATGGTATCAAGCGAACTTCGATTGAGCGACTGAAGTCACGATTCGAGACGGCGTACTACTCGGAGGATATGGTTATCACTCCGTTGGTGATGTTCCGTGAGCTGGAGGATATGACGGCACTCATTCAGGGTGTCTCTATCGGTGTGACGGTAAGTGGTACCGCAAAGATTAAGATTAACGGCAAGCTCCACGAGCTGCGCCCCAATACCCTCTTTATCTTTAACGAGAACACCGTGATTGAGCAGGTCAAGGCATCAATACGCTCGTCGGGATATATGATTACCTACTCGCGTCAGTATCTCAACAGCATACATGTTGACACTCAGGACCTCATCTCTATCTACCACGGCTTCTTGGACGACCCCTGCGTGCAGGTAGAGCCTCAGGAGGCGGCATATATCCACGACATATCGAAGCTTATGCGCTCGGTATTGTGCGACTACGCCCCCACCTCGAACCGCGAGAAGATTATCAGCTCGCTCTTTGCCGCGATGTTCCACTATGTGATGGGCATCTTGCAGCAGCACAGCCTACCCGGCAACGGCACGGTGAGCAACCGCACCGACGAGCTGTTCAACAACTTCCTCGCCCTGCTGCGTGAGCATTGCAGCACCGAGCGTAGCGTGGAGTTCTACGCCTCGAAGATGGGCATCACACCCAAGTACCTCTCGCTAATTCTGAAGAAGAAGAGTGGTCGCAACGCATCGAAACTTATCGACGAGGCGGTGGTATATGAGGCTAAGCGATTGTTGAAATATTCGGGTCTTAGTATTCAGGAGATATCGAATAAGTTAAATTTTGCTTCGCAGTCCTTCTTTGGCAAGTACTTCAAGCAGCGAGTGGGAGTATCGCCCTCGCGCTACAAGATATGGGATGGTCGCACCGACGACAACCTCGCCGAGGAGTTTTCGATAGATGAGCAGCCCTATATCGACGAAAACTAATCGAAAAGAGACAAACAAGACAAACTAACATAACTTAATTTCAAACTTTTATGAAAAATCTTTTTAAGAAAGTAGTGCTTTTCATTGCACTGATGCTTCCCTTTGCTGCCTTTGCCGAGGAGGTTAAGGTTTACGAGGGTAATGTCATCGACATTCAGGGTGGTGCTCCCGTAGAGTGGACCCTCACCGCCCAGGAGAAGGAGGCTGGTCTCTATGAGCTTACCTTCACAGGTATCATCGCCGAGGGTTACCACGGTTATCCTTTGAGCGATATGTTCTCTGCTCCCTTGTTCATCTTCAACAATGGCGAGACAGTAGGTGATATGCGCGAGACAGAGCCTACCCACGCTTCGGTTGATGAGTTTGGCGACACCGTAAACCACTACATCGGCAAGATGGTATTCATCCAGGATATCAAGGCCGAGGCAGGTACAGAGCTTAAGGGTGAGATTAGCACCAACATCTGCACCAACGAGACCAACCAGTGCCAGCAGAGCTCCTTCGACTTCAACATCACCTTGGGTGAGGCTGTCGTAGCAGAGGCTGAGGAGACTGCTCCTGCCACAGGCGCTACCGAGCGTGCTCCTCTCGACTGGGGCTCAATCGTTACTGCAATCCTTTGGGGTTTTGCAGCGTTGCTCACTCCTTGCGTATTCCCTATGGTGCCTATGACCGTATCGTTCTTCATCAAGGGTTCGGGTTCTAAGGCTCAGGGTCGTTTCCGCGCTACAATGTATGGTTTGTTCATCATTGCTCTCTATGTGTTGCCTATTGCAGCTCTTATCCTTATCACACGCTTCACCGGTGGCGATAGCGTGACCGAGGATATCTTCAACTGGCTCTCTACACACTGGATTCCCAACATCATCTTCTTCGTAATCTTTATGATTTTCGCTGCTTCGTTCTTCGGTGCATTCGAGATCACATTGCCCTCGTCGCTCGTTAACAAGAGTGATGCTGGTGCCGAGAAGGGTGGTTTGATTGGTATCTTCTTTATGGCTCTTACCCTTGTACTTGTATCATTCTCTTGCACAGGTCCTATCGTAGGTTCGGTAATTATCGAGTCGATGAATGGTGGTATCTGGATGCCTATCATCACTATGGCAGCCTTTGCAACTGCTTTTGCATTGCCCTTCACCCTTCTCGCTTGGTTCCCCTCGATGCTTAAGAATATGCCCAAGAGCGGTGGCTGGCTCAACTCAGTAAAGGTTGTCCTCGGTTTCATTGAGGTGGCTCTCGGTCTTAAGTTCTTGATGACTGCCGACCAGACCTACCACTGGGGTATCCTCGACCGTGAGATCTACCTCGCTATCTGGATCGTAGTATTCTCATTGCTCGGTCTCTACTTGCTTGGTAAGCTCCGCTTTGCTCACGACGACAAGATGGAGACTATCTCTGTTAAGCGTCTTGCAATGGCTATCGTTGTATTCTCGTTCGTAGTATATATGATTCCTGGTATGTTCGGTGCTCCTCTTAACGGTATCTCTGGCTACTTGCCTCCTATGACTTCACAGGACTTCCGTGTAGAGGGTGATAACTCTAACCTCAACGCGAGCGTTAAGTATGGCGATAAGCTCCACTTGCCCCACAACCTCAAGGGTTACTTCGACTTGGAGGAGGCTATCGAGGTTGCTAAGAAGGAGAACAAGCCTATCTTCGTTGACATCACTGGCCACGCTTGCAACAACTGCCGTGAGATGGAGACCCGTGTATGGAGCGATCCTCGCGTTAAGCAGATTCTTATGGACGACTACATCATCTGCGCATTGTATGTTGATGACCGTACCGACCTTAAGACCGAGGATTACTACACCAACAAGAATGGTATTGTGATGACTACTCTCGGTCGTAAGAACAACGCTATCGCTGTTGAGCGCTTCAATGTAAATGCTCAGCCCGGCTATGTTCTTATGTCGCCCGACCAGGAGATCTTGATGCCTGTTCGTGGTTACGACGCAAGCATCGAGGGCTTCATCGCATTCCTCGAGGGTGGTAAGGCTGCTATGAAGTAGTAGACCTTTAGCCTATAAACAACAAAGCCCGAATGAGCGAATCATTCGGGCTTTATTGTTTATAGCGCAACCTATTTATATATCGCTCCCGACATCGCTACACCGCCGAAGCCGAGAGATTCTAAATAGGGAATTTTGTCGGCTGTAACGCCTCCAAGGGCGATTACCCTACTATCTATTATTCGCTCGTTGGCAGCTCTACTCAGTTCTTCGTGCGTAAATGCTGAGCGATACCCCACCTTAGATATGCTGTCGAAAATCGGGCTTAAGAAGAGGTAGTCGACCTCCTCTTTGTGGCGTACAACCTCCTCTAACGAGTGGCAAGAGCGGGTGCGTGAGCCACGATATTCGGCGGGCAGACTCACGATATTGCGGTTAAGATGCACACCTCTAAGCCCGAACTCTTCGTATAGGGCGTAGTAGTCGTGAACAACAATCCTCGAACGCTCCGCATCTGTCAGTTCTGCAAGCAATTGGCGACAATACTCCATATTGGCATTTGGCTTGCGAAGATGGACAATATCGAAGCCACCCAAGAGGAGGCGCCGAACGATGGCATCCTCCCCACGGATAGCATCGGGTAGCGTAATGGCTATACGCAACATCCGCCTAATGTTTTAACTTCTCGATAATTAGGTCGGCAACCTTTTTGCCCGAGAGCAACATACCGCCAAAGATAGGACCCATTCGGGGTGTGCCACTTACGGCAGATGCCGCCATACCGCAGACATAGAGGCCAGGGTATATCTCCTTGGTGCCGTTTACCACCTCCTGCTCGCCAGCAACAACATCCAACGAGCGCTCACCAATCACAGCGCCAGTGTCGGTCGAGAGCTTAATGCCATTTTTGCGTGCTACGGTGCAGCACATCTCGCTATCGTGACCCGTGCCATCGACAACGCAACGAGCAAGGATATTCAAGGGGTCTACATGCAAGCCCTCACGCAATACTGGTGTCCAGTTAACGACCACACCACTTACGACATTATTCTTAAATATCACATCCTCAACCGAGTAGCAGTTGAAGATTGTAGCACCTTCGTGTACCGCCTTATAGAGAAGCGCCGAGGTACTCTCCACCGAATCCATAACATATAGTCCATCTTCGTACTTTTCGCGGTTGATGCCAAACTCATCAACAATATGCAACGCCTCCTCCTGCACAACAATCTGGTTGAACATCATAGCGCCACCCCACATACCGCCACCGGGCGATAGCTTACGGTCGAACAACGCCACCTTCAACCCCGCCTTGGCAAGGAAATAGGCAGCCACAATACCCGAAGGACCGCCACCAACGATGGCAACATCCAACTCTAAATTCTTCTCCAACTTCTCGGCATAGGTCGAGATAATTCCACGAGATACTCTACTTTCAATCATAGTTTTAGTTATTAAAATGGTTTATTATTGATACAATTTCTTGCATTTCATTTACTGGATTGTCGGCTTGTAACACACTACCACTCAAAGCAATACCATCAATGCCGGTAGCCAAGATTTGCGGAATATCAGCCTTTGTAATACCGCCAATAGCAACAATGGGAATAGTGATATCTCTTTCATGCATACGGCTGATAATCGAGCGATAGCCCTCGATGCCGAGCGTAGGTGCAAGGCGCTTTTTGGTCGTTGTAAAGCGGAAAGGTCCGCAACCGAAGTAGTCGGGCAGAGAGCCGTTGATATGTGCCTCGAAATCCTCAAACGAGTTGACCGTAGCACCGATAATCACGCCCTCTCCCAATATCGCGCGAGCCTCGGCAATGGGCATGTCCTCCTTGCCAAGATGCACACCATCTGCTCCGATGCGCCTTGCCAAGAGCACATCATCATCGACAATAAATGTTGCACCCACCGCTCGGCACATCCTCTGCACAGCAAGCGCACACGCCACCCTATCCGACTCCTCTGCACCCTTCATACGCAGTTGCACCCAGCGACAACCACCCTCCAAGGCGAGGTGTGCAGACTCTTCGTAGGTGTAGCGGTCGGTGGAGTGGGTGATAAACTGCAAACGATAATTACTACTCTTCATAAACGCTCATAGGTTTTGGGTTAAATAGATGATTTACAGGACCAAAGCCACCACCTATCGCAATATCTGCGCCCGCCTTAATCGCCTCTGTGATATAGTGTTTTGCCTCTTGCACAGCATCTTTTAGCGCCATACCTCTCGCCATAAAGGCAGCAATAGCTGAGGAGAGCGTACAGCCCGTGCCATGGATATTTGTCGTGGCGATTGAAGGCGTTGAGAAGTGCGTAATTTCGATGCCGTTAGCCCCACACTGATAGAGGATATCGCACTTTGTGTCGCCCTCCTCGTGACCACCTTTGAGCAGTACCGCACCAGCACCCAACGAGAGCAGATATTTGGCTGCCAAGAGTTTCTCATCGGCATTGGTTAGAGGCATTGCCGTAAGTGCCTCCATCTCGGGAATATTGGGCGTAACGAGCGTAGAGAGTGGCAAAAGGCGCTCCTTGACAACCTCCTGTGCATCGACTGCAAGTAGACGATGACCGCTACTCGACACCATCACGGGGTCGAGGATAGTGGGAATATGGTAGCGACCGAGGGCATCAGCAACAGCCGATGCGACATCTTTATTGGCAAGCATACCGATTTTGATGACCGAGGGCGCTATATCCTCAACCACGGCAACAATCTGGTTATAAACCATTTCGGGCGAAATAGCGAATTGAGAGTGTACGCCCACGGTGTTTTGTGCCGTGATAGCGGTAATGGCTGTTGCGCCATAGATGCCGAGTGCCGAGAGAGTTTTAAGGTCTGCCTGAATACCCGCACCACCCGACGAGTCGGAGCCCGCAATGGAGAGCACGGCACGGTAGTGTTTTTGAAGTCTTTGTGGGGAGTGTTGGCAACCCACCTCGTTGTTCGGTTGTAGTTCCATAATAGCTGAATTTAGAGTTCTACAACGGGGTCGCCTTAAGACGAAAAAAAACGCATACCTACCAATACGGGGTATGCGTTATGATATTATCCACAATTCCTACGGCAGTACTAACTGCATCAGGTTCGAGGGTATAATCTCAGCCAATCAAGGCACCCCTTTGTTTTGGACAAAGATAATACTTTTTCTCTAAAAATGCAAAAAAAATGAGATTGCCGTCAACAAGCCGTACTCATAGGTAGTGCTTATTGACGGCAAAATCTTTGGTAATGTTCGAAGTGCAACCTTATCAAAAGAGATTACCACTCCATAAATTCGCCAGAGCCACGGAATACTCCTCGAATGGAGTTGCCATAGTCATCTACAACATCGACGATAAAGGTATACTCCACTAAATCTTGGCTCTCCACAATGACCATACCACTAACAAGGGGTGCGAAAGTTGCATAGTCTGCGGTTATATACCACGAATTTTGTTGCATATACTGACCTCCAACATCTTCGGCCCAGCCAGCAACAAACCTACCCTCCTCATCGCCTACGGTGTAGACGCCACGAATATCTGTGCCACCACGGGGCAGTTGTAGGTCTATCTGGAAGGTGTCGCCACGCTCCTCGCCACTCTCCAAATCGAGATACTCCCACAAAAATACCTGACAGGTGTTGCAACCAGTGCTCATAATATCGCCTACATAGGCACCCACAAAGAGACCACCCTCGATATCGAAGTTATAGTTTGCCGATAGTGTGCTCAAAGGGGTGGATGTCGTCGGTGTGTTTGCAGGTATCACAAGAGTACCATCGTAGCGCACATGGTGCTTATGTCCATCTGAGAGTGTTAGGTATGCTTCAATAGAGTTATCCTCAACCACGATACGCGCCTCACTAAAAGACTCTCTTCGGGTATCGCCAACGGTTGATAGGAGTGCGCTGAATGTTGCCGATAGCGAACCTTCGGCCATCGCCGACTCTTTATCGAACAGATACTCGCCATTGGGGATTGTCACCTCGTCGCCACTGCCACCCTCCGAGGCATAGATATCGAAGATGTAGTAGTCAGCATCCTCTTTAAACTCACCATCTTGGCCAAGACCTGCCTCTGAGAGCATAATGGTGTAGCCATAGCTACCCTCAACAGAGGACTCGCCACGATATGCGCTACCCGCAAGCGATGTAGCAACCATCTCTTTGTCGTACTTAACCTCAGGCGTGGGCTCATCGGGCATAGGCTTCTCAACAGGCTCCTTGCCACATCCCATAGCAAATACCGCGACCGATAGCAGAAGTGCAAAATAGTTTTTCATAATTCTCATTAAGTTTTAGGACATTTGTTAGTAGATAGTTTCACCTATTTACGAATACAAAGATAGTATTTGTTGTGTAAAATCTGTACACTCACGCCTAAAAAAGAGTATTACAAAAGTATAACAAAGCAAAAACTAATCTCTTATCAAAAAAAGCCAAAGGCAGTAGATGCAACGCTCGGCAAAAAAATAGGAATGGGTTGTACTTGTCGTACTACCCATTCCAATTTTCTTTTGTTAGCGGCAGCAGATGCTGCCTTTTCACAAGAAATTAAAGTGCGTTTACATGCATAGCCAACGAGCTCTTCAAGTTAGCTGCCTTGTTCTTGTGGATAATGTTGGTCTTAGCCAACTTGTCCAACATTGAGCTTACCTTGGGAAGCAATGCCTCAGCAGCAGCACGCTCAGTGGTGTTACGCAATGCCTTTACAGCGTTACGAGTGGTCTTGTGGTAAAGACGGTTGTGTGCACGCTTAGTAATGGTCTGACGAATTCTCTTCTTCGATGACTTGTGATTTGCCATAGTTTTAAATCTTTTTTTATTTTTACTTTTAAATAATTCTGTGTTTCCCGGCTTTCCAGATTCTCCGACTACGGTGGCGGCCCCTACACTCTCCTTCCTTTCGTAGGTTGACTCTCACCACACTTGTGGTCCTCTCCTTCATCGTCTGACCACTGCGATAGTCGCCTTCTCGAGGCATATCGCTTGTCGGCATCTGAACACTGCCCTGCCGGGCGGCAACTTCTTTGACAGCCGTAGCTGCTTTCGGATAGGCCGAAGCCCGCTCCTAAAAAATCTCTTAAACCGCACGCACCATACCGAAATATGACGCGCCAAGTGCAGCCCGTAGGAGAGTCGAACTCCTCTTTCAAGAATGAAAATCTTGCGTCCTAACCGATAGACGAACGGGCCAAACCACTAACACTCTCTATAAGAGAGCGAATTAGCGGTGCGAAGGTACGCAAAATTTTCTATTTGGCAAAATGTTTTGCGAAAGTTTTGCAAAAACTCACAAAAAATCCCTATTTACAGAGCTTTATCGACTGTGTAGCAGCATCGAACGATACATATTCGCTATCGAAAAGGCGCTCGATATTGCCCGACGATATCATATCGGGGTGGGCAGATGCCTAAGTGTTGGAGTATCGACCAAGGCGATAGAGTCGGCAAGCGAGAGCGCAATATCCAACTCGTGGGTCGAGAAGATTATGCACTTACCCTCATCGTGCGCCAAGCGCCCAAGGAGCGTACATAGCTCATAGCGGTTCGGTAAGTCAAGAAAGGCGGTAGGCTCATCGAGCAGGATGATAGGTGTATCCTGAGCCAAGGCGCGGGCAATCATCACACGCTGACACTCGCCATCCGAGAGTGTTGAGACCATGCGCGATGCCATACTCTCGACACCTGCAATATGCATCGAGCGCTCGATAATGCGCTCATCGTCAGACTTTAAGCGACCCATCCAGTCGGTATATGGTGAGCGACCAACAGCTACCAAGTCGTGAACCGTAAGAGCCTCGACATCAATGCGTTCGGTATTGACAAACGCCACACGGCGAGCAAGCTCTGTGCTTGACAGCGTAGATAACTCACGGCCATCAATCCATATCTCGCCACCCTGCACCTTGCCCAACGAGGCAATAGCACGCAACAAGGTACTCTTGCCCGTGCCGTTACGACCAAGCAGAGCGGTCATCGTACCAACAGAGAAGGTGGTCGAAACACCCTCCATAAGTGTTCGCTCGCCGAACTTGAGTGATATATTACGAAGCTCTATCATTGGCGGTTACGGTTACGCAGTACGACAATAATTATAATCGGAATACCCAACAGCGAGGTAATAGTATTAATCGGCAACATCACACCGCCACGCGCCACGATATCGCAAGCGACACAGCAGAGGAGCATCGACACCGCACCCCACAGCATCGAGGCGGGCATCAGCACACGGTGGTCTGCCGTGCGGAAGGTCATACGCGCAAGGTGAGGCATCGCAAGACCGATAAAGCCGATAGGGCCACAAAAGGCGGTAACGCTACCTGCAAGGAGCGTTGTCGAGAGGAAGATAACAACCCTCGAGCGTGCCACATGCAAGCCCATAGTGCGGGCATAGCTCTCGCCCAAGAGCAACATATTGAGCGACTTAACAGCAGCAATAGAAAGCAGAAGGCCGACGACAACGGCAGGGAGCATAACGCGCAAATCATCGACCGTTACGGTCGACAGCGAGCCCATAGTCCACACCACAAAGGCCTTCAACGACTCATCGGTGCCGAGATACTGCAAGATGCCGACAACCGAACTGATAGCCGAGCCGAGCATCATACCGAGAATAAGTATCACATTGATATTCTTGATTCTACGCGATAGGAACATCACCAAGACAAGGATAAGCGCCGAGCCTATCCACGCCATACCCGTAAGACCGAGGCGCATAAACAAAGAGCTTGACAGCGCACCCATCATAGGGGCTGCAAGCGTAAAGAGCGCAACACCAAGGCTTGCGCCAGAGTTGATGCCGAGGACATAGGGACCCGCCAACGGGTTGCGGAAGAGGGTCTGCATCTCCAAGCCACTGGCCGCCAATGCCATACCCGCAGCGATAGCCACGATAACCTTCGGTAGGCGCAGTTCGCAGACAATGGTGCGGTACTCATCCGTGGTAACACCACCCGTAAGTGCCGCCCAGACATCGCCGATGGCAATATCGGTAGTGCCAATAGCGAGGTCGCCAATGGCAAGAGCCACCAGCGCAAGCGAGAGCACCACGAAGAGTATATTTTGCATCCTACGGTTCATCATCTATCTATTTTAGGCGGTGGTGATAGTAGAGCGTACTATCCTCGCCACGCACAATTTTCACCATATCTTCGAGCACGACATCGGGGCGCACAATAGCAGACTCCCAGAAGTCGCTACCACCCGACGCTGTACGGCGAGCGTTGTTGTTGTATACATCGCCACGCACGACCACAGCACAACGAGCAAAGTGGGGCGCCGACTGCCGAAGTTCGGCAAGCGACGAGCACTGACCGACATTGAGCCAGAGGTCGGCATCCGAGACAAGCATATATGCCTCTTCAAGGCTAATGCCCACCGAGCCAGCGGTTTTATTCTTACCCTTATATATATAGGTGCCACCGGCATCCTCCAAAAGTTGCACCATATAGCTATCGTCCGATGGCATATACCACACCTCCTGGTAGGGGGTGTTAAACATCACCTTGGGGCTATCTTCCGAGCGCACTACCCCATCGCGCACAGCATTGTAGCGCTCGACGATATCCTGAAACATCTGCTCGCCCTCCGTGCGACAGCCCATAATCTCAGCCACGGCAACCAACCACTCGGCCTTGCCAAGGGGCGACGGCTCGGTGTAGTCGCCAAGATAGAGGTAGGGCAAATGCAACTCACGCAACTTCGCCGTAAGCGCCGTATTCTCGGCACTCACGCCATAGAGCAACACCACATCGGGGCGCAAAACAACCAACGCCTCGTAATCCAGCGAGCTATCATAGCCCACATCCTTAACCGCAGGGTTGCCCGCAATCGCCTCGGACATAATATACTGCTTGCCCGAGACACCCACGATGCTATCGGCCTTACCCAAGAGCTCAATCATCGCGATATGGCTTGTCGACATACAGACCACACGCTCTGCCGAGCCAACGATATATTGACCATCGTAACCCTTGGCACTCGCCTCGTCGGCAAAGATTGCCAACGACTGCTCCACGACGGCATCACCCTGCCATGCGCGTGTTACGCGAATAAGGTGATTTTCACCCTCATCACCCAATATTTCGTAGCCCGTAGCGTAGTGGGGCGCATAAATCGAGTGGTCGAACGAAACTTTTGCCGACCCCGAGCCACCCACGCAACTCACACATAACGAGCCAATTAAGACTATTATCGCTATCTTGATACTGAATTTCATATCCCAAAGATACATTTTTTTTGCGATAAATTTGCACAATTCAAAAAAAAGTTATTATCTTTGCACTCGCAAAACCAGTTCGGGATGTAGCTCAGCCCGGTTAGAGTACACGTCTGGGGGGCGTGTTGTCGCAAGTTCGAATCTTGTCATCCCGACTAACTCTAAGCCTTGATAATCAAACGATTATCGAGGCTTTTTCTTTTTTTGCACAACTCTGAGGAGAGCATGGTTTAATCCAGTTTAATCAAAATGTTTAAACCAGTGTTTAAACCAAAATCTAAGATGAAAGCTACTATTTCTGTGATTTGCTACAAAAGTAAAACTCTTGCAAATGGAGAACACCCTCTGATGTTGCGCATCACACAAAATCGAAAAAGCAGTTACAAGAGTCTTAATGTGTCTATACTTGCAAAACATTGGGACTTCGAGAGAGAGGAGCCAAGACCCTCATGTCCCAACAGGGGACTCATTAACAAAATCATCTTGAAGACCAGATTGGAAAATTTGATGTTTTTGGGCCGCGCGAAGCAGTGTCGACTGACCCCTTAAATCTAAATTAAGAGTGACCCCTACAATATGATAGTAAAATGACCCCTGGTATTGTTTAAATATCCAGGGGTTTTTATGTAATTTTATTTGCGTTTTGGCTGACGCGTCGAAATAAAATAAAATTACAAT
>JAFTVX010000025.1 GCA_017465575.1 Alistipes sp. | reverse complement strand
GCGCAGACCTCTCGGAGGTCGAGCAATAAATCACTATAATATCCGCGCAACCGCCATTTAAGGTGAGTACCGCGGTGTTGGGTTACGATATTCGTTGGCGAGAGCATTAGGCCTTAGCCTGTGGGGGTTGTGGTGTGGCTTGGCGAGCTTGCTCGTATAGAGCCATACCGCAACGCACACAACGACCAAAGGTCGGCTCTCGACAAACACAAAAAACCAAACACAAAAAAAAGAGAGAAACTCTCGTTCCTCTCTTTTCGTGTACCCAGAGCCGGGGTCGAACCGGCACAGGGGTGAACCTACTGGTGTTTGAGACCAGCGCGTCTACCGATTCCGCCATCTGGGCATCAGATTTCTCTGAAATGGTGTGCAAATGTAGACATTATTTTCAAATCTGCAAAATTTTCTGCAACTTTTTTTCTTGCACACCCCATTTTTCTTATCTGATTCTATCCAACGAGCGCACCAAGAGCTCATCTTTGAAGATGGCACGACCCGCCAAATAGGTCAATACGAGCGACACCAAAGGCATAGGTGCAGCCCAGCCAAGTTGTTTATGCTCAATGGTTATATCGCCAAGAGCGTTGCTTGCTGCAAGCCAATAGTAGATAGCGATAAATGCCACAGCACCGAGCAAAACCACAATTTCGGCACCACAGAGGCGCACCTGGAGCTGACGGCGCTTAAAGAGGAAGATTGTAACAAGGGGCAATACCGTAGCAATAACAAGCACGATGCCCATCCATAGTGTGCTCTGCGACTCACCATCACCCGCAAGAGAGAATGCGCCGAGGGTGTATACCGCATCGGCAGACGAGAATGTGGCGATAGGAGCAAAGAGTGTTACTGCCATTAACGCAGTAACAATTAGCAAATAAAGTGTCTGAATACGCTGAATCATCTTATAAAGTTTTATCAATTAAATACTTATTACGGTCGGCTGAGCGGCGGTTAATCATCTCGCCAAGGAAGCCTGCAAGGAATAGCTGCACACCAAGCACAATAGCAAGCATCGCAAGGTAGAAGAGAGGCTGGTTGGTAAGTGGTGCGCCGATTGTAAACTTCTCGATGATAATCCACATTACAGCGACAAATCCCGCAAGGAACATCAGCGTGCCGAGGCCACCAAAGAGGTACATCGGCGAACGACCGAAGTGCGACATA
Organism: Alistipes sp.; assembly: GCA_017465575.1. Classification (GTDB taxonomy): domain Bacteria; phylum Bacteroidota; class Bacteroidia; order Bacteroidales; family Rikenellaceae; genus Alistipes. Next base: position 48,211 of record JAFTVX010000025.1, on the reverse strand, counting down.
AAGGTGATGCTGATAAGGTCGAGGTAACCCTTCACCATACGCTCGATGCCAAATTTTGAGTGGCCATACTTGCGTTCGTGGTGCTCGACAATCTTCTCGCCAATACGCTTAAAGCCCGCATTCTTCGCCAAGATGGGGATATAGCGGTGCATCTCGCCATATACCTCCACAGCCTTGACCACCTTACGGCGATAGGCTTTAAGTCCGCAGTTGAAGTCATGAAGGCGGATGCCTGACATAATGCGTGCTGTAAGGTTGAAGAACTTGCTAGGCCAACGCTTGCCGATGGGGTCGTAGCGCTTGCGCTTCCAGCCCGACACAAGGTCGTAGCCCTCCTCCAAAATCATACGGCGCATCTCGGGAATCTCGTCGGGCGAGTCCTGAAGGTCGGCATCCATAGTGAATACCACCTCGCCATCTGCCATCTCGAAGCCACAATACAAGGCTGCCGACTTACCGTAGTTGCGCATAAAGCTAATTGCACGAATAGCCTCATTCTGCTTGCGCAACTCCTCGATAACCGCCCACGACGAATCGGTAGAGCCATCATCGACCATAATTATCTCATAGCTTAGGCTATTTTCGTGTGCCACACGGTCAATCCACGCCACCAACTCGGGCAACGACTCCTCCTCATTATAGAGGGGCACAACAACCGAAATATCCAACTTATTACTCATCGTTTTCACTCTGTTTATCCTCTGCAAAAGGGTTAGCCTCACGCTTAACAAATGCCGAAATCAGAAGGGCAAGGATACCTCCAGTCATAAAGTAGAGGTTGAGCGCCGAGAAGACACTGTTAAGGATTGTTGGCTCCACAGCATTGCGCATCGTAGCCTTCAACTGCTCAAGCACCTGCATACTCGATGTGGGAACGCCTGCCGAGGCAACCATCTCGCCATACTCATCTATCAGCGAGATATAGCCCGCAACGATAGCATCGTAGCCTACAATCTGGTTGAAGAAGAACTCCGAAACACCTACGATAACACCCGTAAGTATCGACACCATAAGCAGATAGCTTAGTGCCTGACCATAGCTATAGCCCTCCTTCTCCGAAAAGCGCATCGAGCGCTGCTTAGCAAAGCGATAGAGCAGATAGACAAATGCCACAGCCGCCACCAACCACTCAATGACGAGGAGTGTGTTGACACCCTTCATATCGCTAATAAAGAGCATATAGCTCTCGAAGATGCGCGAAGCACCCATCAAAAGACCGAGGATTGCACCGCTACGCAGTGCATCATTCCAAAAATTATTATTCATAGTTATCTGATATTCTGTCGTTCAAGTGCACGATGATATGCCGCAGCATTGCGTTCGTGTTCACGATGTGTGCGGGCAAAGTTATGACGACCATCCATCTCGGGGCGAGCGCAGAAATAGAGGTAGTCGTGTTTCTCATAGTTGAGCACCGCCTCGATAGCCGCCATATCGGGCATTGCAATAGGCGTAGGAGGCAAGCCCAGTACCTTATATGTATTATAGGGCGAATCGACCTCCAAGTGGCGGAACAATATGCGCTTCAAAGTGGGGTCGCCCACAGCATATTTCACCGTAGGGTCAGCCTGCAAGGGCATACCCTTCCATAGGCGATTGAGATATACACCCGCAATACGGGGCATCTCGTCTACGGCATTTGTCTCCTCGTGGACAATAGATGCAAGGGTCATAATCTGGTAGGGCGTAAGAGCGAGCGATGCCACCCTCTCGGTATGCTTTGTCCAGAACTTATCCGACTCATCCTTCAACTTACGCACCAACGCCTCGGGCTCGATATCGGGATACACCTCGTAGGTATTTGGTATAAATATCGAGAACATAGCCTCAGCCGACTTAAAGCCCATCTCCTCGATAAGCGCCTTATCCTTTAACGCTCCCAACACAGCCACTGAGTCGGCATCAATCTGTCGAGCAATACGACCCGCCAACGCCTCAGGAGTTCGAGCATTGTTAATCGTAAGGCGCACAGCACGGCTATTGCCGAACTTCAGCTTACGGGCAATCTCGATAACCGTTGCGCCCTCGTCGAAGGTATACTTGCCTGCCTTTATCGAGCGACTCAACCCGATGCGGTCGGCATAGAAGTCAAAGGCGAAGTGATGGTCTATATGCTCCTTAATCTTATCGACCTTTGCCGAGTAACTATCATCGTTCGTAAGGGTTACAGTAAACGATTTTTCGACTGCCGAGCCGTAGAACATATTATACGCTAAATATAGCGTAACCGCCACAGCAGCAACGAGTAACAGAAGTATGCCTATAATTTTTTTACGCATTATTCTCTTTTTTTTTGCAAAGATACATTTTTTTTGTACTTTTGTGCCCGGGTAAGTCTTATACGACCAGCTCCTACAGAACTCCCCCAGGCGAGGAATCGAGCAAGGGTATGTGGTTGTAGCGGTGCGATATAAGTAGCTTACCCTTTTTTTGTGTCCTTATCCAAGGAGCGACATCAGCCACTGCGACACCTCGTAAGCGAGGGCTATTCCCACAACGAAGAATACCCCACCACGCATATCCTCCGTGCCACGCACCTTCGCGAAGACACGATAGTTCCACCAAATATACGCCAAGACCATCACCACAGCAAACACGGCATAGGCGATAGTCAAGGGATACTCCGCAAATGCCTGCATAGGGTCGTTAACCACCACGGCATACTCCACACGGAAGCCACCGATAATAGCGGGCAGAATAAGAAGATATATCGGCAGGCGCGCATACAACACGCGCGATGCCAACTCTTTAAAATTACACTCGCTACCCGTAAGCGCCATCACCAAATAGAGCATCACAGCCGTAGCACCCCACAACAATAGTTGCTCCACCAAACACTTCCACAGTGCCACATATCCCGCAACATCGAACGCTATGGTCGATGTGGGTGCCACACGGAAATACCACGAAAGCAGGGTGGCTACAATCAGCCATGCCAAGCCCTTCAACAGCGCCTGTCGCCCATCCAAGAGCGCAGGTCGCCAAGCCAATCTTCTCCACAGAGGCAGTGTCGCCGCCTCGTCATTACTCCACTTTTACATTATCGGTCATTTTTAGAAATGAATCTTCACACCCGCCTTGAAGCCTGCGCCATTGCGGTAGTAGTGCGCAAAGTCGTAGAGGCGGCTATTAAGCAGGTTGATACCATCGGCATATACCTCGAAATCACGGCTTATGCGGTAGCTAACACCTGCACCAACATCGAACTTCGTGCCGACCTCAAAGGCGATAGGCGCTTTGCCGTCCTCGCCAATAACGCCCGAAAACTTACGAGCACCAAGCATAGCGCCCGAAGCGTAGAACTTCCAGCGCTTCAAGGTATACTGCACCTTCAAGTCCGCCGTGAGTTTGGGATCGGAATAGAGATAGGGCGAATTGCCGCTATCGGTGTTGGCGTTGAAGCCAAGGCTGATATCCAATCCTGCCACAGGGCGATACTCAACCTCGATACCCGCAAAGAAGTGGGTATCATCGGCAGCATGAGCACCAAAGAAGCCAGGGCGAGTAACGAACCAATAGATGCGGTCACGCATAAAGCTAACACCGGCATAGGCACGATATGCCAAGCGTGTTGCGTGTGCCGTACCAGTAAAGCCTACCGAGAGGTCGTAGCTACGGGTATTTGCCATAGCATCGTAGCCCTTAATGCCTTTACCATATTCCAAGTCGAGATAGGGGTTCTTCTCGAGCAACGACATCACGCCATTCTGACCAACCACCGTGTTAAACTCGATATAGGGAGCAAAAGCGGCACGCTGTATATCAAACAAAATCTTGGCGCTCGGCATCACAAAGTGCGAAGCCTTCTCACGGGCACGCACCTTGTCGCGCATATACTTTACGCCAGCCTCGACATCGACGATACCGAAGCTACGCGAGTACATTGCGCCAACAAAGAAACGACTATCGCGATAATCCTGCCAAGGGTTGAGCCAGATATCGTAGCCACCATCAACCTCTACCCTATTTTCGCCAAACTCTCTGCCTACACGAGCCGATGCGCCTGCCGTGAGCATCATATCTACAGAATAGTTACAATGACCAACAGGGGGCTGCGAATGGAACATCAGCTTACTGTGAGCCTCGACCGAGAAGTTGATATACGACAAATCTGTAAAGCTATCGCCAAAACGCAAAGCAAGGTCTACGCCATTGCGTGAGATAAGGTCGCTTGTCAAGTCAGCAGCATCGGGATACGCCTTAAAGAAGTCGAAATTAGCGCCAAGCTTGGCATCAAAAAGGCGACGACCAGCATATACACCACCATAGAACTTGATGCCGTTCTCGGTATTGAAGCTCTCCTTCATCGCCAACTTCTCGCCAACGCTATTTACTCGACGACCAAAATCACCCTTATGGTCAAGCGAAAGACCAAAGAAGCCCGCACCCTGACTAACCGTAGCATTGCGGAATGCCAAATCCGAAGTTAGAGGATAGCCCGCACCAAGGCGCAAGAAGCAAGACTTCGAACGCGAGAAATCCCAATATGTCGCCGTTGCAGGGCGGAAGTTGTGTGCCGAGAGACCTATCTGCCAAGTGGCAGGCTCGACCGAATACTCGATGGTAGGCTCAATTGCGGGGTTGTCGTTAATGGTCGTAGGTGCCATCAGCTTGCTTGCACCCGCAACCTCGGGGTTGTAGATTGAGGTTACCTCCACACGCTTGCTCTCTTGTGCCGAGAGCGACACAGCAATGCCAAACAAAGCAACAGCAATAAGCGAAAAACGATATATCTTCTGCATAGTCTTCATTATTTAAGGTTCTTGATTCGAGCCTTTGCCTCGGCAACGATACCATCATCGGCGGGGGTGTAGCCATCGACAATACTCTGATATGTAGCACGAGCCTGGAAGTTATTGCCCTGCTTAACAAGGATATCGCCCAAGACGATAAAGGTCTTTGCCTGCCAATACATCGAGCCCGAATTACCCATATTATATACCATCTGCTCCGCCTCGGCATATTGGGTCTTGTTGTACTTATCCTCGATAAGGCGGTAGTAAGCCTCTGCACCCTCCACGGTAGAGATATCCTGCGAAAGCTCGGTGTAGAGCGCTATTGCCTCGTCGCTACCCTCTTCACGCAAAACATTTGCCTTTGCCAACATTGCATGGCGCAACGCCCACGATGTAGCATCGGGCATAGCGAGCAGATTGTCGTACATAGCCTTAATCAGTGCCCCATCGTTGGTAAGCACCGTAGCCTCCGAGTAGCCCTCCGAAGCCAAGCGACGAGTATTCTCGTTGTATGCAACATCGTAGAGACTGCGGTAGGCATCAGCCGACTTTTCGTAGAGTTTCATGTCGAACGCCATAGGAGCATAGACACCCAAAACACGCTCGGTATACTGTGTCTTGCCCTGCTTCAAAAGTTCGTCCATAGAGCTGATAGCCGACTCGTTATCGCCCTCCTGAACATAGCAATCCGAGAGGTAGAACAATGCCTCGGTGCGGTAATAGCCACTCTTGAAGTTCTTCAAGTAGGACTTTAGTTTCTCGCGTGCATCTATCATAGAGCCATCAAGATAGAGAGTCTTGGCGGCTGCAAAACTCAACGAGTCACGCGCAGCAGCCGACATATCGCTCTGCACGCCACTACGCTCGGCGTATGCAAAGTAGTCGTCGATACGACCCTCGCCAACATAAATCTCACGGATGCCACGCATCGCCTCCAACGCAGCTGACGACTGGGGGTCGTATGCCACAACCTCCTCATAGCACTTCAAAGCCTCGCTCTTTTGGTTGATATTGTAGTATGCCAAGCCCAAATCCGAGAGAGCCGAGATATAGTAGGGCGAGCCTGTATCGGCATTCGTAAAGTCACGAAGAGTCTGAGCGCCCTCCTTGTAGCGCTCATCGGCCATATAGGTGCGACCCAACTCATACCAAGCATCATCGACATAGTCGCCCTTGCCATCCTCGACGATAGCCTTCAAGCGCTCAATCTTGCTCTTGGTCTTACGCTCGATGCCATCGACCATAGCGAGCTGATAGCGAGCATAATCGCGACCCGAAGATGTCGACGACACCACGACATTATACGCCTTGCGAGCCTTGGCAAACTCACGCATAGTATAACGGGCATCACCCAAGCGGTTATGGGCATCGTACATATAGCCATCGCGTGTAGAGTATGCCTGAACGAAGTTCTCGAAGGCATCGGCAGCATCCTCCATCTTACCCTCGGCAAAGCGAGCATAGCCCAAGCCATAGTTGGCATAGGCATACTCCGCCTCACTCTTGGGTGCTCGGCGCATATATGCCATATAGCGCTCCTCGGCACGCTGCATATCGCCACGAAGATATGCCACCTCGCCCTGCCAGTAGAGCGTAAGGGCGTTATACTTAGGACTTAGGCCAATCTGCTCAGCCTCCGAAAGCAACTCCTCGGCAGAGCTTAAATCGCCACGCTTAACAGCCTCGACAGCACGGAACAGAGCCACCTTCTGCAGAGCCGCCTTAATCTCGTTATCGGGATTTGCAAGGCTCTTGATAGCGGCATAGGCAGCATCGTAGTTCTCGGAGTTGTAGTAGGCAGCAATGAGCAAAGAGTGCACCTCCTCGATATGCTTCGACTTAGGGTAGCGCTCCGAATACTCCGTAAGGATATTTACCGCCTCGTTGAAGCGACCACCGCCAAGCTCATACTTTAGACGACCATAGTTAAGCAAGGCATCCTCCTCGATATCCTTGTCGAAGTCGCTCGACGAAGCCATAGCAAAGGCATCGGCAGCAGCGCTCTTATTGCCAAGGCGCAAGTAGCAGTCGCCAAGGTGGTAAGAGGCATTCTGCGTAAGGTCATCATCGGCACCGCAGACACTCTTCAAAGGCTCGACAGCCTCCGTGTAGCGTGTCATACGATAGAGCGAGTAGCCCTTGATATAGTTCTCCTGACGACCCATCTTCTCCTTGGGATACTGCTTGATATAGCGGATAGACTGCGAGTAGTCGCGCTTGGCAAAGTATGCCTCAGCCATTACACGCACCAAGTCGTCGTAGACCTCACCATTCGCAGCATTGACAAGCTGCTCGCCCGTCTCGACAACATAGTCGTAGTTGCCACGGCGATACTCAATCTGGATAAGATAGAATGGCGCAAGACCACGATATGGCTCGACATCGACCAACTGTTTGAAGCCATCGGTGGCGGTATCGAAATCCTCGTTTACATAGGCGATATACGATATGTAATATAGTGCGTGGGGGTAGTAGTCGCTCTGGCGCGAGATACGCTGAAAGTGCTCCAAAGCTGCCGAATAGTCGCCCTCGACAAAGCGGATATAGCCCATACGGATATCGTAGCGCTCCTTCTCGCGGGCATCCAACGCCTTGTACTTAACTCGCTCGAACTCCTCCTCAGCCACAGACAAAGCACCCTCGTCGCAGTAGTACGATGCCAACTGGAACTGCATACGGTTGCCGTAGAGGCTGGCGGGATACTCGTTAAGGAAACCAATCATCATACCCTCGGCATCCTCCGAGCCAAGCTCCACAGCGCAACGCACCGAGTGGTAGTCAACCCACTCCACCTCGAAGCGGTCCTTTACGGGGTCGAGCTCGCCACGCATCGAGCCAAGAATGGCTCGAGCATCCGCCCAACGCATACGCTCCATAAGCTCCTCGACAGCAGCCTTGCGGGCAGGAATATCACCCGATGGACTCTGTGCCACAGCCGTAGTAAAAGCAAACAGCGATAGTGCTGCTAACAATATAATCTCTTTTCGCATAGTTCGTTTGTTGAAATAATCTTGGCAAAGATAATATATTTCTACGAAATATACGCATTATTGGGAACGATTATTGCCCATCTACGCCATACAAAACAAATATTTGGCAATATGACACTAAAAATCACACTTTCGCTCGATAGCGATAGGCACTTCAAATCTACCGACGGTAGAAGTGCCGACCAGCTCAACCCCAAGGAGTTGCTGCTCTATGCCGCCGCCAACTGTGCAGGACTAACGATTATCGGTATGCTTAAGGAGCATATCTCCACCCTACAACTCTTGGAACTCTCCCTCGAAGGCACACTTTCGACACCCACAGTGGTTGCCGAGAGTCGCTTTACGAGTTTCAATATTATCTACCGCGCCGAGTGCCCAACGCTCAAGGATGAGACGACGATAAGCCGTGCTATCAACCTTGCACACGACAAGTATTGCGGACTACTTCAGATGCTTCGCAAGATAGCGCCACTATCACACGAAGTATCAATAGTTGCGACCAACGACATAAAGGCATAGTCAGCGAGGCACACGGATGCGAAAAAGGGGTTACTTCTGCGGTAACCCCTTAACTATTAGTGCGATGTAATACGCTTATATTCAGCAACTGCAATAGCGTAGTCGTATTGTGCCGTAATAGCATTTGTATAGATTTGCAACCAACTAATCTGCGCTTGCAGAACATCGAGAATCGTGGATAATCCCTCACGGTAGGAGTAGGTGCTGATTTCGAGGTTCTCGCGTGCAAGGTCGAGGTTACGGCGTGTGGCATCGACACGCGAACGGCTGTTTAGAATATTTGTCCAACCATCACTCTCCTCAAGCGTTATCCTATCGACCATATCCGCCACCGCCAATTCGGCACGATGGTGGACACTGCGAGCCGAAATCATCGCCTGCTTACGCTCACGAAAGTGGAATATCGGTGTAGTAAACGAGAAGAGCATACCACCATCCAACTCAATCTTTCCGCCTTTCAGTTCACCCGCATCGACCACACCAAACAACGAGACATTTAGCGAGGGCATAAACTCTGCCGATGCAGCCCTAACACCCCATCGTGCCGACTCGGAGCGAGCTACCGATGCACGATACTCGGGGCGAAACCTCACCACCGACTCGACATCAACCCTTAGGGGCATAGCTATCGAATCGAGGATAGAGTTTTTCAGCTCGACGGCGAGGTTTGGACTCTCGCCACGCAATATATTAAAGTTGTGTAACTCAACTAAATAGCTCTGCTCGGCAGCCGACAACTGATACTCAGCATCGCTCATTCGTGACTCAACTTGCAGAAGGTCACTCTTCGAGATATAGCCCTCCTCGAAGCGGTGCAACACCACCTCTCGTAACGACCTAACGATAGCGAGATAGTCCGAGATAGCCTTGCGGTAGATATCGGCACGCGATAGCGACCAATACGCCGCCTCAGCCTCGTAAACAACATCGAGCATCGCCCGTAATTCATCAGCACGAGCAACCTTCAAAGCCTCCTCCGCTTGCTTGGTCTCGGCACGCAGAGCGCCACCATCGAAGACGGGCTGCGTAATCTCGGGGCGCATAACCCAATCGACACGCCTACCGCCCTCCTTTTTGCGGAAGTTTAAGACCATATCGCGCGAACTCTGTACCGAAGGCAAGTAGTTCTTTTTGGCTCGGCGATGGTCAGCCTCTGCACCTATGGTAGCATATCGAGCACTACCCAATTCGTTGCTATAATCAGCAACGGCATATCGATAGTCATCAAGGGATATTTGCGCAGTCGTTCTACCTAAACTAATCAGTAAGATAGCGACTATTAATAAGGTATTTCTCATTGTTTTATACGATAAATAAGTGAATAGACCGTAGGCAATACCAGAAGCACCAATAGCGTAGCAACAACCAAGCCTCCCATAATCGTTGCAGCCATACTCTTAAACATTGAATCGAAGAGCAAAGGCACTAAACCAAGCACAGTAGTACCCGATGCCGTGACCACTGGAATAAAGCGGTCGGCAGTGGCGTGGGCAACGGCCTCGATAGGCTTGATGCCCGAGGCACGAACACGCTCGATATGGGTTAAAAGAATCACACCATTCTTGACATTCATACCCACCAAACCGAGTAGGCCGAGCAACGAGAAGAAGTCGAACATATTGCCCGTAACAAGCAACCCCAAGACCACGCCAACAAAGATTAGCGGAAGCGTAACGACAACCACAATAGTTGAACGCAACGAGCCAAAGAGCAGAAGCAGAACGACGAATATTAGCAGTAGTGCCGTAGGTAGTTGCGAAGCGAGTGCCTCGTTGGACTCCTCACGGCTCTCCTCCTCGCCATAGAGCTTTAAGCGATAACCATCGGGGATAACCACTTCGTTTTCAATCGCCTTGCGCAACGATTCAAGTAGACTAATAGTATTTACACCACGCATTGGGTCGCACTGTGCCATCATCACACGCTCGGAATCTTGGCGCTTAACAACCGAGCCAACAAAACCAAAGTCAAAGCCCGCAGCCGCCTGCTCGACAGAGAAGGTGTTGCCCGAGCGAGAGAATACGGGCATCGTTTCAAGCGAGGTAATTGCGCTATCGGCAGGGGCAACGGAGCGCAACAATATGGGTAGCGTAAGGTCATCTTCGCGGTACTCGGCAATCGTAAGACCCGAGGTTGCCAACTCCAACGAGCGCAACATTGCACCTCGCTCAACACCAAGTCGTTGCGCCTTAATCTGCGAGTAGCGAGGTTGCCACAATGCAACACGATTACCCCAACTATTGCGAATATTCTGCGCCTCGCCACTGCGCTCCATAATCTGCATAGCATCGTGAGTTAGTCGGGCAAGCGTGTCTGCATTCTCGCCCACAAAACCAAACTCTATAACGGCATCGGGCACAGGCGAGAGCTTAAAGAGCGATGAACGCAACCAGACATCGGGCTCATTCGCCTCGACCCACTCGGCAAAACGCTTTTCGACATCTGCCGTATAGTCCGAAGAGTGGAGTTCGACAAGCAGATTGCCGAAGTTGGGGCGGTTGGCGTAGCTGCTACTTGCAAGGTAGTAGCGAGGTGGTGTTGCACCTGCCGTTGCCGATACGCGCTTTACCTCACTTTGTACTTTTAACCAAGCGGTTAGGCGTTGAAGTGTAGCATCTGTCGTAGCTATATCGTAGCCCTCGGGGAGAAGAACATCGACACGGAAATAGGGTTTATCCAACTGCGGAAAGAAGTTTTGAGGCATACGCCCCATTGCCCATAATGAGCCAGCGAACAAAGCGACAGCAACAAATATCGTAGCCCAACGATGCCCCAACACCCTATGCACAACGAGATAAAACCAACGGGAGCGCTGTTCGCCACTATCCGACACACCATGCACCATATCGACACACATCATCGGCACTTGCGTAATCGAGAGCACCCAACTAAAGAGCAACGATAGGGCGACAACGACAAACAGGGGTTGAATAATCTCAGCCACCGACGAAGGTGCAAGTTGTAGAGGCAGAAACGACAGAATAGCCACAATGGTTGCTGCAAGCAGCCCCCAACGAGGCTCCGTTGCACCACGAATAGAGGCACGATAAGGCGTAACACCCTGACCGATAAGTATCTGTGTATTATCCGTAACGACAATAGCATTGTCTACCAACATACCCATAGCAATAATAAATCCCGCCAACGAGGTACGATTTAATCCCTCACCAACAAGCAACATCACAAGGAGTGTTCCGCCGATAGCAAAGAGCAACGACGAGCCAACGACAACACCCGAGCGCCAACCCATAGTGAGCATAACGAGTAAAATAACGATAGCCAACGACTCCAAGAGGTTTGCCAAGAAGTCGTTATTTGCTTGGCGGGCAATATCGTTTTCGGGATAGAGGGTCTCGATGGTCATTCCCGCAGGGAGCCTGTCCGTTATTTGGTCGAGCAGATGCTCCACATTATCGCCCACCGCCACGATATCAAGATTAGGGTCGGTGGCAACGGCTATACCTATTGCACGGCGACCATCGACACGCATAACAACGCTCTGTGGCTCACGATATGCACGCTCAACACGCGCAATATCGCCCAAGCGATACTGCTTATGGTCGGATGCTGTAAGCAACTGATTTTCAATATCCGAAATCGAGTTATATGTCGTACCCTCAGCGAGATAGATATCGACCTCGCCAGCACGACGAATACCGATATCCATCACCGCATTTTGTCCACGCAAGGCATTTGCAATATCATCGGGGCGAAGGTCGAAAGCGGCAAGTGTCGAGGGCGAGATAACGACATTAACGACGGGCTGTTGCTCGCCATAGAGCATCACTTTCTCCACACCCTCGACCGTATAGAGTTGTGTTAGGATATTGCGTGCCTCGGTGCGGAGTTCGCTCCACGAAAAACCGCCATCACTTGCCAAGGCGTAGTACAATCCGTAGACATCGCCAAAGTCATCGGCAACACTGATTTCGCTTGCACCCTCGGGGAGCAGAGGTTCGACATTTGCCACCTTTGAGCGCAGTTCGTCCCATAGTTGTGGGATACGCTCGGGACTAAGCGAGGGTTGCAACTCGACCACAAGGCGAGCATAGCCAAAGTGCGCTTCGGAGCTAATCTTATGGATATTGGAGAGGGTGTGTAACTCGCGCTCGAGAGGGATAACGATGCTACTCTCGACCTCCTCGGGCGTAGCACCTGGATAGTGACAACTAACAATAGCACTCTTTATTACAAAGGTAGAGTCCTCCTTCTTGCCCAACGAATCAAAGGCGTAGATACCACCAAGGAGCATCACGGCGAGGAAAAACCAAGTTATGGAGCGATGTCCGACAGCATATTTCGTGATATTTGCCATACGCCACTACTCTGCTAAGATGGTTACTTTTTGCAGTTCGTAGAGCTGATAGACACCTGCCACAACTACCCTCTCGCCCTCGCGCAGACCGTGGAGAATAGCGACACTCTTATCGCCAACGGGAGCGCCAAGCTTAACACCACGCAACTCGACACGGTCATTCGAATCGACCACCCAGACATACTCTCCACCCCACTGTGGAGCATATATTGCCGTAAGTGGTACAACAACCGAATCACTAACTCTCTCGGGCAGAGTAACCGTTACGGTGCAGGTCATACCCGGCGAGATAGCATACTTATCGCTATCGACATCTGTTAATCGCAACGACACGGGAAAACCCAAGGCATCTGACGAGGTGCGGGCAAAGCTCTTGATTACTGCCGTAAAGGTTTGGTCGGGGAAGGCCTCGAAGCGCACCGAGAAGTGGGTGGTAGGCTTCGATAGTTCCGAAACAAGGTTTTCGGGCGCAGTAAAGCCTACGGTGGTCGAAACGGGCTTTACCAATCGCACCACGGTTTCGCCCGACTGCACTCGTTGCCAAGCATCGACATAGGTACGCTCGACAACACCTGCAAAGGGGGCTACAATACGAGTATCGGACAATAAATCGAGGGCGTTTTCGTAGGCGGTAAGTGCCTGAGCAGCACTGCTCTCAAGCGACTCCACCTCTTGCAAAGATATAGCATCGTGTTGCAGTAGTCGGCGGGCACGCTCCAAGCGAGATTGCGCCTCGGTATAGGCAGCCTTGGATGCCGACACCTGAAGCTCTACATCACGACTATCCAACTCGGCAAGTACCTCGCCTTGAGCCACAAACTGACCCTTGGCAACAGGGATATCTACGACTCTACCCGACAGTTTGAATGCGAGATTTACGGCATCGTCAGCGGTAGTCAAGGCTGCAAACTCTCGGTCTACGGTGGTGAGTGCCGAGGCAATAGCAACCTTAACGGGGCGAGGCTGTGGTTTATAGGCGACCTTTGAGGAGCAACCGACAGCGAGCAACAAAATAAGAAGTGATAATGTTTTACGCATAGCAAAAAAAATTGACCGTTCCCTCGGGGTCGGTCAATTATCTTGCCAAGATATGTTGTGCGGTTAGATATCGCGGATATCGGCCTTTAGCTCCACCACACCACTATTTATAATAATAACGCCAATCTCGGAGCGCATCATCGAACGCAGGGTCATAGCATCGACCTTGTAACACTCCAAGCCAAACATCTCTCCACAGCACTCTGCCGATGTAAGCACCTTGATTGCGTGGGCTGGGTATTGCTCTAAAAGCGATGTGATACCTCGTTCGCGCTCATTATCAACTGCGTCCAACGAGGCTACACACAACCACGCACTACGCCCCTCCTGCTCCAAAAGCGCAGTTGAGACATCGTTGCCCTCGGCATCGTAGATAGCAAAGTCCGCAAACTTGGCATCGGGCACTGCCTCTTGGCGCACATCGACATACTCCAAATTGGCATCTAACCAACAGTCGCTATCGGTAGAGGCAAACAGGCGCTCCTCGCCAGTGGTCTTATCCTTGAAGACAAGTTTTATGTTCTCCGCAGCCTTAGCTCGCTCCTCGGCAACTGCGGTGCGTAGGTCGGTGCCAACCTTGTAGGGCAAGAAGTCGACCAGAGGCTGATGGCGCAAGGCGTAGAGGTTGATGCCCAACGCAAAGAGCAAGCCCACCAAGCATACAACAATCTGCGTAAGCGAAGTCGCGTATTCCTCATTATCGTACTTAACGAGCACAACAACGACAACCAACAGCGCGATATTCTTCCAGAAAGTAGCCCAAGGCGAGAGCTTAACAGCATCGCCAAAACAGCCACAATCGCCAATAGGAAGCACCGTAGCACTCAACAAGGTAATGATTGTAAAGATAGCAACGAAGAGTAAGGCAACACGGAGAGTTGCTCGATGAAAGGCATTGACAACCATCGCAATACCCAAAGCCAACTCAACCGTTGCAAGAGCGATAGCAATAGGCAAAGCAAACTCCAACAGGGCATCAAGGCCGTATGTCATCAAGTACTTCTCAACAAAGACCGAGGTGCCGACAGGGTCTACCGCCTTGGTAAGTCCAGAAAATAGGAAGACTGCGCCGAACAACCAGCGCAGTAGGTTAAGCGATATGTGCTTTACGGACAACATTTATAAAATGGCGTTTACATACTCCATAATTCGCTCGTAGATAACATCGGGAGATGCCATAGCGCCATCGTCGGTTGAGCAATCTACAACCTTCAAATCGCCACACTCCTCGGCAGACTCCAAGTAGACCTCACGCACACGGCGTTGAAGGTCGAGCGAAGCCTCGTGGATATCCTTGCCACCATTCAGGTAGGCACGGTCATCACCCTCACGGGTCTCGGTGAGCTTCTTGGTCGTAAAGGCAAAAGGCACATCGAGGAACAACGACAAGTCGGGGCGAGGGATATCGAACTCCTCAAACTCGGTCGTAAGAATCCAGTTGCGCAACGCCCTGCGCTCATCGCCCTGAGGCATCTTGGCACACTGGTAGCCGATATTAGAGTAGACATAGCGGTCGACGATAACCACCTTACCCTCAGCCAACCAGCCACGGATAGTGCGGGCAGCGTCGGCACGGTCGCCAGCATAGAGCAGAGCCACCAAATAGGGATTTACCTGCTCCAAAGAGCCGAGGTCGCCACGCAAGAAGCGAGCTATAAGGTCGCCATAGACAGGTGCATCGAAGCGAGGAAAGTGCAGATACTCCGACTCCACGCCACGCTCACGAAACATAGCACTCAACTTAGCAATCTGCGTAGACTTACCAGCACCGTCAAGACCTTCAAGGACAATAAACATATATTAGGGATGTTCTATAAATTAGTAAATAAGTTTGCGTTCTGAGAGATTCCTATTTCGGTCGCTTTTGAATTTATTTTGGCATATTTCTCATCTTTCCTCAGTTACAATGCTCGCATTGCGCTTTCGGAAGAGCTGAGAAATCTACTCAAAAAAAAAACTCAAAATCAACTCGACCTAATTTATAGAACCTCCCTTATCTATTTTAACATCATTACTGCTCGCTCGACACCACGAACGAGGATATCAACCTCCTCCTTGGTGTTGTACATGCCAATCGAGGCACGACACATACCCGTAACGCCAAAGTGAGTCATAACAGGCTCGGCACAGTGGTGACCAGTACGGATAGCGACACCCAACTTATCGAGAATCATACCCACATCGTAGGGGTGAGTACCCTCGATGGTGAACGAGATAAGCGGACAGCGCCTCTCTGCCTCGCCATAGATACGCAAGCCCTCAATCTTTCGAAGCTCCTCGGTGGCATACTTTAACAACTCCTGCTCGTGCTGTTCGATTTGCTCCATACCGATGCTCTCGACATAGTCGATAGCCGCTGCAAGACCCACAGCACCGATAAAGTTGGCTGTGCCAGCCTCATACTTCAACGGTAGAGGGGCGTAGGTGGTCTTGGCGAAGGTAACCTTATCGACCATATCGCCACCGCCCATAAACGGAGGCATAGCCTCCAAGAGTTCCTTACGACCATACAGCACGCCGATACCCGTAGGGCCATAGAGCTTATGACCCGACATAGCGTAGAAGTCGTAGCCACGCTCCGCAACACGGCCACCACCGTGGACAATACCCTGACAGCCATCGACCATAACGACTGCGCCAACACTATGGGCCGCAGCCACGATAGGCTCTAAATTGGGGCAAGTAGCGAGGGTATTCGAGGCCTCGGTAACGGCAACAAGCTTGGTGCGCGAGTCGATAAGCGACGAAAGCATATCGTAGCGCAACTCTCCCCTATCGTCAAAGGGCAAAACACGCAACTCAGCACCCTTGCGCTGGGCTGCCAACTGCCAAGGCACGATATTGGAGTGGTGCTCCATCTCGCTAACGACGATATTGTCGCCCTCCATCAAGAAGCGCTCCGACCAGGCATACGCCACAAGGTTGATAGACGCCGTAGCACCCGAGGTAAAGACAACCTCCTCACGGCACTCAGCACCGATAAACCGACGCACCTTCTCGCGTGCCTCCTCGTACATCTCGGTCATCTTGCCTGAGAGGTGGTGAACGCCACGATGAATATTGGCGTTGTGGTCACGCATAAGCTCGTCGGTAAGGTTAATCACCGACAACGGCTTCTGTGCCGTAGCACCCGAGTCGAAGTAGACCAAGGGGCGGTTATTGACCGTACGCTGAAGAATAGGGAAATCGGCGCGTATCTTCCTAATATCAAACATCGTTATAGCGTTTCGAGTTTTGCTGAAATAAGCTCGGTGAGTCGCTCTGCCGTATCCGAGATAGATGAGTGCATAGCGACATCCGCCACAAAGCCCTCAATCTGCAAGCGCTTGGCATCAACCAACGACAGACCACGCTGGCGCATATAGAGGACAGCCTCGCTATCCATCTGGCCCACGGTAGCACCATGGCTACACTTAACATCGTCGGCATAGATTTCCAACTGGGGCAAGGTGTCGATATGGGCATCGCCAATCACGACATTGCGGCTCGACTGCTCGGAGTTAGTGCGCTGAGCATCGGGAGCAACATATACCAAGCCCGAGAAGCGACCCGTAGCCCTGCCCGAAGCAACACCCTTGAACGAGGTGCGTGAGGTACAATCGGCGACATTGTGTGCAACATCGACCTTAACACTACCCCTCTCATCACCCGTAAGGATAAAGGCGCCATCGAGCTCGAAACTTGCCATAGGGGCATCCAAGCGAGCCGAGATATTAAGCTCCGACGAGGTCAAGACAACCTCTGTTACACGGCACGATGCACCCTCCAAGAGGGTGTAGTCGATAGTGGTTGTGCCACCAGCCGTTACGGCGTGAACAACCGACAACAAGGCGTTAGGCTCAACTGTGATATTGAGCTTAACAACAGCATCGCTATCGGCGATTATAATCTCTGCACGGCAACCGCCCTCGACAACAATCTGGGCATCGTGGTCAGCAACAAGCGACCAACGACCACTACCCACCTTGCCACTCGACGACACGGCAACCATATTTTGCATTATGCTCTGCATAGTTACTCCTCCTTGTAGTCGTTGATAAGCCAGTCGTAGCCCTCCTTCTCAAGCTTCAAAGCGAGCGTCTTATCGCCAGTATAGATGATGCGACCCTTGTAGAGGATATGCACATAGTCGGGCACGATATAGTCCAACAAGCGCTGATAGTGGGTGATAACCACCGTAGCATTCTCGGGGGTATGCAGACGAGTAACGCCCGTAGCAACGATACGCAAAGCATCGATATCGAGACCCGAATCGGTCTCATCGAGGATTGCGAGCTTGGGGTTGAGCATCGCCATCTGGAATATCTCGTTCTTCTTCTTCTCGCCACCCGAGAAGCCCTCATTAACAGAACGAGAGGTGAGCTTGGGGTCGAGCTCGACGATTGCCGACTTCTCGCGCATCATCTTCAGATATTCTGCAGCCGACAATGGCTCCTCGCCACGAGCCTTGCGGTGCTCGTTTACAGCGAGCTTCATAAAGTTGGCCATCGTAACGCCAGGAATCTCGACGGGGTACTGGAAACCGAGGAAGATGCCCTTGCGTGAGCGCTCCTCGATAGCGAGGTCGAGGAGGTTTTCGCCCTCGAACTCCACCTTACCCTCCGTAACGGTAAACTTCTCGTTGCCCGCCAAGACCGAAGCAAGCGTAGACTTACCCGAGCCATTGGGGCCCATTATGGCATGCACCTCACCAGCCTTAACCTCGAGGTTGATGCCCTTTAATATCTCCTTATCGCCAACCGAGGCGTGAAGATTCTCTACCTTTAACATATATCTTTTTGTTTTTTACTTATTACTAATTCGATAGTGGGTTAAAATGGGTTAAAATGAGTTACAATGTTTTTTAGTGGAAGTATTAAAACTAAAAACTAATAACTAATAACTCATCGTTTAGCTCTATCCCACGCTGCCCTCCAACGACAAAGAGAGTAGCTTTTGTGCCTCGACAGCAAACTCCATAGGCAACTTTGCCAACACCTCGCGGGCATAGCCATTGACGATAAGACCCACGGCATCCTCGGTCGAGAGACCACGCTGGTTGCAGTAGAAGAGCTGGTCCTCCGAGATTTTCGATGTCGTAGCCTCGTGCTCCAACACGGCAGTTGAGTTGTGGCACTCCACAACGGGGAAGGTATGCGCACCGCACTTATCGCCGATAAGCAACGAGTCGCACTGCGAGTAGTTGCGGGCATTCTCCGCACCCTTTGCCACCTTGACCAAGCCACGGTAGGCATTCTGCGACTTACCTGCCGAGATACCCTTCGACACGATGCGTGAACGGGTGTTACGACCGATGTGAATCATCTTCGTGCCCGTGTCTGCCTGCTGGTAGTTGTTGGTCATTGCCACCGAGTAGAACTCGCCCGACGAGTTATCGCCAAGCAGTACACAGCTCGGATACTTCCAGGTGATTGCCGAGCCAGTCTCGACCTGTGTCCACGAGAGGTGTGCACCCTCACGGCACAAGCCACGCTTCGTAACGAAGTTGTAAATACCGCCCTTGCCATCTTTGTCGCCAGGATACCAGTTCTGCACCGTTGAGTACTTGACATCGGCATCCTTCTCCACGACAATCTCGACAACGGCGGCGTGGAGCTGATTCTCATCACGGCGAGGTGCTGTGCAGCCCTCCAAGTAGCTCACATAAGAGCCCTCATCAGCCACGATTAGCGTACGCTCAAACTGACCCGTACCCTCGGCATTGATGCGGAAGTAGGTCGATAGCTCCATAGGGCAACGAACACCCTTCGGAATGTAGCAGAACGAGCCATCCGAGAAGACAGCAGCATTGAGTGCCGAATAGAAGTTGTCGGTATAGGGGACTACCGAGCCAAGATACTTCTTAATAAGCTCGGGGTACTCCTTGATAGCCTCTGATATTGAGCAGAAGATAATACCCTTCTCGGCCAAGGTCTCGCGGAATGTTGTCTTAACCGACACCGAGTCCATAACGGCATCGACCGCAACGCCAGCCAATGCCATCTGCTCCTCGAGAGGAATACCGAGTTTGTCGAATGTGCGCTTCAATTCGGGGTCTACCTCGTCCATCGAATTAAGCACCTTCTTCTGCTTGGGTGCTGCGTAGTAGATAACATCCTGAAAGTCGATTTCGGGAATGTCCAAGTGCGCCCAGTTGGGGTGCTTCATAGTGAGCCAATGGCGGTAGGCCTTCAATCGGCGCTCCAACATCCACTCTGGCTCACCCTTCTTCTCCGAGATTAGGCGAATGACATCTTCCGACAGTCCTCGACCAATTGTATCGGTCTCGATATCGGTAACGAAGCCATATTTATATTCGCTCGTTTCGAGAGAGTTTAATATATCTTTATCTTTAGTCTCTGACATAGCCATACAGTGCTTTATTATTAGCGTGCAAAAGTAGCAAAAACTATTCACAAGAGCAAACAAAACTCTATCTTTATTTTTTATAGAGGTATAAGGGTTGCCAATGAGTGGATGTAGAGTAAATTTTTTCTCGGTTTTGCTTGCATTACGCTGAAATGTTTTCTAACTTTGCAAGGATATTTGTATGGACAACAAATGACGAAAGCAAATTCAATTAAATAATAACTTAAAAAATTTCTAAAACTATGGCTTTTCTTACTAACGACAAGCTCGTTATCGTCGGCGCTGCCGGTATGATTGGTTCAAACATGGTTCAGTCAGCTCTTATGATGAACCTCACCAGCAACATCTGCCTCTACGATGTATTCTCACCTGAGGGTGTTGCTGAGGAGATGCGTCAGAGCGGTTTCGACAATGTAAACATCACAGCTACTACCGATGTTGCTGAGGCATTTAAGGACGCTAAGTACATCATCTCTTCAGGTGGTGCTCCCCGTAAGGAGGGTATGACCCGTGAGGATTTGTTGAAGGGCAACTGCGAGATTGCAGAGCAGCTCGGTAAGAACATCAAGACCTACTGCCCCGATGTTAAGCATGTTGTTATCATCTTCAACCCCGCTGACCTTACTGGTCTTGTAACCTTGCTCTACTCTGGCTTGAAGCCCGGTCAGGTGACTACACTTGCTGGTTTGGACACTACTCGTCTTAAGAGCGCTTTGGCTAAGAAGTTCGGCGTTATGCAGAGCGAGATTGAGGGTTGCGCTACTTATGGTGGCCACGGTGAGCAGATGGCAGTATTCGGCAGCGCAGTGAAGGTTGCTGGTCGCAAGCTTACCGACATCATCGGCACCGAGGAGTTCCCCGAGGCTGAGTGGGAGGAGATGAAGAAGGCTGTAACCCAGGGCGGTGCCGCTATCATCAAGCTTCGTGGTCGTTCATCATTCCAGAGCCCCTCATACCTCTCTGTAGAGATGATTCGCTCGGTAATGGGTGGCGAGCCCTTCCGTTTCCCCGCAGGTACCTATGTATCTAACGAGAAGTACAACCACATCATGATGGCTATGGACACCGTACTCGACCAGAACGGTTGCTCTTACAAGATGCCCGTAGGCACCGAGGAGGAGATTGCTAAGCTCGACGCTTCGTACGCTCACCTCTGCAAGATGCGTGACGAGTTGGTAACTTTGGGTATCGTACCCGCTATTGAGGAGTGGTCTAAGATCAACCCCAACCTCTAATTTCTTGTGATAAGGTAGCATCTGCTGCCGCTAACAAAAGTAAATGCGAATGAGCAGTACGCCAAGTACAGCCCATCCGCATTTCTTTTGCCGAGCGTTGCATCTACTACCTTCTAACAAGAAATTGATTACATCTCTGTAACTTTATTTCAGTTTTTTTTATGAAGATTGCAGTTCCTACACGCGATGGTCATATCGACGACCACTTCGGTCATTGCGCCTACTACACCATCTTCGAGGTGGAGGATAAGAAGATTATCTCGACCTCGCGCCTCGACTCTCCCGAGGGTTGCGGTTGCAAATCGGGCATCGCTGCCGATATGGAAAAGATGGGCATCGAGCTAATGCTGGCAGGCAATATGGGCGAGGGTGCGAAGAACAAACTCGAGAGCCACAACATCAAGGTTATCCGAGGCTGTAAGGGCGACATCAACGCCGTTGTTCAGGGCTACCTACTCGGCTTCGTAATGGACTCGGGCGAGGCGTGCCACCACCACGAATGCAAATAGGCTAACCGCCTAACAAACAGCAATATCCCCAAGGTTTCTGCCTTGGGGATATCTATTTTTGCAAAGGCGTCGGCGCTACGCTATCATACCTAAGAGCGATGCCATAAGTACACCGAAGTGGTTACCCAAGGCATAGCCCACGATACCTGCTCCAAGACCCACCAACAGCACACTCTTGTTCTTCATCGCAACGACCATCATAGGCACAAAAGGAGGCGAGTTGACAAAGGCCACCGACGAAGCGACCATAGAGTCGGCATCGACACGCATGAGTCGACAGAACAAGGCGTGGAGCAACAGCGAGCCAAAGACCGCAACGCAGAGGAAGGCAATCTGATTTGCGCCATCTGCCAAGTTGAGCGTCGAGAAGTCGGCCATAGATGCCATAGCGACACTGAAAATATAGATAAGATACATGCCGATATCGAAGCTACGATTGAGCGCACGGATAGGCTTAAAGAATGAGCAGACAACGCCCAAGGTGCTCAACACAAGGATGAAAATCACCATAAACCACTCCGAGGGGAAGGGCAATGTGGCGAGTGCCGAGAGCGCCACAAGGAGGAGCGTAACGCCCACAATCTTAGCGAGTTCGCACATACCCTCCTTCGACCAAAGACCCTCGTAGGGGTTGCGCTTCTGCTCGGCAATCTGTCGTTCAAGCTCCGCCTTATCCTCTGCCGATAGTTGAGTCGTCTTACGCTCGCCATAGAGCCAACGGAAGAACTTAAAGCCTACCGACACCAAGAATACAAGATAGAGGAACGAGATGACAATATCGTAGGAGCACATAATGACATAGGCCTGTTCCTCGACACGGAAAATCTGTTGCAGGGCCGCTGCATTGAGCATACCGCCCGTATACATTCCCGACATAATACCGCCAATCTCGGCACCCTCCGCAATATGCTTTCCAAAGCATAGATAGCCCACCACAATAGCGACAAACACGGCAAGAAAGCCACTGATGCAGACACGCAGTTGGAGGCTCGCCTCGCTCATAGTA
Source organism: Alistipes sp. (assembly GCA_017465575.1). GTDB lineage: Bacteria > Bacteroidota > Bacteroidia > Bacteroidales > Rikenellaceae > Alistipes. The sequence continues at coordinate 25,515 of JAFTVX010000025.1, read as the reverse complement.
AAGCGACAAGCAAAGAGCATCATCGGGATAGCCAAAGGTATAGATGCGCTTGTTGCAATCTCCTGAGCAACAGGCATCTCAGCAGGATGCCAACCGATATTTCCGATAAGGATACCGAGTCCATAAAGCACCATAATAGGCCCTAACTTATCGAGCAACGGAAAGCGACGACATAGCCACAACACAACGGCTGGCAGAAGGCAGAAGAGTGCGCCAAGCACCACAAAATTTAGAATTGCCATACTTAACTTTTAAAGGGTTAGCAAGGCAAAGGTAAGAAAAAGTTGTTAGTTTTTAGTTATTAGTTGATAGTTTTTTAAGACGATAGGAGAAAAATCCTAATGGTCTTAAAACTAATAGCTAAAAACTAACAACTCTCCCTCTCTTCGCTACGCATAAATACTTATATCGACCAAGAAATGCGAAAAAAAGTCCAAAAACGCATAGTTATATGGAATATATAGAGTATATTTGTCGCGTATCGTGTATATATAATATTGGTACAGCACACAAACACAAGGGCATACCAAACCCTTATGCCCAAAGATATTAACCCAAAAAGGTGGCAGAAGTGTCACCACACACTCAAAGTATGAAAGAACTTTTGCTTACACTCGACCCGCTAAACCCCAACCTCGGTGCGGGTGAAATGACCCTTGTAAACATTATTCTCGCGCTCGTAATGTTTGGCGTGGCTCTCGGCATCAAGGTCGAGACCTTCAAGGATGTCTTCCGTCAGCCCAAATCGGTAATCGTTGGCATTATGTTGCAGTGGGTAGCACTCCCCGCCGTTACCTGCGCCGTAGCCCTCGCACTCAACTCCATAATCACACCTATGGTGGCTATCGGTATGTTGCTCGTGGCATCGTGTCCTGGTGGCAATATCTCAAACTTCATGTCGTCGCTTGCCAAGGGCAATATCGAGCTCTCGGTGTCGATGACCGCCGTTACGACTGCCGCAGCACCTATCGTTACGCCTATCAACTTCTGGGCGTGGGGCACACTCTACTGCAAGCTAACGAGTCTTAACAACGAGATTCCCACGCTCGTTATCCCCTTTGGCGATATGTTCGAGCAGATCATGCTCCTCTTAGGCTTGCCTATCGTATTGGGCATCGCCTTTGCACACTACTTCCCCAACGCCACAAAGCGCCTTATGAAGCCCTCGCAGGTACTCTCAGTAATCCTCTTCTTCGGTATGGTTATCGTGTCGCTGTCGAAGGTTATCTCAGCATTGGAGGGTACATATCAGGTTGTTGCATCAATCCTCTGCGCACTTTTGGCTGTTATCTTCCACAATGGCTGTGCGCTCTCGACAGGCTATGGTGGCGCAACACTCTTCCATCTTCCCAAGGCCGACCGTCGCTCGATGACTATCGAGGTGGGTATTCAGAACTCGGGTCTTGGTCTTATCTTGCTCTTCAACCCTGCAATCTTCGACCCCGCAATCTGGGACAACAACGGCGGTATGCTCTTTATCACCGCATTGTGGGGTGTATGGCACATTGTTTCGGGTCTTTCGGTAGCATCACTCTTCCGTCGTCGACCCTTGGCATAACGCAATACCACCGAGCCTATGGCAAAGAAGATTCAAGACTATAACTTCGCCTACGACTTTTTGCGCTACTACACCGACTTGGCGCTCAAACTATCGTACCGCAAGATTAAGTATGTAGGCCGAGAGTTTATCCCCAAGGATGGCGCAGTAATCTTTGCACCCAACCACACCAACGCCCTTATGGACGCGATGGTGATTCTCGCTATCGACCACCGCCCCAAGGTCTTTGTGGCGCGTGCCGACATCTTCCGCAACCCCAAGATTGCGAAGATTCTTTCGTTCCTAAAGATTATGCCCATTATGCGTATGAGGGATGGCTACGAGGAGGTCAAGAAGAACAACGAGACTATCGAGCGTGCCGTAGATGTGTTGCGTGATGGTGTCCCCTTCTGCATCTTTCCCGAGGGTACACATCAGGCAAAATATTCATCGTTGCCCCTCTCTAAGGGCATCTTCCGCATCGCCCTCTCGGCAGTCGAGCTTATGCCCGATACGCCACTCTATATCGTGCCCGTAGGCTTGCGCTATGGCTCGTTCTTCCGTTTCCGTTCTACGGTGCGTGTGCAGATTGGCGAGCCTATAAATGTCGGTCGCTTCCTTTCGGAGAACGCCGAAATATCTCAGGCCGAGCAGATTACGGCAATGCGTGACCTGCTTACGGAGCGTATGCACCGTTCGATATTCCATATTCCCAACGATGAGGACTACGATGCGATGTATGAGATTTGCGCTACGGTGGTTAAGCGACAGGTTAAAAACTATAAATTCGTTGTCGATGGCAAGCCTCTCAAGGGTCTTGATGCCCATTTCGAGGCTAACAACCGCACTATCCGCGAGATAGCGCAGTTGCGCGAATCACAGCCCGAGGTTGCCGAGGAGCTATTGCGCTTGGGCAAGGAGGCCTACGATATGCGTACCGCCCAGAGCATCAGCCTCAAATCGGTATCGGTTCAGTATCCCATCTTCTCACGCATCTTGAAGGTGTTGTTCCTTATCGTGACGCTACCCTACACCCTCCCCGCATCGTTGCTCACATTGCCACTAAATGGCGTTACTGCGTGGGTATTCACGATGCTCAAGGACCCTGCATTCCGCAACTCGGTGCGCTATCTTGTAAACCTTGTCGTGTGGCCCGTGCTGATGATTATCTACTCGGTGGTGGCCTATATCGCCCTGCCGTGGCAGTGGGCATTGCCCATTACGCTGGCTCTACTTCCCGCACCTATCGTGGCTCAGGAGTCGTGGCGTTTGGTGCGATTGCTCATATCAGACATCAAGCTACTTATGAACAAGCCCTTGCGCCTTAAATATCGCAAAATCAAGAGAATACTAACAGAATAACATAACTTTATGAAACTACGCTACGCTGTTTTGGCTGTTGCAACACTCTTTGCAACAAGCCTTTACGCCCAAACTACCGATGCCGACACCGCTACGGCAGAAGCTCCAAAGAAGAAGGAGATTGTAAAGACTGGCTACAACTTCGGCCCTCTGCCCGCCGTGGCTTTCGATGCCGACAAGGGCTTCCAGCTCGGTGCCCTGCTCAATATCTACGACTTTGGCGATGGCTCGATGTACCCCAACACCCGTCAGCACTGGTACTTCGAGGCATCGTTCTTCACCAAGGGCTCACAGCTCTTTGTCGTGTCGTACGACAACCGCTTTCTTATCCCTGGCGTGCGCTGGTCATCGGCACTCACCATCACCAACGACAAGGCGATGGACTTCTACGGCTTCAACGGCTATATGTCGCACTACGACCACGAGCGTGTAGCGTTGGGTAAGGATAAGGAGAACCTCGATAACTACATCTACACCCCCAAGTACCGCATCAACCGCCTTGCGATACTCTTCAAGAGCGACTTTGTGGGTAACATTTGGGATAAGAAGCTCTTCTGGGAGGCTGGCTACCACCTCAGCTACTTCAAGCAGGGATATAATAAGCAGGGTGCTCTAAACCTCGACAAGATTAACAAAAACAAGAAGGAGGAGAAGATGTTCCCCGCCGATGAGCCTACGATTTTTGACCAGTACCGCAAGTGGGGTCTTATCTCGGAGGATGAGGCTTGGGGTGGTCTGAATAGCTCGGTGCGTGTAGGTTTGTTGTTCGACACACGCGATAAGGAGGGTGCTCCCTCGCGCGGTATCTGGGCCGAGGCACACCTTATGATGGCTCCCAAGTGGCTCGGCACCACCAACCCCTATTACCGCTATTCGGCAACCTTCCGCCACTATGTGCCTATCGTGAAGAACGACATCCTCACATTCGCCTATCGTCTTAATTATGAGGGCTCTTTCGGCAACGATACACCCTACTATGTATTGCCCTATATCACCACTATGGGTCAGACCTACGACCGCGATGGTATGGGTGGCTACCGCACTATTCGTGGTATTATGCGTAGCCGTGTGCAGGGCTTGGATATGGCATCGTACAATGTCGAGTTGCGCTGGCGTTTTGTGCAGTTTACGCTATGGAAGCAGAATATCGCCTTTGGTCTAAACATCTTCTCTGACGGTACTATGGTGACGAAGGGTCGTGATATGTCGTTCCGTGGCGAGGAGCAGTATCGTTCGGAGTATGAGGCATATATGGCCGAGGGTGCAAAGGCTGACCGCCCACATATCACCGTAGGTGGTGGCTTGCGCTTCATTATGAATCAGAACTTCATCGTGGCCTTCGAGTATGGCTTGCCCGTCAGCAAGTTTAGCAAAGACCCCATCATCAAGAACCAGGACGGCAAGGGTGCATTCTACATCAACACAGGCTACCTGTTCTAAGAGCAAAGAGCAAAGATTTTCGGGTCTTTGCTCTTTTTCTTTCAATGAGCAATGAGCAATTAGAAATTAGAAATGAGCAATGATTTTTTAGAAAACTTCCACTGAAAAAGCATTTTAACTCATTTTAACTCATCGTAACTCATTTTAACTCATTCTTGAAAGAGACGAGAGAGTCATTAAGACGATAGGATAAGTAAGACAATAAGACGATAGGAGAAAAGTCCTAATGGTCTTAAAGTCCTAAGGTCTTATGGTCATTAAACTAAACTCTAACAACTAAACGACTAATAACTAAAAACTATCTTATATATCGTGCGATAGCGGTGCGGGAACGGCATCACGCATATCGAAGTCACCCCAACGCTCGGCAACATAGTCGAGGGTCGAGCGTATCTCGTCTGCATCAAACGATGTAACGAGTTTTAGGCGAGTTTGCTTGAAGTCGGGCAGACCCTTGAAGTAGTTGGTAAGGTGTCGGCGCATCTCCAAGATACCTACCCTATCGCCCTTGACCTCTAACGATTTAGCAAGATGTTCCTTTGCTATCTCCACACGCTCAACAACCGATGGCTGTGGCAGAATCTCACCCGTTTCGAGGTAGTGCTTGCACTCACGGAAAATCCACGGGCGACCGTATGTAGCACGACCAATCATCACGCCATCAACGCCATATTTATCGAACATCTCTTTACACTTTACGGCCGAGTCGACATCGCCATTGCCGATAATGGGTATTGTGATGCGTGGGTCATTCTTAATCTTGCCTATCAGTGTCCAGTCCGCCTCGCCACGATACATCTGCGAACGAGTGCGACCGTGAATGGTAAGTGCCGCAATACCAACATCTTGCAGGCGGAGCGCAATCTCCTCGATATTCTTCATCTCGTCCGACCAGCCAAGGCGTGTCTTGACCGTTACAGGCTTGTTTACGGCACGCACAATCTGGCGTGTCATCTCGACCATCAGGTCGGGGTCGCGCATCATACCCGAGCCAGCACCACGGTTGGCAATCTTCTTGACGGGGCAACCGAAGTTGATATCTATAATATCGGGGTTGGCGCTCTCGGCAATGCGTGCCGCCTCGACCATAGGCTCAATCATGTGGCCATAGATTTGGATGCCCACAGGTCGCTCATAATCAGCGATATTGAGCTTTGCACGCGACTTCCAAGCATCGCGTATTAGGCCGTCCGACGAGATAAACTCGGTGTAGACGACATCGGCACCAAACCTTTTACACATATAGCGAAACGAGGGGTCGGTAACATCCTCCATCGGCGCAAGGAAGAGAGGCTTATCGCCCAACTCAATATCTGCAATCTTCATAGTTTAAGAATTATTGGGCAAAGATACAATCTTTTTTGCAAATCACCACCACACAACACCCTCCTCAAATAACTTTTGCTCTCTGCTCTTTGACCTTTGCTCTTTTTTTCCTATCTTTGCAACCACGATTATAAATATAGGTAACAATGATAAATATCGAAGAGTTTATTTCAGGTGTTGTGGCGCGTGCAGCCGAGGAGTTGTATGGCGCAAGCGACAACCTCCAAATTCAGAAGACACGCAAGGAGTTCGAGGGCGACTATACCGTCGTTGTATTCCCCCTATTGCGTGCATCACGCAAGTCACCCGAGGCTACAGCCACCGAGCTTGGCGAGAAGATTGTGGCTTCGACACCCGAGATTAAGAGTTTCAATGTAATCAAGGGTTTCCTCAACCTTTCGGTAGATGCATCGTTCTGGTCGGCACGCTTCAAGGAGATTGTCGAGACCGAGAACTATGGCATTGCACCCTCATCGGGTCGCACCATTATGATTGAGTACTCATCACCCAATACCAATAAGCCCCTCCACTTGGGCCATATCCGCAACAACCTTCTCGGTTATTCGGTAGCTACTATCCTCAAGGCCAACGGCCACAATGTCATCAAGGTTAACTTGGTGAACGACCGTGGTATCCACATCTGCAAGTCGATGCTTGCTTGGCAGCTCTATGGCAATGGCGAGACCCCTGAGTCATCGGGCATGAAGGGCGACCACCTTGTAGGTAAGTACTATGTCGAGTTCGACAAGCACTTCAAACAAGAGGTCAAGGCTCTAATGGCCGAAAAGGGCATCTCTGAGGACGAGGCCAAGAAGTGCGCACCTGTGATGCTTGCAGCGCAGGAGATGTTGCGTAAGTGGGAGGCTAAGGACCCCGAGGTTTACGCTCTCTGGGAAAAGATGAACGGCTGGGTATACGAGGGCTTCGATGTAACCTACAAGGCTATGGGTGTCGATTTCGACAAGGTATACTACGAGTCGCAGACCTACCTCTTGGGCAAGAGCCTTGTAGAGGAGGGCCTCAAAAAGTGCGTATTCTTCCGTAAGGAGGATAACTCTGTTTGGATTGACCTCGAGGCAGATGGTCTTGACCAGAAACTCCTGTTGCGTGGCGATGGCACCTCGGTATATATGACCCAGGATTTGGGTACTGCATTGAGCCGTTTCGAGGAGAACAAGCTCGACGATATGATATATGTTGTGGGCAACGAGCAGAACTACCACTTCCAGGTATTGAAGCTCGTATTGAAGAAGCTCGGCTATGAGTGGAGCGACAATATCTTCCACCTCTCATACGGTATGGTTGAGTTGCCCGAGGGTAAGATGAAGTCGCGCGAGGGTACGGTAGTAGATGCCGACGACCTTATCGCCGATATGATTGGCACAGCCCGCGAGATGTCCGACGAGTTGGGCAAGCTCGATGGTTGCTCTGAGGAGGAGGCAGCGAAGATTTCGGAGATGGTAGGTCTTGGCGCCTTGAAGTACTTTATCTTGAAGGTAGACCCCAAGAAGACCATGTTGTTCGACCCCCGCGAGAGTATCGACTTCAACGGCAATACTGGCCCCTTCATTCAGTACACCCACGCGCGTATTCGCTCGATTATGCGTAAGGCAGACGAGGCTGGCATCAACACCGATAGCTACCTTTCGGCAGAGCTCCTTCCCGAGGAGGTAGAGCTTATCAAGGCTCTCTCGGAGTACCCTGCAACGGTTCGCACCGCAGGTCAGCAGTTTGCCCCCTCGGTTGTTGCAGCCTACGCCTACGACCTTGCCAAGCAGTTCAACGGCTACTACCACGACCACTCAATCCTCAAGGAGGAGAACGAGGCAGTTCGTGCTTTGCGCCTCAAGCTCGCCTCGGAGGTGGCACGCACCATTCGTTCGGCAATGTCGCTCTTGGGTATCGCAGTTCCCGAGCGTATGTAACAGTTACGGAGCCTGTCCCGACGGGGCGGGCTCTTTTTTCATTTAGCAAACAATGAGAAGAGTTTTATTCCTTTTTGTCGTCGCACTCATTGCCGTTGGTTGTAACAACCAGCCCAAGAAGGCGGAGACCGAGGCTATCGTTTATGAGCCAGGCACTCGCCGTATGGAGCGCACGGGCGATATCTCACAGATACAGACCCAAGAGGATTACTACCGCTATATCGCGACCTACTGGGATAAGTTCGACTTCGATGCCGACTCGTTAGTCGTTGCCTACGACACCATCGACCTATGCGAGGCTATGGCGTCGTATGTGATGTTTATCGAGCCACAGCGTGCCGACTCTCTTATGCGTGCTTTGATGCACCGTGCCGAGCGTAGCCGCCCTGTTTTGGAGTTCTTCTCGACAATTACCGAGATGGTGCTCCACGACCCCAACTCTCCGTTGCGCAACGACGAGTACTATATCCCCGTCTTGGAGACCTTGGCAGAGTCTGCGCTACTCGACGAGTATGAGCGTATGATTCCCGCCTACGACCTTGAAATCTGCAAGCTCAACCGCCTTAACCACACGGCAAACGACTTTGAGTATACCCTGCTCAATGGTCGTAAGGCGAAGATGCACGCAATAGATAGCGACTACCTTATCGTGATGCTCAACAACCCCGGTTGCCCTATGTGTCGCGAGATTACCGAGCAGATTGAGGCCTCGCCGATGCTCAACGAGCTTCAGGAGATGGGTCGCTTAAAAATCCTCGCTATCTACCCCGATAGCGATATTCAGGCGTGGCGCGACTATCAACCCGAGATGCCCAAGCGTTGGATTTCGGGTTACGATGCCGATATGGCGATTTCGCGCGAGAGACTCTATAACCTTCGTGCTATCCCTGCGCTCTATCTACTTGATAGCGAGAAGCGTGTGATGGTCAAGGACGGCACCGATGTCGGCCAAATTGAGTATATGATTGCACTTAGCGAGGAGCAGCGATAGCGATGAGAGACTTTGTTGCCATAGACTTCGAGACCGCCAACAACAACCGCTCGAGTGTCTGCTCGGTGGGTATTGTCGTTGTGCGTGATGGTCGTGTTGTGGCACGCGAACACCGCCTTATCCGCCCTGTCCCCAACTTCTACTCGCCATACTGCACCGCCGTTCACGGTATGACACGCCGAGATACCGACTTTCAGGTTGGTTTCCCCTTTGTTTGGCGTGAGCTGCAACCCCTCATTGCGGGTCTGCCCTTCGTAGCGCATAACGCGCCCTTCGACGAGGGTTGCTTGCGTGCTGTGCACGAGGCCTACGGTATGCCCTACCCCAACTACACCTTCCACTGCACCTGTCGTGCTGCACGCAAGGTCTTTGGCAAGCAACTACCCAACCACAAGCTGCCCACCGTAGCCTCGGTCTGCGGATATAACCTCAACCAGCACCACCACGCCTTGGCCGATGCCGAGGCCTGCGCTGCCATAGCACTTAGAATTCTATGATAAATATCGTTGATACACTCTCCACGCTTGGCTCTCGTCTTCTTAACTTTGGCACGGATGAGCGCACCAATGGCGTTATCGAGCAGGCTATCGCCGAGAATGGCTGGTTTACGCGCGAAGATATCCTTCGTGCCGTAGATGCTATATGCTCCGAGATGCTCCAACGAGAGAGGATCGAGGATTGGTTGCACCAATATACGCCAACCTTAGAGCCCAAGCGAGTGGCTGTCGTTATGGCTGGAAATATTCCGTTGGTGGGATTCTTCGACCTTATGTGCGTTGTGGCAAGCGGACACATCTGTGCAGTTAAACCATCGAGTAAGGACAAGGTCTTAATGGAGTTTGTTATCAGTGAGTTGTGGAATATAAATCCCGACATAGGAATAGAGAAATATTCTGCCGACGAGCACTACGATATGGCTATTGCTACGGGTGGTGATGATGCCAACCGCTACTTCCGTGAGCACTTCGCCTCAACCCGCACTCTGCTTCGTGGCAGCCGACACTCTGTCGCTGTTCTCGATGGTCGTGAGAGCGACGAGGAGCTATCGGCACTCTGCACCGATATCACTGCCTACTCGGGGCTTGGTTGTCGCTCTGTTGCGATGATTTTCGTTCCTCGCCACTTCCGCATCAATGTCCCGAAGTGCGCCGCATCAAACCCCAAGCAACAGCGCAATATCGCCACACAACGAGCCTTGCTTACGATGCGTGGTGTGGAGTTCTCTGATGCTGGAGGTTTTCTTATTACGGAGGGTAACGACTTCTCGGAGTCTACCGCTATCGTTACTAGACGAGAGTATAGCGACTTTTCAGAGGTTGTGATGTGGCTCGACGAGCACCGCGAGAATATCCAATGTGTCGTTTCGCACGCACCAATCGAGCATAGCGTACCCTTTGGCAGAGCGCAATACCCCACCCTTACGGATTACGCCGATGGCGTAGATACAATGCGTTTCTTACTTGATTAGTTCGTAGTAGAGCTCCTCGATAGCATCACACATCGCCTGCCACGAAAAGCGTTTGCGCTCCTCCTTCATATTCTCTTGGAAGCGTTCGAGGGTATCCCCCTCATATATTCGCTCAATAGCGTTGCGCACACCCTCAACCGATGGGTCGCACACAAAGCCCACCTTACCATCAGGCACAATCTCCGCCAAGCCACCCACACGAGTAACGATTACTGGCGTACAGAAGTTGTAGCATATCTGCGTTACGCCACTCTGCGTAGCGGTCTTATAGGGCAATACCACATAGTCCGCCGCCGAGAAGTAGTAGCGGACATCGCTATCGGCAACGAAGAAGTCGTGAAGCACGATATCATCTTGCAGACCAAGGCGCTCGATTTGTGCCATATACTTATCTCGCGAAGCGTAGAACTCGCCAGCAATCAACAGCTTATGACCCTCACGGCGAAACTTCTGCCAAGCATCAAGCAGCGTATCCAACCCCTTATAGTCGCGGATTAGACCAAAGAACATCGCATAGCGCACCTTGGGGTCAAGACCAAGTTTTCGGCACGCCTCCGTGCGCTCTACCCTCGCGCCAAAATGCTCAAACATAGGGTGTGGCGAGAAGTGCGCAGGGGCTAAGGTGTAGGCTTTCAGTTCACCGTGTACCTGCTCCGACATATAGATAAAACCATCTACCGAGCGTAGATAGTAGCGGTTAAAGGGCTTATCGACAATATGATGTTCGTGGGGCTCGACATTATCTATCTGGCAGATAACCTTTGTTTTACGATTTTTGCGTGCAAGGCGTGCCACCATGCCGAATGCGGGCGCCATAAAAGGTGTCCAATACTTCATCAGCACGATATCTGGCTCTGCCTTTCGTAGCTCTCGACCCACACTCCACCACGAAAGGGGGTTGATGGTCGAAAGTCTTCTGCGGATACGCAAATCCTTGGGTGCAGGGGTATCTACCGTCTGACTCTTGCCCGGAAAGAGCAACGAGGGGTATTGAAGCGTAAAGGTCAGTATGTCTACATCGTAGCCACGCGACTGAAACTCACGGGCCATAGTCTCCATAATAGATGCCAAGCCACCGCGATATGGGTGCGCGGGACCAACAACGGCAATCTTCAACCTTCGCTTCATCATTCTCTATTTATACTCTATCTTTGCACGGCACAATACCTTGTCGGCATCCGACGAAATCTCAAACTGGCGACCATTATCGGTATCGAGATAACCTACCGACACCACCTCGCCATAGCGAGCCTCTGCCAAGAAGTTGATATCGAGGCGCATAGCATCGCCCTTCTCAAACTGCTCAAGGGGCAGTGTGTCGAAAATCAAATCGACATAGCGCAAGGTGTTCATATGGCGGTTAAAGTCGATATCGCTATATACCACAGGGCGAGAAACCGATGCCTCTGCCTCGATAGCGCGCAGACGAACTGGTGCAGCGATGGGCGATGGCTCTGCAACGATAAATCTATCGTGTGCCTCCTTCATCATCGACATATCCACCGACTGGCGGGTCTCCATATTGAGCACACACCACTGCGAAACACCCGAAGCAATAACCCTATCGCCAATGCGCATACGGAAGTTACGGGTCGAGGTAAGGCGATTGAAGTCCGAAATCCAAGTATCAATCTCTATATCGTCGTACTGCTCGGGGCGGTACTCAATCTCTACGCAGAAGCGCAACAACACCCAAGTAAACGAGCTATCCTGCAACACCTCAACACCAAAGCCCTTGTTGTGGGCATCACGACCCGCAACATTGAGCATATAGTTTACAATCGCACTTGCCGATGCGTGTAGTGTAAAGTCCACATCCTGTGGCTCTACACGATACTTATATGTAGTAATCTCTGCCATATTCGATACTTTATTTATATGCAAAGATACGAAACCTTCGGCACTCGGCGAAAATAAAATTAAAGTTTTTTTCGTAATTTTGTAGTTAATAGTGTGCCATTGGCGTCTAATGAGTAAAAGGCAGTCGACAATAGCCTACTTAACAAACTAAAATTATGACAGAGAAAGAGAGAGAATTTACGAATATCGTTCGCGAACACCGAAGCACGATATACTCCGTGTGCTTTATGTTTGCCAAGTCTAGCGACGAGGCAGATGACCTCTTCCAAGAGGTGCTTATCAAGCTATGGCACGGCTTCGATGGCTTTGAGCATCGCAGCAAAATCGCCACTTGGATTTGGCGCATCAGCCTCAACACCTGTATCTCGATGGAGCGAAGCAAACGCCGTTCATCATCGCTAAAACTCGATATGAGCCGCAACCTCTACACCGATGAGGATAGCGATAGTCGCCAGATGCAGATGCTCCACAAGCGCATCCACCGATTACAACCTTTCGACAGAGCGATTGTTCTGCTGTGGCTCGAAAATATGAGCTACGAGGAGATTGCCTCGATTGTCGGCATCTCTGTAAAGAATGTGTCGGTTAAGCTCTACCGCATAAAAGAGCAACTCAAAAATATGACTAACGAATAACTTGAAATGGTATGAACGACAATAAAGATTATCAGGAACTTAACGATATGCGCGACCAGCTCGCCAAACTTAAGGATATGCTCAACTCCGAGCGTATGATTACAGAGCGTATGATGCGTAGGACAATGTCAGAAAAGGCGAACAAACTGATGCGCCGAAGCATAGCACTTATAGTGCTTGCCCTCATCTTTTCGCCCCATATGATTTGGGCGATGCACTTCCTCGGCTTCAACATCATCTACGGCTACATAGGTGCTGCATTTTTACTCATTGCCGCCTTCTATGAGTGGCAGACTTGCAAAGGTCTGCGTGACGAATACTTCTCGCGCTACACCATTGTCGAGATTGCCGAAACGATGATTCGCTACAAGCGTATGAATATCCAGTGGCTCTACTTCTCTATCCCCTTCCTCGTTATTTGGCTTGGAGGTATGGGCTATGAGATATGGAAAACGGGAGAGATTGCCATTGCTTGCGGTGCCGTAGTAGGTCTTATTGTCGGTCTCGTACTCGGCATCAGCAACCTCGCTAAATCTTTGCGCACCGCCAACGAGATTATCAACGCTACACGCGACCTTAAACGCGAGGAGTAGAGCAACAAAGACCATAAATAATAAAGACCAAAGTCACCACCATATGCTTTGGTCTTTACATTTTCTGCACCACACATAATAACAAAATATACTCTGCGTTTGTTAGGCGTGTATTACTTTATAAGTAACCTTTATTACTGAATAAGAAAAAAATATAGCGAAAGAAGCGCAGATTTGAGCAAAAAATCGTATATTTGCTTGATTTATTAGGCGAAAAGAGCAAACGATAAATTTATTCACTAACATAATTATTTAATTTACAAACTTATGCGTAAACTTATCTTTTCACTCGTTGCACTTTTGATTGGTGTTACGAGCCTCTGTGCGCAGGACCCTATGGCTCCCCTGCCCGCAGATCCGAATGTTCGCGTAGGTCGTCTTGAGAATGGACTTACCTACTACATTCGCCACAACGAGAAGCCCAAGGGCCAGGCAAGCTTCTACATCTACCACGATGTAGGTGCTGTTCAGGAGGAGGATGACCAGCAGGGTCTTGCTCACTTCCTCGAGCATATGGCCTTCAACGGTACCAAGAATCTCCCCGGCAAGCAGCTTATCGAGAAACTTGAGACCATCGGTGTTCAGTTCGGTTTGAACCTCAACGCCTTCACCTCTTGGGACTGCACCCAGTATATGGTTATGGACCTTCCCGTTAACGAGGAGAATGTAGACCTTGCTCTTCTTATCCTCCACGACTGGTCGCAGTTCATCGCCTTGCAGCCCGCCGAGATTGACTCGGAGCGTGGTGTTATCAAGGAGGAGCTTCGTACTCGCGATGGCGCACAGCTTCGTGCCCAGAACGATATGCTCCGCAACCTCTTCAAGGGCTCTATCTACGAGCACCGCAACCTTATCGGTTACCTCGAGGGCTTGGAGTCGTTCGACCACACCTCTTTGGAGAACTTCTACAAGAAGTGGTATCGTCCCGAGTATCAGGCAATCGTTATCGTTGGTGATATCGATGTAGACCAGATTGAGTCGAAGATTAAGACCTTGATGGCTGACATCCCCGCTTCACCCGCTGATGCTGCACAGAAGGAGGTTATTATGGTGCCCGCTACCGAGGAGCCTATCATCTCTGTATTCTCTGATCCCGAGCTCACCCAGTCAAGCGTTATGATGTTTGCTCGTCGTGATGCACTTCCCAAGGAGCTCAAGGGTACTATGATTGGTTACTCTACCGACCTTATCTACAGCTTCGTAGGTCAGATGATGAATGCTCGTTTCGAGGAGCTTTCACAGAAGGCTGACGCCCCCATCCTTGGTGGTGGTATGTCGGAGGGTGGCATCGGTATCTGCCCCACTATGGAGTCTACCGCATTCTCTGCAACTGCTCACGAGGGTCGTATCCTTGATGCTTTCCGCACTATCTACACCGAGATGGAGCGTATGCGCCGCCACGGCTTCACCGTTGGCGAGTTTGAGCGCGCACAGCAGGAGTTGTTGCGCTATGCAGAGCGTCAGTACACCAACCGCAACGATGTAACCAACGGTCAGTTTGCACAGCGTTACCTCGACAACTACGCCAAGGGTACCACTATGATGGATGCCGAGATGGAGTGGCAGATCGACCAGGCTCTTATCACCAGCCTCACCGTTGACCAGATCAATCAGGCATACGCACAGCTTGTTCGCCCCAACGAGAACCTGGTAATCCTTGCTCGCTCGCCCAAAAAGGAGGGTCTTGCAATTCCTACCGACGAGGAGATTAAGGCCGTTATCGCAGAGGTTGAGGCTGCCGAGATTGAGCCTTACAAGGATAACACCGTTAAGAAGCCTTTGATCGACCCTGCAAAGAAGTTCAAGGGTTCGAAGGTTAAGGCTACCTCTTACAACGAGTCGCTTGGTTACACCGAGTGGGTATTGAAGAATGGTATCACCGTTGTTGTTCGCCCCTCTACCTTGAAGGCTGATGAGGTTATGATCAACGCTACTTCGAAGGGTGGTTGCTCATTGCTCAGCGATGCTGACTACTATCAGGGTGCATTCCTCTCGATGGTTATGGGTCAGTCGGGTATCTCGGAGTTCTCGGCTAACGAGCTTGCAAAGCAGCTTTCGGGTAAGTCGGCTTGGGCACAGACCGGTGTAGGTGCTTATGAGCACAGCGTATCGGCAGGTGGTTCACCCAAGGATTTGGAGACTATCCTCCAGCTTATGTACCTCAACTTCACTGCTCCTCGCTTCGACCAGACCGACTTGGACAATATGAAGAAGATGTATATCCCCTACTTCAAGAATATGGAGTCAGATCCCAACTACATCTCAAGCAAGGAGTTCCAGAAGACCCTTTATGGCGACCACATCCGTCGTCAGATCACCTCTGGTGCTCAGATTGAGGCTATCAACATCCCCGCTTTGCAGGCTGTTCACTCACAGCTCTTCGGCTATGCTGATGACTTCCGCTTCGTAATCGCTGGTAATGTAGACCTCGAGACTTTGAAGCCCCTTGTTGAGAAGTATATCGGTTCACTCCCCACTTCGAAGAAGGTAGACTATGCTGTTGTTGACGATGGCGTTCGCTTCGCTAAGGGTGTTGTTACCAACGACTTCCGCACTCCTATGCAGCAGCCTAAGGTATCTGTTCGCTTGGTTTACTCTGGCGACTTGGAGGACAACGCTCGCAACCGTATGGCAATGGACCTCTTGAGCCGTGCTCTTGATTCACGCTACTTGGTATCTATCCGTGAGGAGAAGGGTGGCACCTATGGTGTACAGGTTCAGGGTGGCATCGAGGAGTACCCCGTTGAGAACTATATGATGATCATCGCATTCGACACCAACGAGCAGTTGGCTGACGAGCTTGTTGAGATCTGCGACAAGGAGATTCGCAAGATTGCCGAGGAGGGTCCTTTGGCAGATGACCTTGCTAAGTCGAAGGAGTTCTTGCAGAAGAACTACGCTAATGTCTTGGAGAACAACAGCGGCTGGATGTCAGCTATCGACCGCTGGTATGAGGAGGGCTACAACTACAAGGAGGACTACCTCAAGATTCTCGAGAGCGTAGGTGCTGAGGATGTTAAGGCTCTTGCTGAGCGCATCCTTAAGGACAACAACCGCACCTTGGTTATTATGCGCCCCGAGGCAGAGTAATCACTAGATGCAGAAACATCGAAAGGGTCACCAATGCGGTGGCCCTTTCATTTTTAGGTTAATCGAATTTTAAAGGCGCAAACACCCGATTGTGTTGCGCCTTAATATTTACGACATTACTCCACAAAGAGCAATCGCTCGGGGCCCTCGTAGTCGGGCAGAGGCTTGGGAGTGTAGTCGGCATAGCCAATAGAGATTACACACCACACACGATAGTCAGCGGGTATCTCGGGCAAAACCTCCTTCACATAATCCTCGCTACGCTTGCTTGTGGGGTCGTCTTTCAGCGTTAGGTAGTCGCCAACATGCACCCAGCACGATGCCAAGCCCTCGTTTACCAATGCCAACTGCAACACCGTAGCCATAATCGAGGCATTGGTCTGCCACATAGGGCTTGCCTCCTCGTCGCCAAGTACGACGATAGCAGCGCCCGCCTCCTCCAAAAGGCTTGAGCCCCAGTCGCGTAGCGCACCAAGGGCGTGAACTCGTTTAAGGTCGGTTACGGCCATAAGGCGTGTCGAACGGGTATTCTTCGACGAGGGAGCCTTCAACGCCAACTCCATTGCCGAGCGAAGGCGCTCAACCTCAACGGGTTTGCCAGTATAGCGACGAGTAGAACGGCGCTTCGATACAACTTCTTTGAAATCCATAATTATCGATATTTTAAATATTTAGACTCATTATGTGCAAAAATAGTGATTTTTTTTGTATATTTGAACGGGTTATATAAAAAATAGGTATATGGCAGATAAGATTACCGTAGCGCTAATCTACGATTTCGACGGCACTTTGGCCCCAGGCAATATGCAGGAGTATGACTTTATCCCTGCAGTTGGTAAGAGCAACATGGAGTTTTGGCACGAGGCTAACACCCTTGCCGAGGAGCAGGATGCCGACCAGGTGTTGACCTATATGGCGAGAATGATTCAGGCTGCGCAGTCGAAGGGTCTGTCGCTTAGGCGTGAGGCATTCCGTGAGTCGGGGCGCAATGTGAAGTTCTACGCAGGTGTCGAGGAGTGGTTCAAGCGCATAAATGAGTATGGTGCAGAGCGTGGTGTGCGCATCTTGCACTATGTAAACTCATCGGGCTTAAAGGAGATTATCGAGGGTACGGCAATCGCCCACGAGTTTAAGAATATCTACGCTTGCTCGTTCCTCTACAATGTCGATGGCATCGCCTACTGGCCTGCCGTGGCGGTAAACTATACGAATAAGACGCAGTTTATCTTCAAAATCAACAAGGGCGTAGAGTCGGTATTCGACACCAAGGATGTCAACCGCTTTATGGAGGAGTCGAAGCGCCCTGTGCCATTCTCACGAATGATATACTTTGGCGACGGTACGACCGATATTCCTTGTATGAAGTTGGTCAAGAACTTTGGCGGTCACTCTATCGCTGTCTATAATCCCGAGGAGGAGGGTCAGCGCTCGTTGCTCAACGACCTTATCCGCGACAATCGTGTAAATCATGTATGCCCTGCCAACTATTGCGAGGGCACCGAGATTGACACCGTGGTTAAGACTATTATCGACAAGATTGTAATGGACGAACGACTCTCAGAGCTTGAGGTTGCAAGAGAATAGACACCACCAAACAACATAAATAACAGATAATCAGCGAATTAAAGATTTAATGCTCGTAACTCGCTGATTATCAGCACTTGGAAAAATTCACTTTTCTACCCTATCGTTAATCATTGATTATCAACTGATTGCAAGCAGCAAAGTGGAAAAATTTGAAGCCCAAAAATTTGGCACAAGGGCTATTTCGTATGTAACTTTGCAAAAGAAATGAGAACAAAACACCAAGACCTATGAGAAAACTACTACTTCTATTGGCTCTGCTTCTTCCCGTGTCACTTGTGGCGCAGGAGGTTGAGGCTATACAGAGTGAGCCTGCCGAAATTCAGACTACGACGGTCAGATACATTGGCGAGAGCTATAAGGACTATGCCCCTACGCTCTATCGCCACGACTTGCGTGTTGGTTTGGGCGCTACGGGACTATCGCAGCTCTTCTATCTCGACACCACCTTCGATGCAAACTTTCCATCGGACAACGAGACTATGAGCGACATATTGGCGCACTATCGCTTCAACTATGGCGAGTTGCGCCTAACGCCCGTTATCTCGCTCGAATATAGCTACGCCGTAAACAACTGGTTTGCTATCGGCGTCAAGGGTTCGTATGTCTCTATGTACCGCACACGCACACACGCACACACAGGCGAGCGACACGGTCGAGTAGCTATTTCGGCGCTCAATGCCATGGTCAATGCCCGCTTCCAGTGGCTCAACCGCGATATCGTAAAGATGTACTCGTCGTTGGGTCTTGGCGCAATGACCGCCTTTGGTCTAGCGCAGGAGACCTTCTTCTTCTATGATGCCACTTGGGTAGGCTTGTCGGTTGGCGAGAAGGTCTACGGATATTTTGAGTTTGGCGGTGGTGCTTCGGGCGTTGCTCGCGCAGGCTTAGGTGTTAGATTTTAAACTTTGGCAACTATGAAACGACTTATATATATTATGGTAGCACTTCTCACACTTACAAGCTGTGAGTGGGGCGAAGAGTATACACCCAATCGCACTATTGGTTCGTGGATGTGGCAGGGCGTAAGAGAGGATATCGCTCGTGTAGTTGAGATTATGGAATTTTTGGAGCTCTATGGCGAATATACGCTCCTTGAGGACAACGAGCTTCAAGATGATTTCAAGCAAACCCACTTCAGCAACTACGATATCAAGGTTGATGGCAACCTCCACACACTTGTTTACAACACGGCTTATGGTGGCTCAATAACTACCCTAATTACGGTTAAGGATAGCCATAATTGGCATATCACACGCACAGGAGGCAACCACTACGACATCGACTTAGAGCTAAGCGAGAGTGGTATCTACAAGGCTAAGTTCAACTCTTTGGGACACGACGAATCGACAGGCAATGGCGATTTTACGCTATATCGCGATACGGATAACAACATCGTTCTTGATGGCGAGATGTTGATGATAGACCCCGAGGAGAGCGTAAAAAGGCCTCTGACGCTAACCACCAACATCTCTAAGCCACTGGTTATCAACCGCGATTACAACCGTTTACTCAATGGTAGCCTTAGCATCTCGTGCTACGACAAGATGTATAAAACCACCGATGAGGCATATGTCGAGATAGTGAAAAATCGCGATGACTACGAACCATACGACGCCACGGTATATATCCATTGCTACAACGATATTGAAACATACGACAACGCACTATGAAGATAGTATTTGCAACAAATAATGCCCACAAACTTTCGGAGGTAAAGGCTGTCTTGGGCGATGATTTTGAGTTAGTTACACTCAAAGAGGTAGGCATTACGGAGGATATCCCCGAGACTGGCTCAACGCTCGATGAGAATGCCACAATCAAGGCCCGTTATGTCTACGACCGCACTGGTCTCGACTGCTTTGCCGACGACACTGGCTTGGAGGTCGAGGCGCTAAATGGCGCACCCGGTGTTCGCTCTGCACGCTACGCAACCGACGGCCACGACTTTGCAGCCAACAACCGCAAACTACTTCGAGAGCTGGAGGGCAAGGAGAACCGCCGTGCTCGCTTCCGCACCGTTATCTCGCTAATACGCGGTGGCGAGGAGGTTCAAGTCGAGGGCATCGTAAATGGACATATCGCACTCTCGGAGTCGGGAAGCGAGGGCTTCGGTTATGACCCCTTATTCGTTCCCGAGGGCTACGACCGTTGCTTCGCCGAGATGTCGGCAGACGAGAAGAATGCTATATCGCATCGTGGTCGTGCCGTTGCCGCCTTGGTCAAGGTGCTAAGAAGTTAAAACTAAAAAACATAATAGATGATGCGGGTACCTAAATAGATACCCGCATCATTGCTTTTTGGGGAATGCAAAGGTGAGATTTTTAGTACTTTGTGGGTATCATTTTTAACACCCGCACAACAAGTGTGCCATATAATTTTAGGGTATCATTTTTAGTACCCACAACGAGCCAGTATATCTGCGGATGTGGGCGTCATTTTTAACACCCACATGGGTATCTTTTTAGATACCCATACACACTAAACACGGACTTAATCCACAATCGCACGGGTATCTTTTTAGATACCCGAATCATTGCTTTAATTGAGATGCAAAGGTGCGATTTAGTACCTTGTGGGTGTCATTTTTAACACCCGCATGGGTATCTTTTTAGATACCCGCACACACTAAACACGGACTCAATCCAAAACCGCACGGGTAACTATTTAGATACCCACATCATTACTTTTTTTTGAAATGAAGAGGAGCGATTTTTAACACCCGCACGGGTAACTATTAAGATACCCGAATCATTGCTTTTTTGGGAATGTAAAGGTGCGATTTTTAGTACCTTGTGGGTATCATTTTTAACACCCGCATCATTGCTTTTTTATGGAATGCAAAGGTGCGATTTTTAGTACCTTGCGGGTGTCATTTTAAATACCCACATAACAAGCTGCCCACTTTGTTGGGGGTGTCATTTTTGGTACCCACATCATTTGTCGGTGCATAATAGGGTGTTAATTTTAGCACCTTGCGGGTGTCATTTTTAACACCCACAGCGAGGTTAACACAACTATGATATGGGCGTCATTTTTAACACCCACATCATTTGTGGGCGACTTAATAAGGTGCGATTTTTAGTACCTTGCGGGGTGCGACTTTTAACACCCACATCATTTATAGACAGAATAAGGTGCATTTTTAACACCTTGCGGGTATCATTTTTAGTACCCACATAACAAGTGTGCCATTTTGTTTTGGTGTCATTTTTAGCACCCACAGCGAACCAGTATTTCTGTGATATGGGTATCATTTTAGTACCCACATAACAAGCTGTCCACTTTGTTGCGGGTGTCATTTTTAACACCCATGGCGAGGTTAGCACAACTATGATGTGGGTGCGATTTTTAACACCCATGGCGAGGTTAGCACAACTATGATGTGGGTGCGATTTTAACACCCATGGTGAGGTTAGACTATCTATAATTAGGTACTATTTTTAACACCCAATGGCTGTCCACACATATACAAATGGGTAGCGAACGAGTGCCCTTCAACCTCCTTCGCGAGCGTAACGAGGAGCGTGACGAGAAGGCCGAACTTGCCCGAGCAATGCGCGAGGAGGGAAAGAGTTATCGACAGATTGCCGAGGAACTGGGGTATAAGAGTATTTCATCAGTTCACACTCTCTTAAACAAAGAGTAGTGTTCGGTGTTCGTTCGTTCGTTCGTTTTCCCTATAAAAAAGAACGAACGAACAAAACAAACAGATAGTGATAATGGGTTAAAATGGGTTACTATGGGTTAAAATGAGTTAAAATGTTTTATAAAAGAATTATATAAAACATATACCAATATAAAATCATATTAACCTATTGTAACACATATTAACTCATTAGAAATGAGAGTTGTTAGTTGTTAGTTATTAGTTTCTATAAAACTTCCGCTGAAGAAACATTTTAACCCATTTTAACTCACTGATAATAATAATCTCAGTATGAATAATAATTACAGATATCAATTAGAGAAATACCGAGGCAGAGCAACAAGATATAATTGCCCTCAGTGTGGTCGTAAACAATCATTTACCAAATATATTGATACATATAATAATAATGTATATATCAATGATAAGGCAGGTAAATGTAACCGCCTTGATAAATGTGGTTATCACTACACACCCAAGCAATACTTTGAGGATAACCCTTGGTTAAAGGAAGATAAGTGTTCGTTCGTTCTTTTTCATAGGGAAAACGAACGAACGAACACTGAACACCGAACTCCTCCCCCTCCTCCCCCAGTTGGCTATATTCCCGAGTGGGTGTATAATAAGTGTTGCGAGTGCCGAACGCTGAGCAACCATGCGCGGTGGTTAGTCGATAAGTTTGGTGTCGACCGTACGCAGTATGCAAAGAGTAAAGGGTTTTTACGACGAGAGGACAAGTAAGACGAAAGGAATAGAACTTCTAAGTTCTTACGGTCTTAGAGTCCTATGGTCTTAATGGTATTAAAACTAACAACTAATAACTAACAACTAAAAAAATGGCTAAGCAGTTGATTGTTTCGGCATTTTTGCGTATATTTGTGAATTAATTTTGTTTAGACAAAACTGAAATTATATATGTACGATGTAATTGTTATCGGCGCAGGAGCCGCAGGTTTGATGGCAGCAGGCACAGCAGCGATGAGCGGTCGCTCGGTACTTCTTGTCGAGAAGATGGAGAAGGCGGGTCGCAAGATTCGCATCACGGGTAAGGGTCGTTGCAACCTTACGAATGCTCGCCCAGCGGAGGAGTTTTTGGAGAAGGTGCGCACCAACCAGGAGTTCTTCTCGGTAGCCTTTGCCGAGTTCAACAACCGCGCTACAATCCGCTTTTTCGAGCGTATTGGCGTAAAGCTCGAGACCGAGCGTGGCGAGCGTGTATTCCCCAAGAGCGGCAAGGCGTGGGATATCGCCAATGCCTTGGTCGACTTCTGCGAGGATAAGGGCGTGAAGATTGTCTACAAAACCCAAGTTACTGCCATCGAGACTTTTAACGGTCAGGTTACGGGTATCCGCTACCGCAATGCTCGAGGCTTTGAGCGACGCGAGGAGGCAGAGAATGTTATCGTCGCTACGGGTGGCGTTAGCTACCCTTCGACTGGCTCTACGGGCGATGGCTACGACTTTGCAGCATCCGCTGGCCACAACATCGAGCCAGTGCGCCCATCGCTTACTCCGTTGGTTACATCGCACCCACAGAAGGAGTATCTCAACGGCCTACTGCTCAAGAATGTAGGCGCGAAACTCTATATCGACAACGAGCTAAAGCAGGAGGAGTTTGGCGAGCTCGGTTTCTCGGAGCGAGGCATCGAGGGTGCTGTGGCTCTGCGCATGAGCCGTGATGCTGTGGATGCTATCATCGATGAGAAGCGCGTGAAGATTGTCGTAGACCTCAAACCCGCACTCGACGAGGAGACCTTGCTTGCCCGTATCGACCGCGAGATAGCCGAGATGCAATCATCGGAGTTCTTCTCGGAGTTGCTGCGCAAACTTGTTCCCAAGCAGATGGTGGTGCCCTTGGCAAAGGAGGTGGACTTCCACTCGAAGACCTATGTTGGCAAGCTCACCGAGCAAGAGAAGCTACGCCTTGTAAAGATTTTGAAGGGTATGGTATTCCCAATCTCGGACTACGCCCCCTTCCAGTATGCCATCGTTACGGCTGGTGGTGTAGACTGCTCGGAGGTAAACCGCTACACTATGCAGTCGGAGAAGGTTAAGGGCTTGTATTTTGCAGGCGAGGTACTCGATATCGATGCCAACACTGGCGGCTACAATATGCAGATTGCATTCTCGACAGGCCGTCTTGCAGGACAGCTAAAAAAGTAGACTATGAAACGCTCGGGCAGAACACTAAAACAGAGGCTTTACGGCTTAAAGCACCTCGGTAGGCATCTTAGGCGTGCCCGCTACTTCCGTGGCCATGGTGTTCACTCGCCCTATATCTATAACATTGTGCGCCAAGTATTTATGCGCCGCACGCTGATTGGCGACAAGCACGATATCTACGATGCGCTGATGGAGCGAGAGATACCCCGCCGCCGTGCTATCGAGCTTCAAAACCTCGCAACGCATTGCAACTACCCCACCTTCGCTATCGACCGCATAGAGCCTACGGCGTTGATTATCGCCACCCTCGCAACCCCTGCCGAGGAGTTGGCACGCTATGCCGAGAGAGCAAGAGAGGCTGGTGCAACACTCGCCATTATGAGCCCCTACCACACCGCAGAGCGTTGGGGTGTATGCCGAGAGTTGATAGACAACCACCCATCGACAACGGTGGACAATCGTGCCTATCTGCTGATTTTCAACAACCACCTACCCAAGCAACGATTTACCCTATAACGATAAATTTTCGCAATATGAAGATATACACAAAGACTGGTGATAACGGCACCACATCGCTAATTGGCGGTGAGCGTGTCAAGAAGTACGATGCCCGCGTCGAGGCATACGGCACTGTGGATGAACTTACGGCATTTATCGCTCTGCTTGCCGACAAGCTCTCGGACGACGAGCGCACCGATAACCTTATCGAGGGCTTGCGCGAGGTGGAGTGCCGACTGATGACCGTAGCAGCCCTGCTTGCCGTAGGTCGTGGTGGCGAGGGCAAGGTTGCCCCTATCGCCGAGGAGCATATCGCAGCACTCGAAAAGCAGATTGACGAGTGGCAGAACGAGTTGCAGCCAATCACCAAGTTCACAATCCCCGGTGGCCACACTATGCTCTCGTTGGCACATGTATGCCGTACGGTGTGCCGTCGTGCCGAGCGAGCAGCTCTTGCAGCGGGCGAAGATGCAGAGGTTGATAGCTCGGCAACAAAATATCTCAACCGCCTTTCGGACTACCTCTATACCCTCGCCAGAGTGCTTACAGAGCGTTTGAAGGTCGAAGAGAGGCTCTGGATTCCGTAATGCAAAACAACGGCAAAAGGTCTGATGTTCAAAGTTTTTGCACTAATACTATTGTTTGTATAAAATATTTTATATATTTGCACGCTAATTAGCGCAACATAGCATTATTTAGTCACGCAACTAACGAAAATAATTATATTTAAAAAGTAGCAACTATGTATTGGACATTGGAACTTGCTTCAAAGTTGGAGGATGCTCCCTGGCCCGCAACCAAGGAGGAGCTTATCGACTATGCAGTACGCTCGGGCGCACCACTCGAGGTATTGGAGAACCTTCAGGAGATCGAGGACGAGGGCGACATCTACGAGTCAATCGAAGACATCTGGCCCGACTACCCCTCAAAGGATGATTTCTTCTTTGACGAGGAGGAGTATTAAAAGATTTATTGGCTGATTTTTATCGGCAGATAAGGCAGATTGGAGCGACAAAGAGTTGCTCCAATCTGTTTTTTGTACCTTTGACATATCAAACACATCTTAACCCAGCCGATGGCTTGGTGGAGTTCGTTGTGATTTGCTTTTAAATTTGTACCTTTGACATATCAAACACATCTGCCCTCTATGCCTTCGATGGTGTACTCCGTTGTGATTTGCTTTTAAATTTGTACCTTTGACATATCAAACACATCGTCGAGGACAACAGCGTAACTCTAACCACCGTTGTGATTTGCTTTTAAATTTGTACCTTTGACATATCAAACACATCTCGAACGCTGCAAAGGTGGCAAGCGAGGAGGTTGTGATTTGCTTTTAAATTTGTACCTTTTACATATCAAACACATCTGCTATCAGAAGAAGCACGAGACTC
>JAFTVX010000024.1 GCA_017465575.1 Alistipes sp. | reverse complement strand
GAACCAATGTCGCACTTTGTCGCAATAGGTTCTCAAATAGGTTCCGCAGTTTTGTCGCAAAATCATACGACAAACTACGACACGAAACGACAAAAATACGACATCCCCGCCAGAAGCGCGTCTGACGGGGATTGTTAACTTGCTGAATACAAACAAAAAAGCGAGAAACTTTCGTTTCTCGCTTTCTGTACCCCCTCAGGGGCTCGAACCCTGGACCCCAACATTAAGAGTGTCGTGCTCTACCAACTGAGCTAAAGAGGCATACACAACCTTTTCGATTGCGAGTGCAAAGATAAGGCACTTTTTTGAATCTGCAAAACTTTTTGAAGAAAAATTGCAAAAAATTTTCACCTTATTTTTACTTAAAAGACCAAAGCACAAATAATCAATAAGTTAGCACCGTGGCATCAAAGCTATACAAAATGTGTTTTCTTGCACCCTATTGCATTTACCATATATAATATGTATCTTTGTTACAAAGGAAATTATAAAAAATCAACGATTATGAGAAGGATTACAACTCTGCTTATCGCGATTTTTGCGATTGGCACACTCTCGGCACAGACTCCAAGAGCCGTGATTAAGGCTGTTCTTGGTGGCGACAAGGCCAAGGCTGAAGAGAAATTTCAGAAGCTAAACGACAAGTCGAAGGCGCAGATGCCCGAGATGTGTGCGCTCGCCGAGGCGGTACTTCTTGCCGAGTCGAACGAGAGTAGCTCGGACCGCTATCGTTGTTACGAGATTTTCAGCAACAACTGGGACGCTATCCGTTCATCGACCGCCCTATTCAAGCTGATGAAGGCGTGCGACACCTCGCTCGACGACCTACGCCTACGCCTTGAGCAGCGCTCGCTGACCTATATTGGCACAATAGATAGAGAGCAACTTTGGCGCGATTATCTTGCGTTGGCGAAGGTGGCAGGCCACAGCCAAATCGACTATATCGAGCAGCGTCTTATGGAGCGTGTCTACAAGGATTGTTGCGAGGAGAATAGCGTACCCGCCTACGACCGCTACCTACAACTATACCCCGTTTCGGAGTTTAGCGAAGATGTTGTGGCACGCCGCACACTCCTTCTCTACAACGAGGCGATGACAACCGCCGACGAGAGCATTGTTGAGAAGTTTACGAAGGATTTCCCCACCTACAAGGATATTGCTTCTGTCGAGAAGCGCTTGATGGATATGCGCTACGAGCGCGTTACAACCAAGGGCTCGCTTGAGGATTTGCAGTGGTTCGAGGCCCTCTACCCCGACCACGAGCAGAGGGAGCATATCCGCCAGCTTATGGCCGACAAGGTATACCCCACGCTTGAAGAGAGCGTGGCAGCCTTCGAGCAGTTTATCGCCGACTACCCCAACGCCCGACAGGTTGAGGAGGCGAAATATCGTCTTGAGGTGCTAAAAATCAACCTCAACAAGGAGTGCAAGGCTATCGTCGCCTACCTTGCAAAGTATGGCTACGACCGCAACTACCCACGCTTTATGCGCTACTTGGTCGAAGAGCACGACATCTTGCTCCTTGGCACCGACTTTGCCGAGCTTGCGCTACTCCGCTACCGCACAAGCGAGGGCAAGGAGGGTTATCTCACACTCGATGGCGAGATTGCTATCGAGGCTAAGTTTGACGGCTCGGCGAAATACACCTTCCCCGTAGATGCCGACATCAACCTCAAGCCTCAGGACTTCCGCCGTGACCGCAACCTTGCAATCGCATCGTTGGAGGGCAGGTGGGGCATATTGAAGCCCAATGGCGAGTGGCTCGTAAAGCCCGAATATCTCAGTGCTGCATTCCTCGACAAGGAGATTGTATGCGCCAAGAGCATCGAGTATGGCAATGATGAGTCTGGGTCGATAAAATATGTTTGCTCGTCGTTCGACTACGAGGGTACGGTAAAGAGCAACGAGCTTAACTTCTACGACGACCCCGGTATCCCTATGTTCAAGAGCTTCGACACCAAGTGGTTTGAGTCCGATATTCTTATAGAGGCAAATAGCGACGGTTGGACTTACAGCATCTACGATGCCAACGGCGTACTTATCTCGTCTACGATGTCGTCGCTCTCGCAGCTCACACCCGACTATAAGTCGTTCACCTCGGACGATGGCGTTGTCTATGCTATCAACCGCAAGGGCCAGTATCAGTGGTTTAAGTTCCGCTCATACACCTTGCGCAACATCAAGGATAATATCCTCTTCGGCATTAGCACTGATGGTAAATATGCCCTCGTAGACCTCGATGGCAGCAAGATATACTATCAGAACTACAAGGCGATGGAGCCTATGTCGTATGGCCGTATTGCTGTTAAGTACGACGATAATAGTTGGGGCTATCTCGATAGCGAGTTCAACCCCATTGTCAAGGGCTACAAATATGCTTCGTCGTATTCGTGTGGTGCAGCTGTGGTATTTGTTGATGGCGCTTGGCACCTTATCGACCCTGCTGGTAAGAGCATCGGTCGTAGCTACGATGCGTTGTGGCCACTTAAAGACTTCCCCGGCCTATTCTGCGCAGGCTTAGAGGAGAAGTTTGGCATTATCGACTCGTACGGCGATGTTGTGGTGCCCTTGGAGTATATTCCCACTTATGTATCGCACAATGTTTCGGAGGGCTTCACCGAGTACTCGGTCAATATTTACGATGGCGTAGCTCACTGGGGCAATGGCATTAACACTCCGCTATTTACCAAGCGCGAGGTTGCCGAGACATCAACTGCCGTAGAGGTTGCCGAGTCTGAGGCTCCAGTTGAGGCAGTGACCGAGGTGGTTGAGGCTGTGGCTGAGACACCCGTTGAAGCGCCCGCCGAGGTAGTTGCTGAAGCACCCACGGAAACAACAACAGAGACGCCCACCGAGGTAGTTGCTGAAGCACCCACGGAAACAACAACAGAGACGCCCACCGAGGTAGTCGCAGAATAAAACGGAAATCCCCGAGAGTCGCTCTCGGGGATTTTTCTTATCTTATATCGCTGTTCCACTCATTTCCGCCATCTTCGTAGATTACGGGGCGGTCGCCTGATACTGCCTTAGCTGCGAGGTATGCTTCGTAAAGCGCAATGCCATTGGCGCTATCGTCGGCAAGGTAGTAGGCAACAACCGATGCGTGGCGTTTGGTCGTATGTATCATCTGCACAACACGCTCCGCATACTCCTTGCGCCACTTAGGGTCGTTCGAGGGGTTGCCACCTTTACGGCGTGAAGCTCCCGCCTTAGATGAGTTAATAGGCGCTGTGATGGCGACATATACGCCATTTGCATCGCACCACTCCAATAGCTCTTCCGAAGGCACACCTGCCGAGAAACGAATCTGGCGCTTACCCTCCTGATAGGCTTGCTCCACATCGTCGATGGTAGATAGTGGCGACATACGATGCCACGCAGATGATAGTCGTTCGCCATTTACCACAATACCCTCATCGTCAAATGACATTTCGCGCAACGCCACGGGCAAATCGTAGACCTCCGCCTCACGACCTGCAATGCGGTTGACAAGGCAAAGCGAGATGCGCTGGGGCGACTCTGCGCTCCACAGCACCGAGTCGGGCGCAGGAGCACCAAAACGCATAGTGTCGACACCATACATACCAAGCTCAACATCGAGTCTACCACCCGAAAGGCGTGTGGTGTCGTTGAGATATAATTCGTACTCCAAGCGCGAAGACTTTGCGCCAAGCGTAAGGTTCTGCATCACAACGCCAAAATCGACATTCACAATGCCACCATTGGCGATATTGGTGCGATAGAAGATATCGCGCACGCGCACGCGCGGTTGCGATATAACATATAGTGTAGGACACACTGCCTTATCAAAGCACTCGATAGCCTCAACTGCCTTGCTATTTGCAGGGCGCAACTCTACCCTATTCTTATCCTCGCGCGAGAGCTTGGTGATATTAAACTCCGTGGCTGCATGTCCATTTGTTGCACCACCAGCACGCTTGCCATTTACGAAGAGTTCGTAGGGAGAACCAACGCCCTCTACACGCACAATAACCTGACGCTCCAGCCACGAAAAGGGAAAGGTAAACTCGCCAGAGAACACATCCTCTGCCGTGGCTACCAATGCTACGGGCTGCATAAAGCGTTGGCGCTCCAGCTTACGCTCCTTAGCCAACTCGGCCGAGGGATATGGAATCAATCTGCCACGGTGAGGCTCACGGCCATCGGGCTTTGTGGCAGTTGCTGGCATAGCACAAAGCAACACCGCAAAGGCCAAGAGTAAATATTTTGAGATACTCTTCATCTTCTCTACTTCTTATTTTGGTACGAAGGTCTTGAATTACGCCACTCTACAACCTCGGGTGTTAGCTCGTCGAGACGGTCAATCCATACCCTATTCTCCACCAAGCGGCGACGGTCGTAGTCGATACGGTCGGTGATAGGGAAGAGCGGTTTACGCTGTACCGCACGGCTCTCACGACGCGAAGACTCGATAGTGCGCTGATGCACAGAGTCGCGCGTGGGGCGTAGCTCGTCGTACCAATCGAAATCGGGCAAGCGCAACTCCTGGTCTTCGGGAATCATCTGCACAGGGTAGAGCACATACTCGGGATTTTGCTTATAGGCAATCTTATCCATCTCGCCATCAACCAAATAGAACGATATTGCCGACGACTCGATATACATCATACCCGTAACATCGGGGGCATCCTCCTCCTGCATATAGTAGATGGTCTGGGCGTTGCCATCGACATCGTTGCGATACACCTCGCCATTGGCGAAGTAGGCATTCATATCCTTGCCCTTCACCTGGTTGTAGTACATCGTGTCGATCTCGATACCCATAATCGGGTCACCCATAAAGTGGGCACGCTTCAGCATCTGATTCTCGGTATAGACATGCATTGAGTCGCAGGTAATCTGGTTGCCCTCGTTCCACAATATCGGGCTGTGGAAGAGGCGAATTACCGAGTCGGTGTTGAGTATGGTCATCGAGTCGGCACGCATCTGCGAGTCGGAGCGATACATACGCACATTGCGATAGGCCTTGATAAGCTTATAGACACTATCGGGCGGGATAACAGGCTCACGGTTGAGCGTATCGGCCATCAACGAGTCCACAGCCGTCGAGTCAGCAAGTGTATCTCGTTGCATATCAATACTATCGCGCATAGGTAGCGTGTCGATAGGCGACTGGGCAAGGCTGTCTGCAAGCGAGTCGATAGTGTAGGTTTCGCCCGTATACTCCTTGCCACGGCGCTTTGCACGCTCCATCGCCTTGTCAATCTTATGGCGACGGCGCTGCTCGGCGCGTTGCTTGATACGCTCCATACGCTCCTTCTCCTCGTCGGCCAACTTCGACGACTTAGCGATACGCTTGGCTACGATAGAGTCAATCTTGATTTGGAGAATAGAGTCCTTGATATGCTGTATCGAATCCTGCTCTCGCTTAACTATCGAGTCCAGCGAGTCGCGCACAATGCGCTCTGCTGTGCGGATAGAGTCCTTGATACGGCGCTTCTCCAACTTAGCACGATAGCGCAACTGCTTGGCCGTAGGGATAATTACCGTGTCGCTTTGGAGGCTATCCACAGCAAGGCTATCTACGACGAGACTATCAAGCATAGGCTCAGCCATAGGCAAGGTGTCGATATTGCGCTGCTCAGCCCTTGCTTCAGGCATATCGGGGCGCTCCATCTTGCTCTCGGGACGCTCCATCTTGCTCTCGGGGCGCTCCATCTTGCTCTCGGGGCGTTTTTCGTTCTCCACCTCACGGTTGGAACGACGCTGATCGAGCTCTGCACTCTGCTTACGCTCGTTATTCGATTTACTCTCCTTACGCTCGTTGTTTGACTTGCTATCCTTATTATCCTTATCCTTGTTCTTCTCCTCCTTACGCTCATCGCGAGCCTTCTCCTCCGTACGCTCTGAATCTCGCTTCTGCTCCTTAGACTCGGCCTTTACATCTGCCGTCGTCTCGGGCGTTGGACGCTCCTCAACATTGGGCACAGGTTGCTCCTGATGAAGAGTATCGGGCTTTGTGGCACTCTCAAGCTCCGCCACCATCTCCTCTGCACCACTCTGCGCTGTGCTATCCTGAGGCTCAATCTTGGGCGCTGCCGAGATAGTATACATCCAAAGCGTATCTGCCGAGAGGAACAACGAATCGGGCTCCGAAGGGTCGTAGTTAATCATCGAGGGGCGGCGTGTAAAGAAGGCGTTGCCGGGGTCGTCCCACCACTCACCATAGTCGGCAAAGCCGAGAATCTTCTGTGTAGTATCGTCAACCTGCAAGTTGCCACGACCGATGATATGGTTGTCGGTACGGTAATACTTGATGCTATCTGCCCACACCTCTCTCTCGGGCGAGAGAAGATAGGCATCGCGCGTAAGGTGGTGCAAATCCTCGGCCTTGGTATATGTACCCTCGTTGGCGAAGAGATACTCATCCTTATCGTTCCAGATATTGGTATTCGAGAAGTAGCGGGCATCCTCGGTTTGGGTATTGAAAATCACCGAGTCGCCAGTCATCTGATAGGTCTCATCACGCATCTCGACACGGTCCACAGCGATAAGCTCATGTGTTGCGGTGTTGTAGTAGCCACGCTCCGACTCCATATGGCTCTCACCCTTATCGACATAGCAGCCACCATGGAACTTACCCACCTCGGCAGCGGTATCGAAGGTGCAGTGATAGGTATACATCACAGCATCGCCATCTACAACCTTGACAAGCTCCGAAAAGACCGTAGCACGGCTGGCATCGCGGTTATACTCCGCCCTATCACCATAGACATAGGTAGTGTTCTGGTTGATAAGCACATTGCCGAAGCACTCGAAGCTCTGGTTGGAGTAGCGCACAGCACTATCGGCAAGGATAACGGCGCCATTGTGGTGGGCTGCGAAGTTACCCACGAGGATAAAGATGGTCGAGTCGCCCTTATCGATAAGGTAGCTATCGTCGGCAACCATATCAACAAGGTGCCTATCGCCCGAACTCTTCTTGGGTTGCGCCTGAGGCATCGCCTCAGTGGCGGGTGCAACGACCTCCGAGAAAGGCAAATAGCCTCTCACCATACGGCCACTTGCCGCATAGAGAAAGGCTCCGAGAACGAGGCTGAGAACGACTATCGAAAAGACTCTCTTGCGCTGCATAGGCCTACTTTATCCAGTTCTTATTTACAAACTCGCCATCGCGATATTCGGGGTCGATATAGACATACATTGCCTGAATCTTTTTATCGAGCCACTCCTTGAAGATACGCTCCTGCTTATGCTGCAAGGCCATCTCCTCCAAGCGGATATAGTCCTCCTCCAACGATGCTGTATGGGCAGGGATAATCTCCACGAGCTTGACAATCTTGCTCATCTGGTTGCCCTTCAAATCGGCACTCTGGAACGAGTCAGACACCTCGCCAACCTTTAGGCGCATAAGTGCTGCATAGTCCTCCAACGACTTACCGCCCTGCGAGCCAAAGTCCTCTTTAAGGAAGCGTGTAGCGGTCTTGCGAGCACCATCGTAGACACCCATACGCTCCAAGACATCGTGGTTCGACACGATACCGCCATTGTGCTTCGACGAGGCATCGTCAGAGAACTGCAACGCAGCATCCTCAAACGAGAGTGAGTCGAGGCGGATAAGGCGAGCAATGCTGTCCAACTTGTGAGCAGGCTCCATAAGCTCGTCGCGCGTAAAGGTGGGACGAATAACGATATGACGGCAGTGGTACAACTCGCCCTTCTTGTCAATAAGCTCAATGATGTGGAAGCCGAACTCGGTCTCGACAATCTCCGACACCTGACCAGGCTTCAGTTTCTCCAACGCCTCGGCAAAGGGGCGAACATACATCGACGAAGGCGCAGGCTCCATCTCGCCACCACGGATTGCCGAGCCATCGACCGAGTACATACGCGCCAAGACCGAGAACTTGGTCTTGCCCGTGATAACACGCTCACGCATATCGAGCAAGCGCTCCTTGGTGCGCTGCTGTGCCTCCTTAAGCGACGATGGGAACTTCGTAATATGCGCATAGACATACTGCTCACCAATCATCGGCAAGCTATCCTTGTCGATGCTGTTGTAGAAGCGCTCAACCTCGCCAGGAACAACGGTGATGCCACCTACAACATCGTTGCGCATAGCCTGAGCATAGCTCTGCTCCTCGTAGCGCTGGCGCAACATCTCACGGTAGTTGAAGATGGGCATATGCTCCTTGGCCTCCAACTCAGCGATGCCACCCGCCTCCGAGATCAGCTGCTGCATATAGTTCTCAATCATCGCGCTCACATCCGAGGTATTGGTATCCACCGAGTCGATAAGGGCCTGGTTGTAGAGCAACTTCTGCTCCAACAAACCCTCCAACGCCTCGTTCATAGGGTCGCGGTCCGAGGTGTAGCCCATCTGTCGGCGCTGCTGAACGAGCATCTCGGCATACTCCTGAACCTCCGAGTGGAGAATCGACGAGCCACCCACAACGGCAACAACCTTATCGAGCATAACCTGTCGGCGCTGCTGTGCCTCGGCAACAACGGCCGAGCTAAGAAGTGTGGCGGCAACAACCGCCAAAGTGATAATCTTACGCATATCTTTTTCTCTCTATTTTATCTAATTAGTAGCTGTGCTATCGGCGCTCTCCATGGGGATATCCTCCTCTAAAATCTCCTCCTCGATAATCTCGGTCTCGGCCTCAGCCTCCACCTCGGGCATATAGCTCATCGAGCGCATCGCCGTGGTATCCGAAATCTCGACACGCCCCGATGCAAAGGCCTCGCGACGAAGCTCAGCCTCGTAGGCCGTAACAATCTCGGCACGGCGCTCGGCATACAAACGACGACGAATATCGTCCTCGACACACTCCAAAGGTGCAGTCTCACCCTTGCGTGCAACAGCGATAATCACAAAGTGGAAGATGGCATCATCTGCCGTCATCTGCTGCGTGCCACTCTTCTGTAAGAGCGCACTATAATCGCGCGAACGCTCCGTAGGAAGGTTGCTCAAAAAGTCGGAATATGAGACCCATGCGCCCGACATATCGACTAACGACAACGAGTGCTTCTCGACCAAAGCTTGAAGTTCCTCGGCCGAGCCACTATCTGCGGCACGCTTCAATGCTGATTGAAGGTTTGTGGTATTACGGAACGAGCGTGGCACCTTCACGACGAAACCTCTGACCTTGTTGTGGTCGAGCTTGAAGAGGGCACTACGCGAGCGATAGTACGAAATAATCTGCTGGTCGGTAATCTCGAAATCTATAGCGTTGTCGATGTAGTACTGGTCGAGACTACGCATAATAAGCGACTGGCGATAACCCTCAACAAGGCGCTCGATATCCTCAGAAGAAGAGGATAACACCTGCTCGGCACGCTTCATCTTGAGTTGCTTGAGCACCCAGTTATCGACATACATACGGGCAAAGGTAACGCTATCGTCACCCTCCAAGCCATGAGGCAGGGCACGCTGCAACTCGTCGCGCATAAGCGATACGCCATCGACGGTCGCAATTGTGTTCTCCTCGTCATGGCGCGAAAAGTCGACACCCTCGATACACGAAGTCATCAAGGTTGCCACCATGGGGAGTATGAATAGTAGTTTACGCATAATCATCTTGCAAAGATAATACAATTCTTCGTAAAGAACGAATCTTCGTAGAAGATTATTGCGCTAACCGAGAAAATATCAATGAGAAATGAGCAAAGAGCAAAGAGAGCGCAGTCAATAGAGAATATAGGGAGATTAGAGAATTTAGGGAAATTAGGGAGAGCGCTACCGACATTTATCCTTAAGCTCCTTACACTCCTTAAATTCTTTAAATTCACTAATAATCCACCTTCCAGCCAGCACCCAGCCTAATTTGTTGTCAAAAGGCGCAGTCAATAGAGAATTTAGGGAAATTAGGGAGAGCGCTACCGACATTTATCCTTAAGCTCCTTACACTCCCTAAATTCTTTAAATTCACTAATAATCCACCTTCCAGCCAGCACGACCCAATTTGTTGTCAAAAGGGGTTAGGCTTGGCCTATCGCAAAAGTGAGAGCCTCGGGATAGTACAAGAAGTACAGCCCGAGGCTCTCAACTTTTGGGATGGGTCGAGAATGACCCCTTTTCACAACAAATTACTTGAGTTTGGCAGCTACCTTCTCAAGCATATCCTTAGTCATAGACTCCAAATCCCACTGAGGCTTCCAACCCCACTCCTCGCGAGCGCAGGTGTCGTCCAATGAGTTGGGCCAGCTACGAGAGATAACATCCTTTACGGGGTCTACATTGTACTCCATCTGGAAGCCGGGCACATGACGCTCAACAACCTCGCGGATAATCTCGGGAGTGAAGCTCATAGCTGCGATGTTGAACGAGTTGCGGTGCTTAAGCTTCGAGGGATCAGCCTCCATAAGCTCGACGGTAGCACGCAATGCATCGGGCATATACATCATATCCATATAGACATCGGGAGCGATGTTGCAGACAAACTTGTTGCCCTTAACAGCCTCGTAGTAAATCTCTACTGCATAGTCGGTTGTACCGCCACCGGGGAGAGTAACATTCGAGATGATACCGGGGAAGCGTACCGAGCGAGTGTCTACACCGAAACGCGTGTGGTAGTAGTTAGACAAGAGCTCGCCAGTTACCTTGCAAACGCCATAGATGGTGTTGGGCTGCATCACGGTATCCTGAGGGGTCTTATCACGGGGGAAGTCGCCACCGAAAGCACCGATTGAGCTGGGGGTAAATACCGCGCAGTTATTCTCGCGAGCAATCTCCAACGAGTTCTCCAAAGCTCCCATATTGATACGCATAGCCAACTGAGGATTCTTCTCGCCAGTTGCCGAGAGGAGTGCTACAAGGTTGAAGATAGAGTCAATCTTGTACTTGTTGACAAGCTCGGCATAAGCCTTAGCATCGAGAGCATCGAGAGACTCGAAAGGACCAGCCTCTGCCAACACTGCATTGTGCTTAACATCGGTAGCCAAGACATTATCTGCACCGTAGATTGAGCGAAGATATGGTACCAACTCAGATCCGATCTGACCGCCGGCACCCAAAACCAAAATACGCTTCATTTGAAAGTTAAATATTAATTGTTTTAGGTTAAATATCCGTAGCCTTAAATTACCTTTGATAGTAATCAACAACAAAAATACACTTTTTTCTGCAAATAGTGCACACCGCAGCTATTTTTTTTGAAAAAAATCGCATCACAGATACTTTAAGACAATTTTAGCAGAGAGCAAAGAGCAAAGAGCAGAGAGCAGAGAGCGATGAGCAAAGAGCAAAGAGTATAAAGTAATCTGCACAACAACCTCGCACAGGTAACTATTTAGGTACCCGTGTGCTATGACCAAACCCTCAATACCAAATCACTCACGGGTATCTTTTTAGGTACCCGCATCTACATCAAAGCGCCCGACATCAAATCACGCACGGGTATCTTTTTAGGTACCCGCATCTACATCAAAGCGCCCGACATCAAATCACGCACGGGTATCTTTTTAGGTACCCGTACGACAAAAAATGATGCAACGAGCAACAACTGCACGGGTATCTTTTTAGGTACCCACATCACGAAAAATGATGCAACAAACATCAACTGCAAAGGTAACTTTTTAGATACCCGTGGATAAACCAAAATGCTAAATACCAAATCACACACGGGTATCTTTTTAGATACCTGCATCTACATCAAAGCGCCCGACATCAAATCACGCACGGATATCTTTTTAGGTACCCACATCACAAGACTGCAATAGCAAAAAACACTCACGGGTATCTTTTTAGGTACCCATGGATAAACCAAAATGCTAAATATCAAATCACACACGGGTATCTTTTTAGGTACCCGTGTGCATAAATGAGCGCTCTTTAGATAGTGTGTTAAAATGAGTTACGATGGGTTACGATGCGTTAAAATGTTTTTTCAGAGGAATTATCTAATAACTAAAAACTAACAACTCTCTTTGCTATTATTATCGCACGGGCATCTTTTTAGGTACCCGCAAGAGAGGACATCACAACACTAATAGAGAGTCAAACTACACCCGCACGGGTATCTTTTTAGGTACCCGCGTGCATAGATGAGCGTTCTTTGGATAGTGTGTTAAAATGAGTTACAATGGGTTACGATGGGTTAAAATGTTTTTTCATAGGAATTATCTAATAACTAAAAACTAACAACTCTCTTTGCTATTATTATCGCACGGGTATCTATTTAGGTACCCGTGGGCATAAGTAGAAATAGTAATTGGTTATGAGCAAGGGTGGGTGTTATTTTTTTAGTTCAATCTTTTGTGAGGTATGGAATTTTTAGTACCTTTGTAAAGTATTTCACAAGAGTATTACTAACTTATTTATAATTAAATATTTAGCAATATATGTCAGGTGTTAAAGACAACAAAATAAAGCAAAATATGGGCAAAGAAAAGCATCGCAATTATAGTCTTCCGGGCGACAATCCAGTGTGCGAGATGTTCAACCGTTTCCCGATGCTTAATGTTGCACAGCTCGCCAAGTCGATGGGCATCAACAGGACACTTATGCAGCAATATATCAATGGCCGAAAGCGTCCTTCACCTAAGCGTGCCGCAGAGATTGAGGCATACATCCACACCATAGGCTTTGAGCTAACGAAAATACATTTATAAAGATTTCAATTATCACACTCAATGGCAACAATTTCTGACTATTTGCGACTTGTAAAGTTCTCGCATACTATATTTGCAATGCCCTTTGCATTGCTGTCGTTTACCTATGCTTGGCAAACCACCGAGCCCGAGCAAAGTCTATGGCTACTGCTTCTACAAGTGGTTGGCTGTATGGTCTTTGCGAGAAATGTGGCGATGGGATTTAACCGTTGGGCTGACCGCAAGATTGATGCCGAGAACCCTCGCACCGCAGGTCGTGAGATTCCCGCAGGCAAGATTTCGGCTCGGGGTGCTATGTGGTTTGTGGTGGTCAATGCCCTACTCTTTATCGCCGTTGCTGCAACCATCAACCCCTTGTGTGGTTGGCTATCGCCCGTAGCACTCTTTGTCGTGATGTTTTACAGCTACTGCAAGCGATTTACCTCGTTGGCACATATCGTCTTGGGCATCTCGCTCGGCATTGCTCCAGTGGGTGCTTATATGGCGGTTACGGGCACCTCGGCGGTGGAGTGCTGGCTATTGGCACTTGTCGTGATGACTTGGTGTGCAGGCTTCGATATTATCTATGCGTTGCAAGATGCCGAGTTTGACCGTGAGCGAGGTCTGCACTCTATACCCTCGCGCTTCTCGGCACGCACATCGCTCATAATCAGCCTATTGCTCCACTTGGCGAGCATCGCTCTCTTGGTCGTGTTTGCCACATATCAGCCACAGTCGTGGTTGCTCTATATGGGTTGCGCCATCTTTGCTGCGATACTCCTCTCGGAACACTATATCGTAACACCCCGACGCCAGCGCAACATAGGCATCGCCTTTGGCACATTCAACGCCTTGGCTAGCCTCTCGTTGGCAACACTCCTTATCGCAAATCTGCTTATCTACTAAGGTGTTATGTGGCTCGTTCTGGCATTTGCATCTGCCCTACTCTTGGGCTTCTACGACATTGCAAAGAAGCAGTCGTTGAAGGGCAATGCCGTGATTCCCGTGCTGCTGCTCAACACCCTATTCTCGTCGCTATTGCTTCTGCCCTATATCCTCGATGCGCACTTCGACATCGGGTGGATTGGCGCAAAAGCCCTAATCGAAGACTACGGCTACGACAATGGCGTCCGTGAACATCTGCTTGTTGCGCTGAAAGCATCGATCACGCTATCTTCGTGGTTGTGTGGATATTACGCCATTAAGCATCTTCCGCTTACCATCGTAGGTCCAGTGAACGCCACACGCCCCGTGGTGGTGCTGTTGGGTGCTATACTGCTCTTTGGCGAGAGGCTCAATCCGTGGCAATGGGCGGGTATTCTGGTTACGATTTTGTCGCTCTATCTGCTCTCGGTGGCGGGGCGCAAGGAGAGCATCGATTTCCGCAGCAACCGCTATGTCTGGGCACTCTTTGCCGCTATGTTGCTCGGTGCGGTGAGTGGCTTGTACGACAAGTTTTTGATTGCGAACTGCGGTATCGGACCTATCTTTGTGCAGAGCTGGTTTGGCATCTATCAGTTTGCTATGATGCTAATTATCTGCGCCGTGATATGGTTGCCACGCCGAAAGTCAGAGCCTTTTGTTTGGCGCTGGACAATACCCCTAATCTCGATATTTGTTACGGTGGCGGACTTCTGCTATTACCACGCCCTCGATGATGCGGAGTCGATGATTGCCGTGGTGTCGATGGTACGCCGTTCGTCGGTTGTCGTAACCTTCGTTGCCGGCGCACTCTTTATGGGCGAAAAGAACCTTAAGCACAAAGCCGTCGACCTTGCGCTGATAATTGTAGGTATGGTGTTACTGGCGATTGGAAGCAAGTAGAAAACTCATTAATGAGCAATGAGTAATTAGCAATGAGCAATGAGCAGTAAGCAATTAGCGCAAGCGTAACGACAAAACAGCCAAGAAAGGCATCCTATAAAAAAGAAGTTGCATAGCGACGGCTGATTTTAGGCTTGCGTAGCGCGAGATACCGCAGCATACTAAAGCGTATGTGAGGATATCGAGCGCAAGCGTAACGACAAAGCAGCCAAGAAAGGCAACCTCGCCCCTATTTCTTTCGATAAATCTGATAACTATTCACAAAGTTCTGCCAGACGATATAGGCGGTGGGGGCAACAGAGGCTACGGGGTCGAGGAAGTTGAGTGACATCCATACCGCCAAGACCGTATTTTTCTGTCCCAACGACTGACCACCCGCAACAACATCACCCGCCATACGACCGAGGGCACGACCAACGGTAAACTGCACAAGACAGATAACAAGTGCCACAAGGGCTAGTTCGACCTCGACAAAGGGGTCAGCCTCGGTGTCGAGGATAAAGCAGGTGGTACGACCGATAACCAAGATTAGCGAGAATAGCCAGAGGTAGAACGATAGTTGGGAGTGACTCTGAAACCACTCGGCACCACGGCGCCAAAAGTAGCGGCACATCTGCCCAACAACAAAGGGTGCAATCAGCGTGGGAGCTACACGGGCGATAATCTCCGAGAAGGTGCAACTACCTGTTCCATAGGCGTGTAGAATCGTTGGCGCAACAACGGCGGTGATAAGGTTGCAGATAAGGCTATATGTCGCCATCGTCGTAACATTCGCACCGAGCATACCGCCAATAACGACCGCCGCCATAGCAATAGGCGCAAGAACGCATATTAAAGCACCCTGCCCCACGACCTCGCCAAGCAACGGCTCGACAAGATGATATACCGCCACCGAGCCAATAAACTGAAAGAGAAGCATCCAGAGATGAATCCACTGGGGTCGCATCTTACGAACATCGACACGACAGAAGGTCAAAAAGAGCATCGCACCAATCAGCGAGGGGGTCAGCATATTGCCACTCGCTAGCTCAACCGCTGCCAGTGGTCGGCACAACAACGCACCCACCACCATCGCCAACGGCATAGAAATCGTCTTTATCGTATGTCGCGAAAGAGCCATAAATCGAGTTTTAGGATAGCATTAAAGGTGAATCTTTGAAAGCTCCACTGCCAGCGAATGAATATACGCCTCAATCTCCACCGCACGCTCAAACGAGGGTCGCTTACGACCATTGACATACTGCTGC
Organism: Alistipes sp.; assembly: GCA_017465575.1. Classification (GTDB taxonomy): domain Bacteria; phylum Bacteroidota; class Bacteroidia; order Bacteroidales; family Rikenellaceae; genus Alistipes. The sequence goes on along the minus strand of JAFTVX010000024.1, from coordinate 3,927 downwards.
ATAAGCGATGCATTTACGCCCATTGCGCGAGCCACCTGCCTCACATTGAGCATCGGAAAGCGATTGAATAAATCACCCACGGGATTATCGCCAGGCAGTTGGTTGTTGCGATGCTTATCATCTGGCGATATCCGCCTAATCCTGCTACTCTTTGCGCTATCCATATCGATATAATTTACTGATTATAAATTGATTGACTAAACGCCAACCTATAACTATACAAAGGTAACTAAAAAATCCCCTTGCCTCAAAATAAATCTCACAAAATTTTCGCCCACTCCCTAAAAAAAATCCAAACCGAGGTGCGATTTTTAACACCCGTAAGAACTGAAAGCACCCAGACAGAGGTGCGATTTTTAGTACCCAAGTAGGTAGCACAACGCCGAGGATGTGGGTGTGATTTTTAACACCCATAAGAATTGAAAACACCTAGACAGAGGTACTATTTTTAACACCCGCAATCAATAATAAGACGCTAGATGCGAGTACTATTTTTAACACCCAAGTAGGTTGCATAACTCCGAGGGCATGGGTGTCATTTTTAACACCCGCGACAGAGTTAACCGACTAACAGCACGGGTGTCATTTTTAGTACCCAAATAGATGATACTACACCGAGGATGTGGGTGTGATTTTTAACACCCGCAATCAATAATAAGACGCTAGATGTGGGTACTATTTTTAACACCCGTAAGAGCGGAAAGCGCCCAGACATAGGTACTATTTTTAACACCCGCAATCAATAATAAGACGCTAGATGTGGGTACTATTTTTAACACCCGTAAGAGCGGAAAGCACCCAGACATAGGTACTATTTTTAACACCCGCAATCAATAATAAGACGCTAGATGCGAGTACTATTTTTAACACCCAAGTAGGTTGCATAACTCCGAGGGCATGGGTACTATTTTTAACACCCGCAAATGTACTGAGAGTTACCTACACGGGTATCATTTTTAGTACCCGTGTGGGTGTTAAAAATCGCACCTTGACTAGATGCGCTACTTGCTATATGGGGACCAAAATCAGAGAGCAAAGAGCAAAATGCAGAGAGCAAAGTTCAAAGAGCAAAGAGCAAAGAGTATAAAGTAATCTGCACAACAACCTTGCATGGGTAACTATTTAGGTACCCGCAAGAGAGGACATCACAACACTAATAGAGAGTCAAACTACACCCGCACGGGTATCTTTTTAGATACCCATGTGCATAGATGAGCGCTCTTTGGATAGTGTGTTAAAATGAGTTACGATGGGTTACGATGGGTTAAAATGAATTTTTCAGAGGAATTATCTAATAACTAAAAACTAACAACTATCTTTACGCTTATTATCGCACGGGTATCTTTTTAGGTACCCACACGACAAAAAATGATGCAACAAAAATCAACTGCAAAGGTAACTATTTAGATACCTGTAGATATACTAAGACGCTCTATATCAAATCACTCACGGGTATCTATTTAGGTACCCATGTGCATAGATGAGCGCTCTTTGGATAGTGTGTTAAAATGAGTTACGATGGGTTACGATGGGTTAAAATGTTTTTCAGAGGAATTATCTAATAACTAAAATCTAACAACTATCTTTGCTCTTATTATCGCTCGGGTATCTTTTTAGGTACCCGCATCACAAGAGAGCAGAGATCAGAGAACACAGAGCAAAGAGCAGAGAGCAGAGAGCAGAAGGCAAAGAGAGAGTTGATAGTTATTAGAAAACTCTCTTTTCTTTCGCTTGGGGCCTTAGCCATTTTTAGCCATATTCCTCAAATCGGGGCTATTGGGTATCAGGGGCTTAAAGTCGCCAAATTAGTCGAAAACGCGATATGCTTTCAACTAATTATTTCGCAGGATGTGGCTCAGAGGGGCGTAGCAGGGCGAGGTCAAAAAAAATTTTTCGCAAGGGGTGGTTTTATTGAAAAAATTACTACATTTGTAGATGTCTTAAGCCTTGAGCATTAGGCAAAAGACTATATTTCTATCGCGCTTGCGCGTAGAGTTTGAGGTTTTGAGGTTGAGAGAGTTTTTGCAGTTAGGTTGGCGTAGTGGCACGGTGTGATATTTCCCTCGACTATAAAAGTTTTTAGTTATTAGTTGTTAGTTGTTAGAATTAGCAATGAGCAATTAGCAATAATACGATGTCATTCTGAACGCAAGTGAAGAATCTCGCAGTTAGCAATTAGGGCGATGGTCGTGCAGACCTTGAGATCCTTCGTTACACTCAGGATGACAAAACGAGAGCAGAGAGCAGAGAGCAAAGAGACAAATTTTCAAATATTAACTAATTAAATTACAAACAAAAATGAACAAGAAGAACTTTTTTGAGGGCTCAATCTACTCAGCCCCCGAGATGGAGGTTATTTCTGTAGTAGCTGAGTGCGGTGTTGCCTTCTCTACAGGCGAGAATGGCAATGGAGGTTTCGGTGATACACCCGAGGACGATGGATTCGATATGTAAAACTATTGCAACAATGAAGAACTTGTTTAAGAATTTGATGCTTGTTGCAGTAGCTGCAATGGCATTTGTCGCTTGCTCACAGGAGGGTAACGAGGTAAACATCCTTGCCAAGGAGACCACTTTCGAGTTCACCGCAGGCTTTAACGAGGATACTCGCTCTGGCTTTGGCGAGAAGGAGGGCGATGCATATCCTTCTGTATGGAATGGAGGCGAGTCAATCATCGCAATTTTCAGCAATGAGGACGGTGTTATTGGCTCCGCGTATTCTAGCATTGACGACCTTGGCGAGGGCGTAGAGAGTAGCAAGACTGCAACTTTTACCGTTAAGTACGAAGGTTCGTTGCCCGATAATTACTCTGTAACTTTCTACTCTGGTAGTTGGTATACAAACTACGAGACTGGCGAGGCTTATTATTACATTAGCGACAACCAGCGTTGCACCGACACATCTGTAGAATCAAGCAACCACCTCTGCAAGACCGAGGCTATCGAGGTTGTAAACGGCGAGATTTCAACACTCAACCTAACTTTTAACACCGCTACCGCTTTCGGTAAGGTTACAATGGAGCAGTTTAGCGATATTGCAGACAAAATTGAGGAGGTTAAGGTAACTATCAACGAAAATACTACTTACACAGTTACTCCCAATGCGCTTACCAAGCCTGTTGTATGGTTTGCTTGCGAGGCTATCGAGAGTGTAACCTCACTTATAGTTGAGGCAAAGGTTGATGGTGTAACCTATATCAAGACTAAAGAGGATATCGCTGAGGGTGCTTTGTCTTTCAACACTGGTCGTATTCGCCCTATCAATGTTAAAGATATGACCGAGAAGCCCGCAGATTACACATTCGCATTTGATAGTTGTGTAGCAATTAATGCTTATGAAGGCTATTGGGGTGGAGAGAACTACTATGCCTTCAAATTTACCAACTCAAATAATAATCAGGAGTGGTATCTTGGTTTTTCTGCTGAGGATATCACAAACGACACACTTCCTATTGGCACTTTCGAAGTAACAAACAACATGGAACAGGGCAAGGTGTATGGTAATGGCTCATTCTTGTTAAACATTGATGAGTTCAACAACGAATACCCCACATATTTAACTGAGGGTACTGTTACTATTTCTGAGAATGAAGGTGTTTACAATGTTCTTGCAAAAGTTAAAGCTTATGTAAATGGTAGCCGTACCATTGACATTTCTTTTGAGGGCACCATTGCAGAGCCTGAGCTTCCTACATTTACAAGTGCAATAATAACTAATGCAGCAATGGACGACAAGTTAGTTCAATTCACGAGCGACGAACTTGGCACATTGCAGCTCAACTTTTATAGGCAAGTTCTATAAATTAACCATTTGCTAATCAGTAAATTATTTTGTATATTTGTACAAAATAATATGATTATGAAAAAAAAGGTCACTTATCGTCGCAATCAATCGGGTTGCAGTTTGTTTGAGAATGCACAAACGCT
>JAFTVX010000046.1 GCA_017465575.1 Alistipes sp. | reverse complement strand
TCAAGATTTATAAAGAGCGAGCCGTTTGAGACTACTGGCGATGTTTTGATCTTTGCAGGTGATACTGGTTACCTACGGGATAGGACATTGCCAAATCTGAAGTTCTGGAAGTGGGCATCGGCAAACTACCGTGAGGTGTTGTTGGTGCCCGGTAACCACGAGTTTTATGGCAATGGCGATGTGTTAGCTTATGGTGACAGTTGGAGCCGTGAGATATTGCCGAATGTGCATTACCACCAGAACAAGGTTGTGAGAATTGACGATGTCGATTTTATCCTCTCAACCCTTTGGTCGCACATTCGCCCCGAGGATGAGTATTTTGTGTATCGAGGTATGAACGACTTTCGGCAGATTCTGTACAATGGTCGCCGCTTTACCCCTGCCGACTTTAACACCGAGCACGAGAAATGTCTGGACTTTATCAAGCGGAGTGTTGCGGAGAGCACCGCCGAGCGTATCGTGGTGGTAACACATCATCTGCCTACAATGGCAGTTGTTGCACCAGAGCATAAGGGCAACTTGCTGAATAGTGCCTTTGCAACGGAGTTGGGCGACTTTATTGCCGACAGCCGTATCGATGCGTGGATATTTGGACACTCGCACGCCAACATAGATGCTGCAATCGGCAACACCCGCATTATCTGCAACCAACTCGGCTATGTCTACTATCGTGAGAATCTCGGTGGCTTCGATGGCGGGAAGTTTATTGAGGTGTAGAATAAAAAGAGACTCTGCTAAAGTTATATTCAAACCTTAGCAGAGTCTTTTCGCGTTTACAGGAAATCCTCTTTTATTTTGCAAAATACTCCGTCTTCAACCAATAGGCGTAGATAGGATCTTGGAACGAGATCTCGCCAGCTTTGTTGTCCAAAATATCATTCTTGATAAGAGCAGCCTTTGAACGAGCTACAGATGTCGGAGATGATATTTGGTAGCGGTGCATCACATCGGTAGAACTGATTGCCTTTTCGCCTGCAATAAGTGCCTTAAGGTAGTTCAGTTGTTGCGTTGTCAAAGTCTCGGTAATCGTTACAAACAACAAACTCAACTGCTCTACCAATGCAGCGTGGGCCTCGCGTACAATTTCAATAGTACACACATCCTTTGTTCTTAACCACGACTGTTGTGCGAGCTGCTGTGCGTAATAAGGGTGATTATCTACAAGTTCTGCAATTAAGTGGGCTGCATCCTCATCAATTCGCTTGCCCGTATCCTCAAATCGGCTATTGAAAAACTCTACAAGATATGGCGTTTCAATCTTATCAAGAAACATCAGGTTGCCAAACTTATAGAATGGTTTAGACGAGTGAGTGAACACCTCCAACATCATATGTCGCTTGCTTCCGTAAAGGCAGTATGCGACATGCTGATGCTGCTGCCAATGTGAGCGCAACTTCTTCTGGAAATAGTCTGGATCGGCAAACTCCGCAATATTTTGGAACTCATCAACGCAAATCACAATTTTGAGCCCCTTCTTCTGTGCGATTTTCTCGGCAAGGTCAAGCACCTCGTCTGGATTACGCTTTACATCCTCCCAGTCGAAATCGATTGATACCTCATTTGTCGGGTCAGTACCAATAGAAATCTTCGGAACGAGGTGCGAAAAGAAACTCTTTGCGTTCTCTACAGCCTCCTCCCATTTGCTTGATGTCGCAGCGATAACCTTCTGTGCAAGCAAAGAGTAGAAGTGCTCTTCATTGCGTACATTAAAGAGGTTAATGTGGCAAATACGCAAGTTGTTATCCTTTTCCATTGCCAACTTTGCAGCTTTGTTTACAAGCGAGCTCTTGCCCCAACCACGGGGCGAGATAATGATTGTATTGCTATGCGACACGAAATTCCAAACCAAGTTGGTTGTTTCCACCTCTCGGTCTGTAAAATTCTTCTCTGTTGCGATTTTACCGAAGATAAAAGGGGTTTCCATAGTGCCTATTTTTAGTTTCTTTGCAGCAAATATAATACAAAATATGTAATTACACAAATTGTTATTACAAAAAGCGTAAATACATTTTGCGTACTATATAAAGTGAAGGAAATGACAGATATTATTAATGAGGATGTGAAACACACCTCAGCTTGGTATAGGTGTATTAAATTTTACACCTTCGCTGGATGTTTTTCGTTATTCATAATCACAGAGCTTGTCGTACTCTTCAATATTCAGTTTATTGAGTGTATCATCTGCAATTAATGGCTTGACATTGTATCGAAAACAATAATGCCCAGAGTCGCTAGATTGGTTCTCGCAGCAGAGTTTGATATCGTTCTCATCAACTTTTGTAAGCTCAGCAGCGGAGCGGATAGATCTCGCAATTGCTACTAACTCTCCCGTAGCATTGAATATTAGAACTTGTGGTTGTTTCTCTGACATATTGGGTGGTTTTATTTTCTCCTACAAAGTTAGTGATATTTTCCCCAAGTGAGTCCCGTGGCGACCATTAAAATTAAACACTCACCTCGCAGATTTGGAAAAATACCGAAGAATAGCGAAGTGAGCGAAGGACAATAGAGTGGGCATTTGTTTTGCGCATCGTCGCAACCGCCTAATGCTTTGAGAGTTGCCGTTATTAGTTCATTTCCTGGTGGGAGATGGCAATCTTCATTCTCTGCCTATCCTTTACCCTCTGGCGAATGTGTGCCATCTTTCGTGTGGAGATGTACTTTCGTTTGATGCAACACAAGTCGTCATACTCTTTCAGTGTTAGTTTGTCCAAATCGTCCATTTCCAATAGGATATCAGGATGCAGTTGGCGGTAATAATAGGCTCCCGAGCGGACCGATTTCCCGGTGCAACAATTGTGTATTGCCGATTTGTTTTCGTGCGTCAGTTCAGCGGCACAATGCAGCGACCGAACAATCGCCACCAACACCTTTGCGCCATTGAATATAAGCACCTTGCACGGCCTTCTAAATTTACTCCTTCTCATTTGCGTTGTGATTTAATAGTTAGACTATTAATAGAGTAGGAGTATTTTCGGCTTTTGGTTGGCAACGACTTGCTTGCCATAATCAGCTCAGCAAAGTTTGCGACTATCGCAATCTATTTATCATCAGCTATCATCATTTACCACTGTTAATCAAATATTTGGGCCTTATTTGAGCCTCAAATTTGTAAGGCTCTTATTATCAACAACTTTAACATTCTGCATCGGCAATTAAATTTGCATACCAATAACAAACAATGATAAATCATTTTGCCAAAAAGCGCCCACTTTGAGTGCTTTTTTGTGTTTAGTGATTAAGTCGTTTATCACTGTTTTTCATCGTTACGCAATATTTCTTCGCCCTATTTCACCCTCAACCGAAATTCCGGAGCTGCAAGTCGGAATAAATTATTGCTGCATAATAGTTGTAAATAGAGCTGTTATGGTAAAATTTAGAGCACTCTGCAATCCAAGACAAATCGCAGCAATTTGGATTTTTTCTTTTATAAAAATAAGGGTCGCCCTTTCGGGACTGCCCTCTTTCGGAAGTGAATAACACATTATTTCCGAATTAACTGATTGACAAAGTGTTAAGTTGTTAGACAGTGAAACGACTTTCCGTCAAAAAACCGTTTAAACTTTATTTTTACGAAGATTCTACTCTTCTCATGTAGTCTTCTATGTAGTCTAGATTAAGACCAATTAGTGCTACCAAGTAAAATAAAGTAACAACTTAACACTTTGTCTTTTTTATTATGTACACTATCAACGAAGGGAAAGCCAAACCCCAAAGATCCATCAATGGTTAAGTTGGAGATGATTTTCTTCAAGTCCAACTATCCACGAGTAACCTAGGTCATTAATGCAATCGGTCTATAACAAAAAAGACATGGTCTATTTACTCGTTTTTTTGATTTTTTACAAAAAAAATTGTACATTTGTAACAAAATCACTATTGTCCACTAAAACAGGGAAATCTTAAAAATATAATGAAAAAATGTACATCTCAAAATCAAGATTTATCAACTGGACAAGATGTCCTATGTATTTCCCAATGGAGTTGAAACATAATCCAACTGGGAAAGACGATATTGACGCAGAACGCGAACGACGCGAAGAAATTTTGGGAGAGTTACTGGATAGTATGAAGGACTCTACTATGGGCGATGCAGAATTCTCCGAGGAGGACGACGAAAAATTCGACAGCGCGCCTTCGCCAGAGCATGAGGCTTTGCTACCATACTACCACCAAGTAGAGGACGAGGCATTGAAGGTTGCCAAGAAGTACTTCCGTGGCACATTTCAAAACCAGAAACTGTTTGAGTACGAGCATCATGGCAACACCTATCGCTGCTATGTGGATATATGCAACGAAAACGATCAAGAAATCAATATTATTGAGGTTAAGGCTACTACCAGTAGGAAGTATCAAGATTTATTTTTCAGGAATACAAATGCTAGGAAGGATAGAATTCCATATCATTTATTTGTCAAAGACGGGAATATTTGGCATTTGAATACGGCTGATAGTACCGTAAGCGAAGTGGCCTTGGAAACCTTTAAGAAGAAGAAGGAATCTTTGCTTGATAGGTATCATAAAGTTGGAAAATATCCACACGACCTTGCCTTCCAGAGATTCGTCATTGAAAATGCACTCCGTCAATCTAGTGACACTCGTCGCGTAAACTACTATCTTGCAGTGCTCAATAGCGAGTATGTGTACGATGGTGCTGTTGACGAAAATGGCAAGTGTCTATACAACGATATCAATGGACAGGAGATTATCACATTTCTCAACCTGAACGAAATCACTGAAGAGTATCAGCAGGAAATCTTAAAGGAGATTGCCAGCCTTGAAAGCTACATTTCCACGCCACACGATGTTAACAATAAAGTCGATGTCGGCAAGCATTGCGCTTGGGGTGAAAAGACGGAATGTCTATTTTGGAGTCATTGTTTCCAAACACTTCGTGATGTGCCGGACACTAATTCTGCTAACAAATACTTGGACTCTAACAAAAGTTTTTTAAACTGGGGCATCGAAGGCAAGTACCAACTGATAAACAACGGGTATTACAAGCTTGACGACGTACCGATGGAATGGTTGGTGAAGAGAAAACATCAAATCCAACGTGATTGCTACGACAGCGGCACTGAGTATATTGATAAAGAAAAGATGCAGTATTGGTTTGACCAGCTCGAATACCCTATATATCACTTCGACTTAGAGGGCTTTCCTTGCCCATTACCACATTTCAAAGGAGAAAGTCCTTATTCGCAATCGGTGTTTGAGTTCTCGTTGCATATTGAACGCAAACCGAATGACTGCGATAAGGAGAAAGATAATTTCATATTCCTAAACGAGGAGTATTTTAATGATGAACGCAAAGAGTTGGTCAAAGCCATCATTGCCCATTTTGAGTTCAACGAAGACGGCACACTCAAGGGAACAATGCTTGCACAAGGCAAGAGCTTTGAAATTGGGCGACTAAAAGAACTCGCCAAACTCTTTCCAGAATACAGTTCCAAACTGCTGGCGATTTGTGAGAAGTCGGCAGACCTATTGCATTTGTTGCAAAATAATACGAAGATGTACAATGGAATGAAGAATGCCGATATTTTCAACTACTATCACAAAGACCTCGGCGGCGGATACTCCATCAAAAAAAACGCTTCCTATTCTTGTGCCAACGCTCACATATAAAGGAATGGATGTGGGCAATGGTGTGCAAGCATACATTGCTTTCATCAGCTATGATTCTGATCAGCCGACATTTGGGACATTAAAAACCAAAACCGAGCGTAGGGAAGCCCTAAAACGCTACTGCCAGCAGGACACTTGGGCAATGGTGGAGATATTGAGGGCAGTGAGGGAGAAAATAAAATGAGATTATCCTTTTTAAATCGAAGGTAAATGACATTTTAAAATAGTTATTATGAATGTGAATGAAGTAGATTATGGTGGATTGTTTTACACAATAAATCCAGAAGACAAGACCGCTGTATTGTCAAGAGCGAATAGCTCAAACCCGCTATTTCGTCAAGAGCAAGCACTAATAGATATTGAGATTCCATCGTTTATGTACCATAATGATGAGAAATATACAGTCACCGGTATAGGCGATAGAGCCTTTATGGAGTGCCACGCACTCAAGTCAGTAGACATCCCCACCTCTGTTGTGTCTATGCTCCGAGATGCCTTTTTTTATTGCAAATCACTCAAAAAGGTTATTATCCGTGGAGACATAGAGATTCCTTTATTCAAAGGTGTGTTTAATCATACGAACTTGAGCGATATTCATTGGTACGGCGATATTCTAAAGCTGCACACCTTCTTATCGCATATGGTATCAAATGAATCAACCTATCATCCTGATTACGACGCAATCACTATTCATATCAGGAAGAATAGTGATGCGATAGAGGTAACTCAATGGCTTGAAAAATACCGCTTCAGAAATGATGAAAATGGTGTAGAAGCAAAATTTAAAATCGTAAAAGATTTATAAAGATAATATGAGTCATAAAAATATATAAGTGGATTACTATAAGAAGCGTTTTCCAGCCAAAATGCGTAGGCTTCTCATAGAAGATGGTTCTGATTTGCCAGTCAAAGCATAAAATTAGAATAACATAAACAATTAAAACCTCGCGATGTATGTGAATCGCGAGGTTTTTTATTAGAGCTTTTTAAGGTTTTGTACGAGGATCTTGACAAATCGGAATGGTAGAGTCAGACAGTAAAGTCCCCATTTCAGATATGCGAGACATATATATTTGACCTTCACATAGCCACTTACCAAATCCATATTATTGAGAATCCAAAGAGCATGCGCTCTCTCGATATCTTCCTTGAGTGATTTAAAGAATTCGTTCATTTATTTCATCGCTTTAATTTTTGTGAGCGCATCACCTTTTATATTAAAACTTGATCCAGATGCTGCTTCGCTTTTTTCAATTGAGCCGATAGATATTCACCATCTTTTTCGTAATTCTCCCTTGGGCCTTCTTCTTCAAGCACGCTATCAATCCTACTAAAGTGCCACGAAAAGTCAGTAAAGCAATTGTTGGCTTCCTCAATATTCTCAACGAAGTTCTTGTTCTGTGGGTTATTCCAGAAGCTATCATCATCAAATATGGATTCTAGTTGTTCATTGAGGTTGTCAATCTGCTCCACTGCAGTTTTCAATTCTCTGAGTAATTCATAACTATCATCCCAAGTTATCGGCCAGAACACTAAGCTGTCTATCTTCTCAATTATAGTTTCCAGGTGTTGGGCTACCTGTTTAATTGTTTCCAAGTGATTAGTTGACAAGACTATTTTGACTTGATGTTAAAAACTAGTAAGCATATATACTAAAAATTAGTGAATTATTACACAATTTCTCAAAGTTGATCGGAAATAATTTTGTTCCAACCATAAGAGGTAATGCAACTCAAGCTTTCCCATAACCTTTTAACACTCAACTATATAATTCCGATTAATAATAAACAAAAGTAGCGAATGTAGGAAACTGTGTTGTTTCTTCATACGCCACCTTAGTTTATTCACATTGCATCTCTGGAAGATGTTTGATTTCAGTGCTTTACTTTCAAAAGTTTTATTTACCTTTGCATTCGTAGTTTTTGGGCTTGATTACGGCCTCCATGTAGGTAGTCTTCTATGTAGGATTTCGCTTGTCTTCGCAAAAACTAACACTGAATATCAATCAGTTAAAATAAAATAACGGGTGCCAATTAGACGACCTATATTGTATCTTTACTCTTGTGGCTCGGGGACATCTGGACGAAATTCGAGAATGTCACCCACTTGGCAATCAAGTGCGCGACAAATGGAATCGAGCGTCGAAAAGCGTATCGCACGCACCTTACCCGTTTTGAGCTTCGAAAGATTCACAACCGAAATATCAATGCGCTCCGATAGCTCCTGCAACGACATTTTGCGTCGTGCAAGCATAACATCTAAATTAGTAATTATCATAGCTTTCCTTTTTTTACAATGTAGCACTCTCCTCTTCGTTCAACAAGCGAGCAATATTCATCAGCTCGGCTACGACCAGCAGCACTAAAGGTACAACGACCGACTCAGTATTCAAAATGTATGAACCACCTAAGCCTTCAGGTCGTAGTGTGCCACACAATTCGCTTGCAACGCTTCCCTCCAAAGCTCCGAGATTCGACATTATCAAACTGCGAATGCAGTAGGCCACAGCCATCACGCGGAGCATGATAACAGATGCACGTGTGAAAAAATTGCCCGTGCGAAAACCGCAAATTGCCTGATATACAATAGCAAGCACTAATCCTATCAATGAGACAGTTGCTATCATCAAAATATAGTGCAATACAGTGCGTATTTTAGCCGCCGTAGTATCGACCTCGTAATCGCCGTCAGTAGCGTAAACAATATATTGCGATGGCTCGACAACAATCGCAGGCTCGTCAGCAGTAGCTGAACGTACGATGGTTGGAGTATTAAAACTCTGCTCACCATCGGTAAGCATATAGCTTGGACGGTTGACATCTAATGTGCCGACATATGTAATGTTCTCTGTCGTTCTCCAATCCTCGTCGAATACAACACGTACGACAGAAAGAATCAAATCGGGGAGGAACATCAAACAAACTATTACAAAAAGCGCAACGATACGTCGCTGGGTGGATTTAGAAATTTTCATGTTCTTAATGTTTTTAGAATGTTATTTTGCGATTATCATTAATAAATTATCGTTAATCATTATGCAAAGGTAATAATAAATTCCGAAATCGCAAACATTTCGTTAATTATTTAATGTTTATCATTAATTTCAATAAGAATGCAGATCTCTTTTTTAAACGTCATCTTTGGAAGATGTACAGCAGAAACACGTGTAACACTTAATGTATCAAACCCATACACAAACAAAACCGTTTATCGCTTTTCTGAATGGAATTTCAGGGAAAAACCGAAGACAAAAGCAGAGTTGAGAATCATCAAGGGCAAGAGAAATAAACTAAATTTAAGCATAGGTTATCCCCCAAAATTGGGCTTAATATATAATATAGTTTAGTTTATTTCCCACCCCAAGCAGAGGCAACACCTCTGCTTTTTTTGTGTCGTTGTCCAACCTTTTCGGGCGCAAGTCCCTATCCTTTTTATGAGGCAACCCCACTCGCCCCTATCAGGGGACAGCCGAAAAAAGGGGGTTGGGGGCGTCGTTATGCTGACTCACTGAAAATATAGAATCAGCCAGAAATAGGCACTAAAGATTTGAGTGGCGAGCAATGGATAAATTACAGTAAATTGCGAGGTAGCGCGAGATATTGCAACAGCTGCTTTAGCGTTTTGTCACCGATATCATAAAGGTAACGGCGACGATAGCGATGCAGATGCCGACCACTATGTTGGTGGTAAGTGGCTCGCCAAACATCAGTGTGCCGACAAGGATGGCGGTAATAGGCTCAAAAACGCCCAGTACCGAGGCCTTTGTTGCGCCGATATTACGTGTTGCGATGGCGAGCGTGGCCGTTGAAACAATAGTCGGCAGCAGAGCCAACCCCACCAAGTTGAGCCAATCGCCACTCGTGGTTATCCCCGCTGTGATTGCGCTATCGGAGAAGGCAATCTTACCCAAGAAAACGACAGCGCCGACCATTAGTGCATAGAATGTCAGAAGCGTATTCGATATCTCGGCAATAGCCTTGCTGCGGTTGATGACAACGATAAAGAGCGCATATACCAATGCCGAGCCTAACGATAGGGCTACACCGATAGGATCTATCGCCTCGCCACCACTGCCCTGTGTCATAATTATCACGCCACCAAATGTCGCGGCAATAGCAAGCCATACGGGCCACGAAGGCACAACACGCAGAAAGACCATAATAATCGCCACCAGCACGGGATAGAGGAATATCAGTGTAGTGGCCAAGCCCGATGCGATGTAGTTGTAGGCCTCGAAAAGGAACAGGCTGCTCGAGGTGTATAGCAGGCCAAGCACGAGCAATACTCCCGCCTGCTTCGCCGTAATCTTAAAACTCTGCTTGGTAAGCAACAGGAATGCTCCAAGCAGAACGACTGCAAATGAGTATCTAAAGAAGAGTATCGACTCTATGGCCGCGCCCTTATTCATCAGTGGCACAGCAAAGAGTGGATTTAGTCCGTATGTAATACCGGTAATAATACCGGCAGGGTAGCCTATAATAGCGTTTTTACTCAGTTTATTCATCGAGGCTTCAATTTTGGTAGTGCAAAGATATACACAAAAGTCGTACAACGATTAAACAGAGCGCAGGATTTGCCCTGTGATTGTTATTTTATCGACGCAGCACTCTGCATTGCGCTGTTTATCAGAGTCTTAAATTTACCACACGCACCGCGAGGATTTTGAGCTATTCCGTACACGCGCCTCAGGAGGTGACTAAAAAGTTAAATAGCCACTTCCATATTCCATCGAACGTGGTTGCGGGGGGCAATCCCTGCCGTGTTGTGCGCCCAATTACCGACGAGGATAGACTCAAGTCGTGGGATAGGGCATAGAAAACAAGGAGAGAGAAAACGTTTCGGTTTTTTCTCTCTTGGTAATCCCCACGGTAGATGCCAGTGCATTTGAAATCTGGTCAAATTCAATACTCTTCACAAAAGCGGCTTCTCGCACAGAGTTAGCAATTTTTGGAATATGGCGGTATTGGAGATGCGATCTACTCTAAAATATACACCACCTTGTCGCTGTAGTTGTCAAGGCTGAAATGCAGGGCGCTGAGCGAGCTGGTGTTGTCGAATTGGGTGAAGTAGACCTCATCGGCGAGGTCGGCGGCGCCCCAGTTGCGTTGTTGGGCAGAGTTCCAGCTATGGCGCGTGCAGCCACGAAACGAAATAAACAGCAGATGCCCCTCGCCGAAAGCGGCTTGCAGGTGTGGCGGGACCCTCTTATAGAGTGCCCTCCCAAGTGCCAAAATCACAGGATGATGCCGTTCAAGCAGGTAGTGTAAGACCTCTTTTTCGAGTGGAGAGTGAAAGCCGCTGATGACGACTTTGTCGGTTTGGCAGATTGATTTGGCCCATTGCAGCGCCAATTGCGCGTCGTGTGGCGTTGCTTTCCGCGAAGCGAAGAATGCCACCAATCGTCTATCGAGCAAGTCCTTATTTCCGGATAAGTCCATAAAAAAGCGCAGGCCACTGCATTTACCTATCCAGAACTCGGGCCTTCGCTGCCTCAAAACGAATAAGCAACACAGATAGCCCACGCCGGATGTATATGCAAGCACACATTACGCCAGAAGCATAATGCGTAGATATAACATCTCTGGTGGACATCCGATTGCGAATCTCCGTTTTGTTCAAAGTTGCGAAGTTTGAGTTCTGAAGATTACGACAATAAATGTCAACTAATATGTACGGCTCAACGGCAAAAGCCATAAGCCATTACAAAGATAGAGAAAATTTTTGAGAAAGCGTGAATTTATGAAAACTCTTATGTTGAAATTTCGTATCTTTACCCAAAATTTGAATTTATGATAAAGAAGATAGTTGCCTCTATAATACTCATTCTTACCCTTTGCGGTGTTCCGTTTACGCTCTTTGCGCAGGGGGTAAAGTGTACGATTTCAGGTAAGGTCATCGACCAGCAGAATAGTCCCGTTGCATACGCTTCGGTGGCGATTTACCAAGACAAAACACCCATTGCGGGAGTTGTTACCGACAGCGAGGGTAAGTTCACACTTAAAACAAATCATTCCACCGACGAATATCGTCTTGCGATAGAGTTTATCGGCTACGAGAAGTATGAGGGGCTCATTGTGCCGAACAAGGCACATATCGACCTCGGAACAATCCTATTAAAGGAGGCAGCTGTCGAGGTTGCAGAGGTTGTCGTTACGGGCAAGGAGGTGGCGCAGAAGTCCACTGTTGAGCACACCACTATCAACGCTTCGGCAAATATGGCTTCGAGCAAGGGTACGGCAATAGATATCTTGCGCTCGGCATCATCGGTGAGCGTTTCGAACGATGAGATAGCCATTCGTGGTAACAAGAATATCCTTGTCTTGATGGACGGTGTGCCTACCACCGCCAGCGATCTCTCGACTATCCCTGCGGCAAATATTCAGAGCATTGAGGTTATCACAAACCCCGATGCCTCGCACGATGCAGGTGGTACGGGTGGCATCATCAACATCATCTCGAAGCGCAATCGTGCCGAGGGATTTAGCAGTATGGTAGCCGCAAACTATGGTTTCAACCACTTTGCAAATGGCAATATCGCCCTCTCGTATAATCGTCCAAAGACATCGTGGCGATTCAGCTACAATATTAAGTACGAGGACGATGTGGTAAATTCTACGTTCAACCGCAAGGTGCATAGCACAGGGTATGAGGTGTTCCAGCAGATGCAATCCACGCGCTACACCTTCAATAACAATATCTCGCTCGGAGCAGATTTTCGCATCGACCCTCGCAATCGCTTGTCGGTAGATGCCAAACTGATTATCCCTCGCCTAAATATCAAGCAAGACCTTCATAATACCTTTGTCGATTATTCAGAGGAGCGATATAACGATGTTACGTGGAATCGTGTGAACATCGAGGGCTCGGTTGCCTACACTTATATTATCAAACCAGAGGTTTCGGACTTAACGATTCGTGCTTCGGTGTCGAAGATTTGGGGCGAGCGACCATCTCACTACTTTGTGGGTGGTGTCGAGAATAACCGCTCGGTATCTGGTGGAAGCCCATTCATACCATCTCTACAAGCTGACTACAAACATAAATTCGGTGTTGGCACACTCTCGGCGGGAGCAAAGTTAACCTATCGTCAGAACGATGTATATCACGAATTTTATGAATTTGCGGATGGCGAGTGGATATATTCTGAAGCGATGAGTAAAGATATGCTGCACACCGAGTTGACTCCTGCGGCATACGCAATGTTCTCATCTCGCATCGGCAATAAATTTAGCTATAAGGTGGGTTTGCGTGGTGAGTTCTCGACCGTAACACTCAATAGCAAGCACGAGGCAATCAATGAGCGTGAGAATGACTTTTTCGTTGCACCGAGCCTTTCGGCGACATATAAAATAGCCAAGAATCAAGATCTGTCGTTGGCTCTCTCTCGCCGCATTGGCCGCCCTACATATCCGCAGCTCATTCCATATATGAGTATGGTCGATGCTACAACCTACGAGCAGGGAAATATGCATCTCGACCCCGAGAAGGCAACAAAGGTTGATTTGAGCTATAGTCTACATTCAGAGGTAATAAATCTTTTTGTGAATGGCTACCTGAACTATACCACCGACTATATCTCGCAAGTGACCAAGATGGAGGACGAGCGACTGATAACAACCTACGCCAATGCCGACAAAGACCTTAAAACGGGAGTTGACCTCTCGTTGAAAGTAACACCAGCGAAGTGGTTTAACTTCTCGGTGGGTGCGAATACCTACTATGTAACTACCGAGGGCGTGTTCGAGGGTGCTCATATCGATAATCGTGGCTGGACAAACAATAGCAACCTCTTGCTTAACTTCGCTCCTTGGAAGGGCGGAGATATTCAAGTGCAATACTTTGTGACAACACCGCAATACTATCCGCAGTTGACAACCTCGCTCACGCACCAGATGAATATAGGCATCAAGCAACGCCTCTTGAAGGGTGCTATGACCGTATCGGTACTCTTGACCGATGTCTTCAACACTGCCAAGTGGGAGGTGTGGTCGCATAACAACCTCTTCGACCTCAAAAACAATAGCAAGAATAAGAGCCGTATGTTGTGGTTTGGAGTGTCGTACAACTTCAACTCCTTCAAGCAGCGAGGCGGTCAGAAGAGCGAGAATGACCGCAGCCTGATTAGATTGGGAATGTAAAAGAATAAAGAGAATGGAGCCGATCTCGTTGGAGGTCAGCTCCTGCCTGCATTGCTTATCCGCGTTGTAGGTAGCCAAGACCTGGGTTAGATTTGTCGTTTAGGCGCGGGTTGGATTCTTTATGAGCTCGTCCAACTCACACACCTCTTCGGCACGATGGAGTGGTCCTCACAACGGCACTCGGCGAGCCCGAGCGCATCATCGGCTACAACACCTGCCAGGTGGCGAAATACGATAATTACGAACTCGGCAGCTTCTCCGAACAGGCGAAGCTCGCTTGGCGCGATGCCCATTGGCAGAAGGATTTGCAACGAGCCTACGATGCTGGTCGCAAGATGGCGAAGGAGTAAGAGGTTGTAATTTGGAGATAGAGAGAAAAAGTTTCGGCTTTTTCTCTCTATTTTTTAGATTATGCGTAACTTTGTAAGGAACAAAGACCGAGAACTATGACTCCACAACAATTTATCGAGAAGTTTCGCGAGGCGTTTGGCGAGGCTGCGCCAATGCCTATCGCCTTTTGGTATGGCGATACGGCGGTAAATGCCGATAGTCGAGTGCCACGATGTATGATTGGCGCTATCCGCAAGGTCTGCGAGGGCAATGCGCTGACGCTCACATCCGAGACGGTGCAGTGCGGAGGTGGTGGTCTATACACCGCCTTTAGGCCTATGCCCGAGCGCGTGCCACTATTTGTATCGGAGACCGAGCACTACAAACAGCGACCCGAGCAGGTGCGTGCCTATGTCGAGAGCCTCGAGATAGAGATTACCGAGCTGCCATACCTTAACTTTGTGCGCGTCGACAAGCTCGATAGCTGGGAGGGTGTCGAAGCCGTTGTATTCTTTGCCACGCCCGATGTATTGTCGGGGCTCTGCACCTGGGCCTTCTTCGACAACGATGCCGAGGATGCTGTGGTGACCAAGTTTGCCTCGGGCTGCGCGGCGGTAGTGTCGTTTGCCACGGTGGAGAACCGCAAGGGTGGTCGCCGATGCTTTCTCGGTATGTTCGACCCCTCGGCACGCCCCCTTGTGCCGAAAGATGAGCTATCGTTTGCCGTGCCTATGAGCCGCTTTAAGGAGATGCTTCGCACTATGCCCCACTCGGCACTCTTCGAGCACGCCTTCTCGGTGGTACGACGAAGAATTGATGGTCTGATAAAGTAGTATGGTTATGTCCAGCAGTGCCGATTTTGTAGAATATATCGTAGACCAGTGCGCCGATGCTGGCGATATCACCACGCGAAAGATGATGGGCGACTACTGCATCTACTGCAATGGCCGTCTCTTCGGCCTTATCTGCGACAACGCTCTGTATATCAAGCCTACGGAAGCGACACGGGCGCTACTGCGCGAGGTGATTATGCGCCCACCATACGATGGGGCAAAGGAGCACCTACTTATTACGGATGTAGATGACCGAGACTACTTAGCGAAGATAGTGAGTGCAACAATCGCCAATCTTCCCGTCTCAAAACCTAAAAAACAAAAGTAAAAGCTATGAAGATAACAACCATATATTTTAGTGCCACCTACACCACCAAGCGTGTGGTCGAGGCCGTGGCCAAATATCTTGCCAACGATGTCACGACATACGATATAACCAACGACTCGGCAACCGACATAGTCGAGATTCCTGCCGATGGAGTTTTGGTCGTAGGCGTGCCCGTATATGCTGGTCGCGTGCCCTCTATGGCAGTCGAGCGTCTCCGCCGCTTTAGGGGCAACAACACTCCTGCGGTTGTCGTGGCCGTATATGGCAATCGCCACTACGACGATGCCGTCTTGGAGTTACACGATATTGTGTCGGAGTGTGGCTTCCGCACCGTTGCGGCAGGAGCGTTTGTTGCCCAGCACTCCATATTCCCGAAGGTCGGCACGGCACGCCCCGATTCCGAGGATATGGCCGATATAGAGCGTTTTGCTTCGACCACTGCTGAATTGTTGGCAAATGGTTTTGGCGATATCACGCTCCCAGGCAACCGCCCCTATAAGGAGCCAGGCGCAATACCCATCTGGCCTACGGCATCGCGACGCTGCACCTCGTGTGGCGCCTGCTCACGCCTCTGCCCTACGGGAGCTATCGACCCAGCCGCACCGCAGGGCGTAGACAAGAGTAGGTGCATAAAATGTGGCCGCTGCGTCGCCATCTGCCCGACTAAGGCACGCCGTTTCTACGGCATCAAGTACTCCCTTGCCGCAGCACGCTTCAACACCGCCTTCGCCCCACGCCGAGAGAACGAAGTGTGGTTTGCACGGATGAAATAGTTACTAACAATCAAGCATATATACGATTATGAGACCATATATCATTTGCCATATGATAGCCTCGGTTGATGGCCGCATCGACTGCGATATGACCGAGCAGATTGAGGGTGGCAACGAGTATTACGAGGCGCTCGAAGCGCTCGAGTGCCCATCGATGCTTATGGGGCGCGTGACGATGCAGATGCACTACGCCCTCGCCGAGCCATTCGTAGCACCACACCCCGAGCCGATAGGTCGCGAGGCTTTCCACGTAGCACACAACTCTGAGGCCTACTGTGTAGGCATCGACACCCGCGGCAAGCTACAATGGGGCGATACAGAGTTCGACGGCCAGGCATTGCTTATTATCACCGACGAGCAGTGCCCCAAAGCCTACCACGACCGCCTCACCGAGCAGGGTATATCGTGGATAGCCGTAGGTAAGGAGGGCATAAATCTTGCACGCGCTATGGAGCTACTTACCGAGAAGTTTGGCATTGAGCGTCTGGCAGTTACTGGCGGCGGACATATCAACGGAGCATTCTTAGAGGCCTCGCTTCTCGACGAGATAAGCTTTATGGTTGCCCCAGGCATTGATGGCCGCTCGGGTATGGCAGCAGTATTCGATGGCATAGAGGACAAGAGCCGACGAGCCACCCAGCTACACCTCGAGAGCGTCAAACAGATAGGAGAAACTGTATGGATGAGGTATAGACCTAAGAATTAGATAGTTATGAGAAAGAGTTTTGGATCAAAAAGCTGGCTATATCCTATGCCAGTGCTTATTGTAGCGGCCTATGATGCCGAGGGTAGGCCCAATGCGATGAACGCTGCGTGGGGCGGAGTATTTACAGACGACCATATCGGCATATGTATATCCGAGGGGCATAAGACCACGAAAAATATCCTCGCAACGAGAGCCTTCACAGTGAGTATGGCCACAGTCGAGCAGCTCGCAGCGTGCGACTATGTGGGCATAGTGTCGGGCAATAAAGAGGCTGACAAGGTTGCAAAAGCGGGCTTTACAACGTCACGCTCCGAGGTCGTTAACGCCCCTATTATCAACGAATTGCCTATGACCTTGGAGTGCGAGATGGTGTCGTACGACACAGAGAGCAACCACCTCGTAGGCCGTATTGTTAACGTCAGTGCCGACGAGCGCATCCTCACCGATGGCAAAATAGACTACCGCAAGCTACGCCCTATAACCTACGACCCCATCAACCATCACTACATCGAGCTGGGCGACGTCGTAGGCAACGCCTTCGCGGATGGTAAGAGACTAAAATAAAATATATTACAGATATGAAAGTTCTACTAATAAATGGCAGTCCTCGCAAAGAGGGAAACACCGCCACAGCCTTAGCCGAGGTAGCGAAGCAGCTGGCCAACGAGGGTATTGACAGCGAAACGATGTGGATAGGCAATGGCCCAATCCGAGGGTGCGTAGCGTGTAATCAGTGTGCACAACAGGGGCTTGGTCGTTGCATCTTCGATGACGACGTGTGCAACCGCATATCGGAGAAGTTTGCCCAGGTAGATGCACTTATTGTAGGCTCTCCAGTTTACTACGGGCAGCCTAATGGAGCACTACTCTCAGTCATCCAGAGGGCCTTCTACTCCAACGGTGCAAATATCTCGGGTAAGCCTGCTGCGGCCATTGCGGTCTGTCGCCGAGGTGGTGCTACGGCGGCCTTCGAGGCACTCAATATGCCCTTTCAGATGATGAATATGCCAGTGGTCACATCGCAGTACTGGAATATCGTATATGGTCGTGTTGCAGGCGAAGCGGCCCTCGATAGCGAGGGAATGCAGACTATGCGTACCTTAGCTCGCAATATGGCGTGGCTACTGAAGTGCACCAACGCAACTCCAGCTCCTGGCCGCCCGACCGACGAAGAGTGGGCTGCGATGCACTTCGTAAGATAGTGGAGTATATCACGCGGCCAATTACTCTTATAATCTGTAGGGCACTACCGCTTTGTCGAGGCTCTGAGGCCCTCGATGACGCTGTGGGTGAAACCTGCAGCCTCCATAGCGTTTAGGCCCTTGATTGTAAGGCCTCCAGGTGTGGTCACACGGTCGATCTCGACCTCGGGGTGCGCACCACCTGCCTCGAGGATATCGGCAGCGCCGCGCAGCGTCTGCATCACTATCCGCTTGGCGTCATCGGCCCTAAAGCCAAGCTCGACGCCGCCCTCCATCGCCGCACGTATGTAGCGCAGGGCATAGGCTATGCCACACGATGCAAGCGACGTGCCCGCTGGTATCAGACCCTCGTCGACAAGCATCGCCTCGCCAAGCTCGTTGAAGATATCTACAACGTAGCCATCCATCACTTCGGTCGAGCGCGCCGAGGCGATAAAGGTCATACTGCTCATCGTAGCGATGGCCGTATTAGGTATTATAAGATATGTCGCTGGCAGCACACCATCGCCCTTATCGAGCCATTCGGAGAGTTGTGCGATACCCAAACCTCCGACCATCGAGGCTACGGCCTGACGCTTGTAGTCGATATGGGGTTTTATCTCCTCGAGCACCTCGACCACCTTCCAGGGTTTTACGGCCAGCACCACGAGGTCGGCAGCCTCTGCCGCCTCGCGATTATCGGTTGTTATGTTTATCTCGGGGTATTCGCGCTTCAACACCTCGAGCTTTGCGGGCGAGGAGTTTGAGACATAGATATCCGATGTAGCCACAATGGCCCCCTGTGCTACGCCTCGCGCCAGCGCACCACCCATATTACCTGCGCCTATTACTGCTATCTTCATACTCTTTCGCTGTTTTCGTTGACATAATAGTCTACAAAGATAGCATTTTTCAGCGAATAATCGCACCTTCAATGGCTCAAAACAGCTACTTAAAAACTGCCCCCGACATCGCCACACCGCCGAAGCCAAGCGATGCCAAATAGGGGATTCGCTCGCAGGTAACGCCCCCCAAGGCGACTACCCTACCGTCGATAATACCCTCTCGGGCAGCGCGACATAGCTCACTATGGCTAAAGGCCGACGTGTAGCCCTCCTTCGAGATACTGTCGAATATGGGGCTAAGGAAGAGATAGTCGCACGACTCCTTGTAGCGTACCACCTCGTCGAGCGTGTGACACGAGCGTGTGCGCGAGCCGTGGTAGTCGTCTGGGAGCAGCGTAACGTTGCGGTTTAGATGCACGCCTCTGAGCGCAAACTCTTCGTAGAGCACGGCGTAGTCGTGAATGACTATCCTGCTTCGCTCCTCCGACGTCAACTCGCCGAGAAGGAGTCGACAATACTCCTCGCCAGCCTCGGGCTTGCGCAGATGCACAATGTCGAAGTCATCGGCGAGGAGGCGACTAATAATTGCCGCCTCCCCAACGATAGCCTCAGGACGTGTAATAGCAATCCTAAGCATAGCACTTAGCGTGTAAGCCTCTCGATAATCAGGTCGGCAACCCTCCTACCCGACAAGAGCATACCACCAAAGATAGGGCCCATACGTGGCGTACCACTAACGGCCGAGGCGGCCATACCACAGACGTAGAGGCCTGGGTATATCTCCTTCGTGCCATTTACGACCTCCGCTTCGCCCGCTACCACATCGAGCGAACGCTCGCCAATGACTGCTCCAGTGTCGGTAGCAAGGCGAATGCCATTCTTGCGAGCTACAGTGCGACACATCTCGCTGTCGTGACCCGTGCCATCGATGACGCACTTAGCCATAATATTTAGTGGGTCGACGTGCAAGCCCTCGCGTAGCACCGGAGTCCAGTTTACCACAACGCCACTTACAACGTCGTTTTTAAATATCACATCCTCAACAGAGTAGCAGTTAAATACCGTAGCTCCTGCGTGCACCGCCTTATAGAGCAGTGCCGAGGTGCTCTCGACCGAATCCATAACATATAACCCCTCGTCGTAAGGCTCGTAGTTGATATCAAACTCCTTGATAATATGCAGTGCCTCCTCCTGCACTACAATCTGGTTGAACATCATAGCGCCGCCCCACATACCGCCTCCGGGCGATAGCTTCCTATCGAAGAGCGCAACTCGCAAACCCGCCTTAGCGAGGTAGTAGGCCGCCACAATACCCGAAGGGCCTCCGCCAACGATGGCCACATCCAGATCCAGATTCTTCTCCAGTTTGTCGAAATAGGTAGAGATAATACCTCGAGATACTCGTTTTTCAATCATAATACGTCAAATATTAATAAAGGTTGTTAAACATCTATTTATCCTCGTCACACAGTGTATGACTGATTCTCATTGCGCAGAAATTTGGGCCACACATCGTACAAAATCTGCCGCCTACGTCGCCCGACATCTTATAGTACTCCAAAGCTCTCTCCGGGTCGAGGCTAAGGTTAAATTGATCCTTCCACCTGAACTCGTAACGCGCCTTGCTCAACGCGTTGTCACGCACCATCGCCCCTGGGTGTTGCTTGGCTAAATCTGCCGCGTGGGCTGCTAACTTGAAGGCTACCACACCCTCGCGCACATCCTCCTTGTTTGGTAGCGCCAGATGCTCCTTAGGTGTCACATAGCACAGCATCGCCGTACCGTACCATCCTATCTGCGCAGCACCAATAGCTGCGGTAATATGATCGTAGCCTGGAGCGATGTCGGTAACCAGCGGCCCTAAGGTGTAGAACGGGGCATTGTGACACCTCTCCACCTGTCGCTCCATATTCTCCTTGATCTTATGCATAGGCACGTGACCCGGGCCCTCGATAAAGACTTGAACATCTTTTGCCCACGCACGCTCAACAAGTTCGCCCATCGTATCGAGCTCGGCAAACTGGGCACGATCGTTGGCGTCGTATATGCTACCTGGTCGCAAGCCGTCGCCGAGCGAAAGGGCCACATCGTATCGCGCTACAATATCGCAGATATCGTCGAAGTGCTCATATAGAAAACTCTCTCTTTGGTGCGTCTGACACCACTTCGATATGATGCTACCCCCTCGGCTTACGATGCCTGTAAGGCGGTCGGCCGCAAGCATTACATTCTTGAGGCGAATACCACAATGTATGGTAAAGTAGTCTACACCCTGCTGACACTGCTCGATGAGCACATCGCGATATATCTCCCAGGTAAGCTCCTCGGCACGGCCATTAACACGCTCTAAAGCCTGATATATCGGCACCGTACCTATGGGCACAGGGCTATTGCGCAATATCCACTCTCGCGTTTCGTGGATATTTTGACCTGTCGATAGATCCATAATGGTATCTGCGCCCCACTTACAGCTCCACAGAGCCTTCTCTACCTCCTCCTCGATACTCGACGACGTTGCAGAATTTCCGATATTGGCATTTATCTTGGTTAGGAAGCTACGACCGATAATCATAGGCTCTGCCTCTGGGTGGTTGACATTTGCAGGTATCACAGCACGCCCCTCGGCCACCTCGCGACGCACAAACTCTGGCGTTATATGCGACTCGATGCCAAGCTCCTGGCAATTCATATTTTCGCGAATAGCCACATACTCCATTTCGGGCGTTATAATACCCCGCTTAGCATAGTACATCTGACCGACGTTGATGCTATCCTTTGCGGCGCGCTCGCCAATCCACTCTTCACGCATACGGGGCAATCCCCTGCTTAAATCGATATCGACACTCTCATCGCCATACGGGCCCGAAGTATCGTAAATATATACCTCGGGATTGGGGTGCTCGATTCGCTCTCCGTCGTTAATCACTACCGTAGGCATCTGCGTCACCTTGCGCATAGCCACCCGAATGTTCGGGTAGATAGATCCACCCACGTAGACCTTCTCGGAGTTGGGATACGAAATCTTTAAATCATCTTTTTTCATCCTCGTAAATATTAGGCGGTTACACAATATTTATCTGCACAATACTCTGCAAATCAGAGCTGAGAGGCTACCGCAACAAGAGCTATCGGCAACCATAGACTCATTTACTTATTTATGGTGTAGGCCTCGACTAATTCGGCTATCTTCCGCATCTCCAAGACAGGGTTCTCAGCCCGCAATACACTGCCGCTTAGCGCTATGCCATCAACACCTACATTCAGGAGCAACGGGATATCACGCTCTTCGATACCACCTATGGCCACAAGGGGCATCATAATATTTTGAGCGCGCATCTGCGCTATAATCGCACGATAGCCCTCGATGCCAAGCATTGGAGCAAGTCGCTCCTTAGTCTGCGTAAAGCGGTATGGCCCACAGCCGAAGTAGTCGGGCACGACACCACGCATATGCGCCTCGATATCGGCCATAGTGTTGACCGTAGCGCCAATGATATACCCCTCGCCGAGGAGCGCGCGAGCCTCGGCAACCGACATATCCTCTTTGCCCAGATGCACACCATCTGCACCAATGCGCTTTACCAGCATCACATCGTCATCGATGATAAACGTGGCGCCATAGTCCCGACACATATCCCTTACGACTATGGCCGTCTGCTCCATAAGGCTCGTCTCCACCCCCTTCATACGTAGCTGTACCCAGCGACAGCCACCCTCCAAAGCCATACGCGCAGAATCGAGATAGGTGTAGCGATCGGTGTAGTGGGTGATAAACTGCAATCTATAACTTAGGCTCTTCATACGTCTGCATCGTTAGTGGATTAAACAGGTGATTCACAGGGCCGAAGCCACGGCCTATCGCTATATCGGCGCCAGCAGCAATCGCAGCGCCTATATACTCCTTCGCCGCGCCTACAGCCTCCTCGAGACTAAGGCCACGAGCTACGTATGCAGCAATGGCCGACGAGAGTGTGCACCCCGTGCCGTGAATATTGCGCGTAGAGATGGTTCGATGCGAGAAATAGCTCTCCAAGATACCCTCTGCAGTGTTGCGATATAGGATATCGGTCTTCGCATCGCCCTGCTCGTGACCACCTTTAAGCAGCACGGCTCGAGCACCGAGGTCTATAAGATAGTGGGCCGCAGCGCGCTTCTGCTCGGCAGTGGATAGCGGCATAGAGGTAAGAGCCTCCATCTCGGGGATATTGGGCGTTACGAGACAAGACATAGGCAACAATCGCCGCTTAAGCACCTTCTGCGCCTCGACCGAGAGCAGCCTATGTCCGCTACTTGAGACCATAACAGGGTCGAGGACTATGGGGATAGAGTATCGCGCAAGAGTGTCGGCAACAGCAGTAGCAACCTCTACATTCGCGAGCATACCAATCTTTACCACTCGTGGAGCGATATCCTCCATAACGGCGATGATTTGGCTCTGCACCATCTCGGCAGGTAGGGGCATCTGCGAATAGACACCCTCGGTATTTTGTGCCGTGATGGCCGTGATGGCCGTAGCGCCATAGACACCAAGAGCAGAGAAGGTCTTCAGGTCGGCCTGCACCCCTGCACCTCCCGAGGAGTCCGAGCCTGCAATAGATAGCGCCACACAGTAGCGCCTTTGCGATTTACAACGGGGATAGTCGCACCCCTCGACGTCGTTTACTTTTAGTTCCATACTCTC
>JAFTVX010000023.1 GCA_017465575.1 Alistipes sp. | reverse complement strand
GAGAGAGGCAGAGAGAGGCAGAGAGAAAGCGGATTACGCAATCAGCCCTCCCTGAATTCTCCCTGAATTCTCCCTGAAAACTAATAACTAACAACCGAAAAAAATTAAAAACGAAATATTTATGGCATTACAATGTGGAATTGTTGGACTACCTAATGTTGGTAAGTCGACACTTTTTAACTGTTTGTCGAATGCAAGAGCGCAGGCGGCAAACTTTCCCTTCTGTACTATCGAGCCCAATGTGGGCGTTATCACCGTGCCCGATGAGCGCCTTACGAAGCTTGTCGAGATTGACAACCCCAAGCGTGTGGTGCCCACCACCATCGAGATTGTAGATATCGCAGGCTTGGTGAAGGGTGCATCTAAGGGCGAGGGCTTAGGTAACAAGTTCTTGGCAAATATCCGTAACACCAACGCCATCATCCATGTGTTGCGCTGCTTCGAGAACGAGAACATCACCCATGTAGACGGCACGGTAGACCCCGTACGCGACAAGGGCATCATCGATACCGAGCTTCAGCTCAAGGACCTCGAGACCATCGAGAACCGTATCGGTAAGTGCCAGAAGCAGGCTACGGCAGGCGACAAGAACGCTAAGCGCCAGTACGACATCTTGTGCCGCTACAAGGAGGCGTTGGAGCAGGGTCTCTCGGCGCGTACCGTGGAGCTTACGGCAGAGGAGCGCAAGGCGGTGTGGGATTTGAACCTACTCACCGACAAGCCCGTGCTCTATGTCTGCAATGTAGACGAGGCATCTGCCGTTAAGGGCAATGCTCACACCGAGGCTGTCAAGGCTGCAATCGCCAACGAGCGTGCCGAGATGCTTATCGTGGCAGCGAGTGCCGAGGCAGATATCGCCGAGTTGGAAACCTTCGAGGAGAGACAAATGTTCCTTCAGGATATGGGTCTTGAGGAGTCGGGCGTGAGCCGTCTTATCAAGGCTGCTTATCGTTTGCTTGACTTGCAGACATTCTTTACCACGGGTGCTGACGAGAGCCGTGCTTGGACCTTCCGTCGTGGCATGAAGGCGCCCGAGACTGCGGGTATCATCCACACCGACTTTGAGCGTGGCTTTATCCGTGCCGAGGTTATCAAGTATGCCGACTATGTAGAGCTTGGCTCGGAGCGTGCTTGCCGTGATGTAGGTAAGATTGGCATCGAGGGCAAGGAGTATGTAGTGGAGGATGGCGATATTATGCACTTCCTCTTCAATGTCTAACCACTAAAAAACAATACGACTATGGATAAGTTGTGGAAATATATCATCTTCGCTTCGGCTATCGTGCTTGCCGCTATCGTGCTTTCGGCAGCCGTAACACAGCGCTACCGCATCAACAACGGCACAATCGCCGTTACGGGCTTGGGCGAGACGGAGTTTACCTCGGACCTTATCGTTATCGAGGGTAAGATTGAGGCAGAGAACTACGATGCTGCCGTGGCATATCACAACCTCGAGGAGCACCGCAACCGCATCGTCGAGTTCCTAACATCAAAGGGCGTTGCGGAGGAGGCTATCTCGTTCGATATGCCCTACACCGCGGAGCTTACACGCTCGGTATACGAGAATGGCGACTATGTAGGTCAGCATTTTGCTGGCTACAACATCGAGCAGTCGTTCACCATCGAGTCGAACGATGTAGATACCACCGAGGAGGCAGCGCGTGAGCTACCGTCGCTTATTGCCGAGGGTATGAAGATTCGCGTTTACAACCCTATGTATTATTACTCGGGCTTGGAGGATGTCAAGCTCTCGCTGCTGGCTGCTGCTGCGGCAGATGCTCGTGAGCGTGCGCAGAACATCGCCGAGAGCTCGGAGGCTATGCTCGGCGAGTTGAAGATGTCGCGTGCTGGTGTCTTCCAGATTACCGCTGCTACGGGCGACGAGGAGTTCTCGGCAGGTGGCTCGTTCAACCTTTCATCACGCGAGAAGAAGGCGCGCGTAACGGTGCGCTCGGAGTTTAAGATTAAGACCGTAAAATAACATTAAGATACTATGTCAAGAGAAGTAAGAGTGCGTTTTGCACCAAGCCCTACGGGTCCGTTGCACATCGGTGGTGTGCGTACAGCCCTCTATAACTACCTTTTTGCTCGTCGCCATGGCGGTAAGATGTTGTTGCGTATCGAGGATACCGACTCACAGCGTTTCGTTCCCGGTGCCGAGGAGTATATTATCGAGTCGCTCAAGTGGTGCGGCATCGAGATTGACGAGGGTGTTGGCGTTGGTGGTCCTCACGCCCCCTATCGCCAGAGCGAGCGCCGTGAGATATATTTGAAGTATGCAACACAGCTTGTCGATGCTGGCTGGGCATACTACGCCTTCGACACCCCCGAGGAGCTTGATGCTCTGCGTAAGGAGGCAGAGGAGGCGGGCAAGACCTTTGCCTACAACTACGAGGTACGCGAGAAGTTGCCCACATCGCTCTCACTCCCGAAGGAGGAGGTCGAGGCACGCATTGCGCGTGGCGACCAGTGGGTTGTACGCTTCAAGATGCCCGAGAACGAGGTTGTGGCGATGGACGACCTTATTCGTGGCCATGTCGAGGTCAACACCTCGACCCTCGACGATAAGGTGCTCTACAAGTCGGCAGATGCTCTGCCCACCTACCACCTTGCCAACATCGTCGATGACCACCTTATGGAGGTGTCGCATGTAATCCGTGGCGAGGAGTGGTTGCCCTCGTTGCCCTTGCACTACTTGCTCTATCGTGCCTTCGGCTGGGACGACACACGCCCCGAGTTTGCTCACCTTCCCTTGTTGCTAAAGCCTACGGGTGGCGGTAAGCTCTCGAAGCGTGATGGCGACAAGATGGGTTTCCCCGTATTCCCACTCTTCTGGCAGTCACCCACAACAGGCGATACTGCGCGTGGCTATCGTGAGGATGGCTACCTTGCGGAGGCATTTATCAATATGCTTGCTCTACTCGGCTGGAACCCTGGCACCAAGCAGGAGATTTTCTCTATGCAGGAGCTTATCGACGCCTTCTCGCTCGACCGCGTATCGAAGGCTGGCGCTCGCTTCCAGCCCGACAAGGCAAAGTGGTTCAACGCACAGTATATGCACAACCTCACTGATGAGCAGTTAGCACCCATTATGCAGCCTATCCTCAAGGCTCACGGCATCGAGACCTCGGATGAGTTGGCAGGTAAGGCGGCAGGCATTATGAAGGAGCGAATGACACTCACAACCGATATGTGGGATCTCACCTCGTTCTTCTTCGTAGCTCCCACTGAGTATGAGGAGAAGCTCACAAAGAAGCAGTGGAAGGGCGAGAATCCTGCAATGCTTGCGGAGTTGCGCTCGGTTTTGGAGGCTATCGATGACTTCTCGAAGGAGAATACCGAGGCAGTAGTTCGTGCTTGGATTGAGGCCAAGGGCTTTGCGTTGGGCCAGGTGATGAACACCTTGCGCCTTGCGTTGGTAGGTGCTGGCAAGGGTCCTGGCATGTTCGATGTTACGGAGTTTATCGGCAAGGCAGAGTGCTTGAAGCGTATCGACAACCTTATTAAGAATGTAACACCTGCGGAATAATGGAGATTTTACAGCATATCTGGGGCTCTACGCCCGAGGGCGAGGGCATCATCCTCTACACTATGCGCAATAGCCGTGGTTCGGAGGTTCAGCTCTGCAATATCGGCGCTTCTATCGTGAGCGTTAAGTTTGCCGACCGTGATGGCAATATCGAGGATGTGGCACTTGGCTACAAGGAGCCTACATCGTATATCGGTGATGGCGCAGCAAGTGGCAAGAGCGTAGGTCGTGTGGCGGGTCGTATCGCCCGTGGCCACCTCGTTATCGACGATGTGGAGTACCGCTTAGAGGTAAACAATGGCCCTAACCACCTCCATGGTGGCTCGAAGGGCTTTGCCAACCGCTACTGGGAGGGTCGTGTTGAGACCAACCGTGTGGTATTCAGCTACATCGCCGAGGATATGGAGCAGGGCTACCCTGGTGAGTTGGTTGTCGAGGCTGTCTACGACTTCGACGACGAGGACAACCTCGAGATTACCTACCTCGCTAAGTCGAACAAGAATACGGTGGTAAACCTTACTAACCACCTCTACTGGAATCTTCACGGCGAGGGCTCGGATAAGACAATCCTCGACCACGAACTAAAGCTCAACTGCTCGAAGGTCTTGGAGATGGATATCGTGCAGATACCTACGGGCAAGTTGCTCGATGTTAAGGGCACAGCGCTCGACTTTACCGATTGGCGCGAGTTTGGTCGTGAGATAGACTCGGAGTTCAACAATATCCGCAATTTCCGTGGCTACGACCACTGCTTCGTGGTGGATGGCTACGAGAAGAATATCCTAAAGGAGGTTGGCGAGTTACGCTGCAAGGCTTCGGGTCGTAAGGTTACGGTGCTTTCGTCACAGCCCGCAGCGGTGCTCTATACCGGTAACTGGCTCTCGGGCGGTTGTCCTAAGACCAAGTCGGATAAGTACTATGCCGACTATGCTGGTGTGGCTATCGAGTGCCAGGCATACAGCGATGCCGTAAATCACCCAGAGTTCCCATCTATCTATCTTAAAGCCGACGAGCTCTACTGCAATAAGATAGTCTTTAAGTTGGGACAGTTCTAACGATAGATTAGAGAGCTATAAACTCTCTAACAACTAACAACTATAAAGCTAAAAACTAAATGAATAGAGGGACTAACCACCAACGGTTAATCCCTCTATTCTTATATAATGCTTAATGGTTACTATCTATGGCTTACGCTTGCGCCACCCGAGGTCTTGATATCTGAGTGCTCTGGCTCGCCAATGTAGACTACATCTGCGCCTCCCGATGCTGCGATGTTGAGCGACTCAACGGCAAGAACCACGGCATCTGCACCGCCCGAGGCTACCACTTCGGCACTCTTTGCCTCCAATGTGCCACCTAAAAAGTCTGCGCCACCCGATACGGCTACCGTTAGCAGGTTGCAGGCACCCTCAATCTCGGCATCTGCACCACCCGAAACAACTACCGTAAGGCTCTCTGCCTCGACTGCGGTGATTTTGGCATCTGCGCCACCCGAGGCTGCGAGGGTCAGGTTCGGTGAGTTGCAACCCTCCCACAAGAGGTCTACGCCACCCGATATAGCTACCGCATCGTAGTTGTAGTCGGGAACTATTGCTTTGAGGGTCTTGGGTCGTAGTGAGAACGACTTAAGTTTGAGGCTTATTGAGTTGTTCTCAACCCCTACCTCTACATCTTCGAAGAGGTCGCTGTGCGTTACGATGCGTACCTCGCCACGGGGAAGTGTGGCATCTACCACCACATCAAATCCTGCCGATGCGGCGAGCGCTGTGATGTCGCCCTCTACGGTGTAGGTGCGCTCCTCGATTTCGCCCTTTGCGTATGGCACACTCGAAATACACGATACTGCACAAAGTGCAACTGAAATTAGTGCTAAAAGTTTGGTTTTCATAGTGTAAATTGATGAGTTAAAATGAGTTACGATGGGTTAAAATGAGTTAAAATGTTTTTTTAGCAGAAGTTTTCTAAAAACTAACAACTAAAAACTAATAACTAAAAACTAACAACTCTTTAATTATTTCCTCCGCCACCCAGACGGCCACGGTCCTCGGCTGAGCCACTCTCTACGGACTTTGCGCGGAACTGCTTGCCAGCGTTGAAGTTATACGATATCGTGAACTTCGCTCCAATGCGCTGCCAAGGCTGGTCTACGGTCATCGAGCGCTTGAATGTAGGCTCCTCGATGTCGATGCGCTGCTTTGTGGGTACAAGGTTCTGCACACCGAGCGCAAGTGTTAGTTTGTTGTCAAACATACGCTTCTTGAGCGTGAGGTTGAGGTTACCGAAGTCTCTAATCTTCGTGTTACCCGCCTGTGCGCCGTGCATATACATACCGTCAAGTTCGATAAAGAAGTTCTTGGGCAACGAGAACGACATCTGACCATTTGCCACACCCATAAAGTTACGGCGTACTGGCTCATCGGGGTAGATGCGCTGACCCATATACATCGCCATAAGGTTGAAGTTTGCCGACCACCACTTTGTGAACTGGAACGGCAGGTTAACCGATGCGTAGTAGTTGTTCAGAGTGGGGTAGTTGATAGTCTGTATAATCAGCAACTCGGGATTTTCAGAATCAACCAATGTGGTCTGCTGAATGGCGTTCTGCATAATCTGCACACCAAGGCTGATTGTGTACTTATATTTAAGTACGGCAGTTACCGACACCGAATTTGAGTACGAGGGCTTAAGGTTTGGGTTGCCTCGCTGTATCATATACTCCGAAATCTTGGTCTCGTTGGGTGATAGTGCCCAGAATGAGGGTCGAGAGATGGTGCGTGCATACTGCGCCACAAACGAGTATGAGCCATCCTTGGTTATAGCATACGACACATTGGCGTTGGGGAAGAGGTCGAAGTAGTTCTGCTTAACAAGCCTGTCTGCCGAGCGGAACGATGTGTACTCACCACGCAAGCCACCCACAAGGCTTACTCTGCCCAAGCGAGCCGTAGCGATAAGGTATGCAGCACCGATATTCTCCGTATAGCCAATGTCGTAGCTGTTGTGGTCGTTATACATCCACTCCTCGTTTTTGAGGTATTCATAATCAGCCTTGTTGGCGTTGTTGTTGTAGGTGTACTTCAAGCCCGCCTTAAGGATTACCTTCTCAGAAAGGACCTTCTCCAATGCTACGGTTGCTGTGGCAAGCTTATATCGGCTATCCGAGGCGTAGCGATAGGTTGAGTCGCGCATCGTATCGGACGCATGGAGCATATACTCGGTGTCGTAGTAGTTATTCTTGCGGGGCGTATGCGAGTTGGTGTAGTCGCCGATAAATTTTAGTGTCGAGCCCATCTGGTCGAGTTTGTAGATGTAGTTTGCTGTGGCGGTGTACATATGGCTATTGTTGGTGCCGTCGTATGTACCGTCTGTGCGTGTTATTAGCTTGTTTATGCGATGCTCGGTCCAAGTATCGGTGTTGTCGCCATAGCCCCAATAGTTATACTGGAACTCTGCACCCACCGAGTGCTTATCGTTGATATCGTAGACAACGCCCACATTGCCTCCTGCCCACTTCGAACGCTCGTCCATATCTGTTGCTGCATCGATTATGGTGCCCGATGTGTAGTCGGTATGCTCCTCGGTGGAGTAGTTCTGTCCGTTGCCACCCGCCCAAATGCGACCATAGGCGTTGATGCCACCGCTATTGTAGTTGAGTGATAGTGAGGGCATCACATTGTACATACCCATCGAACCATTTGCTACAAGTGATGCCGAGCCCATAAGACCCATATTAAGACGGCGCTTGGTCGTAATCTTGATTATACCGCCCGAAGATGAGGCGTCGTAGTCGGCACCCGACTGCGGGATAACCTCAATCTTCTGAATATCATCGGCGCGCAACGAGCGAAGATATGCCATAAGCTGTGCATCCTCCAACCTTACCTCGCGGTCGTTGAGATAGATTTTCGAACCCGAAGCACCATTTATCGACACCTTGTCGTCCTGAATCCATACGCCCGGTGCGCTTTTTAATAGCTCCTCGCCATCCTTGCCGAGAGCGATAGGGGAGTTGGCAACATCCACCACAAAGCGGTCTGCCTCACGACGAATAAGCTGTGCCGTTACGACTACCTCGTCAATCGCTGTCTCGTCTGCCTCGAGGATTATCTCGCCAAGGTCGGTCGCTGCCTTAATCTCGATTGCGCGCTCCACGCTCTTATAGCCGATATATCGTGCATTGAAGGTGTAGTTGCCCGAAGCCACCGAGAGCGAAAAGCGACCCTCGTCGTTTGTCGAGCCACCCGCCACTTGGTCGGTGCCGTTAAGCACAACCACGGTTGCGTAGGGTATTGCCGTCTGCTCGCTGTCGACAATGCGACCCGTAAGTTCAAACTTCTGTGCCGATACGATGGTCGATGCGCTAAGGAGCATCGCCACGATAACCATAACTAAACTTCTCGTTCTCATAATATCTCTGTTTTTGTTTATTCTCATTTCTTTTGCAAAGGTAATCATTTCCCCCCCCCACCAAATTTTTTGGTTACTTTTTTTAAGGAGGTTTTTATTTTCTACCTTAATAACGATTTATTGAGCCATTTTGTAACATTAACTGTTAAATTTTTCTTGTTCGTTAGTGTATTACTCAACTAATACACTGCAAATATATTGGCAAATATCCAAACCTCCAAATTTTTCGCAAACTTTTTTTTTGAAAAAATTGCGTACCTATATAAATTAAGTGAACAATGAGCAATTAGAAATGAGCAATGAGATTTTTCTTAGAACTTCCGCTGAGAAAACATTTTAACCCATTTTAACTCATCGTAACTCATTTTAACCCATTAGAGAGAGTGCGCGTTGTTAGTTGTTAGTTAAAGACCATAAGACCATAGGGCTTTAAGACCATTAGGATTTTTCTCCTATCGTCTTATCGTCTTATTGTCCTATCGTCTTAAATATTCTCCCCCTCCAAATTATTCCCTTTTTGTTGAAAATTTTTGTTCTGAAAATTTGCGATATTTTAAATAAAAAATTCGTATCTTTGCAAAATTGAATGAATAACAGAATTAAAGCGCGTTTATTATGTTAAGTTTACTCTATTATCTCGTAGTTATCGCGGTGGCGTTGGTGCTATATGTGGCATCGTTTATCGCCCTTGTTGTATGCTATCCCTTTGACCGTAAGAGGGTTGTTGTGCACACTCTCTCAAAGTGGATTACCGATACAATCTTCGGCTTGCCCCCATTTATGAAGCGCGAGGTAATTGGCTTAGAGAATATCGACCCGAAGAAGGCGTATGTGATGACCCTCAACCACAACTCTATGGCAGATATCATCACCATCTACAACCTTCCGTTGGTCTTTAAGTGGGTGTCGAAGAAGGAGGTATATCGCATCCCTATCGTCGGTCGTCTGCTCTATGCCCACGGCGATATCGTTATCAACCGTGCCAGCGCCAAGGAGGCTATGCAGCTTGTCCACGAGCGCGGTAAGGAGTGGTTGGCAAAGGGTGCTTCGGTGGCTATCTTCCCCGAGGGCACACGCTCTAAGGATGGTGAGATTCACAACTTCAAGGCGGGTGCTTTCCTCTTGGCGAAGGATGCCGGTGCTCCCATCTTGCCTATCGTGCTGAATAATACCAACAAGATGGTTCGCAAGGGCTGGATGATGAATTGGCGCAACCACATCACAATCAAGATTCTGCCCCCTATCTCGGCTGAGGAGGTTGCCGAGCGCTCGGTAAAGGAGGTAATGGCCGATGTTCACAGCTCGATGACCGAGGCATTGGCAGAGATTAGAAAAAGTTGTTAGTTATTAGTTGTTAGTTGTTAGAGTGTCATTCTGAACGATAGTGAAGAATCTCTCAGTTAGCATTATGGTTGTTGGTTGTGCTTAACCTTGAGATCCTTCGTTACACTCAGGATGACAAACAAGAGCAAAGATAAGGAGAGAGTAAAAGGTGTAATTGGCTGATAGAAATAGGTGGTATAATTCCTCTCTACTAATTATTACTCATTTCTAATTGCTAATTCCTCATTACTCATTAGTATAATAAGGTATGTCAGAACTCAACTTAAATAACCCCGTTGCCGAGTATGGCAAAGATGCTATCGTAACGCTTACGCCGAGGGAGCATATCCGTCTGCGCCCAGGTATGTATATCGGTAAGCTTGGCGACGGTACACAGTCCGACGACGGTATCTATGTGCTTATCAAAGAGGTCGTTGATAACTCTATCGACGAGTTCATTATGGGCGCAGGCAAGCGTATCGAGATTACTATCGAGGAGGATAAGGTCTCGGTGCGTGACTATGGTCGTGGTATTCCTTTGGAGGCGTTGTCGGATGCTGTGAGCAAGATGAATACTGGTGGTAAGTATGGCGGCGATGCCTTCAAGAAGACCGTGGGTCTTAATGGTGTCGGTGTCAAGGCTGTAAATATGCTGTCGAGCCACTTCCTCGCCCGCTCGGTGCGTAATGGCGAGGCGCGTACCGTAACCTTCTCTAAGGGTCTGGAGCTTACCGACCGTTCGGAGAGTGGTGTTGCGGAGGCTAACGGCACCTATGTCGAGTTTGTTGTCGACCGTGAGGTCTTTGGCGAGTATGCCTACAACCTCGAGTATGTCGAGCAGATGGTCAAGAACTATACCTATCTCAACCTCGGTCTTACCGTAGTGCTCAACGGCAAGAACTATGTGTCGAAGAACGGCTTGCTGGACTTGGTAAACGACAACCTCTCGGCAGAGCCTTTGTATGCCCCCATTCACCTCTCGGGCGAAGATATCGAGGTGGTTATCACCCACGGCAATGGTTATGGCGAGTCGTACTACTCGTTCGTCAATGGCCAGTATACGCCCCAGGGTGGTACGCATCAGGCGGCATTCCGTGAGGCTATTGCCAAGACTATCAAGGAGTTCTATCATAAGGATTATGAGCCTGCCGATATCCGCACCTCGATTATTGCTGCCGTGTCGGTAAGGGTTAATGACCCCATCTTCGAGTCGCAGACCAAGACCAAGCTCGGCTCAAAGGATAAGGAGGAGGGTGTTACGATGCGCCAGTTTGTTGGCGACTTCCTCGCCACAAACCTCGATAACTACCTGCATAAGCACCCCGATGCTGCGCAGACCTTGCAGAAGAAGATTGTAGAGAACGAGAAGGAGCGCAAGGCAATATCGGGCGTTCAGAAGAAGGCGCGTGAGGCAGCAAAGAAGGTGTCGCTAAACAACAAGAAGTTGCGCGATTGTAAGATTCACTATACCGACAAGAGCGACTTGGCAGAAGATACGATGATCTTCATCACGGAGGGTAACTCTGCTTCGGGCTCTATCACCTCGAGCCGTGATCCTCGCACACAGGCCGTATTCTCGTTGCGTGGTAAGCCGCTCAACTGCTATGGTCTTACAAAGCGCGTGGTATACGAGAACGAGGAGTTCAACCTCCTGCAGGCAGCCCTCAATATCGAGGAGGATATGGATAACTTGCGCTACAACAAGGTCATCATCGCAACCGATGCCGATGTCGATGGTATGCACATTCGTCTGTTGCTCACCTCGTTCTTCTTGCAGTTCTTCCCCGATGTTATCCGCCTCGGTCACCTCTATATCTTACAGACACCTCTGTTCCGTGTGCGCAACAAGAAGGATACCTTCTACTGCTATACTGACGAGGAGCGCCAGACGGCAGTTAAGAAGTGCGGTGCTCAGGCCGAGATTACCCGCTTTAAGGGTCTTGGTGAGATTTCGGCTGCCGAGTTCAAGGAGTTTATCGGCGAGAATATGCGCTTAGATAGGGTGCGCCTCACGAAGGAGGACCCCATCAACGACCTCTTGGACTTCTATATGGGCAAGAATACTCCCGACCGTAAGGACTTTATCGTAAGCAACTTGCGTGTGGAGGAGGATATTATCGAAAACCTGAAAATGCTTAATTGATGGAAGAGATAAAAGATATTTTGGAGAGTGAGGTATCGACCGAAGAAGTTGTTGAAACCGATGTCGATACTCTGGATGCGCCAAAGGGTAAGTATGGAGCGCTAACCTCGGCAGAGGATAGTGTGCGCCGTCTTACGGGTATGTATAAGAATTGGTTCTTGGACTATGCCTCGTATGTTATCCTCGAGCGTGCCGTGCCCCATTTGGAGGATGGTTTGAAGCCCGTGCAGCGCCGTATTCTGCACGCTATGAAGTGTGTGGAGGATGGTCGCTACAACAAGGTGGCAAATGTCGTGGGTCAGGCTATGCAGTATCACCCCCACGGCGATGCCTCTATCAAGGATGCCTTGGTGCAACTTGGTCAGAAGGGTCTGCTTATCGATATGCAGGGTAACTGGGGTAATATCCTTACGGGTGATGAGGCTGCGGCAGCGCGATATATCGAGGCTCGCCTGTCGAAATTTGCCCTCGATGTAGTATATAACAAGAAGACTACGGAGTGGATGTTGGCCTACGATGGTCGTAAGGAGGAGCCTGTAACGCTCCCTGTTAAGTTCCCGTTGCTCTTGGCACAGGGTGCCGATGGTATTGCCGTAGGTCTTGCCTCGAAGATTTTGCCCCACAACTTTGTGGAGCTTATCAACGCCTCGATTGCCTATCTTCGTGGCGAGGATTTCCAGCTTGTGCCCGACTTCCAGACTGGCGGTATTATGGATGCCAGCAACTATAACGACGGCTTGCGTGGTGGCTCGGTGCGTGTTCGTGCCCGCATCTCGAAGATTGACAAGCGCACGCTTGCAATCACCGAGATACCCTATACAACCACCTCGGAGAGCATCAAGGATTCGATTATCAAGGCTAACGACAAGGGCAAGATTAAGATTAAGAAGGTCGATGACAACACGGCCGAGAAGGTCGAGATTGTTATCCAGGTGGCTGCCGACGAGTCGTCAGATAAGACCATCGATGCACTCTACGCCTTCACCGACTGCGAGGTATCTATCTCGCCCAATTCATGCGTTATTGTTGACGATAAGCCCGTCTTTATGGGCGTTAGCGATATCTTGCGCTACTCGGCAGACCATACTAAAGGTTTACTCGGCAAGGAGCTGCAAATCAAGCTCGACGAGCTTAACGAGGCTTGGCACTCGGCATCGTTGGAGCGTATCTTTATCGAGAATAAGCTCTATCAGTTGATTGAGGGCTGCCGTACCCGTGAGGCTGCCTACGAGGCTGTGGATAAGGGCCTTGAGCCATTTAAGTCGAAGCTTAAGCGAGAGGTTACCTTGGAGGATGTTCAGCGCCTTACGGAGTTGAAGTTCATTCGTATCTCGCGCTACGATTCAGAGAAGGCCGATAACGAGATTAAGCAGATTGAGAAGGATATCAAGCAGACGAAGTACGACCTTGACCACCTTACGGACTACGCCATTGCCTACTTCGAGCGTATCAAGGCTAAGTATGGCGAGGGTCGTGAGCGTCGCACCGAGATTCGTGAGTTCGACACCATCGAGGCGTGGAAGGTGGCATCGTCGAATGCTAAGCTCTATGTCGACCGTGACGAGGGCTTCTTCGGCTTCGGCAAGAGTATGAAGGATTCGGAGTTTGTCTGCGACTGCTCATCGCTCGACGATGTGATTATCATATTAAAGGATGGTCGCTACAAGATTACGAAGATTTCGGATAAGGCGTTCTTCGACAAGGGCATTTACTATATCGGTATCTACAAGCGCAACGACGAGCGCACAATCTACAATATGCTCTACCGCGATGGTCGTGCTGGCGCTATTATGATGAAGCGTTGCGCCATCAAGTCCGTAACGCGCGACAAGGAGTACGACTTGACGAAGGGTACGCCCAAGAGCGAGTTGTTGTATCTGTCGGTAAATCCCAATGGCGAGGCTGAGGTGCTGAAAATCTACCTCCGCCCCCGTGCCCGCTTGAAAAAGTGCATTATCGACCTCGACCTCTCGACCCTCGCTATCAAGGGCCGCCAGAGCGTGGGTAACCTCGTTACCCGCTACTCGATAAGCAAGATTGTCCTCAAGGAGAAGGGTACATCGACACTCGGTGGTCAGAATATATGGTACGACGACGATGTTCGTCGCCTCAATACCGATGGTCGTGGTCAACTTCTTGGTGAGTTCAAGGGCGACGACCGTATCGTGGTGTGGACAGCGAAGAACCAGTACTATATCACCAACTTCGATGTTCAGCAACACTTCCCCGATGACACTATCCGTGTTGAGCGCTACCGTAGCGATAGGGTATACTCGCTCTGCTACTACGATGGCGAACAGAAATACTACTATATGAAGCGCTTCCAGTTGGAGTCGAGCGACAAGATTCAGTACTTCTTGGATGCCGATGCTCCGATGCGCTTCGTGACGATTACCGACCGCAAGGGTGCTAAACTCGCTATCGAGTTTGGTGGCGCACACGCCCAGCGACCACAGGAGGTGCTGGATGTCGATGAGTTTATCGCCGTTAAGAGCCACCGTGCCAAGGGTAAGCGCTTGACGACATACGAGGTGGCAAAGCTCACCTTTATCGAGCCTGAGGAGCCCGAGGAGGAGCCCGAAGAGATTGACGAGGAGATGCCCGATATGGGTGATGAACTTGTCGATGAGGGTGCTGATACTGAGGGTGTTGAAGATGATGTCCTCGATATGGAGGAGCTTATGGGCGACGATATCAAGGTAGACCCCACGGTGGACTACTCTAAGCGCCTCGAGGCTGGCGATGTCGGCTTCTCGGCAGCGCAGTTAGACCTCTTCTAAACGCCTATGACGCTCTATTTGGTGGGATACGCTGGCTCGGGTAAGAGCTCGTTGGGCAAGCGCCTTGCACGCCGTCTTCGTCTTCGCTTTGTCGATACCGACAAGTGGATTGAGCTAAGCGAGGGTGCTTCGGTTGCCGATATCTTCCACTTTGGTGGCGAGGAGTACTTCCGCCGTACGGAGCGCAATGCTGTCGAGAGCCTATATTCGGAGGGCGAGAATATGGTTGTTGCTACGGGTGGCGGATTGCCCACCTGGGGCGATAATATGGAGTGGCTTAACGACCACGGCTTTACTATCTATTTAAGGCGTTCGGCAGAGCAGATTTTGTCGCGTATGTCGGCTTATGGCCGTGAGAAACGCCCGATGTTTCGTGGCAAGAGCGACGAGGAGTTGTTGGCCTTTATGCAAGCTCAGATGGCCGAGCGCGAGAGGTTTTATGCCAAGGCTAACATCTCTATTGATTGCACCCCGATTAGCGATGATGAGGCGGTGGAAGTTATTGTAAAAGAGTTAATTGCACGATTGTAATGAATAATAGCCCCATAGGTGTTTATGACTCAGGCTTTGGTGGTCTGTCGGTCTGGCGCGAGATACATCGTCGCTTGCCCGAGGAGTCGTTGTTGTACCTTGGCGATGGCAAAAATTGCCCCTATGGTGGTCGTTCGCGTGAGGAGATTACCGCCTTTGCGCGTGAGGCTGTCGAGCGCCTTGTTTCGGAGGGTGTCAAGATGGTTGTTGTGGGGTGCAATACCGCCACCACGGCTGCCGTTGATGCTTTGCGTTCGGAGTGGCCCGATATTCCGATTGTGGGTCTTGAACCGGCTGTTAAGCCCGCTTGCCTATCGTCGAAGACACGCCGTATTGCAGTGCTTGCAACGGCGCATAGCTTGCAGAGCGATATGTTCCTAAATACTGCTCGTCGCTATGCTTCGGATGTTGAGGTGCTGAAGGTTGAGGGTCGGGGTTTTGTCGAGTTGGTTGAGGCCTCGGAGGAGGAGAGCGAGAAGGCCGAGCAGAGGGTAAGAGAGGTTATAGAGCCACTGCTCGATAAGGGCATCGACCGCATCGTCTTGGGCTGTACTCACTATCCATTCCTTGTGCCTCAGATTGAGCGAGTTATCGCTGGTAGCGATATCCAAATCGTGGACTCTGGCGAGGCTGTTGCTCGCCGTGTAGAGTGGCTTTTGGAGCGCTACGAACTCTTTGCCGAGAGGGGGCACAAG
Organism: Alistipes sp.; assembly: GCA_017465575.1. Taxonomy (GTDB): domain Bacteria; phylum Bacteroidota; class Bacteroidia; order Bacteroidales; family Rikenellaceae; genus Alistipes. Next base: position 11,800 of record JAFTVX010000023.1, on the reverse strand, counting down.
CCCGATTTTAGGTTTATAACATTCGCCTCAGAGGAGTATCGTCAGAGGTTGGAGCATAAGGCCTTTGCGGAGCTCTAACGAAAATATCGCAAATAATTAGTCGAGATATGGAAAAAAGGTTTCATATCTCGATTTTTTTTCTTAACTTCGCTTGATTTTATCAAGCGTTAAGCAGAAACGACAACAACTATGGCACAAAATAATTCAAAATCTAAGACAGCGAAGGGTGATAAGGCTACGGCCGTCAGCACCACAACGCGCGAAAATATCCGATGGATTGCGGGCTTTGTGATGCTCGCTACGGGCATATTTATCCTATGCTCGATTTTCTCGTATCTCTTCTATTGGCAGAGCGATATGAGCGCACTTATGGAGCGCGACAACCCTATGGCTAAGCCCCGTTTCAGCAATATGTGTGGCGAGATGGGTGCCTCGGTGGCTAATGCGTTGGTGGGCGGTGGTTTTGGTATCTTCGCTATTGTAATCCCTATTATCATTACGATTATCGGCTGGCGCTTGTTCCGCTACAAGCCATTGAAGCTCAACCATTTTGCATTGAGTCTTCTGCTTGTGCTGTTGCTCGGCTCGCTTACTTTGGCGGCTACTTTCGGCACAGCGTGGGATATCTTTGGCTCGGGCCTTGGCGGTAGCTACGGCTTGGCTATGTGCGAAAGTTTGAAGGGCTATGTTGGCAACCTTGGCATCTTCATTATCATCGTTGCCGGCTGGATTTTGACAGGCCTGTTTATCAACCGTAACTTCTTGCAGGTTGTCGATAACGCTGGTGAGCATGTCGCTGATGGCGTGTCGGGTGCTGCTAAGTGGGTGTGGGGCAAGGTGCGTACACCTAAGGAGGAGAAGGAGGAGACGAATGAGCCTGCAAAGGAGGCTGAGCCTGTGGTAATCGAGGTGCCTAAGGAGTTTGAGATTGTTGTTGAGGAGCGCGCTGAGGCACAACCTGACGAGGCGGTTGTTGCCGATGAGCACACCGATGAGGAGATTACTTCCGACGAGGATTTTGCAGCTTTTGGTGGTGACGATAGCGACGACGACGATAGCGACGGCGAGCTGGAGCAACCCCGCATTATGACCGTCGGCCGTGATGCCGAGGTTATGGTGGGCGAGGGTGGCCGTATCATTGTCAAGGAGAGCGCCCCCGCACAGCCCATCGACGATTACCCATTCAAAGACCCAGATGCTCCGCTTGAGGATATGCCCGCAGAGGCTGTTATGGCGCCTATGGAGGTTGCCTCGGTGCTCGGTATGGATAAGGCAGATGAGGAAGATGGCTTGGTCGTTACCGTTGAGCAGGGTGTGAGCCATGAGGTTGATGCCGACGATATCGTAAGCGAGCTATATGACCCTATGCGTGATTTGCACAACTACGAAGCGCCATCGCCCTCGTTGTTGGTGGACCATAAGTCGAAGGCCGTTATCGACGACGAGGAGATATACCAGAACAAGGAGCGCATCCGCGAAACCTTGCTTAACTTCGGTATCCCCATTCGCAGTATGCACGCCACGGTAGGCCCTACCGTTACGCTCTATGAGATTGTTCAGGAGCAGGGCGTTAAGATATCGAAGATTCAGGGCTTGGAGAACGATATCGCCCAGAGCTTGAAGGCTATGGCGGTGCGTATCATTGCCCCTATCCCTGGTCGTGGTACGGTGGGTATCGAGGTTCCGAACCTTACCAAGCAGATTGTGTCGATGCACTCGGCAATATGCAGCGAGGAGTTCCAGAACTCTAAGGCTGAGTTGCCTGTGGTTATCGGTCGCACAATTCAGAACGAGAATTTCACCTTCGACCTTGCCAAGATGCCGCACTTGTTGGTTGCAGGTGCTACGGGTCAGGGTAAGTCGGTAGGTCTGAATGCCATTATCACCTCGTTGCTCTACCGCAAGCACCCCGCCGAGCTGAAGTTTGTGTTGGTCGACCCCAAGATGGTTGAGTTCTCGTTGTACTCGAAGTTGGAGAAGCACTTCTTGGCAAAGATGGAGTCGGAGGATGAGGCTATCGTCACCGACCCCAAGAAGGCGGTATATACGCTCAACGCCCTATGCACCGAGATGGCCAACCGCTTGGAGTTGTGTAAGAAGGCGGCCGCAAAGAATATCGTGGAGTATAACGATAAGTTCCTCAAGCGCCGTCTCAACCCCGAGAATGGCCACCGCTTCCTGCCATATATCGTGGTCGTTATCGACGAGTTTGCCGACTTGATTATGACCGCCAAGGAGGTCGAGGCACCCGTTATGCGCTTGGCGCAGAAGGCGCGAGCTATCGGTATCCACCTTATCGTGGCAACACAGCGCCCCGATGTGCGTGTTATCACGGGTGGTATCAAGGCAAACTTCCCTGCGCGTATCGCCTTCCGCGTTATGCAGATGACCGACTCGCGTACGATTATCGACCAGCCAGGTGCTAACCAGCTTATCGGTCGTGGCGATATGTTGCTCTCGAATGGTGGCGAGATTACCCGTATACAGTGCGCCTTTGTCGATACCCCCGAGGTGGAGAATATCGTTGAGCATATCGCAGCGCAGCAGGGCTATACCTCGGCATATAACCTTCCCGACTATACGCCTGAGTCGGGCGGTGGCGATGGTATGCCGTCGTTTGGCTCGGAGGAGAGTTCAGCACCGCAGAAGTACGACCCCAAGTTTGGCGAGATTGCCCGCGAGGCGGTTACAAGTGGCATAATCTCTACCTCGATGATTCAGCGTAACTTCGAGGTGGGCTTCAACCGTGCAGGTCGTATTATGTTGCAGTTGGAGCGTGCCGGCATCGTAGGCCCTCAGATTGGCTCAAAACCGCGCGAGATTAAATACTACGATTTGCCCTCGTTGGAGGCGAGACTTCAAGAGTTGGGAATCTTCTGATAAATGAGCAATGAGCAATTAGAAATTAGTAATTAGCAATAAGTTATGAGAAAGATAATATCACTTTTGGTGGCGTTGTTTGCTGTGGGTAGCCTCTCGGCACAGAGCGCCGAGGAGTGGCTCACAGGCCTAAACGAGTCGCTTGGCGAGCGCTACGCAATGGATTTGTTTGTTGAGGTTGGTGCGGTGGATAGTGTCGATGACCAACTCTCGGGCTACTTTATGGTCGAGGGCGATGGCTACTACATCTCGCTTGGCGTGATGGAGGTATATAGCGATGGCAAGCTACGCTACGAGATTAACAACGAGCGCAAAGAGGTCGTTGAGGATAGGGTAAACCTCGAGTCGGTGGACTTGCTCTCTAACCCCACACGCGCCTTTAGCTTCTTGCCCGAGGAGTTCTCGGCTAAGGTTGTTAAGTCATCGAACACTGGGGCGGTCGTGAGCCTTGTTCCTATGAGCGACGATTTAGGCATCACGGCTATCTTGTTGAGCCTCGAACGCAAGGGGGCAAAAGTAGTGCCTTCGAAGGTTAGCTACGACTACGATGGCGACCTTGTAACTATCACCCTTACGGTGCTCGATGCTTCGGATTTGAAGCTTCGCAAGTGGGATAAGACGGCTTACCGTGCCTACGATATTGTTTCGTTTTTATAGTTAATTAACAGATAATGAAGAAGATTGCATTTTTTATCGCTATGTTAGCCTTTGTTGGCTGTGGCGAAGGCTGGGTTGAGGATGCTCGCCCCAAAGTATTTGTTGAGAGCTTCGAGAAAGAGGGCGTTGATGAGAACTATGCCTACTCTTATGGCTACGAGACCGAGCAGTTTGAGTTTGAGTATTTCCAAAATACGGAGTTCGGCTATTGGGGTGGTTTTGCTCACTCAGTAGTCAAGGATAGCGATGCCAAGAATGGTACCTACGAGAATCAGTATGCTGTCTATAACGACGAGGCGGCTACGGGTAATGGCTTCCTTCTCTACTACTACGATAGCTACAACGAGCCTTGCGATATCAAGATTAAGAAGAACTACGCCTTGGTAAGCGCTCGTCTTAACCTCTCGACATATACCTACGCCTCGATTACCGATGAGGATATCAACTCGTTTGCCCGTGCCTTTGCCGATGGTGACTATCTGAAGGTTGTCTTTACCGCTATGTTGGGCGACAACGAGGGTAACAAGGTGGAGTGCTATGTTGCGGATTTCCGCGATGGTAAGAGCCTTACGGCTACCGAGTGGAATACCTACGACCTTACGGCACTTGGCGATAACTACGACAGCGTGCGTGTTACGATTGAGACCACCGACACTGGCGAGTGGGGTGCTAATACGCCGTTGTATATCTGTATGGATGATTTAAGTTTTATGGAGGTTAAGAAGAGCCTCTAATCAATATTTTCGATTATGGATTTTCAGAAGTTTGTCGATAGGTTGTCGCGTATGACAGCCTTGGCCGAGGGGTGGCAGAAGAGCGAGTCGTTGCCCGCCATCGAGCGCGATTTGATGCTTGAGGAGTTGCGTGGCTTCTACGATGAGTTGCTTGACTTCAAGGGCGATGATGGCCTTGCCGAGCGAGTAGGTGCTGCTATTATGGCCGAAACAGCCACCGAGCCAATCTTCGACGATGTACTGGATATTGATGCTCTGCTTGGCCTTAGCGATATCGAGCACGATGAGCCTAAGGCAGAGGAGGTTACTGTTGAGCCTGAGATTATGGTTGAGGAAGAGGTTATGGTTGAGGAGCCTATTTTGGAGGTTATCGCTGAGCCTGAACCAATGCCCGAACCCGAGCCTATGCCCGAACCCGAGCCTGTAACGGAGCCTGAGCCTGAGCCTACACCCGAGCCTAAGAGCAATGGTGGCCTGTTCGATATGGAGGATATACCTGTGCGTACTCGCTCGTCGCGCAAGATGATTTCGCTCTATACCTCACCCTTTGCTGCGGAGACAAAGACCAAGGCCGAGGAGCCCAAAGTTGAGCCTAAGGTAGAAGCAAAGTCAGAGCCAAAGGTTGAGGTTAAGCCCGAGCCTATCGCCGAGCCAACCCCTGCACCAACCCCTGCACCAGCCCCTGCGCCTGCACCTCAGCCCGCAGCAGAGCCTGTCCGCTTGGGTGATATTTTGGGTGGCAATACCACCACTTTGGCAGATAAGATGGCAGATGACTCTGCCCCCACAGCTGCCTTTAACCGCATTACCGACCTTCGCAAGGCGATTGGTCTCAACGATAAGTTCTTGATGATTCGTGACCTCTTTGATGGCGATGCAGCACGATATGAGGATACGATTACGACGCTCAACGAGTTCGACGACCTCGATGAGTGTATGATTTATATCGTCGAGAACTTTGTATGGAATCCCGACTCGGAGGGTGCTAAATTGTTGGTATCGCTTATCGAGCGTAAATTGGCATAAACTGGAGTAGATTATGGCAAAACTTTATGTAGTTCCAACGCCTATTGGCAACCTCGAGGATATCACGCTTCGTGCTATCAATGTGCTCAAAAGCGTAGATTTTATCCTTGCCGAGGATACCCGCACATCGTCGCACCTTATGCGACACTTGGGCATCGAGAAGCCGATGTACTCACACCATAAGTTCAACGAGCACGCCACCGTGGGTCGTGTTGCGGAGTCTATCGCAGCGGGTCGTGATGTGGCGTTGGTGTCGGATGCTGGCACTCCGGGTATCTCCGACCCAGGCTTTTTGCTTGTTCGCAAGTGTGTCGAGGAGGGTATCGATGTCGAGACCTTGCCTGGTGCTACGGCACTTATCCCCGCTGTGGTGCAGAGTGGCTTCCCGTGCGACAGATTTGCGTTCGAGGGCTTCTTGCCACAGAAGAAAGGTCGTATGAAGCGACTGCAGGAGTTGGCCCAGGAGGAGCGCACCGTGGTGCTTTATGAGTCGCCATATCGTGTTGTTAAGTGCTTGGAGCAGATTGCCGAAACGATGGGCGAGGATAGGCGTGTAGCGGTCGTTAGAGAGATTACCAAGAAGTTTGAGCAGACCGTTCGTGGTAGTGTCAAGGAGGTGTTGGCACACTTCCGTGCGCACGAGCCTAAGGGTGAGTTTGTTATCGTAGTTGCGGGCGCTGGTTATAAGCCCCGTAACGAACAACCGATAGAGGACGAAGAGGAGGAGTAGCGAATGAAAACGGCGGTCGTCATACTCAACTGGAATGGTCGCAAACTCTTGGAACAATATCTTCCGAGCGTTGTGGAGCGCACACCCAATGCCGAGGTCATCGTGGCCGATAATGGCTCTACGGACGATTCGTTGGTGTGGTTGCGTATGCACTATCCCGAGGTTAAGACGATTACGCTTGATAAGAATTATGGCTTTGCAGGTGGCTACAACCGTGCTTTGCGCGATGTCGATGCCGACTATGTTGTTCTACTAAACTCCGATGTTGAGGTAACCGTTGGTTGGTTAGAGCCCTTGGTTGAGGTGCTCGACAAGAGTGCCGATGTCGCCGTTGTTGCACCAAAGTTGCGCTCGGTAACGGAGCCTCAGCGCTTTGAGTATGCAGGTGCTGCGGGTGGCTTTATCGACTATTTGGGCTACCCCTTCTGCCGTGGTCGCATACTCTCGACCGTTGAGGAGGATTGCGGTCAGTACGACGATTGCAGAGATATATTTTGGGCGAGTGGTGCTGCGATGTGTTGCCGTCGTGAGGTATTCCTCGCGGTGGGTGGCTTCGATGAGGATTTCTTTGCCCATATGGAGGAGATAGACCTACAATGGCGTATGCAGTTGGCTGGTTGGCGTATAGCCGTTGAGCCTCGCTCGGTGGTCTACCATCTGGGTGGCGGTACTCTCCCCGCATCGCCCAACAAGATATTCCTTAACCACCGCAACAACCTTGCGATGTTAATGAAGTGCTCGTCGCCAATGCAGCGTGCTGTGGTTGCCTTGGTGCGACCCCTGACGGATATGGCAGAGGCTGTGGCGCACCTTTTGATGCTTCGACCCCGTAACGCCTGGGCAATAGTTCGTGCTTGGTGGGCGTTCGTTAAGTGGCACAAGATGCTTGGGCGTAAGCGCCGTGAGGTGGTAAGACGGGAGAGTGTCGAGATTCGTGGTATCTACCCCCGCTCGATTGTTCTTAGCTACCTCTTTGGAAAGCGAACTTTTAATAAGATGATGTGATGAAACGACTCATTATTATACCCACATATAACGAGAAGGAGAATGTCGTAAAGATGATTCGTTGCCTTATGGCGAAGCCCGAGGAGTTCGACTTGCTCATTGTCGATGATGGCTCGCCCGATGGCACCGCCGACCTTGTGCGTGCTGAACAACAGCGCTTCGGCGACAGACTCCACCTCTTGGAGCGTAGCGGTAAGCTCGGCCTTGGTAGTGCCTATATCGCTGGCTTTAAGTTCGCCTTGGAGCGTGGCTACGACCGCATCTTCGAGATGGATTGCGACTTCTCGCACAACCCCGACGACCTCAAGCGCTTGGATGCTATGCTTGAGGCGAAGGATGTTGCTATCGGCTCGCGCTACTCGGTGGGTGTCAATGTCGTAAACTGGCCCTTGGGTCGTCTGCTGATGTCGTACTTTGCGTCGAAGTATGTGCACCTTGTTACCCGTATGCCCGTGGCAGATGCTACGGCAGGCTTTGTGGGCTACCGTCGTGAGGTGTTGGAGGCGATAGACCTCGATAGGGTAGCGATGAATGGCTACGGCTTCCAAATCGAGATGAAGTACTCGGCGTGGCGCCTTGGCTTCTCGGTAGGCGAGGTGTCAATTATCTTTGTCGACCGTGTGGAGGGCACATCGAAGATGTCGTCAGGCATCTTTGGCGAGGCATTCTTTGGTGTATTGAGACTACCTTTTAGAAAAATTAAACGCAAAAATTAGATATGAACAGACACGATGCCGAGAAGGCAACAACCCGACTTTTAGATGTAATGGATAAGCTGCGTGCCGAGTGCCCTTGGGATAGGGAGCAGACATTCGACTCGTTGCGCAACAACACCATAGAGGAGACCTATGAGCTTGCCGATGCCATCACCGACAAGAATATGGAGGGCATCAAGGAGGAGCTTGGCGACCTCTTGCTCCATATTGTCTTTTACTCGAAACTTGCCGATGAGCAGAACGCCTTTGATTATACCGATGTTGCGAATGCCGTTTGCGACAAGCTTATCTACCGCCATCCACATGTCTATGGCGATATCCACGCCGATACCCCCGAGGCTGTTAAGCAGAATTGGGAGGCGCTGAAACTCCGCAAGAAGAACCGCAAGAGTGGTACTTTGGGCGGTGTTCCCGTCTCGTTGCCCTCGATGGTCAAGGCATTCCGCATTGGCGAGAAGGCGGCAGCTACGGGCTTCGACTGGGAGCAGAAGGAGGATGTATGGGCAAAGGTCAAGGAGGAGCTTATGGAGGTGGATGCCGAGTTGCGTGCCGAGGATAAGGAGCACCTTACCGACGAGATGGGCGACCTCTTCTTTGCTCTGGTCAATGCTTGCCGTCTCTATGGCATCGACCCCGAGGCAGCGTTGGAGCGCACCAACAAGAAGTTTATCCGTCGCTTCAACCACCTCGAGAAGCGTGCCGAGGAGAAGGGTGTATCGTTGCACGATATGTCGTTAGCGGAGATGGACTCTTACTGGAACGAGGCGAAAGAGTTGGAGAAATAAACTAATTCTCGCAGCAACAGACAAACTTATGTAATAAAATTCAAAACAGATTCTATATGGCTTTGATTAGAAAAGTTCGTGGCTATGTGCCCGAGATTGGCGAGAAGACTTGGTTGGCAGAGAATGCCACAATTCTTGGTAATGTGAAGATTGGCGAGAACTGCTCGATCTGGTATAATGCTGTGTTGCGTGGCGATGTCAATGCTATCACCATCGGCAACAACACCAATATTCAGGATGGTGTGGTTATCCACACCCTCTACGATGGCTCGAAGAATCCCTCGCAGACCCATATCGGCGACTTTGTGTCGGTGGGTCACAATGCCGTTATCCACGGCGCAACCATCGAGAACGACTGCCTTATCGGTATGGGCGCAACCATCCTCGATAATGCTGTTGTCGGTACTGGCTGTATCGTTGCTGCTAATGCCCTTGTGCTCTCACGCCAGAAGCTTGAGCCCTACTCTGTATACGCTGGTGTTCCCGCCAAGAAGGTCAAGGATGTAACACCCGAGCAGCGCGACGAGATTATCAAGCGCACTGCCCGCGACTACCGCACCTACGCCTCTTGGTACGAAGCAGAGGAGTAGAGAGTTTAAGGAGGTTAGGGAATTTAGTGAGTTTAAGGATAAATGATGGTAACGCTCTTCATTAATTTCACTAAATTCCTTACTCTCACTAAGTTCACTATCCGACTGCGCCTCTCTAACAACTAACAACTAAAAACTAAAAACTTATCGAATGTTGAAGCGACTGAAAACCAATATTGGACTGCATCTGTTGGTGGCGGTGGCATTGAGCCTTGTTATCAACTTTTCGTACCTGCTGTTGCCGATTATTACCGAGCGTGGTATGACCGAGCGTGGTAGCGACGATGATAGTGCTGGTGAGCATAACTCGGGTGTTCTGCATATTGCGCAGGACCTCCACGGCTATATCGTCTGCGACTGCGAGGAGCGTGATAGCATCTATATCTCGGCTTGGCAGGTGCACTCGCATCGCCTAACTGATGGCGACCACTTGCAGTTTGTGTCACGCCCTGTGCAGGGCGACACATATAGCGACGAACAGATTGCGAATGCACACCCTCGCGTAGATAAGATATTGATGCGCAATGGCGAGAAGTTCGACTTCGACAACCTCTACGACCGCCCCAGCCGTACCGTGGAGTTTATATGGCAGATTGCCTACTACGCCATAGTCTCTTTTATCTTGATACTTATCCTTGCCTCAGCACCCATTGAGAATAAGAGCTTTACGATGACATTCTTCCGCCGTTTCTTGCTCGCTATCGCTGTTGCTGTTGTGCTGTTCTTCTTCTCACCAGTGATGTCGTTCAAAGATGGCTCTATGGGTATCGTCTTCTTCTTTCAGAGCGAGTTGCACAACAACGCCAACCTTGTGGTGTTAACCAAGTGCCTCTTTATGCTTGTCGTAACGGCACTCTACGCCCATATCTACCGCCTTATCCGTCAGCGTGAGGCTATCGTGGTGGAGAACGAGCGATTGAAGACCGAGAACCTTGCAACACGCTACAATATGCTTGTGGGTCAGATAAATCCCCACTTCTTCTTTAACTTGCTGAACTCGTTGGCAATGCTTGTTCGCGAGAAGGACGATGAGCGTGCATTGAAGTATATCGACCAGCTCTCGTATACCTTCCGCTATATCCTCCAAAATGGTCAGTCGGGCAAGACAACACTCAAGGAGGAGATGGAGTTTGCCGATGCCTACGCTTACCTCTTCAAGATTCGCTATGCCGATAAGCTATTCTTCGATATCGCGATAGAGGAGAAGTATAAGGGTTGGTTGCTCCCCGCTTTGTCGTTGCAGCCACTTGTCGGTAACGCCGTGAAACACAATAGTATAACGACCAAGAAGCCTCTGCATATCTCGATACGCACCATTGATGGGGTTCTCGAGATTGAGAACCCCAAGAACCCGAAACTCGATGTCGAGCCCTCGACAGGTATCGGTCTCGACAACCTCAATAAGCGTTGGCAGATTATCACTGGCCGCGATATAGAAATCATCGATGAGGCGGAGCGCTTTATGGTGCGCCTACCCCTCGAAAATCCTGAGAAGTAATGAGAAGAGTAGTTATCGTTGAAGATGAGACCGCTGCTGCCGTAAACCTGCGCAGTATGCTCTCGGCTATCGACCCCGCAACTGAGGTCGTAGCAACCATCGAGTCGGTCGAGGAGGGTGTTGAGTTCTTTACCCAGCCCTTCGATGCCGATGTGGTCTTTATGGATATCCACCTTGCTGATGGCGACTCGTTCCGCATCTTCCAGAGCGTAGATATCAAGGTGCCGATAATCTTCACCACGGCATACGACGAGTACGCCTTGCAGGCATTCAAGGTAAATAGTGTCGACTACCTCTTGAAACCCTTCAAGGAGGAGGATTTGCGCCGTGCCCTCGAGAAACTCGACCGCCTAACGGGCGCAGAGCGTGCCGAGGAGCGTGAGCGCCGAGATAAGATGGTGGCGGAGGCACAGCCGAGTGTCGAGACCCTGCTCGTTAGATATAAGGATAAGATTATCCCCGTGAAGATGGAGGATGTCGCCTTCTTCTACACCTTTGCCGAGCGCGTCACGCTGACTACCCTCGATGGCAAGACCTACCCTGTGGATAAGACCCTTGAGGCGCTCGGAGGTCAGCTCTCGTCGGAGAGATTCTTCCGTGCTAACCGTCAGTTTATCGTGTCGCGCAATGCCGTAAAGGATATCGCCGTTTGGTTTGGTAGCCGCCTTGCGCTTAATCTCACCATCGAGACGCCCGAACGAATTATCATCTCGAAAGCGAGGGTGCCTGAATTTAAAGCGTGGCTCGCAGGTAATTTGTTGTGATAAGGCAGCATCTACTGCCGCTAACAAAAGAAAATGGCAATGAGCAGTACGCCAAGTACAGCCCATCGCCATTTTTTTTGCCGAGCGTTGTATCTGCTACCTTCTGACAACAAATTGGGGTAGTGCTGGTTGGAAGACAATTAATTAAAGACCATTAGGACCTTAAGACGATAGGATTTATTTCTTATCGTCTTACTTGTCTTACGGTCTTAACAACTCTCTCTTTGTGAGTTAAAATGTTTTCTCAGCGGAATTTTTCTAACAACTAAAAAAAGAGGCTGACTAAAAAGTGCATAATGGCTTTTGGTCAGCCTCGGTTGTGTTTAGTTGCGAACATAGTTGCAAAAAAATAGGCTATTCCGTTGAAAAACATTGGAATAGCCTTTGTTGTGTCGAAAAGTTTTTGTATATTTAT